>CAVRZO010000010.1:0-200816 GCA_963725615.1 Terriglobia bacterium | reverse complement strand
GCGGGGCAAGCGCAGGGCGTGCGGTGGATGTCAGTACCCAACAAGAAAACCACGAGTAGCGAACGGAAGCGTCTTCAGCACCAGCGTTGGTTTCGGAAAGGGCAAAAGTGGAGGACCGGGATCAAGAAGGACGAAATGAGTGTGCTCAAACGAACACATGGGTTACGTCGTTGCCTGTATCCTGTCTGCAAGGCATGCGCCGTTGGGTAGGGCTGGGCGTGATTGCGGACATGATCCAGATGGGGTGCTATCTTGCGCGACAGAGCACCTAGGCCGGCATCGTCCAATGCCTCGCGCATGAGAAAGACATGCGCAAAATCACCACGGAAGATCCTATCCGTTGCGTGTTCTGTCACCGGGCTTACGTCAGAAAGCTGATTTTTGCGACGGAAAGTAGCTAGGCAAAGGCTTCGCCGTGGTCTCGAAGAAGTGTTCTAAAAGGTAAGCCATTTTGGTTCCTCAAGACAAGAAGAGACGGGGTCTTCAAGAAGGTGGACTGGACGGAGGCCGACCTCAAGCCCCGGTTCCGGATTATCGGCTTGTCTTCGTCCGTATCCGCGGAGCAGCGCGACCGATCCATTCGATAGGACTGCGCATTTTCTCTGTCAACTACAAGTCGCGCTGCGGGAACTTGCCCGGCAAGCCGGGACGCCATCACCTAAGAGAACGGGACCAAGACCGAGGAAGAGTTCGTCCACCAGTTGCAGGAAGCTGCGGCACAACTGTCCCCCGCCGCCCAGGTAGATGTCTTTCCCTTTGCGGCGTTTTAGCTTTCTCACGAAGGCGGTCAGAGATCCGCTCACCACTTCGAATCCGTCGCGTTTGCCCGGCTTCCAACGTCGCGAAAACACGTAGTTGGAGATGCCCGGCATCTCCGGAATCTCGCCACTCTTGCGCATTTCCGCCGTGGCAGCCGCTGTCTTGCGGCCCATGATGGTGGTGTCGATCTTGGCGAAGAAGTCTGCCATCAGCGCTTCGCCTTCTTTGTCTATCACCAGATAATCCACGGCGCCGTTCCGTCGCGCAATGTAGCCGTCGATGCTGATTCCGAATCCCAGGATGATTTTCCGTGGCACGCCGCGATTGTAATTGGACCGTTTCACTTACCGTCAAGGGAAAACGAACACCCTGTCAACCTCGGCCTCATAGCTCAGGCGGCTACGAGGCGACTCGGGTTATCTGCATCATCTTGTTAGGCTGATCTCTTCGAAATAAGTCGTCGAAGGACATGGCCTTTCCACATCCACAATCCGGAAATGACCATTACAGGAAGGAAGACAAACCGAGTTGCGGGAGCATAGTCTGGAAGTCTCTCAAACGGACTATGATATAACCGAGTATCGGAACGCTAAAGACGATGTGAATCCAGCGAAAAATCGACCGTTTTGGCGGCATCTTTCATGATTAGATTTGTCCTCCGGCTATCGGCGTGCTCGAAGGGGTGAGCGCCCAAGTGACGACACTCCGCGACCATAGGCCGCCCACGTGTAAGACATGAAATTGTTCTCGCTAGACCCTTAGCCAGCCTCGGAACCCCCTGGCGGCATAGTAAGATTCGGCACCGTTGTGATACAGGAAAACAGTGTTGAAGCGGCGATCGCAAAAGAGGGCGCCGCCGAGTTTTCTGATATCCGAAGGCGTTTTCACCCAGCTTGATGTTTTCGTATCGAAATTTCCAAGTTTCTGCAACCCTCGATATTGCTCTTCCGTTAGAAGCTCAACGCCCATGGCGGCTGCCATGTCAATCGCGTTATCTGCTGGCTTATGTTCTTTCGTTGACTCCAGCGCTTCACGGTCGTAGCAAACACTTCTGCGGCCTTTCGGACTTTCCGGTGAACAATCATAAAAAATGTATTCGCCCGTCTTTTCATCATGACCAACAACATCCGGTTCACCGCCTGTCTTTTCCATTTCGTTGAGTGACCACAGCTTTTCAGTATTAGCTTCGAGCTTTGCCTGTGCGTTAGCCCATTCAAGACCTTTGTGGCGGTTCATGTGTTTCTCAAAACGGGCTTTCAATGCTCCGAGCAGTTCTTTACGTTGTTCTGGTGACAATTCCTTTTTATTCCTCTTGAGTGGTTGGCGCATTTATTGCGATCCCCCGATTCACGACTTTTGACCCGCCTGAGGCGGCCAGTTGGGGGGCTCAACGCCGAACTGCTTTGCGTACTCGGCGTTCAATCGCTGCCAGCCGCCGAACTTCATGGCCTCGGGGCCGACGATACGGCCGATGGGAGTTCCACTGAGAAGGCGATCCAGGACATCGAAACAAATGTGCCACCCAGCAGCTCCCATGGAGATAAAGCGGTGACCGATGTTGGTCCACAGTGTCAGGCGCGTGCCGCCGCCACCAAAGGCTTCGAGTTCCCACCGTATATCGAAGCCACCCCACTTGTACTCAAGCGCGTTGGGAGCGTCGGCTCGCGTCACGGTTGTTTCGGTCACGCGCGGCGTGGGCGCTCCCACCGTGGTGAGCTTCACCTCACTTCCAACCGTACCCAGGCTCCCGTCGGCGTCGAAGGGCGCCCACTCGCGCAGATGCGCCGGGTCCGTAAGCGCCTGCCAGACTTTTCCGGCGAGTGGCGCAGATCTCTGACGAGAATGAGCGTCCACTTCTCTTCATCGTTTTGTCCCCGGTGCTTTCGTATCTGCGCCCCGCTGGCCGGACCTGGTGTGTACTGCGCGCGATTGCTCATCTTTTTCTTGCCTTCCTTTAATAGCGTGCCAGCTGGGTGAGCTGAATGAGGTTGCCGCACGTGTCCTTCAGCATTGCAATGGTCGAGCCCGTCACGTCGGTGGGCGGCATGGTGAACTCCGCGCCGCGGGCCTTGGTCCTTTCGTAGTCACCTTGGACGTCGTCGGTGAAGAACATGATCGCGGGCTGGCTCTGTTGAAACAGCGCCTGCTGATACGCTTTGGCCGCGGGGCTGTTGTTCAGAGCCAGCTGCAGCTCGGTGCCGTCCGGCTCCTCGGCCGAGGCCACGGTCAGCCAGCGATATGGGCCCTGACTGAAATCGGTCTTCTTGGCAAAGCCCAGTACCTCCGTATAGAAGCTCAGGGCCTTGTTCTGGTCGTCCACGTATATGCTGGTCACTTTGATTTTCATTTCGTTTCTCCTTAGTCAACGTTCGCGGTTTGGGCCGCGCCGTCTTCTCCTTGTCTTCCTTTTCGTTGGCGTTGCTGATCCATGCGGACGTTGATCCATGCGGTCGAGGTGGCGTTCGAGAGCATCCAGGTGAGCGGACCAGAACCTACGGAAGGGAGCCAGCCAGGCATCCACCTCCTGAAGTGGTTCAGGTTTCAGCCGGTAGAGACGGCGCTGTGCGTCCACCGTGGATTCCACGAAACCGGCCTCGCGCAGCACTCGCAGGTGCTTTGACACGGTCGGCTGTGGCATACGAAGCTGACGCTCGATCTCTCCCACGGACTGTTGTGACGAGACCAGGAGGCTCAATATCGCGCGGCGGTTCGGCTCCACAATGACTTCGAACACAGATTCCATTCGCTTGATATACTCCACAGAGCATATACGTGTCAAGGTATATAAAGGCAGGGGTCCAGGCAACAGTTTCAGCAGCAAGAAGCGGCAAGCGCAGAGCAAAGCATTGGAAATGATTCTGCCGGAATAAAAAACGACACCGGTCGCAGCCGGCGTCGCTTAATGTGTATTTTCTTGTATATCGCGCCGATTTTCCAAAAGTGGACTAACTTTTTTGGAAAGAATGGCGGGGACGACGGGACTCGAACCCGCGACCTCTGCCGTGACAGGGCAGCGTTCTAACCAACTGAACTACGTCCCCAGCTTCTTGCAGCGGATCAGTGGGAGACCCGCTATTTTGCTGCGTGCAAAGCCTTTGTCGAAGGCCTGCGACCCGGCGCATCTGTCCATGTGCCGGAGTTAAATTGTAACAGAGGAATCGGAAATAGCGGGAAGCGCGAACCCAAATCTCGGTTTCGTCTCCGGGATATTTGCCTACGACCAGACCTTCGCACCTGCCGCCTCTACATGGATCCGCGTGGTATCGAGAAAAGGGATGCCGCTGTCGGTGACGTCGCCCAGGATCAGCGGCAGCTCTGTCCCGCCCAGAATCAGGCCTTCGATGCGCTCCTGCTCTTTCATGCGACCGACGATTGCCAGCAACCTTCTGCGGGTCTCGGCCAAAATGGTGCCCTTCACCAATTCGTTCATGTACCTGTCGTGAATGTAGGTTTGCTCGTCAGCCTGGGGCACAACCAGTTCGATTTTCGCCGCAGAAAATACCTGGGGATAGAAATCCCCCTGCATCGTGAAGCGGGTGCCAAACAGCCCGATTCTTTGAAGTCCCAGGGCTTTCGCTGCGTCGCGCGTTGCCTCTACGATGCTCACCATTGGAATCGCCGCTTGCCGGCGGATTTCGTCAAACACGATATGAGGCGTATTGGCGGCCAGCAGGCCGCACTCCGCGCCGGCGTTGGCCAGCTTTTGAATTTCGCCCACCAGGTACTCGACCATCCTGACCCGATCGTCGGCTTCAATCATGTCCAGCAACGTCCTCATGTTGATACTGTTGATGACGATGGTCGGATAACTCCCGTCGGGTTTCCGCGCGCGATAGGCCGCAATCAGGTGGCGGTAATATTCGATCGTAGACTCCGGCCCGATGCCTCCGATCACTCCTAGTGTTTTCATCCGGCGTCCTCCCTGGGCGTTTTGAGGCTTCCATTCTAGGGCACCCGATTGCGATTTTCGCTCTCCGGTGGGCTTGAATCGTAGCGCCGGCGTCCCGCCGACTGTCTGGCGGGCATCCTGCCCGCCCATGGGACAGGCGGGACGCCGGCGCTACGTTGGCCCGCGCGATGCAAGCTTGCCCGTGCCCTGCCTACTCAAGTAAGCTTCGTTGGTTTGAATCCTTCAATCTCAGGTCATTCCACGCTCATATGAAAGCTATTCAAGTAAGAAAAACCGGCGGCCCGGAAGCTCTCGAACTTGTAGACATTCCTGTTCCGCAACCCAAGCCTAACGAAGCGGTGGTGAAGGTAGCCGCCTCGGGCGTGAATTTCATTGATGTTTACCATCGCGAGGGCAGGTATCCCGTCGCGCTGCCGTTCGTGATTGGCCAGGAAGGGGCCGGTGTGGTCTCGGCGGTGGGCGCGGGGGCCAAGTCGGTAAAAGTGGGCGACCGCGTTGCCTGGAGCAGCATCATGGGCTCGTACGCGGAATATGTCGCTGTCCCGGCCGACCGCCTCGTCCACATTCCGCAAGGCGTAAGCGACCGCGAAGCCGCCGCGATCATGCTGCAAGGCATGACGGCCCACTACCTGGCTTACAGCACTTTCCCGCTGAAGCGCGGGGACACAGCCCTGGTGCAAGCGGCGGCGGGTGGAGTCGGGCTGCTGCTGGTGCAGATCGCGCATAACATCGGAGCTCGCGTGATCGGAACGGCTTCGACCGGGGAGAAGGCCAAACTGGCGTTCGAAGCCGGGGCGGACGAGGTCATTCTGTATACGCAGACGGACTTTGAAAGTGAGACCAAACGTCTGACCCAGGACAAAGGTGTGGACGTGGTCTATGACTCGGTGGGCAAGACCACTTTTGAAAAAGGACTCAATGTCCTGCGGCCGCGCGGCATGATGGTCCTGTTTGGAGGTTCGAGCGGAGCTGTCCCTCCTTTTGATCCTATAGCGCTGAGCCAAAAGGGCTCGTTGTTTCTTACCCGTCCCACGCTGCTGCACTACACTTCCACGCGCGAGGACCTCGATGCGCGGGCCAGCGCGATCTTCGACATGATCGCAGCCAAAAAGCTGAAGCTACGCATTGAACATATTTATCCTCTGACGGAGGCGCAGCAGGCCCATCGCGATCTGGAAGGCCGCAAGACAACCGGAAAGCTGCTGCTGATTCCGTAGGCATCTCGATTCACCCGCGCGGGTGCGGCAACCTGCTGGAAGTCTGCTACCTCTAAGACGCAGGAGGATTCTCATGGCAGCAAAGAAGAGTTCCAGCAAGAAGTCCGGCCAAACCAAGTACGGCAAGGCCGCGAGTAAGAGTGTGGAGAGCGCCCTGCATCGGGAAAAGCGGGGAACGCTTCGCTCGGGTAAGGGAGGCAAGGGCGGTAAGGTCACGAGCCGCAAGCAGGCAATCGCCATCGGTCTTTCAGAGGCGCGCAAGAAGGGGGCCAAAGTTCCGGTACAGAAGGCCAGCTGAGAAGGCAAAGAAAAAATCCTGACTCTCGGGAAACGAAGGGTGGGAGCATTCGTCTAAGAAAAAAGTTTTTAAGCGTGTCGATCCGGCGGCCTCTCGTTCGACTTACAGGTAGAGCGGGTGGACAACCGTTCTTGGCCTTGTCTGGACGGTTGGGGTTCCAGGATGGTTTTCATTGAGAGATGCCGGGAGGCACACTTATGCAACCAGCGGGTCGAACAAGCACGGTTTCAAAGGGCAGCCTCTGGACGGGCTGGATCTTCGTCGCCCTGATATTTCTGTTCATGCTCTTCGACGGCGGCATAAAAGTGTTGAGATTGGCGCCCGCTGTGGAGGGCACCGCTCGACTGGGATATCCCACAAGCCTTGTTTTGCCGATCGGAGTAGTCGGGCTTGTATGCGCTTTCCTCTATGCAATTCCGCGTACCTCGATTCTGGGAGCTATTCTGCTGACCGGTTTTTTGGGCGGCGCGCCCGCTACCCAGGTGCGGGTCCAAGACCCATGGTTCTTCTTTCCAGTTGCGATTGGCGTGCTGGTTTGGGTGGGGCCATTCTTGTTGGATGAACGATTGCGCGCCCTCATCCCATTACGAAGTCCGAAGGCGGCCTCCTAGGAGGTTGGGTCCGCGACTAACGAATTCAGAAGGGAGAGGTTAAATGAGCAAAGTAAGGGTTCTGGCGGGCACACGGAAGGGTGCGTTCATCCTTACCTCGGACGGCAAGCGCGAGAAGTGGGACGTCAGTGGTCCCCACTTTGCCGGATGGGAGATCTTCCACGTCAAGGGATCGCCTGCCGATCCGAACCGCTTGTATGCGTCGCAGTGCAGCGGCTGGTTCGGACAGGTCATCCAGCGCTCGAACGACGGTGGCAAGACCTGGGAGCCGGTGGGGAACAAATTTGCCTACGATGGCGTCCCCGGCACTCACCAGTGGTACGACGGCACGCCGCATCCCTGGGAGTTCAAGCGGGTTTGGCATCTGGAACCGTCCTTGACCGATCCCGAAACTGTCTACGCCGGAATCGAAGATGCCGCCATGTTCCGCTCGACCGACGGCGGACAGAACTGGCAGGAACTTTCCGGACTGCGCGGCCACGGCTCCGGTCCCAGATGGCAGCCGGGCGCGGGCGGCATGTGCCTGCACACGATCATTCTGGACCCCAGCGACGCCCAGCGGATATTCATTGCCATCTCCGCCGCTGGCGCCTTCCGCACCGACGACGCCGGAAAGACGTGGAAGCCCATCAACCAGGGACTGCGTTCCGAACACATTCCTGACCCCACGGCGGAGGTTGGCCACTGCGTTCACCACATCACCATGCATCCTTCGCGTCCGCGTGTGCTCTTTATGCAAAAACACTGGGACGTCATGCGCAGCGACGATGCCGGCGATTCCTGGAAAGAAGTCAGCGGAAATCTGCCGACCGACTTCGGCTTCGTAATCGATGTGCACGCGCACGAACCGGAAACCATTTACGTGGTCCCCATCAAGAGCGACGGCGAGCACTACCCGCCAGACGGCAAGCTGCGCGTGTACCGTAGCCGCACTGGCGGAAACGAGTGGGAGGCGCTCACCAAAGGGTTGCCGCAACAGGACTGCTACGTCAACGTGCTGCGCGACGCCATGGCCATCGACTCACTCGATAAATGCGGCGTGTACTTCGGCACCACCGGCGGCCAGGTCTACGCCTCCGCCGACGCTGGAGACAGCTGGGCTCCGATCGTGCGCGATCTTCCGGCGGTGCTGTCGGTCGAAGTGCAGACGCTGTCCTGATCAATTCGAATGATTCGAGTCGTCCTACCTCCGCACCTCCGGACGCTGGCGCAAATTCGCGGCGAGCTCGAGCTCGAGGTCAAGAGTCCCGTGACGCAACGCTCGGTCCTCGACGCATTGGAGATCCGATATCCGATGCTTCGCGGCACCATCCGCGATCAGGTCACACAACAGCGCCGCCCCTTCCTGCGATTCTTCGCCTGCGAGGAAGACCTATCGCATGAATCGCCGGACACCCCACTGCCCGACACGGTTGCGTCCGGATCGGAGCCATTAATCATCCTGGGCGCCATCGCTGGCGGCTGACCCGCTCTCCAAAACCGGGTGCCCCGTCCAAGCTCCGCTTGGGCGGGGGTTTTCATGGCGCTTGCACATCACGACAGCCCCTAGAGATGAGGAAGATTTGGCCTAAACGCGTTCTAGGTTCTGGTACGCATCAAAATCCCCGCCCAAGCGGAGCTTGGACGGGGCACCCTCGAGAGTAGTGTTCGGAGATGGTCCGTGGAATCCCACCCTTCAAAGAACGAAGGGTGGGGTACACCGTTGTATTCTTGAAGCTCGAGGATCCAACGCATGCGTACACTGGTAGTGGGAGCGGGCGCAATTGGCGGCTATTTTGGCGGCAGGCTACTCGAGATAAATCGCGACGTGACCTTTCTCGTTCGTCCGAAGCGTGCCGCTGAGTTAAATAGTCAGGGTCTCAGGCTGCGCAGCCCTCGCGGCGATGCGGAGTTCGCCAAACCATCCATCGTGCTGGCCGAGAATCTCCGTAAGACCTTCGATCTCATCCTGCTCAGTTGCAAAGCCTATGATCTCGAAGACGCGATCGCTTCTTTCGCGCCGACGGTTGGTCCCAACACCGTCATCCTGCCGCTCTTGAATGGCATGCATCACCTCGACGTCCTGGACGAGCGCTTCGGTCGAGACCGCGTGCTAGGGGGACAGTGCTTCATTGCAGTTACGGTGAAAGATGGTGAGATCGTCCACCTGGTTGAAACTCACGAGTTGTCGTTTGGTGAGCGGAATGGTGAGCTGTCAGATCGCGTGCAGGCGATCGCCCAGCTCATGGAAGGCGCACGATTCAATGGCCACGCCAGCGCCGATATTCTGCAGGAAATGTGGGAGAAGTGGGTTTTCCTGGCTTCGCTCGCCGGCGGCACCTGCCTGATGCGCGCGAACATTGGAGATGTCTGCTCTTCCCCAGGAGGCCCCGACTTCATGCTTGGCTTGCTTGAGGACTGCCGTTCGATCGCGGCTGCAGAGGGCTATCCGGTGCGGGAAGCGCAACTGAACCGGACACGCAAGACGCTCACCGCGACCGGTTCAACACTCACTGCATCGATGCTCCGCGACATCGAACGCAACGCTCCGATTGAGGCCGACCACATTGTCGGTGATCTGCTACGGCGCGGCGCGGCCTCGTCCCAGGGAAAGGTTTCGCATCTCACTATAGCCTATGCCCACTTAAAGGCCTACGAGGCCCGCCGAGCCCACACAATCCAACCGGGGTAGTCGGAGGTATCCGATCCACCAGCCTCGAGGGTGCCCCCATCCTATTCGCGTATTTTGCGAATAGGGTGGGTGATGAACCGTCGGTACATCCGAAAGGCCATCTCCTCAGGGCGCGATGAATCCTCAGCGGGAAACTTCCGTGGAATCCCACCCTTCAAGAGCCGAAGGGTGGGGCACCCGGCACTTGTCATCAAAAACAAAATCCCCGCCCAAGCGAAGCTTGGACGGGGCACCCTCGAGATCCGTTAGGTTTTCGAAAGGGGCAATTCGCGAATGCGCTTTCCGTTGGCGGCGAAGATTGCATTGCAGACCGCGGGCGCAAACGGCGGCACTCCCGGTTCGCCCACTCCCGCGGGTGGCGCGTTGCTGTCAACGATGTAAACGTTCGTCTTGTAGGGAGCTTCGTTCATGCGGGCCACCGGATAGTCATTGAAGTTCGACTGCTCAATGGCTCCGTCCTTCGCCGTAATCGCGCCAGTCCGGACAATGCTGGTTCCGAAAACCGCGGCCCCCTCGAATTGCGCCCTGGTAGCTTCCGGATTTACCACGATTCCGGCGTCGACAGCCGTGTGTACCACTGGAATCTTCACTTCTCCCTGGTCGTTCACTTCCACTTCAACCACCGTAGCCACGTAGGTCAGGAAACTACGGTGCACAGCGATACCCATTCCAGAGCCCTTACCCATCTTCCGTTTTCCCCAACCGGACTTTTCCGCGGCCAACTCTACTACGCGCCGCAGGCGGGTCGTGTCCAGGGGATACTCAGTGGTTGAGGCGCCGTAGTTGTTGTTCTCGGGCGCCGAAGCCTTTACGTCTACAATCCGCGCAGGTCCGATCAGCTCCAGCAGATACTCCACCGAGTCGCGTCCCGAATTGTGCGCGAGTTCATCAGCGAAGGACTGCACCGCGAAAGCATGATAGATATTGGCCACCGAACGGAGCCAGCCGATACGGACATGGTTTTCCGCTGAGCCGTTCTCGGCGCGATGATTGGGAATGTCGAACGGCACATCGGTCCAGCCCAGTCCCAATTCGCCGCCGTCGCCGTAAGTGGTGTCCAAGGCAAAGGTGGAGCCGATCGGCGGAAATACCGAGCGTTGCAACCAGGCCACGGGCATGCCTTTTTCGTTCAACGAAGCTTTCATGTACATGGCGGAAACGGAATGATAGAAACCGAATTTGATGTCGTCTTCCCGGCTCCAGACTACCTTGACCGGCTTGCCTATGGCCTTCGAGAGAACTGCTGCCTCCGCCGCATAATCAGGTTTTGACTTCCGCCCAAACCCGCCGCCCAGCAGGGTTACATGGCAGGTGACGTTTTCCTTAGGAATGCCCAGGGCTTCGCCGAGGGTCTCCTGCACCGCCTGTGGACTCTGCGTGCAAGTCCACACCGTTACCTTGCCGTCGCGATAGTCCGCCAGCGCCGCGGGCGGTTCCATGGGGGCGTGCGCCAGGTGGGGCAGATAGTATTCTGCCTCCACGATCTTTCCGCCCTTGACAAAGGCAGCGTCCACGTCGCCGATATTCCGCACTATCTTGCCCGGCTTGCGGGCAGTTTCCTGCAACTGCTTTTTGTATTGATCGGAGTTGTAGCTGGCATTGGGTCCGTTGTCCCAGGCGACGTTCAGTTTCTTGCGTCCCTGAAAAGCGGCCCAGGTGTTGTCGGCGATAACCGCGACTCCGCCCAGGGGTTGAAAGTGATGCGGCGGGGTGAAGGGCTTGATGGGAATAGTTTGCTTCACGCCTTTTACCTGCAGCGGAGCCTTGTCGTCATAAGACTTGACCTTGCCGCCAAGCACCGGGGGATGTTCAACCGAGGCATAGACCATGCCATCCACGTGCGCGTCCATGCCAAAGCCGGCCTTGCCGGTGCAAAGGTTGGCCAGGTCGTAGCTGACAGCGCCTTTGCCCATATAACGCCACGCGCTTTTTGGCTTGTAGGTGAGATCTTCTTTCTTGGGCACGGGCAATTTGGCGGCTGCCGAGGCCAGTTCTCCGTAGCCAGCCTTGCGCTTGCTGGGCTTATGCACGATCACGTGCAGGTCCGATTCACACTCTGAAACCGGCACGCCCCACTTCTGGGCTGCCGCCTGCGTCAGCATCAGGCGCGCGGTGGCTCCCGCTTCGCGCATGGTTACAAAACCATCGCGGACCGAGTGCGATCCATCGGTGTCCTGGTCTCCGTAACGCGGGTCGCCGATCGCCTGTTCCAGTTTGACGCGCTTCCAGTCCGCATCCAGTTCGTCCGCCAGAATGAGCGGGACCGAAGTGCGGCTGGTGGTGCCCATCTCCGAGCGGGCCGCCACCAGGTAGACGGTTCCGTCTGTGTCAATTCCAACAAACACGCTGGGGTGCAGGATGGCCCGATCGGCGTGCGAACCCGCCGCTGTTTCCGCTGCCCACAAGGCCTCCGGAATCAGGCGCACACTCAAAACCAGGGCGCCCGTGGAAACCAAACCCTGCAGAAAACCACGCCGGCTGACATTCAGAATGCTGTCGCTCATACGTTTTCTCCCGCGGCCGCCTTGATGGCCGCACGAATACGCTGGTAGGTGCCGCAGCGGCAGATGTTTCCCGACATGCCGTTGTCAATGTCCTCGTCGCTGGGTTTGGGCTTCTCTTTCAGCAGGGAAATGGCCTGCATAATCTGTCCTGACTGGCAGTAGCCGCATTGCGGAACGTTGTATTCGATCCACTTCTGCTGCACCACGTGCAGCCCGCTCTTGGAGATGGCTTCGATGGTGGTGATCTCTTTTCCCGCGGTTCCGCTCACCGTGGTCACGCACGAGCGGATCGCCTTTCCGTCCTGGTGCACGGTACAGGTCCCGCACAACGCCATGCCGCAACCATATTTGGTTCCGGTCAAACCCAACACATCGCGCAGATACCACAGCAGCGGCAGGTTGGGATCGCCATCGTAGGAACGTTCCACTCCATTGACTTTGATCTGCATAGTGGTTGCCTCTCTCCAACTTTTTCTCGCGCTATTCTTCCAGAAGCGCCCGGTGGAAGTCTAATATGATACCGCTTTAGGAAGTGGAGGTGTAGCAATGGGTGCGAAATCGAGTGACCAAGTCAACAGTTCGATGTCTGGAGCGTGCCATGGAATTCATCCACGATGACTTCCTGCTGCATTCTGAAATGGCTCGAAGGCTGTATCACGACTATGCCGCAGATGAACCGATCTTGGATTACCATGCGCATTTGCCGCCAGCGGATATCGCCGGCGACCACCGCTTCGCCGATTTGTGGGAGATCTGGCTGAAAGGGGACCATTACAAATGGCGACTGATGCGCGCCAATGGAGTGGCCGAGGATTACTGCACCGGCGCCGCGCCGCCTTATGAGAAGTTTCTGGCGTGGGCCCGTACGGTGCCGTACACCCTCCGCAATCCACTCTATCTTTGGACACACCTCGAGCTGAAGCGATACTTCGGTATCGGTGAACTGCTGGATGAAAGCAACGCTAGCGGTGTTTGGGAGCGTGCGAACTCCGCACTGCAAAACGGAGACCTTACCGCGCAGGGGATAATCCGGAAATTCAAAGTTCGAGCCGTCTGCTCGACCGATGATCCCTGTGACGACCTTTCCTGTCACCGGACGCTGAATACTTCGGCCACCGAATTTCGGATGTATCCCACATTTCGCCCAGACAAGGCTTTGCGGATCGGCATTCCGGACGTGTGGAATGCCTGGGTAAACCGCCTACAGGAGGCGAGCCGGAAGGAAATGGGGTCATTTAATGATTTTCTTGATGCACTCAGGCAGCGGCATGATTTCTTCCATGCCAACGGCGGCCGACTCTCCGATCATGGTCTGGCGCGCTGCCATGCCACACCATGTAGCGACCGCGAGGCCGCACTCATTTTCGCCAAGGCCCGCGCCGGTACGGGCACGACCGACACCGAACAAGAAGAGTTCGCCTCCTTCCTGATGTTATTCTTCGGGCGCCTGGACGCTGAAAAGGGCTGGACCAAGCAACTGCACCTGGGAGCACTCCGCAATGTAAATTCGCGCCGGGCAGGCGAGGCTGGCCCGGATACCGGGTACGACAGTGTCGGGGATTGGAAGCAGGCCGCAGCGCTGGGCGCCTATCTGGACCTGCTGGAGCAGGAACATGCTCTGCCCAAGACCATCGTCTACAATGTGAATCCGACGGACAACTATGTTCTTGCCACCGCCATCGGCAATTTTCAGGATGGTTCAATCGCGGGCAAGTTGCAATTCGGCAGCGCGTGGTGGTTTCTCGATCAGAAAGAGGGGATCGAATGGCAACTCAACGCGCTTTCCCACACTGGGCTCCTCTCCCGGTTTGTCGGAATGTTGACCGACTCGCGATCCTTTATGTCTTTTCCGCGGCATGAATATTTCCGCCGTGTCCTCTGCGACCTCCTGGGACGGGACGTTGAAAACGGCGAGCTTCCAAACGACGAGAAGCTCCTCGGAAGTATGGTTCGCAACATCTGCTTCAGTAATGCGCGGGAGTATCTGGGGTTGGAGCTTCCTCCGGCCAGTATTGGCAGAGGTCGCGGATGAACTATCCGGGATTCAAGACCGTTGTCTTTATTCGATGCGTTCTGGTTTTTCTGCTGATCTCGGTAGCGGCGAGTTCGCAGCAAAGCCCGCAGAGCGTAAACATCGAGGTGCAATGCGATCAAACCCAGGGGGCGATATCGCCCATCTGGAATTACTTCGGCTACGACGAACCCAATTACACCTACGCGGCAAACGGTAAGAGGCTGCTCGGTGAGTTAGCAGCACTCAGCTCAGAGCCCGCCTATGTGAGGGTCCATAATCTGTTGACCACGGGCGATGGCTCCTCCTCTTTGAAGTGGGGATCGACCGGCGTTTACAGCGAGGACGCTGCCGGAAAGCCATCCTACAGCTGGGCCATACTGGACCAGATTTTCGACAGCTTTCGTTCAGCGGGAATCAAGCCCTTGGTTGAGATCGGCTTCATGCCTCAAGCGCTATCCACTCATCCCGAACCCTATCGTCACAATTTTCCGCAGGGCCCGATCTTCACCGGCTGGGCCTACCCTCCCAAGGATTATCAGAAGTGGTCGGAAGTCGTCTTTCAATTTGTCCGTCACCTCCGCGAGCGCTATGGAGATGCGGAAGTAAAGACCTGGTTGTGGGAGGTCTGGAACGAGCCCGACATTGATTACTGGAAGGGAACGCCGGAGGAATATTTCAAACTTTATGACTTCAGCGTGGATGCGGTCCTGCGCGCGCTTCCAGAGGCCCGCGTCGGCGGACCGGACAGCACCGGCCCGGCCAATCCCAAGGCGGCCGAATTCTTGCGATCGTTTCTCGACCATTGTGCTCACCAGCCAAACTACGTGAGCGGAAAAGTCGGCTCGCGCCTGGACTTCATCAGTTTTCATCCCAAGGGGGCTCCGAAGTGGCAGGGAAACCACGTGCAGATGGGCATCGCACGCCAGTTGTCTGCGATCGAGCAGGGCTTTCAGATCGTGGCGTCGTTTCCGGAGTGGCGGCGCACGCCTATTATTCTGGGAGAATCAGACCCGGAAGGGTGCGCGGCCTGCTCTGCTCGCAGCAATCCCCAGAACTCCTATCGCAACGGGCCGTTGTACGCCGCATACACGGCTGAAACTCTGAGCAGCATTCTCTTTCTGGCCAGGCGTGAAGGCATCAATTTTCTAGGAGCCGTGACCTGGGCATTTGAATTCGAAGGCCAACCTTACTTCGAGGGCTTCCGCACCCTGGCCACCAACGGTGTCGACAAGCCCGTACTGAATGCTTTCCGCATGCTGGGTCTACTGGGCAACGTACGCGTGAAGGCCAACAGTGCAGGTGCCTTGCGATCCGAGGACGTTCTCCGCGACGGCGTGCGTGGACAGCCCGACATCGGCGTGATTGCCACGCGCAAGGAACATCAGGTGGCGGTGCTGATCTGGAATTACCACGACGATGATCTTCCGGCCGCCGCGGCTCAGATTGACCTGGTGGTCAGCGGACTCCCCGGAAAAACCAGACAGGGGTTACTCGAACACTTCCGCATTGATTTTGATCACAGCAACGCTTTCACGGTATGGAAAGAGATGGGCTCCCCGCAATCGCCGAACGCGGAGCAGCACGAACAATTGCAACGCGCGGGCCAATTGGAGCTTCTGAGTTCCCCGGCATGGATGCCGATCGCAGAAGGTTCCGCACATCTGCAATTTGCCTTGCCCAGGCAGGGGCTTTCTCTGATCCGTATTGCGTGGGAGTAAGTTCGGACCACTCATCGAACCCTGGCTCCACAGGCGGAGGAGCGACATGGCGACTACTAATCTGGGCGACGTTCTGGGCGAGACTTATGCGATCAATGACGCAATGAACCAGCTTATTCTTTCTCATCTCGATGCGCGTGCATGGCGAGCGCAGCCGCCAGGGGCAAAACGAGAGGGGCGGACGGTCGCCGCGATCTTCGCCCATCTTCATAACAACCGGCTCTCGTGGCTCAAGCATTCCGCGCCGCATCTAAAGCGCCCCGCACCACTTCCTCCCAACCGCTGCACCATGAAGCAAGCTGCGGCCGCGCACAAGAAGAGTTCGACACAATGCCTACGCATTCTGACCGATGCTTTGTCTGATGATCCGAATCGTCGCGTCACAAAATTCTCGCGCGGCAGTTGGGCGCGAACCTGGCCCGCCGGTGGAACTATGTTTGCGTACATGTTCTCGCACGAGGCGCATCATCGCGGTCAGGTCCTGATGCTTGCGCACCAACTCGGCTTCCGCTTGCCCGACGAAGCCATGTACGGCATCTGGCAATGGGACAAACTCTGGAAGCAAGCCGGTCTGACAACTCGCCCGCGCTGACCGTGGGGAAAATCTCAACCGCGCTGCTGTGACTTGATCACCGCAGAAAAATCTTGATCGCCGTAGCCCTTGGCAATCGCTTCTTTAAATATGGTGAGCGCGGAATTTGCTGTCTGAAGGTTGTGTCCGAGGTGAGAAGCTTCGGCGATGGCGTACCCCAGATCCTTGGCCATCAAATGCAGCGGGAAATTCGGGGTAAAGTCATTGGCAAAGGCGCGAGCGGCGGCCCTCTGCACCAGGCCACTGCCCGGAGCCCCGTGGGTGAGTATCGGGAGAGCCTTCGCGAGGTCCAGGCCGCCGGCGCCGATCATATATTCGGCTTCCGCGAGAGACGCAGCTTGCACGCCGCACATGAAATTATTGATGAGCTTCATCAGCGCTCCGCTTCCGGTCGGGCCGAGATGAATGAATTCGCGTCCCAGCACGGAGAGAACGGGTTGGGCAGTTGCGAGCGCCGCGTCCGAGCCTCCGATCAGAAACGATAATTCGCCAGAGGCCGCATGGGGCTTGGTGCCGGTCACGGGCGCATCCAGCAGCTCGCATCCTTGCTTGGCGGCCGCAGCCGCCAGTTCCTTGACCCATCCGACTGTGAGAGTGCTGCACTCAATGAGCACCGCTCCGCGACGGGCTCCTGCCAACGCGCCGTTTTCGCTAAGCCACACGCCGCGGGAGGCAATATCATCCGAGACCATGCTGATGATGATGTCCGCATGGGATGCCGCCTCGCGCGGCGACGCAGCCACGGTCGCTCCCGCGCTGCCGAAGGGTCCAGACTTGTCGGGATTTCTGTTGTAGACAGCCAGGGGAAAATCCGCGGAGAGCACCCGCCCAGCCATCCCGCCTCCCATGATTCCCAACCCGATAATTGCTACGCGCGGTCTTGCCATAATTCACCCCAGAGCTTTTATGCTGATCAGTTTTGCTTTACCGCCGGCCACGCGCACCGGATTTCTCAAAGGCCGTCCAAAGCCCTCAATCGAGACTTGCATCACGTCGCCATCCTGCAAGTTTATGCCATCGCTGAAACTCAAGGCGTCAGTGCCGAAGAAATGCACGTGGACGTCTCCCGGCCGGCGATGCGCTTCATGCTTGAAATGATGGTGTTCGATGTTCGCCAGGCTGTGACACATCTCGGCCACTCCCGTGCGGAATGTTTTCGACCAGAGTGTGGTGCGATCGCGCTCAATCTTTACTTCAACCGGCACGGATTCAAATTCGGCGTCCACCAGAATTTCAGGGCCGAGCGCACAGGTGCGAAGCTTGGAACCCGCCAGATTGAGATAGTTCGTCTTCTCAAATACGTGATCTGAAAATTCGTTGCCGCCCGCCAGGCCGATGCGGCACGGCTGCCCGTCGGGAGCAATCATGTAAATGCCGGCGACTTCCGCTTCCTCGCCGCCGTCGCCGGCGTAAGGCGGCACCTCGAGAGCATCGCCGTGTCCGCGCAGGATCGTGCCCGTGCCTTTGTAGAACCACTCCGGAGCGGCGCCGATGCATCCGGGCGCTGGACGCCCACCCTCGATTCCCCAGCGAAACATCTTCATGCTGTCAGTCAGGTCCGCTTCGGTCGAGGCGTGCATACTCTGGCGACCGCGAGCGCTACCCATGTGGGTCAATCCAGTTCCCGAAACCAGGCAGCGCGCCGGTTCCGCGGGATGGTCAATGGGCGGCAGAATTCGCCAGTCCGACTGCCCGCGGTAAATAGGATCATAATCGAGCAGCTCGCCCGTGGCCCGCTTGCGCGCTATGTCGCTGAGCTTTGTGCCGCAGTTGATGGCGGAGTTGGCCAATTCGTAGATTGAGCTGCAACCGTCAAGCAGCCGCAGTTGCGGTTCTTCGACCAGCGCCACCCGCCTCGAATCTCCGTGCTTGAGTTGAACCAGTCGCGTCATGAGCCTCATTCGGTGACTTCGAACTTTTCCAGTGCCGCTTCGTTTATCGTCAGGCCCAGGCCTGGAACGCTTTCGTCCAGATCAATGAAGCCGTCTTTGGCCTTAGGCTCCCCATTGAAGATGTACCAGAATAATTCGTTGCCAACTTCGACGTCGACGACCGGAAAGTACTCGGCCATGGGCGAATTCAGGCTGGCCATCACGACATGATAGTTGTGCATCTGCCCGGCATGAGGGATAACCGGGACGGAGTACGCCTCTGCCAGCGCGGCAATCTTGCGGGCCTGCGTGAGGCCACCCACGCGATTCGTATCGAACTGTATATAGTCGAGTGCGCGGGCCTCCAGCAGGTCGCGAAAACCGTAAGCGGTGAACTCGTGCTCTCCGCCTGCGATGGGAACTCGCCCGTACGACTTCAATTCGGCGTAGCCGTGCACATCATCGGGGATGACCGGCTCTTCCAGCCATCTCAGGTTAAAAGGTTCGAGGAGCGGCAGCATGCGCTTGGCATAGTCGAGGGTCCATCCCATGTAAGCGTCGGCCATCACGTCGATCCCATCGCCCACGGTCTCGCGCACGGTTTGAACCAGGTTGACATTGCGTTGCATACCAGCGGCGCCATCCGTTGGCCCCCAGCCAAAGCGAAGCTTGATAGCCTTGTAGCCTTCGGCCTTGTAACGTTTCGCCTCGGCCGCCAACTCGCTCAACTCGACGCTGTAGAGCCGGCTGGCATAGACCGGAATACGCGGTTTGGTCCTCCCCCCGAGCAGTCGATAGACAGGCTGCTTCGCGGACTTGCCCAGAATGTCCCACAGCGCAATATCAACCGCGCTGATCGCAACCATGCCGATGCCTCTGCGACCGAACGCCATCGTCTTGCGATACATGAGCTGCCAGAGAAACTCGATGTCCCACGGGTCTTTTCCAATCAAGAGCGGCTTGAGATGGAGATCGATCACCTGTTTCGTGACCTGGGGCGCGAGCGCAGCGTTGCCGATCCCCGCCAGTCCGTCGTCGGTTAAGATTTCAACCACCAGCCAGCCGTGAAAGGTGAACGTCTGCATCGAAGCTTCCGGCAGGTCCAGCAAGTCCATGGGATTGGTGCAGAAATGGGGTGGCAAGGGGACTGTCTTTCCGCGCCAGCGCATTACGCGAGTACGAACTTCTTTGATCCTCATCAGGCTCCCGAATAACTCAGTTTCCGTTCCAGTTTCAGAGGCGAGACTACGGGCACGGTGGCAAGAATAATAACGAAGGCAGCCACATGAAAAGTGCCAGCCAATGAGAATACGACACCGTAGCCAATTCCGTGGTCCAGCAGATATCCCACCAGCTGTCCGAAGGCGATTCCCCCCATCGCTCCGCCGAAGCCCACCAGTCCGGCCACGGAACCGACGACGCCGGCAGGGAAGAGGTCGGTGGGGAGCACCATCACCAGAGTTGACCATGATTGCTGTCCGAAGTACGCGAGGCTGAATATCGCGAGCGCCCATGCTACCGGAAGCCGCGGGACCAGCAGGATGGACGGCATCACCGCCGCACTCAGCCCCAGGGCCAATTTCCGCGCCACGCCCAGCGAGAACTGACGCTTTATCAGGTAGCTGGAAAACCAGCCGCCTAAAAGGCATCCAACACCCGCAGCGGCGTAAGGGATCCAGGCAAAGGTGCCGACTGCCTTCACATCAAATCCCCGGGCATCGTAAAGATATTTCGGAAGCCAGAAAAGATAGAAGTACCAGGCCGCATCGCTGAGAAACTTGGCGCTTATCAAGCCCCAGGACTCGCGAATCGTGAGCAAATCAATCCAGGAAATCGTCGGCCTGGGGAGCGAGGGCTCAGAGGCAGGCGCGAATTGTTCGCGCACTAGGGAATCGGGATGATTCTCCGGCGAAAAATAAGAGGCGATCCACCACACCGTCCAGAGCAACCCGAAACCGCCGGTGACGACAAAAATCCATCGCCAGCCCGAATAGGCCAGCAGCAGGGCGATCAATGGAGGCGCGATCATTGCTCCCACGGCAGTGCCGGCGTTGATGATGCCCATCGCGGTCGCTCGCTCTTTCGTTGGGAACCATTCGGCCACAGCGCGGGTGGCCGCCGGAAAGCCTCCGCCCTCGCCCATCCCCAAAAGAAATCGGCTTCCTATCAGCATGGCGAAACTTGTAGCCAGGGCATGACTCGCGTTGGCCAGCGACCAGAACGTCATGATGACGGCAAATCCGATACGAGTGCCAAGAGCGTCGACCAGTTTGCCTCCACCCAGGTACATCAACGCATAGGAAAGCAGGAACGCCGATTGCAGTGCAGAGAATCGCTGATTGGAAAGCGGGATATCTCGTGCGATTGCGCTGACCGCCACAGGAAGCGTCTGGCGATCCAGATAGCTGATCGCGATGGCAACGCTAACCAGGATGGCGATTCGCCAGCGCAGCAATAGGGACGTCCTCGATTCGGTCTGGATGCGCGTCAGCGCGCCAGATAGTTTTTGCTCTTCTGCGTCCGCGAGTTGAAGACTTCGAAGCTTCCGCCGGGATGAGCCGTTAGCTCCAGATCATTGGCGGCATCCGGGCCATCGGGATTCGCGATGAACTCCGCGGCAACATTGTGCGCCGCGCCACCCTCTTCCGAAAAATGCAGTTGCCAGAGATCCTCAAGGCCGGGTGATTTCCTGATTATGTCCAGGACCGACGGAGTGCCGCCTTTCTTCGCGCCGTTGTCCATGATCGCCACGCGGGGAGCGAGACCGTATACAAAAGGCAGGCTGCTGCTTTGCGCCAAGCCATGATGAGAAACGATGTAAATGTCGATCTTGCCGATTTTATTAACCGGGCACATCAACTGCATTTCCTTGTCATGCGTAAGATCGCCCAGGTCGAGGATTCTCAGCTTGCCAAAGTTAATGAACGTCCCCAGAGACCGCAGGTTTTCCGTCGTGTCCGCCGGAAATTGTTCGGCATCCTTGCAGTAAGGATTCTCCTGCCCGGCTCCAGCCAGCGGTTTTTCGATCAATGCCGCATCTGAGCTGACAATCGTGGCCTGCATTCCCTTGATCGGCAGGGCATCTCCCGGCTTGGCGCTGATGCGCTTGTACTTTCCAGTTGCCAGCACGGCCTGGTAGGCTTGCCAGTCCTTCACGGTCACGGCGTCGGTGGTTTCGCGGTTGTCTCCGTGGTCAATAAATGTTGCCACCGGAATGCGCGCGACCAGTTGTGGAGCGCCACCCACGTGGTCATCATGAAAATGAGTAATCAGAACGTAATCAATTTTGCTGATGCCTGCTTTCCGCGCGGTGGCAGTGATCCGGTCCGCATCGCGGCCATGATTTCCCGGCCAGCCTGTGTCGATCAGCAAGGATTGACCCGCGGGAGTAACGAATAGAGTCGCCTGACCCCCTTCGACATCGACGAAGTAAATATGCAGGGACTTGTCTTTGTGCGGAGCATGTGTTGCCCAGGATGCGAGGCCCAGCCCGAGGACTAAAAACGCGCCGCAGGCCACGCGCAAGAGGGAAGTGCTAAATGTTATGCGCTGACCGGATGAAAGAAGAGTGCAGGACATTGTTTCAAGGCCCCAGTGAATTTCAAATGATGAAGTCCGACCCAAGATCATCAACCCAGTTCTGGCTGACGTCAAGGAGCAGGCTCCCGGGGTAGTGGCTCAATTTAAAGAATCCATCTACAACGCCCGTCCCGCGCTGGCGCCCGATGCCCATGCCCATTGGAAATTGAATCCGCCCAAGTGCCCGGTCACATCCACCACTTCTCCAATGAAAAACAGGCCGCGCACTTTCCGGCTCTCCATCGTTTTTGCGGACAACTCGTCGGTGTCTACGCCTCCCACGGTCACCTCGGCTTTTCCATAGCCCTCCGTACCCGCCGGCGCCAGGGCCCACTGGTGAATCTTGCGCTCGACTTCCTTGAGGGAGGCATTGGTCCAGCTCTTGGGTTCGTGAAGTTCCAACCAGCGATCCGCCAAACGGTTGGGAAGATATCTACGCAACGCAGCACGCAGCGAGACGATGTTCCGCGGCATGACGCCTTCGAGAAGCTCTGCGGTGATCTCTTGTTCCGGCGCGAGGTCAATGAGGATGGATTCCTCTTTATTCCAGTATGACGAAATCTGCAGGATCGCCGGCCCACTCAGCCCGCGATGAGTCACCAACATTTTTTCCCGGAAACTCTGGCTGTCACACGCAGCAATTACCTCGGCGGATACGCCGGCGAGGTCAGTGTAGCGTCGGCTATCCCTGGCACCGAACAGGAGTGGCACCAGGCCCGGCCGAGTCTCTCGGATCACCAGTCCAAATTGTCGCGCCAGGTCATAGCCGAATCCGGTGGCGCCCATCTTCGGAATAGACAGCCCGCCGGTGGCCACAACCAATGCCGGAGCGCGAAATTCGTTTTCCTGGGTCCTCACCACAAACTCGTCGGTCCGCGTTACTTCCTGAATTGCAATACTAGTAGAGAGCTGAACTCCGGACTCACGACACTCCGTTTCGAGCATGCTCAGAATCTCTTGAGCGGAGTGATCGCAGAAGAGCTGGCCCAGCGTCTTTTCGTGATAGGGAATGCGGTGCTTCTCGACCAGCGCCACAAAGTCAGCGGGGGTGTAGCGGGCCAACGCGGATTTGGCGAAGTGGGGATTGGCCGAGATGAAATTCGCCGCCGAGCAGTAGAGGTTGGTGAAATTGCAGCGTCCACCGCCGGAGATCAGAATCTTCTTCCCTAGACGCTCGGCGCGTTCGAGGACGGCCACTCGCCGTCCCCGCTTACCCGCTTCAATGGCACACATCAATCCGGCAGCGCCGCCGCCGAGGATCAGAGCGTCATATCTATGGATCAAGAGAACTCACGAACCCGCAAGACATTCGGGGATAGCTGGATTGAAAAAGAAACGCGTCGGTGACGACGACAATTGTAACCACTTCGTCGGTGCGCTCCAACCGGTTCCGCGTCAGTTCCGTTATGCGGATGCTGCTTTGAAGTCCCTAGATGTAATCGAACAGCGCCATGAACCCAAAGTCCATGTGTAGTTGCTGATGACAATGAAACAGTGTAAGCCCGGGATTGTCCGCCGTGAAATCGACATCGACCTTTTGATAGCCGCCGACCATCACGACATCTTTCATCACGCCCGAAGTCATCTGGCCGGCTACTTGACTCAGTTCGAAACTGTGGCGATGAAGATGAACCGGGTGAATGTCATCACTCGCGTTCTGCATGCGAAGGCGGTAGCGCTTGCCTCTTTCCAACCGGAACATGGGTTGCATGTGTTCTTCCGAGAAGGCGACGTCATTGATCGTCCACAGGTTGAAGCCATCCTGCGCAGCATTTTGCTTGGCGAAGGTCATGTCGAAGGTCTGGTCAGGCTCTGGGGCCACGGCAGTGCGGCCAAAGTGGGCATAATTCCAGCGAAACGGTTTTGGAGCAATCCACTGCGGCTTGCCCTTCTCCCCAGCATATTCGACTACGATGCCCATACCGTGATGGCGATCGTCGTCCGCCAGATCACCCATGATCCAAATCCCCGGATGATTCATCTCCACGATGGCAGAGACCCGTTCTGCCGTGCCCAGCCAAAGCCCGGGAACCGGCGTTGGTTTGGGAATTGTATTTCCGTCCAGCGTAACCACCGTAAAGGTGTGTCCGGGCAGCGCCAGGCTGCGAATTTCGGTCGCGCTTCCATTCAGGATATGGAACAACACTCGCTCACCGCGCTTTACCCGTATCGGCTCGCCATGCCCCAGCATGCGCCCGTTGATGCTGAATGATCCATAGCCTACTTCAAACCCATGCGGCGCGCCCTTTGCCAGCGAGGTTTTCATCGCGCGCTCTCCAGTATCTTTTAGGCTTTTTACCACCGTTGCCGGGGATAGGAAATCCATCGCCATGTCTCCGCCGCGGCTGAATGAGGGCTCGAATTCCTTCAGGGTCAGGAAGACTTCGCGGTCATAGTCGCCCGGATGGTCCTTGGGTTCGATGTATACGGGACCGACAAGGCCACTGTACTGTCCAGCGCTCAAGTCCTCTTTTGCGCGGACGTGGGTGTGATAGAAGCGAAATCCGGAGGGCTTGGGCACAAAGGAGATGCGCCGGCTTCCGTGCGGTGCGATGAACGGAGTGCCCTCTTCGGCGGCTCCATCGACCTCCGTGGAAACGGCTTGCCCGTGCCAGTGCAATTGCTCAGGCCTGTCGGTTTGATTGTGAATGTCGACGGTCACCCGCTGGCCTTCTTTCAAGCGCAGCAGTGGGCCCGGAAACTGGCCGTTGTATGTAGTCGTCGAGAGGATACGATTCGGAGCAAGCTCGATAGGCTTGACGGCGATGGTAAGGGTGTAGTCCGGAGGACTGCCGATCTGAGATTCAGCGGCCTGCGGATGCGACAGAGCCGACTGGCCAAAAACAGCAACCGGAGAAAGCAGGGAACTTCCCGCCATGGCACCGGCTGTCTTCAGGAATTTTCGACGTGAGAAGAGAGAATCTGGCATCGTGTCTCTCGCTCAACTCAAGGTGAACTGGCTCGCTGTCACTTTCGGGTGTAACTGATCCTCCAGATGGAATTCGAACCGTCGTCGGTGACCAGCAGCGAGCCGTCGGGAGCGGTGGTGACGCCAACCGGGCGTCCCCAGACATTTCCGTTGTCGACCACGAATCCGGTCATGAAATCCTCATACTCGCCGCTGGCACGCCCGGTCTGATGCAGAGGTACGCGGATCAATTCGTAGCCCACACGAACCGCACGGTTCCACGATCCGTGCTCCGACGCGAAAAGATCTCCTTGATACTCCGCCGGAAATTGTTTGCCATCGTAGAAAGTAATTCCGAGGGACGCGTTGTGCGGGTTCAACAGGACGTCGGGCGTGATGACCTTATCTTTGAGTTCGGGATGTTTGCCCTTGTGCCGGGGATCTTGATTGCCGCCCAAGTACCACCAGGGCCAGCCGTAAAACCCACCCTCCTGCACATGGGTGATGTAGTCGGGGACCAGGTTGTCCCCCAAGCCGTCGCGTTCGTTGGTTGAACACCACAACTCGCCGGTCAGAGGATTCATCCCAAGTCCAACGCAGTTGCGAATACCGTAGGCGTAAACCTGCAAGTTTGAACCGTCGGGATTGAATACCAAAACATCGGCGCGGTTCTTTTCTCCCGGCGTGGTGTCCGGGTCGTCGACATTGGAAGCCGACCCCACCGAGACAAACATTCTCTTGCCATCAAGCGAAAACTGAATATCACGCGTCGTGTGGCCTCCCTCGCCAGGCAAATCCGCAATGTGTTGGGCAGGGCCGCGGGCCTGCAAATCGCCGTTTTTGTAGGGGAAGCGCTCGACCGAGTCCATATTGCCTACGTAAACCCACTGCGGATTAGGGCCCGGAGGATAAAATGTGATGCCGAACGGCTGGTTCAATCCGCTCGCAAACATCGCCATCTGCCCGGGTTTGCCGTTCGCGGTGATTCCGCGGAATACTCTGATGTCGCCCGCCTTGGTCTCGGCCACGAAAATGTCGCCGTTGGGAGCGGTGCGAATGATTCGCGGATTATCGAGTCCAGCCGCGTAGAGTTCCACTTTGAAGCCTTCAGGAACCTGCGGCCATACGCCTTCGGGACGCGCCACAACCTGCGGCCCGTTTCCGGCCGACCCGGTCGCAAAGGGAGCGGGAAGATCCTTGACCGTGATCTTGCGAACTTTTCCCGGCTTCTCATAGCGGAAGTCGGTAAACGGGGGCGTGGGAGGCGGTGCATTCAGTTTCTCAGCCACCAGGGGCGCGGCCGACGGAGCGCTCGATCCGGCGCGCAGCTGACCAAGGTTCTGCACGTAGCTGACAATCTGCCAGCGTTGTTGTTTGGGTAAAGTTGCCCAGGAAGGCATGCCATTGGGCACATCGCCTTTGGTGATGAACCAGAAAATCTCTCCCGATGTCACGGCCTTGATTCTTTCCGCCTTCAGAGGAGGAATGTTCCCTGAGCCTTCGCCATTCTCCCCGTGGCAGCGGGCGCAGCGGAGATGGAACAACGCCTTCGCGTTCGCAGGCTGTTGTCCTTCATAGGGGTTCTTGAGTTCTCTGGCTGATGCCGGAGCGTTATGGAAATTTGCGTTCTGCGCGCGAGCCGGCGAGACGAGAAGAATTGTGGTAACAGCAAATGTCGTAAACGAACTGTGAAGTTTGCTGGTGATGGCTTTCAAACCCGTTCCCTCCGTGCAACTCATATTGACAAGATGTTATACCGAATGGAGGATGGGCGTCCTCGCCCGTCAGGCAATGGCCTGTGCATGAAGGGGCGGGACACCCGTCCTCCACTTAAACACTTTATAATTCATCCAACAAGACCACTATAAACAAGGACCACTCATGGGTTATCCGCTTCTCGATCTGACGAACAAGACTGCGGTTGTGATCGGCGGGACCAGCGGCATCGGGCTTGCTCTCACCCAAGCGCTGGCTAAAGCCGGGGCGAACGTTGTACCCTCGGGACGCCGCGCCGAACAGTTGAGCGCCGCGGTCGCCGAGGTCAAGGCGCTCGGCCGGCGGTCGCTCGTCCAGACTTGCGATGTCACGGACACGACTAGCCTCGACCACCTTCTGCAAGCGGTGGCGGCGGAGTTCGGCAGCATCCATATCCTGATCAATTCTGCTGGCCGCACCAAGCGGACGCCTACACTCGAAGTCCCGGAATCGGAATGGAATGGGATCCTCGAAACCAACCTGAACGGAACTTTACGCGCCTGTCAGGTTTTTGGCCGGCACATGATCGAGCGCGGTTACGGCCGCATTATCAATATCGCTTCGCTGTCCTCGTTCGTGGCGCTCTATGAAGTTGCCGCATACAGCGCCAGCAAGGCGGCTGTGGCTTCGCTGACCAAGTCTCTGGCAATTGAATGGGCCAAGTTTGGCATTTGCGTGAATGCCATCGCTCCCGGCGTTTTTCGCACCGAACTGAACTCAGCCCTGCTTGATGGGACCGATCGGGGCCGGGAATTTCTTTTGCGAACGCCGATGAAGAGGTTTGGAAAGCTGGACGAACTTGGTGGTGCTGCGGTGTTTCTGGCTTCGGAAGCCGCAAGCTTTGTCACCGGCCACGTGTTGGCGGTGGACGGAGGCTTCCTGGCCAGCGGCGTCAACCAGTAGGAACCACTACGAACCACGTGGGGACGGCCGCCCTCGGCTGTCCAGTCGAGCGAAGCTCGACAGGTTCTTGCCGTTATCAAAGACAAGCGGAGCTTCGCTCCGCCGAACAGCCGAAGGCAGCTGTCCCCTAATGGTTCGTGTGGAGGGCATAATGCAGAGGCAGGGCCCCAACCAATGACTCTCGGCAAAAGCGCCGTAGATCGCATGCTGTCCCAAGACGAGGTTCGTCAAGTCGTAGCCCAGGCGGCCGCCGACCTCAAACTCAAAGGCAAGCGTGTGCTGACTATCATTCCCGACGGCACTCGCACCATGCCGATGCCCTTGATGTTTCAGCTTCTGCAGGAGGAGATCGGCGCCCAGGCGGCCGCGTGCGACTACCTCGTTGCCTTGGGCACACATTCGCTAATGAACGAGACACAGCTCACCCGTCTAATGGGATGTCCTGTCGTCAACGGAAGCTGCGGTACCGCCCGCGTCTTCAACCACCGCTGGGATCTTCCCGGCACTTTTGTAGATTTAGGCACGATCCCTGCCGATAAAGTTGCCGAAGCCTCCGGAGGACTCCTGTCAGAACCAATCCTGGTCCAGATTAATCGTCTGCTTTTCGACTACGACCAAGTTCTAATCTGTGGACCTGTGTTTCCCCACGAGGTGGTGGGGTTTTCGGGAGGCAACAAGTATCTGTTCCCGGGAGTCAGTAGCGGAGAAATGATCAACCAGACGCACTGGCTCGGGGCCTTGCTCGGGAGCTATAACCTCATCGGCACGCCTTGCACTCCGGTTCGTGCTCTGATCGATCAGGCCGCCGAGAAAATTACGGTCCCCGTCGCCTGCTTCGCGCTGGTTTTGAGAAACCAGGGCATCGCCGGCATCTACTTCGGTTCCGCGCGGGAAGCCTGGAAAGAGGCAGCTCAGTTATCAGCGCGAGAGCATGTCCGGTGGGAAGATCGTCCCTTTCGCCGCGTTCTCTCCGTCCTGCCCGAGATGTATGACGACATCTGGACCGGCGCCAAGGGGATGTACAAACTCGAGCCCGCCATCGCGGATGGCGGTGAAGTCGTTCTCTATGCTCCGCACATTACGGAATTCAGTTACACCCACGGAGCTTTCCTCGACCGTATCGGCTACCACTGCCGGGATTATTTTCTCAAACAGTGGGAGCGGTTTGCCGACGTGCCGCGTGGCGTGATCGCGCATTCCACGCACCTGATCGGGCAGGGCAGTTACGACGCCTCGACCGGCGTGGAGACTCTGCGAATAAAAGTCACCCTCGCGACCGGCATTCCTGAAGAGCGCTGCCGGCGCCTGAACCTGAATTATGTTGATCCCAACAGCATCAGGTTTGAAGATTGGCAAGGACGCGAGAATGAAGGCGTCAAAATGGTTCCCCATGCCGGCGAAACCCTCTACCGCCTAAGAAATGGAGTCGCCGCTGGCGATTCTGGCGCCTATTGAACTGCACTGCCTACGTTGGAGAAAACCGTGTTGGCATTAGAGCCGACCAGTCGTATCGTGCCTACAACCAGAACGAGAATCACAGCCAGCATGACTGCGTACTCCGCGATGTCTTGTCCCTGGTCTTCGGACCAAATTCTTTGAATCAGGTTCCTCATGACTGACCTCCAAGGCTCCAAAATATTCTCGATTAGGAACCCATGATGAACGCATCGTGCCCGATTGTCAATCGCTGATCTGAAAAATCAACACATTTCTTGCATCGCGGAAAAGGCCCGTTGGACAAGGGATTTGACGGATTCTAAAGGTGCGGCAAAGCTGAGTGAGGGATAACCTGGGTAACCCGTTACCGCACAGAACGCCGACGTGAAAACCTAATGTAAAAGCTCCGCCGCGGATCGCGACGCGTATTCCAACACCCGACCAGGAAGCAGGCCCAGGTAAAGAGTGGCGCCTACGCTGATGGCCAGCGCCGCGCCCAGAGCGGGGGGAACCGGAGTCGCCGGCAATTCTTCCCGCGCTTCACGCATATACATCACCACGATGATTCGCAGGTAGTAATAAGCGCCCACGGCGCTGTTGAGCACGCCGATGATGGTAAGTCCAACCAGGTTGGCTTGCAGGGCTGCGCTGAACACATAGAACTTTGCGAAGAAGCCGCCGGTCATTGGAATTCCGATCAGCGACAGCAAAAAAATCGTTAGCGTAGCAGCGAGCAATGGTGAGCGACGCCCCAGTCCCGCGTAGTCATCGAGCGTGACGTACCGTTCGCCAGCGCCCGCGATGTGGCTGACCACGGCGAACGCACCGACATTCATGGCTGCGTAAGACGCGGTGTAAAACATAGCCGCGGGAACGCCGTTGTTAGGCAACGCGGCAAAAGCCACCAGCAGATATCCGGCATGCGCGATGGAAGAATATGCCAGCAGCCGTTTGATGTTCTGCTGCACCAGCGCGCCCACGTTCCCCAGAGTCATGGACAGCGCCGCCGCGACCCAGATCAGCCAAAGCCGCCCGGGCGCATTGGCTTCAAACATGACCCGTAGCAGAACTGCGAACGCCGCTGCCTTGGGCGCGGTCGACATGAACCCGACCACGGGCGCGGGAGCGCCTTCGTACACATCGGGCGTCCAGATATGAAAAGGCGCGGCTGCCACTTTGAAGCCCAGGCCCACGAACATGAACGCGATCCCGGCATAGGCCAGCACCGGAATCGGTCCCGATCGAAGTGCCTGGGCGATAAGCGAAATGCTGGTGGACCCGGTCGCCCCGAACGTCAACGCCACTCCGTAGAGGAAAAAAGCCGTCGCAAAAGATCCCAGCAGAAAATATTTCAAGGAGGCTTCGCTGCTGATGGCCGCGCGCCGGCGGAAGCCGGTCAGCACATAAGTGGAAATTGACGAAATCTCCAGCGCGATGAAGATAAGCACCAATTCGACCGCCGAAGACATCAGGCACATGCCGACCGCGCCAAAAAGAATCAGCCCGTAGTACTCCCCGGCCCGGATCTGCTGTGCTTGCATGTACTCGAAAGAGCTGAGGATTACGACGGCCGTGATCGCAGTAATCAGCACGTGGAAGAAGGTGCTGAACGCATCCACTTTGATCACGCCCCAGAATCCCAGGCCGGGGAACTGCGACTGGTAAAGCGTTGCTGCAATCGCCGCCACGGAGCCGATCAGCGCGATGAAGCCGAGCAGCTTCTGGCTGCTGCGCTCGTCTACCAGCGGATCGAGCACCATAATCGCCATGCCAAACAAAGACAGTACGATTTCCGGCAGAATGCGAACGTACTCCACGCTCTGGGGTATGGTCTGGGTCATTCCAGCGGCACTCACTGGCCAACCACCTTGCTGGCCAATTGCGCGAACGGAGCCAACGCGTTTTGAACGGCGGGATCGATGGCATTCAGCCACAGCAGAGGCGCCACCCCCATCACCAGCGCGGCCGCGGCAGCGGGCAGAAGCGCAATACGCTCGCGTGTATCCAGATCAGGCAGGGTCTCATTCACGCGATGCGTGATCTTTCCATAGAAAACTCTTTGATACATCCACAACAAGTACCCGGCACTCCAGATGATGCCCGTCGCGCCCAGAACTCCGTAAACCGCGCGATCCTGAAAAGCCCCGCTGAGCACCAGGAATTCCCCGATAAATCCATTCAGCAAGGGCAATCCTACCGAGGCCAGCACCACAAACAGGAAGAAGCTCGCGTATACCGGCATCGAGCTCGCCAGCCCGCCGAATTCCAAAATCTCGTAGGTGTGGCGGCGTTCATACAGGATGCCAGCCAGCATGAACAGAGCTCCGGTTGACACGCCATGCGCCAGCATCACGAAGGTCGCGCCGTCGAGCCCGGCTTGCGTGAAACTGAAAATCCCGAGCACCACAAAGCCCAGGTGGCTGATCGAAGAATACGCAATCAGCTTTTTCATGTTGGGCTGGACCAGCGCGACTAAGGCTCCATAAATAATGCCAATCAGGGCCAGGATCATGACCCACCAAGCGTTGGCGCGGGCCTGGTCGGGAAATAATCCAAGATTGAAACGCAGCATGCCGTAGGTGCCCATCTTCAGCAGCACGCCAGCCAGTAGTACGGACCCCGCGGTGGGCGCCTCCACATGTGCGTCCGGCAACCAGGTGTGAAACGGAAAGAGCGGAACCTTGACGGCGAATGCGATGAAGAATCCCAGGAAAAGCCACTGCGCCGCACTGGCAAAATTCGCTACCTGTCCGCTGCGGATTGCATTTTGGATGGTCACAAAATCAAAGGTCCCAACTTTGGCATAGAGCCAAAGAATCGCCGCCAGCATGAACACCGACGCGATCATGGTGTACATGAAAAATTTGACGGCTGCGTAAACCTTGCGGCCATGCCCGTACATTCCGATCAGCAGCGCCATCGGAATCAGGGTTGCTTCCCAGAAGAAATAAAACATGAACAGATCGAGCGCGACGAACACCCCGATCAGGGCCGTCTCCAGCACCAGCAAGATGATGAAGAATTCCTTCACCCTCTCATGAATGGATCTCCACGAGATCAGCACGCACAACGGGGTCAGAAAAGTGGTCAGCACCACCAGCCACATGGAAATTCCATCCACGCCCATGTGGTAGTGAATATTAGGCGTCGGAATCCACGCTCGATCGAGTTCATATTGAAAACCCGTCTGAGCCCGATGGAAGTGCACCGGTAGATGCAATGACAGGACAAAAGTAAACAGCGTCACCACCAGAGAAAATACCCGGATGTCACGATCGCGCCGCGGCAGCGACAGCAGCAGCAATGCTCCCGCCAGTGGGATGAAAGTCACCAGCGTAAGAATGATCGGGCTCCACTTGTCCGCGTTCATCGTGTTCCTATCCAGACCATGTAAGCGATCACTGCCGCAGCCCCTGCCGCCACCCATCCGGCGTAAGAGCGCAGATTTCCGGACTGCATGTGCCGAACAGAATCGGAAACCTCATTGGCGCCATGCGCGCCGTTATCCACCGCGGCATCGATCACGTCTTGGTCAATGCCATGCCACAAAATCAGGGCGGAGCCCGCAATGAGCGGCTTCACGAACAGGGCCGCGTACAACTCATCGATGTAGTACTTGTGGACCACCGCGTCGTAAAGGCTCCCCAGTCCAGCTGCGATCTGCTGCGGCAACTGCGGATTCCGATAGTACAGCTGCCACGCCAGGGCAAACCCAAGGAGCCCCGCGAATACTGAGATCCCGGTGAAGATCAACTCGGTAGCATGACCAGTCTGCGGTTCGGCGCCTTCCGCCTCTTTCTCTAGAGGCGCCACCAAGCCATGACCTTCAGCGCCGGCAGCGACCGTGGAGTGAAATACAGGTCCAAGAAATTTTTCGAAACGATTGCTGCCACCCAGCGATGCCGGAACCCCAATCCAACCGCCCGTAAGCGAGAGGAAGGCCAGCACGACGAGTGGAATCACCATCACGCGCGGACTCTCATGGATCCCACCATGTCCGTGCCCATGTCCGTGTGGCGCGGGCGCCCCCGCCCGCGTGTCGTCATGCGCCAAATCGTGTGCGGATTCCTCATGCGCTTCCGCCGCCCCGCGATACTCCCCAAAAAAAGTCATGAACCACAACCGGAACATATAAAAGGAAGTGAGAAATGCCGTGAACAGTCCAATAAACCAGTAGACCCAACTGGCCTGGTAAGCCCGCCACAAAATTTCATCTTTGCTGAAGAATCCGGCAAACGGCGGAATCCCCGCGATGGCAAAGGTGGCGATCGTCATGGTCCAGAATGTCCAGGGAATCTTCGTGCGCAACCCGCCCATCTGACGCATGTCCTGCTCGCCACCTATCGCGTGAATGACCGACCCTGCCGCCAGGAATAGCAGCCCCTTGAAGAACGCGTGCGTCATCAGATGGAAAATGGCCGCGGAAAAAGCTCCCACGCCGCAGGCGATGAACATGTATCCGAGCTGCGAGATGGTGGAGTACGCCAGCACCTTCTTGATATCGGTCTGAGTGATGCCGATGGTCGCGGCGAACAATGCGGTCAGCGTCCCGACGATGGCCACGACCGTCAAGGCCATCGGCGCCCGTTCGAAAATCACATGCGACCGCGAAACCATGTACACGCCCGCGGTCACCATGGTCGCGGCATGGATGAGTGCAGAGACCGGAGTTGGGCCTTCCATGGCATCGGGCAGCCACACATAGAGCGGAATCTGCGCTGACTTGCCCGCGGCTCCAACCATCAGCAGCAGTCCGACCGTGGTGAGCAGCCCGGCTCCGGCAGTCTCGGGAGCCATCGGAATCACACTCTGGAAAACCTGGTCGAAGTTCAGCGAGCCAAAGTGTTTGATCAGGAGAAACAGCGCAATCAGAAATCCAAAGTCGCCAACCCGATTGACGATGAATGCTTTCTTCCCGGCCGATGCCGCCGAGTCCTTGGTGAACCAGAACCCGATCAGAAGATACGACGCCAGGCCCACGCCTTCCCATCCGATGAACATCAGCAGGTAATTGCTGGCGAGCACCAGGGTCAGCATGAAAAACATGAACAGATTCAGGTAGCCGAAGAAACGATAGAACCCGCCTTCCTCCCACATGTAACCAACCGAATAGATATGAATAAGGAAGCCGACCCCTGTGACCACCAGCAGCATCACCAAAGAAAGCTGGTCGAGATAGAACGAGAAGTCCACCTGAAACTTTCCTGCGCGGATCCAGGTGGCAAGAAATTCGATATGCGGCGTGCTCAGCGACGAGAAGCGGGACGCGACGAACAGCACCATGGCAAATGCCGCACCGCTGAATAGCAGGGCCACGGCAGAAACGGTCTGCCGGGAAAACTTCTTGCCCAGGAAACCGTTGATGGCGGCGCCCACCAGCGGCAGCACCGGGATGATCCACAGATGCAAGTCGGGCGTCATAGTTTGAGCAGATCCACCTGGTCGACGTTCAGAGTTTCACGGGTGCGGTAGACCGCAATGATGATCGCCAGTCCCACCGCCGCCTCGGCCGCTGCTACCACCATTACGAAGAACACGAATATCTGCCCGCTCAGCGCATGCCACTGCGCGGCGAACGCGACGAATGAAAGATTCACGCCATTCAGCATCAGTTCAATCGACATGAAGATGCTGATGATATTGCGCTTGATCAGAAACCCAGTCACGCCGCAAGCAAACAAGATGCCGCTGAGAATGAGGTAGTACGAAATCGGCACCATCAGCTCTCCTTCTTTCCCTGGTCCGTGTCCGGATGGCTGGCCAGGACGACAGCGCCCATGATGGCGATCAATACGAGAATCGAAGTCACTTCAAACGGGAGCAGGAAATTGTGAAACAGCAGCCAGCCAATCGTCCGAGGCGCGCCCGGTAGCGCTCCGGCGGATACCGTCTGGCTACCGGTGCGCGCGATCAGCACCCAGCCCACCAGCACGCTCCCCAACAGCATTCCGGGGACTCCAAACAGCAGTGCCACGCGGCTTCCCTTGGTTCGCTCTTCCTCTCCTGCATTCAATAGCATGATGACAAACACAAACAGCACCATGATCGCTCCGGCATAAACGATCACTTGCACCGCCGCTACAAACTCCGCTCCCAGCAGCAGATATTCCACCGCCAGCGACCCCATTACCACCACCAGCGAGAGCGCGCTGTTGATGGGATGCCGCTGTACCAGCAGGTTTACAGCCCCTGCCACGCACAGCGCTCCGAAGAATAGAAATACGATCAGATGAGTCATTAGACTGGGAACCAAGAACTACGAACCGAGAACTAAGCCCTTAGCGCCACAACCAGCGCCGTTACAACCAGATTCGCTATTGACAACGGCAGAAGAAACTTCCAGCCGAACGCCATCAGTTGGTCATAACGAAATCGGGGCAACGTGCCGCGCACCCATATATATACAAACAGAAAGCCAAAAATCCTCAGCACAAACCAAAACACCGGCAGAAGCGCCTGCAAGATCGGAGGTCCAAACACCGGGCCATGCCAGCCACCCAAAAAGAGCAGCGAAGCCACCGCGGCGACCGTAATCATATTCGCGTATTCGGCCATGAAAAACATGGCAAACTTCATGGCGCTGTATTCGGTGTGATACCCCGCTACCAGTTCGGTCTCCGCCTCCGGCAGATCGAACGGAATGCGGTTGGTTTCCGCATAGGCCGACATCAGATAAATAAAGAAGGCAATGAACTGCCCCCCGTAAAAAATGTTCCAGCGTGGAATAATCCACCAAAACGTCCCGCTCTGCGCGTCCACGATGTCTCGCAGGCTGAAGCTGCCGGTCAGCATCAGCACGCCCACCAGCGAAAGTCCTAACGAAATTTCGTAACTGATCATCTGCGCGCTGGCCCGCAGCCCGCCCAGCAGGGAATACTTGCTGTTCGACGACCACCCCGCGAGCGCGACGCCGTACACACCAAGCGAGGTGACGCCCAGGATGATCAGCAGCCCGATGTTGACATCCGTGATCTGCAGCGGAATGTGCAGGCTGCCAATCGTGATCCAGTTCCCCACCGGAATCACCGCTATCGAAGTCAGAGCGCACATGACGGCAATGATCGGCGCCGCTATATACAGCGGCTTGTACACGTGCGGCGGCGTCAGGTCTTCCTTGAACAGGAACTTAATTCCGTCAGCCAGTGGCTGCAGCAAGCCAAACGGGCCCACCCGGGTTGGTCCCCACCGGTTCTGCATGTGGCCGACAACTTTGCGCTCCAGCCAAACGGTGTAAGCCACCGCCGTCAGCAGCACAAACAGTGCCAGCACAGTCTTGATAAAAGAAACGATGATGAAGGTGGTGATATTCAAACGTTATCCCAGGTAGCCCCGGCGTTCCGCCGGCTGTCCTGAGGGCATCCCGCCCTCAGCGTGTACGGCCTTGCCTTATAAATGTGTAGAAAGAGTTTTCAGTCCGCTGCAACTTCAGATTCCACCGGCTGCCGGTTGTGGTTCTCCATCACCGAGTTCAGCGTCCGCGAATAGCGTCCCAGAGTACCCGAACTAAACAGATTGTCATTCGCGGGAGCGATCAGCGCCGGATCCTGCGCCGCCCCGGCCGTGCTGCCCACCAGGGTCGTGTGCTGATCGTTGCCCGCCAGCAGGTTCATCCGCGAAACTTCGTATCCAGGCACCAGGCGCTGAATTTCGTCCAGAATCGCCATGGGGTCGAACGGGCTCATCTTCGGCTCCAGTCCGTGCGCCTCGAGCCAGACACCGTGACGGTCAGCCTCTCCCGATTGCGCACCGCGCGATTGTCCCATGTCCGCCGCTTCGCCGCGGCCGAATGGGACTAGTTTGCGAATGTCGGCGCCCATTGCATCCGCGACACGAACGATCATTTCGAAATCGGACTTGCTGCCGCTGACCTCTCCTGCCTTCTTCACCAGCTGCAGGTCGCCACAAGTGTTGGTGAACGTCCCGGATTTCTCATAAGCGTTGGCTGCCGGTAAAACCACGTCGGCCAAAACCGCAGTTTCGGTCAGGAACATGTCCTGCACCACCACGAAGGTCTGCGAGAACGCAAACGGGTCGATGCCGAAACGTCCCACCGGATTCGCGCCCACCACGTAGAGCGCGTTCACTTTTCCAGCCCGTGCGCTCTCAACCATTTCCGGCAAGGTCAACCCGGCCGTTTGCGGAACCCCGCCCCACTCCTCATGGAACTTCCCAGAATCGGCAACGGAATGATATCCGGGCAGCAAGTCGGGATAGAGACCCATGTCGGCCGCGCCCCGCGAGTTGGCATAGTCAGCGAGACACAAAAATTTTGCGCCCGGAATGCCCGAGCCAAACTTGACCAGCGAAGCAATATCGCCGCCGCGAATCTCCGCGCCAAAAATAATCACCAGATTCTGCTCGCCACGTACTTGTTCACGGAAACGGCCGAGTGTGGTCGCGGGCGACTCGCCCGCGTCAGCGCCGGAGGCCGCAACACACCCTAACCCTTCCGCCGCAGAATCATCCCCAGCCAAGAACGCAGCAAACCGCCCCTCAGCACCCGCAGGAATCCGCAAAAATGCAGCCGCCTGGCGGTGAAGCTTGATATCCGCAGAATTCGCTACATACAACTTGGCGCTATGCAGGCGAACATTATTCCGAATCTGCCAGGCCAGCAGCGGATGCTGTTCGGTGGGATCGTTGCCGATCAGCAGAATCGCCGGAGTGTTGAACACGTCGCGCATGCTAGCGGTAGATTCCGGCTTGCCTCCAAGCGCCGCGGCAAAAGCAGGGAAGTCCGCCGTCCGGTGATGGTCGATGTTGTTAGTTTGCAAAACCACGCGCGCGAACTTCTGCAACAAATAATTCTCTTCGTTCGTGGTGCGGTTCGATCCCACCACTCCAATCGCCTGTCCGCCATGCTGCTCGCGAGCTTCCTTGAAGCGCTGTCCGATCAGCTCAAACGCCTCTTCCCAGGTAGCCGACACCAGTTGTCCATCTTTCCTGATCAGCGGCTGAGTCAGGCGATCTTCGCGATTGGCAAAGTCGAAAGCGTAGCGGCCCTTGATGCAAAGAAAATCGCCGTTGATGCCGCTCTTATCCCGATTGTCTCCGCGCACTATCTCCATGCCGGTCTCGGAGCGGCGCACACCCAGCGTGGTCTTGCAGCCGTCCGCGCAATGGGTGCAGGTGGTGCCGATGTGATTCATTTCCCAGGGACGCGTCTTATAACGATAAGCCCCGGAAGTCAGCGCGCCCACCGGACAGATGTCGATGCACATGCCGCATTCTTCGCACTCCAGGTGATCTTCTTTATTAGGGGCGATGATCGAACCCACGCCGCGGTTCTGCACACCCAGTGCCCAAACATCCATGCCCTCGCCGCACACCCGCACGCAGCGGTAACAAAGGATGCAGCGCGGCCGGTCAAAATACACCACCGGAGACCACTGCTGCTCCTCTTTATGGTTCTTGGGCTCCATGTACTTCGATTCCGCGGCACCGTAGGAGAACGTCATGTCCTGCAGTTCGCACTCGCCGCCGGCATCGCACACCGGACAATCCAGCGGATGATTGCCCAGCAGCAACTCGACCATGCCCTTGCGAGCCTGATGCACCTCATCGCTGTCCGTAATCACGACCATGCCTTCGCTGACGACCGTGGTGCACGCGGTCTGCAGTTTGGGCATCTTCTCGACCTTCACCAGGCACATCCGGCACGCGCCTTGAAGCGAGAGATTCGGGTAGTAGCAGAACGAAGGTACTTCGATGCCTACACTCTTGCAGGCTTCAATCAGCAGTGTCCCGGCCGAAGCCGTGACCTTCTTGCCGTCGACAGTGATGTTTACGTCAGCCATAAATTCTGGTTCGTCGTTGGTCCTTGGTCGTTGGTCGTCCGCAAGAACTCGCGTCCCAATGGTGTTCACCAACGACCAATGGCCAGCGACGGGTTCTACGCCAGCACCGGCTCCGCCGCTTTCTCGAAAGGACACGGCTTGCCGTCCAAATGATCTTCGAACTCCTGCCGGAACTTCTTGATGAATGCCATGGTCGGCATGGCCGCGGCATCGCCCAAGGGGCAGAACGTCCGGCCCAGCATGTTTTCCGACAGGTAATACATGTTGTCGATATCTTTTTTCACTCCGCCGCCGGAGTGGAAGCGAATCAGAGTCTTCTTCAGCCAGTCCGTACCTTCGCGGCAGGGGATGCACCAACCACAACTCTCGTGCTGGTAGAATTTCATGGTCCGCAAGGCGAATTTGACAATGCAGGTGGTGTCATCGAGCACGACCACGCCACCCGATCCCAGCATGGACCCGGCCTTAGCCACGCTGTCGAAATCCATGGCAATATCAATCTCGTCAGATTTCAATACCGGCGTGCTTGATCCGCCCGGCACTACTGCCTTGAGCGCGCGGCCGTTGGGAATCCCGCCGCCCACCTCGAAGATCATCTTTCTGAGGTTGTATCCCATCGGCAGTTCGTAAACACCGGGCCGCTTGAGATGACCGCTGAGACAGAACAGCCGCGTTCCGCCATTCTTTGGAGGGCCAAGATTCGCATACCACTCCGCCCCGCCCAGAATAATGTGCGGCACGCTGGCCAATGTTTCAGCATTGTTAATTACCGTCGGCCCGCCCCAGAGTCCAACCACCGCGGGAAAGGGAGGGCGGATGCGGGGGATTCCGCGCTTGCCTTCGAGCGATTCCATAAGCGCCGATTCTTCCCCCACTTCGTACGCGCCCGCTCCTCCGTGCCAATAGACGTCAAAATCGTAGCCACTGCCGAAAATGTTCTTGCCCAGAAATCCGCGCGCGTAGGCGTCGGCGATCGCCTTCTGCACAATTTCAAGAAGATAGCGATACTCGCCACGAACATAGATGTAGCCGGTATGGGCGCCCACCGCCAAGCCAGCAATTACCACACCCTCAATCACCGCGTGCGGATCGTGCTCAAAAATCAGCCGGTCTTTACAGGTGCCGGGCTCGCTCTCGTCACCGTTGCACAAAATATATTTCGGTTTGGACGACTGCTTAGGGACGAACGACCACTTCAGGCCAGTGCTGAATCCCGCACCTCCCCGCCCGCGCAAGCCGGAGTTCTTGACCTCGTTGATGATGCCATCCCCTCCCATGCCCAGGGCTTTCTGCACCGCCTTGTAGCCGTCAAGCTCCAGGTAGCGATCAAGGTTGGTCGCGCCCAGGCCAAAACGCTTGGAGACGACTTTTACTTCGTCGGGATGGGAAACCAGATCAGCCATGATTCAATTTCAGATTGATGATTTTAGATTGCAGATTCTGTAAGCCATTCGAACTAAATCTGAAATCTGAAAGCTGAAATCTTCAATCTCGAATTCTTACCTCCCTTTCTTCGCGTATCCATCCAGTACCTTGTCCATCTTCTGTGTCGTCAGGTTCTCATGAAAGTCGTAGTTCACCTGCACCGCCGGGGCCCAACTGCAGGCGCCAATGCATTCCACTTCTTCCAGACAGAACAGACCGTCGGGCGTGGTCTGCTTGTGTCCAATACCAAGTTTCTTCTCGCAGTGCTCCAGCAGTTCTTCGCCACCGCGAAGCATGCAGGCAATGTTGGTGCAGATCTGCACGTTGTACTTGCCTCGTGGCTTGGTGGTCAGCATGGAGTAGTAGCTGATCACGTTGCGGACTTCGAGGGCCGTCAACTCCAGCCGCCCGGCGATTTCCTCGATCACTTCATCCGAGAGATACCCGGTCTCGTCCTGCGCGTAAAGCAGCGTCGGCACCAGCACCGACCTCTTCGTCGGATAGTGCGTCAGCATTTCTGCGAATCGCGTTTCGAATTGTTCAGAAAACTTCATCGCAATATTCAATTACCGATCAATCTCGCCCAGCACAATGTCAATGCTTCCGATCGCCGCCACCACGTCCGCCAGCAGTCGGCCTTCGCACATGGTAGGCAGCGTCTGCAGATTGGCCAGACATGCCGAGCGCATATGGACCCGATACGGCTTCGCCGTGCCGTCGCTGACCACGTAGTATCCCATTTCGCCGCGCGGCGATTCCACCGCCTGATAGACCTCGCCCGCAGGCACGGCAAAGCCTTCCGTAATGATTTTGAAGTGATAGATGAGCGCTTCCATTTGCGTCTTCATCATCTCGCGGTCAGGCAGGATCACTTTCGGCGCCACTGCCTTGATCGGGCCTTCCGGCATGCCATCGAGCGCCTGCTGCACCATGGCGATGGATTCCCGTAGTTCCGCCACCCGGCACGCATAGCGGGCAAACACGTCGCCGTCCTGCGACACCGGTACCTTGAAGTTGAATTTCTCGTAGCTGGAGTAGGGCATATCGCGCCGCAAGTCGAAATCCACTCCACTACCCCGCAGGGTCGGCCCGCTAGCCCCCAGTGCGACCGCGTCTTCGGCCGTGATTCTCGCCACACCCTTGGTGCGCATGCCCCAGATGGGGTTTCCAGTCAGTAAATTCTCGTATTCATCTACCTTCGAGGGAAAGCGCGTTGCGAAATCCTGCACTCGCTCGAAAAATCCCAGCGGCGGTTCGAGCGCCAGCCCGCCGATGCGGAAATATGAAGTCATCATGCGCTGTCCGCTGACCATCTCGAACAGCCGCAGAATGTCTTCGCGCTCGCGGAAGCAATAAAGAAAAACGGTCATCGCTCCGATATCAAGCGCGTGCGTTCCCAGCCAGACCAGGTGCGAGTTGATGCGCGTGAGTTCATTCAGCATCACCCGCATCCATTGCGCTTTAGGAGGAATCTCCAGGCCAAGCAGTTTCTCCACCGCGAGCACATAACAAAGATTGTTGGTCAGCGGGCACAGATAATCAATGCGGTCGGTCAGGGGGACAACTTGCTGGTAGAACTTGGCCTCGCAGGTTTTCTCAATTCCAGTGTGCAGAAACCCGATGTCGGGCATGATGCGCACAATATTTTCGCCGTCAATTTCGAGCAGCAACCGCAGCACGCCATGGGTCGAAGGGTGATGCGGGCCCATGTTCAGGATCATGGTGCGGTCCTGACCGGGTTCGAGCGAGGGCGCGGGGGAAAGATGAGCCATGGCGGGACCTAGCGGTAGCCCTCCACCGGATAATCCTTGCGCAAGGGATGGCCTTCCCAATCCTCCGGCATCACCAGCCGCCGCAGGTAGGGATGTCCGGCGAAACGCACTCCAAACAAGTCAAACACTTCGCGTTCGAAGTAGTTTGCCCCGGGCCAAACCTGTGTCACCGAATCCAGCGCGGGGCTGCTACCGTCAAGCCGCACCTTCAATCGCACTCGCTCCTTCTTGGGAATCGACAGCAGGTGGTAAACCACCTCGAAGCGCGGCTCCGAAGGAAACCAATCCACGCAGGTGATGTCGGCAAGATAATTAAACTGACAATCCGTATCGTCGCGGAGCAGTATGCAGGTGTCACGGATGAGTGACCGCTCCACGTAAATACTCATCTCATCGCGATCGAACTTCGCGCCTTCAACCGCAGCCGGATTCCAGGCCGACAGTTTGGCGATGGCTGGGTGGTTTTTCAGCTGCTCCAGATCGGTGATGGCAGTTTGCAGCGGCATCAGACTTGGCCTCGCTGCGCGGAAGGCTTGCCCCAGTCGAGCGCGCCTTTCTTCCACACGTAGAAGAAGCCCACCAGCATGATGCCGATATAAACCAGCATCTCCCAGAAACCAAACATCTTAAGATCGCGCAGAATCACTGCCCAGGGATATAGAAAGATGGCTTCAATATCAAACAGGATAAACAGCATGCCCACCATATAGAATTTGACCGAGAAACGCTCTCGGGCATCCCCGATGGGGGTCATGCCACACTCGTAGGGTGACATTTTGGCCCGCGTAGGACGGCGATACCCGATCAGGTAGGACAGTACGACGATCACGCCCGCGAGGGCTCCCGCGACTAGAAAGTGAATCAGGAGTGGCAGGTAGCGGACGAAGTAATTGTCGGGCATGAGAGAGCTATATATAATTCGCGCCAAGCGCCAAGTAAACATTCTAGATTAGATTTCGATATTGGTGGTGTCAAGCGACCGGCTGCCTTTGTTGCAGTTTGGTTAAAAACTGTTTAATCGATAAGCACGATCTCTTTCGCAAGAGTGAAATTGTGGTAGTGAAGAAGAGCACATGATCTTCGGCTTTAACACCGACATCAAACAGGGCGACACCGTCTACCATGTGCAGAGCGAGGCCCGCGAGAGCGAGCTTCTGCTGCAAACCCAGGTGTTCGTCCGCGGCCGCTGCATCGGCAAGCGGGCCACCCCCTATGGAGACAAGCTGGCCGGCGGCTTCACTGATCAGCAAAAAGAGCACGGCCTACGCGACCAGCACCGCCTGGTTCTTGATGCGATCCGCGACGGCCATCTGGACGACATCCTCGACAAGCGCGACACGCCGGAGACCCTGGCCGCGGTCAAAGAGCTCGACGTGCAGTGGCTGAACGCCAATTCCGTCCACTCCGACCGTAATCTGACCATGCGCTTGCGGGTCACGGAAAGCGGTTCCGGCGTACCCGGGGCTCGGTTGACCATCCGTTTCGCACGCCCTGATTCCGCACCTTTCTACGCCCAGGTCGTCACCGATCCCTCCGGTGACACGGAGATGAAAATCGAAGTCGATGAGTCCTCGTTGCCTGATTCTTCGGTCCTGGTGCAAGCCAGCTATTCCGGCCGCACGGCAACCCGCAAGTTCCAGCTAAGAAAAGTAGAAGCCTAGCGTCTATCACCGGCCGCGTAGGGACAGATGTCCTCATCTGTCCGGTCGAGCGCAGCTCGACATTCTTGGCTTCTGCTTGCTCCTTCTCTGGTTAGTTGCGAAAATCATGACAATGAAAATCGTCATCAACGGGCAGGAACAAACCTTCGCCCCGACCACCCTGGCCCTGCTCATAGAGCAGCTCGGCATGAAACAGGACCGCGTAGCCGTAGAGTTGAACCGCGACATCGTCCCGCGAGCCAAGTGGGGAGAAACCAATCTGGCCGAAGGCGACCGCCTCGAAATTGTCCACTTCGTAGGCGGCGGAACTTCGTAGCGCCGGCGTCCCGCCGGCTGTCCTGAGGCCGTCCCGCCCTCAGCGCCCCCGGCCCAAGCAAGCGAGGAACTCCTCTAGTCACCTCGAAGCCCAAATCTTCCATTGACAGCAGCCGCTTCGCGCCTAAAATGTGTCAAACATTTTTTATCCAAAATGTTTGAAACATTTCCATCTCATTGATGCAGGAGCACTTTACATCCCGCGAAGTCGTAGCTTTAACCGGCATCACACCCCGCCAGTTGCAGTGGTGGGACGAGCGCCGCATCGTCGTCCCAGCACGCCAGGGACATCGCCGCCTGTACTCAAACGAAGACCTGGCCGAGGTCGCGGTCATCTGCGAGTTGCGCCGGCGGGGCTTCTCCCTGCAGCGGGTGCGCAAGGTCATGCGCTTTTTACAACGCGAGTTCAGGAAGCGTCTCGCGGAAACTGTCACCGGTTCGTCCGACTACCATCTGCTCACCGACGGCCGCACCCTGTATTTGGAAACGTCCGCCCGGCAGATTGTGGACATCCTGAAGAATTCCCGCCAGCCCATGCTGGCGGTTTGTCTCAGCGACACCGTGCGACAGGTTCGCGCCGTAGTTCGCAACGCGGAAAAAAAAGCTAACACCAGCGCAACGCAGGCGGCCAGAAGAAGAGCGTCATAAGCAGGGAAGTTTGGCTCCAAAAAGTGTGGCTCCCGGGGAGGCGAGATGGTTGGAGAACTGAACGTCCTGAACGAATGGATTCCCGAGCAGATGCAGCCCGGCACGATCTTCGTGCTGGAGAATGCCGGCCACGTGGGCGAGAAGGAAGATCCCTACTGGGCCGTGCTCGCCTGTCCCGACTGCGGCACTCTGGGCCTCATCACGCGTAAACAACTCGCGGGCCTGCTGCCCGTAATCTGCGGCTCCGATCAGTGCTCGGTGCAGTTCTTTATCAACGACAGCGACATCGTCATCCGCAAGCCCTGCTGACCTCGAACTTTCGACACGCGGGGAGGGCGCGACTTTGCTCGTGCCGCAACCCGCTGAAAATCACTCCCACGATCTGCCCCTCAGAAAACCACACCAGGCTGGACCGCCAGAGGCCGTTCTGTCGGGCTTGCTCTTTCAGAGTTCCCAGGTCTATTGTTTTGTGTTTTGCGCAGTCCGAGCACTGTTAAAGGGAGGCCAATGATGGTCCGGAACCTATTCGCTCTGTTGTACGCGCCCGTGATTGTGTTCTCGCTGACAGCGTCGGCTCCCGCTCAAGAGAAGACTCACAAGAACGCGAGAGAAGGCCGCTGGGAGGGAAACGTCATCAGGAGCAACCCGGAAAAGTCCACCTTGACGGTTCGGAGCGTGGATTCGAACATTGAAAAGATCGTTCACTATGACAGCGGGACTCGGTGGGTCAGCCAGGAGCATGGCAGCAAGAAGTTCAACGTCATTGACCCGACCCAGGTCAAAGACAACGATCGAGTGATCGCCAGAGGCATTTGGGACAAAGGCGTACTTTACGCCACTCTGATTTCCAAGCGGCTCTCACACTCCGACTGAGTTCAAAAGAGACGGGACTTAGTCTGAAATTAACGCGCACTGTCATCCTGAGAGTTTGTAACTTTTTTGAATTTATGATCAGTTTGTCGTCGTAACTATTTTGTTTGCAACCTCGATTTTTGACGACATCAAAAAAGTCACAGACTCTGAGCGGAGTGGCTACTTCGCCAAGCGAAGCAGCCACGCAGTCGAAGGACCCCTACGTGCTGCACGTGCGCTGCAGGCAAGAGTCCTTCAGGCCGGCGACGATTAAGATGCTAGGGGTCCTTCGACTCCGCTTGGCATTTCGCAAGCGAAATGCCAAGCTCCGCTCAGGATGACACGTTCTTCGGCGAGTGCGAAGGGCCCTTTGATGATTTGCGCCGACCGTCTGATCAATTCGAGGCGACAGCATGACAGCACTCGGCGGATGGCAGAACTTTTATGTAATCGTCGGGTCGTCTGCCGGCACCTTGATCGGACTGCAGTTCGTCGTCATGGCCCTCGTGGCCGACTTGCCCCGGAGTCAGCACTCGCCGAAGAGGCGGGCGCGCACGTTTTCACTGACTGGCAAGTCCGGCCCGCTGAAGAGGTGATCTGGCACTCGTGTGGGGTCTTGCGCGATAAGAGGCATGGCTTTCTCGCGAATCCCGGCTGCTTTGGAAGAAGGATCCTGGAAGAGGGTGCGAAGCCATCCTTCTACGGTATGGCAGTCGAGAAAATATTTGCCATGTTGGTCGGCATATCGATGACCTGCGGCGTTCCAATCCGAATTCGTCGACAGTTCGTCGCGTAGAACTCGGACGTCTCGCAAAGTCAGGTTGAGTCCTTGCCCGAATGTAGGATCGCTGGTTCCGGCAGCATCACCGATGAGAGCCACTCCGTCGGCATACGGATGCTGAACCCATGATTCACTAACATCAAAACTCGCAAGCGGCCCGATACATCTTGCTCCTTGGTAGAGTTGAGACGCTTTCGGAAACGCCTTCGCTGACTCGCTAACGAATTGACTCAGCATTTGTTCGCCTTGCATTCGATAGCTTGAACTCTTCGGATAACCGAAGTAGGCGCGGAATCGATTCTTGCCGATTGGAATGAAGCCCACAATCGTTCCGAACTCCGGATTAAAGATGAAATAAACCAAATTCTCAGCGGCTGACAGTCCGTTCAGCACGACACCCGCAAAGAGAAAGTCCACGGGGGCCTCTCGAACCGAAAAATTCCCCCATTTCCGGCACATGGATCCTCGTCCGTCAGCGGCTATCACGAGTCGCGCAGAGATTCGTATGGAGCTCCCAGCATGAACCACGACTGTGGCAGGATGACCCGGTTCGATCCTTTCGACGGTAACTCCGCGTCGGACTTCAGCTCCCGCTGCCTCAGCAGCGGCAATGAGAGTTTCCTGCATTTCCTGGTGGGCAAATGTCAGAGCAGGGGTCCGCTGCTGGGTGGTAGAGGCAAGGTCGCGCGGACCGGTGCCCATATCTACGAATGGGATCTCGTGGGCGCAAGCGACCTTGAGAGTATCCAGGATGCCGAGTTCTCGTGCTTCTGCGACGCCCCACGGGACCAGCATTTCACCGCGTACGCGATCCTTGAATCGGGTCTCTCGCTCCAATACGAGAATCCGGGCTCCCCGCTCCGCCATTGCCTTCGCAATGGCGGCTCCCGCCAGCCCGCCGCCGACCGTAACAACGTCGTAGCTCGGCGCAACCATAGCTCCCTCCTCATTAAGAGTAATTGTGTTTCACCCGGGGCGGTTGGCGACGCCCCGGCATTCTAGATTGCACATTTGGTCGAGTCAATCAACAGGTAAGGGGGATTAACAAGAACAGGTCATTAGCGAGAATGCTAGCGGAAGACCGAACCGAGGATGCTTGATGTAACCAATGGCGATCACACCAACAACCCCGGATCGCTGTGGCACCTGGTCACAAGCCTTGGCGGCTTAGTAGGGACGGTCCTCTGTGGCTTTGTGGATTTAGTCGTGAGCTTTTGTGTGCGGCAGCCAGTCCCGTGCCATCTCGTGAAGCTTGTTTACCGTTTTCCAGTTGCGCGTGGTCGCGCCCACCGCAAGCACCTTCTCGAACGCATTGATGGAAAGCTTGGTCCCGCCAAAGCCGTTCGGGCAGTGGAGATATATTTCCTGACCACGACAGTGAAACCGGTCCGCACCAGCCGGAATTGCATCCAGTCCCTTGATGGCCGTCTTATGTGGAGTAAGCGAGAGAAAGGTAACGTGCAACCTGCTAACGTCGATGCCGCGTTCCTTGAGGAAGGGATTATTTCTTAAGATGTCGTCAACTTCCTCCGCAGTTCGCACAATCACAGGTACGGACATGTTGAACCGGCGAAGCAGCATCTCCTCAATTTTCCTGGACAAATCCGCAGAGGCTTTCTTCGGCGACTTGAAGACTACGTTTCCACTTTGAACATACGTGGCCACGTCTTCGAACCCCAGCTCCTCAAATGCTTTTCGCAGCTGGTCCATCTTGATAATTTTGTGCCCGCCGACATTGATGCCACGGAGCAGGGCTATGTAGGTGGACGGAGTGCGGGAAGGGGCTTTCATTCTGTTCTGGATCGGCAAAGTAGCGCCGCTGTCCCGGGATATGGAGGACGGGCGTCCCGCCCGTCGCGCACAAGCCCTAGCTCGACGGGCGAGACGCCCGTCCTCCACGAAGTTGTCTGGGGCTGTCCCGCCCGCCGCGCCGCGCCGAGGGCGGGACGCCCTCGGGACAGCCGGCGAGACGCCGGCGCTACGCTTTGATTCGGGTACGGTCTAACGCCACCGGAATCTGTTCCACGATTTCGATTCCGAATCCTTCCAGGCCGGCAACCTTGCGAGGATGATTGGTAAGCAGGCGGATGCGCCGCAGATTCAGGTCCGACAAGATCTGCGCGCCGATGCCAACCTCGCGCTGGGTCTTACGCTCGCTTTCGGGTAACGCCGGCAAACGCTTGTCCCGATGAAACGTGAGCGCGGTCCGCTCCGGCAGCTTCTCCACCGAAAAGCCTTTCGACGTCTGATGCAAATAGATCAGCGCGCCCCGGCCTTCCCGGGCAATCCTCTGCATCGAGCCCTCGATGGTGGCATGACAGTCGCAGCCCGTGGATCCGAAAACATCGCCCATCAGGCAGTGTGAGTGCATGCGCACCAGCACCGGCTCACTGCCGCTCTCAATGTCACCGCGCACCAACGCTACGTGAGACTCGCCGCCGTCGACTTCGCTCTCGTAGGCAATCAGACGGAACTCTCCGTGCTGGGTGTCGATCAAAGCCTCGCCTACACGATGCACATAGCGCTCGTGCTGCATGCGATAGCGAATCAGCTCCGCCACGGTCAGCAGTTTCAACCCGTGTATCTGGCAGAACTCGATGAGGTCGGGCACCCGCGCCATAGTCCCATCGTCGCGCATGATTTCGCAGATGATGCCCGCCGGTACCAGCCCCGCCATACGGGCCAGGTCTACTGAGGCTTCGGTCTGTCCGGCGCGGACCAGCACTCCACCCTTTCGGGCCCGCAGCGGAAAGACGTGGCCAGGGCGGGCGAGATCGGCGGGCCGTGTAGCGGGATCAACGGCAACTTTGATCGTGCGGGCGCGATCGTAGGCGGAGATTCCGGTGGTCACACCTTCGCGGGCATCAATGGCTTCGCAGAATGCAGTCCCGTAGTTCGAGGTGTTTTCCGCCGTCATCTGCCCGATGCGGAGATGGTCCAGGCGTTCCTCGGTCATAGCCAGGCAGACCAGGCCGCGCCCGTACTTGGCCATGAAATTAATGGCTTCCGGCGTCACCTTCTCCGCCGCCAGCGTGAGGTCGCCTTCGTTTTCCCGGTCTTCGTCGTCCACTACCACAACCATCCGCCCGGCGCGGATTTCCTCAATTGCCGTAGGGACGTCAGTAAAGGGTGAATGCACCATCATGATTGCCTGATTCTAGCAAAACGGATGGAGGACGGGCGTCCCGCCCGTCCTCCAGTTTCCACTAGTGGTGACCAGCCAGCACCTCTTCCGTACCCCGGAAAAGCGCCCGCAGCGCCCGTAAAACCCAGCGCGCCAGCAACACGATAATCAGCAGCAGCACCGCCACGATGGCCGCGGCCGAATAAGGGTGCCGGGTGGCAAACCAGGTCAGAAAGATGGCCAGACCGTCCTCCCCCAAGCTCAATGCCGCATTGGAGAAAGGTTCTGGAGAGGCCGTGACCGCAGCCCGGGCAGCCGTCTTGCCGCCATGGGCCGCAAAGGCGATCAGGGCACCGGCCGCCGTTGCCGCCAGCTGCTCCCATGGCGACAGGGCCGCGGTCGCGCGATAGGCCAGCAATGCCGCCACTGGCACCCGGATGAAAGTGTGTAAAGTGTTCCAGACCAGATCGAAGGCAGGAATTTTGTCGGCGAAAAACTCAATGGCGAACAGCACCGCGCTGATTCCGATCACCCACCAGCTGGCGAGAATCCCCAACGCCGGCGGCAGCTCCAGCACCCCCAGATGAGCCAGCAAGCCCAGCGTAGCCACCGTGGCATAGACGTTAAGCCCGGCAGCAAAGCTGGTTGCGACGACGGTCGCTACGATCGGATCGGGTGTGAATTTCATCACGGGGGTAGGATAGTCCGCCTGACCGAAGAGGCGCAGCCAAATTATTTTTGCCGTTCCAATGGACAAATAAAAAGTGCAGATAAAAAAGCCGCCGGTTTAGGGCGGCTTCTGCGTTCTTGGCGGTTCAGGTTACAGCGTGGATTCGATCTCGAATCCCCAGGCTTCCAACAGGGGCTCAGGGATGTACTTGGAATTCTTGTTGCGCCGCGCCCATTCACGCAGGCGGGTGGAACGCAAGTATTGGTCGGGCGAAAGCTTGTACTCGCGCACAACCTGCTCGAATTCAGTGATGGTCGGGGTAATGGGCCCGATTGGCTCGGGCTTGCCCCAGTTCGGATTTCCGCGTCGCTTGGCCATGAATATTTATGCCTCGTACCTGGGATAAAACTGCAAACAATGAACTTAAAACTTAGATTCGTTTGGCGTTGCAGAAGATTCACGCCAAATCGCACCACAAAGCCCTACTACCAGGAGAACCTTGTGTATGACTGGAAGATAATGATTCTAGGACATTTGACTCTATAAGTCAATGAAAATATGACCTATTTTCGTGAGGCGCGGCAAGCTATATTTCAGTAAGTTAATGCTTTAAGCCTCAAGAGATCCCGCATCGGGAATCGTCTGGCACCCTTGTCTGGCTGCCGCCGCCCAGTTTGGTACGCCGTTGAACATTATCTAAGCGTCACGAAGAGAGCTTTTTACCCATTCTGACCGCTGCCGAGAACCTGCCTCGCCCAATCCGGAGTTACCCCGGTAACGCGTTGTCCACGGCGGGTCATTGACGGTTGCCACAGACCTACCTAGAGTGCGATAAGGAGGCCAAAACTGTGAGGGATATCTACGAAGTGCTGCGCAAGAAGCAGGCAGAGCAGGCTCAACTAGGCAAGCAGATCGAAGCTCTACAGACCGCTGCGGAACAACTCCGCGGGGTGGCCCATTTGCTCGATGACGAGCGCGAGGAAGCCGAAGGAGCTGCCGGCCGGGGCTAAAGCAAGCCTCGAGCAGCACCAGAGTCGAAGGCGTCTAATGAGTTTACAAGCGCTGGTTTTTTGTGCCGACGAGAAGGTCGTCCGGGTCCTGCGGCGGGTATTGAGTGAGCTGGAAATCGGCATGGAGCTTTGCGCCGATGCCGAATCCGCCATTCACAAACTGACCCGCGGAAGGTTTGAAGCAGTCATCGTGGACTGCGCAGACCCAGGCACCGCCTCGCGCGTGCTGCGCAGCGCCCGCTCCGCTCCCTGCAACAAGCGGGCCGTGGCTGTCGCCATTGTCGGCGCCCAAACCTCGCTGGGAGACTCCCGAGACCTGGGGGCCCATTTCGTCCTGCACCAGCCGCTTTCTCCGGAACGCGCCAAGACCAGTTTTCGCGCGGTTCGAGCTCTGATGAAACGCGAACGGCGCCGCAACGCCCGCATCCCTGTCGAGACTCCAGTCACGATCCAGGTGAACGACGGCGCCGGCCAGATGCGGGCTGTCAGCAGCGACATCGGTGAAGGCGGAATTGCCGTCCAGCTGGCGCACCGTCCCAAGAGTCTTGGAGCTGTCAACCTGCAGTTTTCCTTGCCGGGAACCGAAGACAACATCGAGTGCGCGGGTGACGTGGCCTGGGAAAACCCCGGCCGCCAGGTTGGACTACGCTTCCTGAATCTGGCTCCCGCGATGCGTGACAAGTTGAATGCATGGCTGGAAAGCCGCGCTCCAGAATTTGAGCAGGATGATCCGCCCGCTCCATGCAAGCTCACCGACCTCAGCCTGGGGGGATGTTATCTGGCGACCGCTTCGCCCTTCCCGGTGCGGACTCGTATCATCCTCTCCATGAAGGTTGCGGGCGTAAGCTTCAAGGCAGAAGGCGTTGTTCTGGTCATGCACTCTGACCTGGGTATGGGGATTGAATTCGCTCAAACCAACGACCTGCAACGCAATGATCTGGAGAAATTTATCCAGGCCATGACTAACACGAACGGATCTCTCCCCGAATTGCTGGTGGAGCCGGAAGGCTTGGACATCGGCGAACCGGTGGCCGTGACCAAGTCCGGGAACGGTGTAGAAGACCCATTGCTGGACCTCTTCCGAAAAAAGAGCGACCTTCCGTCCGCCGCCTTTCAGATCGAACTGCGCAAGCAGCGAGTCCCCAAAGCCGCCGCACAAAAGGCGTCGGTCTAGTAAGAGCTTGAAAGCAATCCGCTTCGCAATTCAACTTTCACCCACTGTCATCCTGAGGAAGCGGAGCCCTTCGCTGCGCGAAGGGCTCCCGACGAAGAACCTATGGATTCCGGACGATAGCGGCACCAGAACCCTGCCAGCTCCGGTGACGCGCTTTCACGCTGAATTTGAGCCGACGCTGCATGTGAGGGTGGAGGGGAATGCACAGGTCCTTCGCTGGATGAAGCCTGAATGCGTAGGGTGAGGATGAGCGTATTAGGCAGGAATCGAAGTTACTTCTGGGCCGCGTTGGTCGAGGGTATCTGGATCAGCGGAGGGGCGGGCGCCACATACACGACTTCACCCGGACGGGCGTAGTGCAACTGTTCGCGAGCTTCTTTTTCAATGGTCTTAGGATCAGTCTGAAGGGCGTTGATCTGTTCGGTATAGTAGTCGCTTTCCTTCTGCAGGCCGTCAATTTCGCGGCGCAAGCTTTGATACTCGGCGCGCTTTTGCCGGTAAACCACCATGCCGTTAGCTCCGAACATTACGTGAAGAAACAGCCAGCCCGTCAGCATGGCGACTCCCAGGGTAGCCAGGCGGCGGCGAGAATTATATAGCCAGGTCGTGGCTGGACGTAGCCTTTCCTTCAGGCGCTCCCCAAAGGCCTCGGCTTGAGGGGCGCGGTCCACCAGCGCGTGGAGTCCGCGCTGGGCCCGGGGCACTACCCGGATTTTCGGTAGTTGCTCTATTCGAAGATCCATTGTTTGGCGGCTGCGCTCAGTTTCTCGAGATCTTCCGTGCTGCGGGCTTCGGTATACACCCGGACTACCGGTTCGGTCCCCGACAATCGGTAGCAAACCCACGAGCCATCGGCAAACAGCAGTTTCAAACCGTCCGTGCGTACCACCTCAGTGATCTTCCGGCCCATAAGATCGTGAGGCTCCCCACGTAGCTTCCCAGTGAACTTCTCCTTTGCCTCTTGGGTCAAGTGAAAGTTCTCTCGCAGACTGTAAAAGGAACCAACTTCGGCAAATAGCTCCTGCAACTGCTGACCCAGAGACTTGCCGCGGTTTGCCACCATCTCACAGCAGAGCAGACCGGCCAGCACGCCATCTTTCTCCGGGACGTGGTGGCGAATGGAGAGTCCTGCACTCTCTTCGCCGCCAATCGCGATCTTGTCCTGCTTGATCAGCTCGCCAATGTATTTGAAACCTACCGGGGTCTCGTGCAGTTCGATACCGTGATGTTTGGCAACGGCGTTGATCAGGTTGGTGGTAGCGACAGACTTGGCCACGCCATTCTTCCAGCCCCGACTGTCCACCAGGTAATCGAACAGCAAGGCGACGATGTAGTTGGGGGTGAAGAAAGTGCCGTCGGCGTCCACGATGCCGAAGCGGTCAGCGTCTCCGTCGGTCGCGATGCCGATGTGCGCCTTGGTGGCGCGCATCTGTTCGCGGCAGCCCTCGAGCAAGTGGTCGTCGGGCTCGGGAGCGTGGCCACCAAAGAGCACGTCGCGACAATCGTGGACGGTTGATACGTCCACACCCGCCTCGCGCAACAGCGAGTCGGAGTATCCCCGCGCCGCACCCCAGAAGGGATCGAAGACGACGCGCAGATTTGCCTTTTGAATGGCTTTGAAATCTACGATCTCTCGTAGCCGGGCCAGGTAGGCGGCACGAGGTTCGAGAGCCTGAGCGGTCACGGTCTTCGACGACGACTTCGGTTTCTCCCCGCTCGCATCGCTGGCCTTGATTTCCGCTTCAATGCGCTTCGTGACCTCAGGCAACGCGGGTGCGCCGTCGGGCGTGGAAAACTTGATGCCGTTGTATTCCGGAGGATTGTGCGAAGCGGTGAAGTTGATGGCGCCGTCCGCCTTCTCCCGAATCACGGCATGAGAAATGGCGGGGGTCGGGGCGGGATCCGCGATCAGGAGCGGCGTGATGCCATGGGCGGCGAGGATTTCGTCTGCCATGGAGCAGAAGGTCTCACCCAGAAACCGCGGGTCGCGTCCCACAATGACGCGCGCGCCGGAGGATTTCTGCGAGACCACGTAGCGTGCGATTCCAGTTACGGCGCGGCGAACGTTGGCGAAGGTAAACTCGTCCGCCATCACGGCGCGCCATCCCGAAGTTCCAAAATGGATTTCTGTAGCCATGTTAATCTCCCGATCGCGACCGGGTGCTACCCTGTCAGCCTAAACTGAAGGCTGATTCTATATGACAGACAAGATACTCGTCCTCACCACCGCCAGTTCGAAAGACGAAGCCCGCAAGATTGGCCGTGCCCTTGTCGAACGACTCCTGGCGGCGTGCGTGAATATCGTCCCTCAGGTCGGGTCGATCTACCGTTGGGAAGGAGAGGTGGAGGAAGCTGAAGAGTGGCTGCTCATCGTCAAGACCACGCGCAGTGCCTTTGAACGGGTGCGGGATGCGATCAGAGAGCTTCATTCTTACGATGTGCCGGAGTGCATTTGCGTTGCGATTGAGGACGGAAGCGTGGAATATCTAAGTTGGGTTGGGCAATCGGTAAAGTGAAAAACACTAGCTATGTTTACGCAACTCGAAGGTCGCATGGTCGTCATCCTGAAGAACCTCAGTCCTGAAGGATCTCGCGGCGATCGCCACAGATGGCACGAAGGTGCTTGTCCTCCGCACTAGGTCCTCCCCCAAGCTCACGATGACCCTATCCTGACGTGGGAAATTCAAAATCAGCTATTACCAGCGAAAATCCAGGGCCTTTCGAAGCACGGTAATTGCTATACTCAAGGTGAGGCAACAGTCGAAACGCACCTTTGGACGGGCCGAATAGCGGCCCTGTCCGTTCTTGGTTCATGTTTTCGGCATGATCGGTTGGCCTCGAGAATCGGCGGATCCCTTTCGGTCTCGCTGCAATGTCACGAAGCGGCCGCACGCTGGCGCGCCTTGATTTGACCATGTCACCCTCATCGCAGCGTTCCAATCGCCAGCGTCTTACCATCGCACCGGGGCGGGGCATTCCATCCTCCCCGATCATCGGCGAAGGCGAGATGGCAGGTCTTGTGCGCTGCTTTGACTGGGAAAGGACTGCGCTCGGGCCCGTGGAAACCTGGTCCGATACTCTGATTACCACGGTGAACCTCATTCTGGCTTCCCGGCATCCCATGTTTCTGTGGTGGGGGCCCGAGCTGATCCAGTTTTACAACGATGGTTACCGACCCAGCATTCGGGAAGACAAGCACCCTGCCGCTCTTGGCCAGCGTGGCTTTGAATGCTGGCCCGAAATATGGCCGATTATCGGTCCGCAAATAGAGGCGGTGATGGGCCACGGCAGTTCCACCTGGAATACTAACCAGCTTGTCCCAATCAACCGCAATGGAAAACTGGAAGAAGTGTTCTGGACGTACAGCTACAGTCCAGTCAGAGACAAGAACGGAACCGTTCAAGGGACGCTTGTGGTCTGCAGTGAGACCACGGAACAGGTGTTGAGTGAACGCCGCCTGCGCACTCTACTTGCCATATCCGCTGACTCTGCACCGCCAGAACAGGTTCCCGGCTCTCAACCTCTGTTGCAGTTCGTGAAGACCATCGTCAGAAAATTCGATCGGGATCCCGCCGACTTTCCTTTTGCGGCCCTTTATTTGTTGACCCGGAATGAGATCCTGCAGGCTGGGAGCACAGGTTCGATGGGCGCCCTGGCGACGCCTGACCACTGGCCTTTGGCCGATGTCGTGAAATCCCAAACTCCGCTGCTGGTGGAGGACTTGCAACAGCGTTTCGGCGACATCATCCGTGAGCCCTGGCCGGAACCCGTCACACACGCCTACCTGTTGCCGCTCCACATGCCCGGATCGTTAATTCAGGCGGTGCTCGTTTTTGGCATCAGTCCGCGCTTGCCTTTCGACAAGAATTACCAGACTTTTTTCCAGCTGGTCGGGATCCGAATTGCCGGCCTGATGCAAAGCGAAATTCACCAGTTGGAACGGGTCCAGGCTGCCGAAAGATTCAGCCGTCTCGCGGAAGCAAATCCTTTTGGCATGGTGATCGGCGGTCTGGACGGAGAGTTAACTTATGTGAACTCTGCGTTCCTCAAAACGCTTGGCTATTCGGAAGCCGAGGTCGCGGCAGGCAAAGTGCGCTGGCAGGCCCTGACCCCACCCGAATACGAGGAAGCAGACGCTCGTGCAATTCAGCAGTTGCGCGAGTCCGGATTCTGTGACGTTTATGAGAAAGCTTACATCGCAAAAGACGGGCGCCACGTGCCTATCCTCATTGGCGCATCGATCATCGACCCCTCTGGGTCCGATGCCGAAATTGCGGCCTTTGTCACGGACCTCACTCCGTTGAAACTTGCGGAGGAAGCCCTGCGAAAAGCCAATGAAGTATTGGAGAAAAAGGTCGCAGAACGGACCGCCGCGCTCGAAACCGAGATTTTTGATCGAAAGCGTGCCGAAGTAAGCTTGCGCGAACTGGCTGGGCGGCTGTTGCACACGCAAGACGAGGAAAGGCGACACCTGGCCCGGGAATTACACGATCATGCAGGCCAAACTCTCACCGCGCTAGGAATGAATCTTTCGGCGCTGCGCAACGCTGCCCCGGACCAGGACCCCAAAGTCATCAGTTTGGCGGCTGAGAGTCAGCAGCTTTCAGACGACTTGTCCAAGGAAATTCGCACCCTCTCCTACCTGTTGCATCCCCCTCTTCTCGACGAAGCCGGATTGGCCTACGCCCTGCGCTGGTATGTCGAGGGCTTCTCGGAGCGAAGCAAGATCAAAGTCGATCTCGATCTGCCGGAAGATATGGGCCGACTCTCCAATGAGTTGGAACTGGTAATTTTTCGCGTGGTGCAGGAGAGTCTGACTAACATCCATCGTCATTCCGGCAGTGCCTCGGCGAGAATTCGCTTGACCCGCTCGGAAGGTGTGGTGGAATTCGAAATCAGCGACCAAGGCAAGGGAATTCCCCAGGAAAAGCAAATTGAAATGAACGCTGCCCGCAGTGGGCTTGGGGTGCGCGGCATGCAGGAGAGAGTGCGCCAGTTTGGAGGCACGCTGCGGATCGTTTCCGGCGACAGCGGTACGAAAGTGATCGTCGCCCTCCCGCTAACTTCGACATGATCCGTGTAGCGCCGGCGTCCCGCCGGCTGTCGCCAGGGCATCTCCCCTCGCAGTGTTTGATCGAACATAATCTCTTCCGCGCCAAAGTTTGATGACAATGGCATACCAGAGCAGGCCGCTCGCACCCACATCAAGCCGGTTTCCTCGCCGCCAAATTAAGCCGGCAGTAATCGAGGAGGAACGGAGGATCATCCGCCGCCGCCAAATCTGCAAGCTGCGAGACATACTGGCCTCGCAACTCGGGGTCCGGAAGACGATCGAGATGGGTTCGCACGATAACCGTTCTCACGAATTCTTGATAATGCTGGCGACTTTCCATGACGATAGAAGCCGGTTCGAGACTGGTCTCGATCTGGACGAAACCCGCACGTCTAAGCGCATCTGCGGCACCCTCTGCATTCTGAAAAAACCAGGGCGAGGGGAAGTCAGCCAGATACGGAGCAAAGGGAAGCGATGCGGCGAGGGACGCCATCCGCTCTCGCAACTGAGCAATATTGGTGCCGCCACCACATTGTGCCTGGAGCCAGCCGCCAGGGCGGACCGCGCGATGTAAATTGCGGAACAGGCGGTCATGATCCAGGACCCAGTGGAAGGCCGCGGTGCTGACGATCCCGTCGAAGGCGTTCTCAAAAGGAATGTATGGCAGATCGGCGGCCACAAACTGCACTCGTTTGTCGAATCGAGGTTGCAGGAATTCGCGCGCGGATCGCAGCATGTTCTGCGAAACATCAAGCGCGACGACGCGGCCATTGGGCAGGGCTTCCAACAAATCCGCGGTCAGACGGCCAGTGCCGCACCCCGCATCGAGCAGCGTCTCGTCTCCACGAAGTTGCACGCGCGCCAGGACCTTTTTCCCCCAGCTGACCTGCGGCCCGGACAGCCGATGATATTCGGCCGAGTTCCACTCGCGGGATGATGTCGGGGAAGAAGGGGTCACAATTTCCTCATCGCACTACGCACTTGGCTACAATGAGAGTGATGTCGTCGTACTGTTCGCCGGGACTGAACTGGCGAACCTCGTCCACAATCGCCGCCAGCAAGTCCTGCGCAGGCAATTCCCGATGCCGGCGCAAAGCTTCGGTCAAGCGCTGTTCTCCAAATTCTTCTCCCGCCGAGTTGAAGGATTCGGTGACGCCATCTGTGTACAGGGCCATTGAATCCCCGCACCGAAGCTGGCATTCCCCGATGGTGCAATCCCACTCTTTGAAGAGCCCCAGAACTGTGCAGGTGGATGCCAACTGTTCCACACTGTCATCGCCGCGCAGCAGGAGACCGCAGAGATGTCCGCAATTGACGTAGCGCACACGTTGCGCCCGGTCATCGTATTCGGCGAAGAAAAGCGTGGCATAGGAACTGTCGCCGGTATTGTCGTAAAACAACTGGTTGACCGATCGCAGAAGTCGTCGCGGGTCCTCCAGGGCAATGATGCGCTGGCTGCGCAGATTCGCCTGCAGATTCGCCATCAGGAGGGCCCCGGCAATTCCTTTTCCGGAGATGTCGCCCAGCACAAGCGCGATCCGATCCTCACCAAGGTGAAGGAAATCGTAGTAATCGCCACCCACCTGCCGGGCCTGAATGCAGACGCCCGCATAGTCGAGTGTTCGCAGGGGCGGAAAGGTCTGGGGGAAGAGTCTCGCCTGCACCTGTTTGGCGATCTCCAGTTCGTGCGCGGAGCGGCGTTCGGATTCAAGCTTCGCCGCCACAGCGCGCCGTTGCGCTTCCACCGCCTGGGTCATTTCGTCGAAGCTCACCAGGGCGAAGGAATTTCTGTCAATATCCTCGAAGCGGGTAAATACTCCGCCCCAAACGGGTGATTCCTTGCCCAGCAGCAACGAGGGAGCGCCGTCCGGCAAGTCGTCTGTCCGCTGCTGGTACTTGACGCGCCTTAGACGCGGAACATGACGAAAGCGAACTCCCCGTTTTCTCCACTGGCTGTAGGTAGCCACGACATCTTCCGCCACAAAGGCGACCGGCGTGGGTTGGCCGATCAGCTTGTACTCATCCGATTCGGGCTCAGGTGCGATCAGGGTAAGCACGGCGGTGCCGTGTGGAGGCGCAACGCCTACCCAGCGCTGTCCGGATTGAAGGCGGACATCAAAGGCCAGGTTGAATCCGAGCTGATCCAGGTAGAACCGCAGGCTGCGGTCCTGATCGCGGACGAAAACATTGACCGCGTACACGCCGAGGTAGGGGTTGTCGCGGTCCGGCGTTAGCTCGGCCATCGCCCGCTATTATAAGGCGTCAAGATTGTGATCACAGATTGGGGCAGGCGGCGTTTCTTCAGATTGCAGCCAAGGCCTGATCCAGGTCGTCCATGATATCTTCCACGTTTTCAATTCCAACCGAGATGCGAACCAGGCCGTCTGTAATTCCGATTTCGCGTCTGCCCTTTTCGCCCAGCGCCGCGTGCGTCATGGTGGCGGGATGCGAGATCAAGGTCTCGACTCCGCCCAGAGACTCCGCCAGTGAGCATACACGCACTTTCTTGAGCATGGTGTTGGCGTTGGCGCGCGAGCCGGTTTCAAAGGTGATCATCGAGCCAAATCCGGTCATCTGTTGTTGCGCCAGATCATGTTGCGGATGTTCCGGAAGTCCGGGGTAGAAGACTTTTTTCACCTTCTTATGGCGCGCCAGAAACTCCGCGACCATCCGGCCGCTGCGATCGTGCTGCTCCATGCGCACGGCCAGCGTCTTTACTCCTCGCAGCACGAGCCAGCATTCGAAAGGAGAAAGAATCGCTCCCGCCGCTTTCTGCACGAAAGCCAGCTTGTCAGCCTGTTCTCTGGTCGTGCAAACCACAACGCCACCGAGGCCATCGCTGTGCCCGTTGAGGAATTTTGTTGTGGAGTGGACCACCATGTCGGCCCCCAGAGCGATCGGCTGCTGGAAGTATGGCGACATGAAAGTGTTGTCCACCACCAGTTCCAATCTCTTGCGACGGCATACCTGGCTGATGGCGGCAATGTCGCTCAGCGACATCAGCGGGTTGGTAGGGGTCTCGATGTACACCATGCGCGTGTTTTTACGAATGGCACGCTCGACATTGTTCGCGTCCGAAGTGTCGACGTAGGTAAATTCCATCCCGAAATTGGCCAGGACCTGATTGAACAGTCGGGGCACGCCTCCGTACAGATCGTTGCCGCAGACCACATGATCGCCGGACTTGTACATGGTGCAGATGGCGTTGATCGCAGCCATTCCACTGGCGAAGACGCGAGAGGAGATTCCGCCTTCGAGGGCTGCCAGATTTTCTTCCACACGGGTGCGCGTGGGATTCGACACGCGGGCGTACTCGTAGCCCTTGTTCTTGCCTAACTCCTGTTGCACGTAGGTGGAAGTGGGATAGATAGGAACAGTTACCGCCCCGGTTTCAGGGTCGGGTTCCTGTCCTGCATGAATAGCGCGCGTGGCAAAACCGGGTGGTTTGTTTTTCATGGGGAGCTCTCAGGTGTCAGCTCTTAGTTTTGATTTATTGATATTCAGTTTTCAGTTTCAAGTTCTCGGTTCTCAGAGGGGATTGCTGAGAGCTGACGGCTGATAGCTGTCTTCTCAAATTCCGCCTTCGAAGATCTTCTTCGACAGATACCGTTCTGCAGAATCCGGAATCATGGTGACGACCCGCTTACCGGGTCCCAGCCAGCCTGCCACGCGCATCGCGGCCACGACGTTGGCTCCGCCGCTCGAACCGGACAGTACGCCTTCGCGCGCCGCCAGTTGTCTCACCATGCCGAAGGCGTCCGGGTCAGTGACCATGAGTACGGCGTCGCACACCGTGCGGTCAAAATTTCCCGGGATGAAGCTGGCCCCGATGCCTTCCACCTTGTGCGGGCCGGGTTTGCCACCGCCCAGAATCGAGCCTTGCGTCTCGACGGCATAGGCCAGCACATTGGGCAGGCGTTCCTTCATAAATCGCGCGACGCCGGTAAAGGTGCCGGCCGTTCCGGCGCCAATGACCAGCGCATCAATGCGGCCCTCCATCTGTTCGAAAATTTCCGGGGCGGTGGTCTCGTAGTGATAGTCGGGATTAGCGGGATTCTCGAACTGCCCGGCCATAAACGCACCCGCGGTGGCCGCCGTAAACTCATTGGCCCGGCGGATTGCGCCCGGCATACCTTCCGCGTCCGGAGTGCGTGTTACCACGGCGCCCAGCGCGCGCATGATGGCTACTTTTTCTTCAGAGAATCGCTCGGGAACGAACAAGGCAACTTTGTAACCGCGCTGCACCCCGATCAACGCCAGGCCGATGCCGGTGTTGCCGGCGGTGGCCTCGGCGATTGTGCCTCCGGGCCTGAGCTGGCCGTCGGCTTCGGCGCGCAGAATAATTCCGCTCGCGGCGCGATCTTTGACGCTGCCGCCGGGATTCAAGTATTCCAGCTTGGCGTAGACCTCCGCGGCATCATCCGGAACCAGCTTCTTCAATTGCAGGATGGGAGTGTCGCCGACCAGTTGAGAAATGTCGTCGGTGACGCGCAGGCGCTTGCCTTCGATGCTTTTTGTCTCCACCCTACAGGGTACGGAAGCGGGAGCAGAGCGTCAATTGGGAAGACAGCTATCAGTTTTGAGCTGTCAGTAAAATCGGAATGCTGAGGAGTTGAGGGCTTAAAGCTGAGAGCTGATAGCTGACAGCTTCTGTCAATTTCCGCTGCCGGCGGCTTGCTCCTGACCGGCGTAGTAGCCGCTGCGGGTTCTAACCGTGAGCTTGCCGTGTCCGGAAGCGCGGGCTTCAACCCGAATGGCGCGATATCCGCCCGCGGTCTTGGGTGTGGTGGGTTTGTAACCGATGGTGTATTGATTCCGAATGTCGCGGGCAACCGTGCTGCTGATCTGGTCTACTTCGTCCAGGGTGCGGGGAAAAAATGCGATGCCTCCCGTGCGCTCAGAAATGGTTTGCAGGGCGCGCTTGGCGCGTCGTGACCTTTCCTCACCCAACACACCGATGGCGTACACCGTGGGGCCATTTTCTTCCTGCAGCATACGCACCGCCTGCTCCAGCGACTCGCGGCTGGCATCGTCTTCCCCGTCGGTTACGACGAACAGGATTTTCTTCTGCAGCTTGCCGTGCCTCTTCAACTCGTCCGCCGAGGCGACCACGGCGTCATAGAGGGCCGTTCCACCGCGGGTCTCGTATTTTTCCAGTGCGTTCTGCAGCAGGCTGATCTTGTTGGTGAAGGGCTGGTCGAGAAAAAACTCGTCGCTGAAGTTGACCACGAAGACTTCATCCTGGGGGTTGCTGGCGCGCACCAAGTTCAATGCCGCCTTGTTGACCTTGGCGCGTTTCTCCCGCATCGAACCCGAATTATCAATCACGATCCCCAGGGAGATGGGAACGTCTTCGTAGCGGAAAGACTTGATGACTTGCGGCTTGCCATCCTCGAATACGGTGAAAGCATTCTTGTCGAGGTTGGTGACCATGCGCTGCTTGTCGTCGATGACCGTGGCGTGCAGCAGGACCTCCTGCACGTCGGCATGGAACACAAAACCACCGGGTTCGGTGGCGGGTTCTTGTCCCTGCGGCGCTTCCTGGGCAGGAAGCGGAGTCTTAGATTGAGGTTGACTGGGAGTCGGTTGGGAACTACGGGGCGGGGCCTCGGGTGCAGCCGTGTTCTGGGCCCCGACTGCCAAGCTTAACAAGAATAGGAACAGGATCAGCCGCGGCAAAGCCCGACTATTCCGTAGGAGCATAGTAACCCGTCCTGGCATACACACGCAGCGGCGGCAAACCTTTAGGTGGAAGCAGCTTCACCTTTATTTTACGCCATTTGCCATCATGCGCTGGATTCTTTGGACGGTATCCCAGCACATATTGGTTGCGTAGCTCGATCCCTATTTTTGTAGAGACGTCGGCCAGGTCATTCGGGTTGTCTATGGTAAAAGCCCGCCCTCCCGTGAGTTCGGTGAGGTCGGCCAGCAGAGCGGGGCCCAGTTGCTCTTCTGGAGTGGACAGGTAACGGTCATAAAGGCCAATGGCATAAATCAACAGGTCCGCTTCCTTCACCACGGACTTGATCTCGCCTTCGGTGTACCGGCTGTGGTTGTCGCCGCCGTCAGAGATGACGAGCAGCGCCTTCTTGGGATACTTGGCCTGCCTCATCTTGCTGACGCCGAGATAAATGGCATCGAGCAGGGCAGTTCGTCCCTTGGGCACGGTGTACACCAGCTTCCCCTGGATATCTTCAATCGACTGGGTGAAATCAGAAATCTCCTCCGGCTTGTCGGCGAAGGTGATCATGAAAAATTCGTCCTGGGGATTGGCGGCCTTGAAGAACTCAATCACGGCTTCGCGGGCACGCTCGATCTTCGTGCTCATGCTGCCGCTCATGTCGAAGATCACGCCCAGAGAGACGGGGGCGTCTTCACTGGAGAAGTGCCGGATGTCCTGGAGATCCTTGCCTTCGTAAAGCGTGAAATTTTCTTTATCCAGGCCGGTTACCAGGCGATTCATGGGGTCGGTAATGGTGACCGGCACCAGCACCAGGTCCACATCCACCTTAAGGGGCTTGGTATGAGTCCTCAGGGACGGATCCATGATCGCTTTCTCAGCAGGCGGAGGAGGCTGGATTCTTGGGCTGACGTGCACATCATCCACCGGGCTCTGTGCCCGGACGGTGGGGGCAATCAAAATCACAGCCAGAAAGAAGAGAATTGATGAAACGGTAAAAGCCTGCTCTTTGGGCAGCATAAGGGTTCTCAGGGTCCGGGGTAGGCCCAAGCGTGACCAGCGAGCTTGGATCGATGGGCGGGATGACCAGCGCCCATAAAGGCGGGCCATAATTACCTCATTGCGGCGATAGTACCATAGCTTCAATTTCGTTTGTCACGCTTCTGTAATGTTTTGTCACGATTACTGCGATGACCAGGACACTGCAAAGGTTTGCCTAGCTCCTGCACCTTATTCGTCCCCGATTTTTCGCGGTCGTTTGCCCGACGGAGTTCCCATCCTCCCGCGGCCAAGCCGGCTCTTGTACAATTTCATACTCAACTTCCAACCATGGCCCACATTGAACCCTTTCGAGCGCTTCGATATGACCCCACCCGGGTCTCGATTCCACAGGTTGTGACCCAACCCTACGACAAGATCACTCCTGAGATGCAGGACGGCTACTATGGTTCCAGCCCGTACAACCTGGTGCGCGTCATCCTGGGCAAAGAGCACGCCAGCGACCATACCGGAGAGAACCGGTACACCCGTGCGGCCCAATCTTTCCAGGACTGGCGCCAGCAGCGCATCTTTTTGCAGGATGCCCAGCCGTCGCTCTACCTTTATGTGCAGCGCTTTACCGCGCCCGGCGGACCTACGGAACTGGAACGGCGCGGCATCATCGCCCTGGGCCGGATCGAAGACTACTCGGCCGGCGTGGTTTTCCGCCACGAGCAGACTCTGGCCAAGCCTAAGGCCGATCGCCTGGAACTATTACGGGCCACGCGGGCCCATTTTGGACAACTCTTCATGCTGTACAGCGATCCCGCTGGTGAGATCGACGGCCTGCTGGCGCCCACCGGCAGCCCCGATCTCGCCTTGAAAGACGAGTATGGGGTTTCGCACCAGGTGTGGAAAATCTCCGATCCAGCGGTGGTCAGTCGTGTGCAGAACAAGATGCGGGACAAGAAGCTGGTGATCGCCGACGGCCACCATCGTTACGAGACCGCGCTGAATTACCGGAACGAGCGGCGGGCTGCCGCAGGAAATCCAAGACAGTCTCCTGATTCGCCGCCCGCTCCCTACGAGCTGGTCATGATGACCCTGGTCAACATGGATAGCCCTGGCCTGGTCATCCTGCCCACTCACCGCGTGGTGCACGGTCTGCCGTCATTTTCCGCATCTGCTTTCCGGGAGGGGGCCTGCCCCTATTTCAGCGTGGATGAGGTAGATGCGTCGGTGGATGCCGCCCGCGCCAAGGTCATCCTGCGCGAAGCTGGACGTATGGGTACTGCTCTGCTGGCAGTCACCGCCGACCGGGTTTTTCTTCTCGACCGCGCCAAACTGGTTTCACCGGAGGTCTTCGCGGGATGGTCGCTGCGCCAACAGGCCCTCGACGTGGTGCAACTGCACAAGTGCTTGCTGGAAGGCGTGCTGGGCATTTCGGAAGAAGCCATTCGGGACCAGACGAGCGTCCGCTATATTCGGGACATCGGCGAGGCCATGGCCCAGGTACGCAGCGGCGCGGCCAATGTGGCTTTTTTGATGAATCCGGCACGCATGTCGCAGGTGCGCGATATTGCCTTGGCCGGCGAAGTCATGCCTCAGAAATCGACTGACTTCTATCCCAAGCTGCTTACCGGCTGGACGATTTATGCCCTGGAATAGCGGGCCCTGCAGTAACCGGGGCTGGAGTAGCCGAAAAACCAGGCGCGCTGCTTCGGCTGTGATCTTTTGCCTTACCATTCTGTTCGCACTCGCTCTGGCGGTTTCCGGTTTAGCTGACGAGAAGCGTTTGTCGGTGTACTCTGGCGCCACCAGCTACTCCCTCACCGTGCGAGAGAAAAGCGGCACTGACTACGTCGGCCTGCTCGATATCCTTCAACCCTTGGGTTCGGTAAGCGCCCGAACGGATGGCCGGACCTGGAAGCTCAACTACAACGGCTCCGAGAGCGAATTCACTCCCGGGAAAACGCGGGCGCGAGTGCAGGGACAGACTTTCGATCTTACGTCTAACTTCCTTCTTGAAAACGGACGCGGTCTTGTCCCGCTGAGTTCGGTGCCGTCTCTGGTGTCGCGTTTCCTGTCGGTGCCGGTAAATTTCCACGAGGCTTCGCGGCGACTGTTCATCGGCAACACAGCGGTCCACTTCACCGCCCAGGTGAACAAGACGAACCCTCCCACCCTGGTGATGAACTTCACGTCCCCGGTGAATCCGATGATCGCCACCGAGCCGGGAAGACTGCGGATGGTGTTTAGCCGGGAACCGGTGGTTCCTCCGGGGTCGCAAACCTTGACCTTTGACAGCCGGGAAATCCCCTCGGCAACGTTTCAGGAGAACAACGGGGTCGCGGAAATCGCCGTCAGTGGGCCGGTTCCGTTGTTCGCCAGTTTCAGCAACGACGGCCGCACTATCACGATAACGCCTGCGCCACAGACTACGGCCCACGCGCAGGCCCCGGCCGCACCGTCTCCCGCCCCAGTTCCTGCCGGCAGTCAAACTCCGCAGGTTCCACCGGGGACGGCCCCGCCGGCGGTGGTTCCAAGCGCGGTGCAATATTTCGTGGTCGTGGACGCCAGCCACGGGGGCACCGAACGCGGTGCTGCCCTCAGCGACCAGCTGGCGGAGAAGGACGTCACGCTCGCTTTCGCATTGCGCCTGTGGCAACAGCTGCAAGCGCGGGGCCTGCCGACGCTCATGTTGCGCGAGGGAGACACCACCATGAGCCTGGACCAGCGTGCCAACATGACCAACGCGGCGCGTCCGGCTATCTACATATGTCTGCATGCGGCGTCCCAGGGCACTGGGGTTCGGCTGTACACCGCACTGCTTCCTGCCGGAGCCGAGGGCCGCGGTCCATTCCTTGACTGGAGCACGGCGCAGTCCGGATTTCGCGTCGCCAGCCAAACCGCCGAAACCAGCCTGGCGGCCGAATTGGGGAAAAGGCAGGTTGCGGTTCGCTCCCTGCTCGCGCCCCTGCGTCCGTTGAACAACATTACTGCCGCTGCGGTGGCGATCGAGGTTGCGCCCCCGGCAGGTAAGCTGGCCGACCTCAATTCTCCCAGCTACCAGCAGCTGGTGGCCGAATCAGTCACAGCGGGAATCGAAGCGGTACGCGACCAACTGGGAGCGAAGCGATGATCCCGCGCCACCTGATGATCGGAATCGCAGCCATGCTTGCGGTGGCTCTGGGAATGAGCTTCTACGCCTGGCGTATGCGCGGCCGAGTCGCCCAGACCGAGACTCCCGCCGAATACGCTCATCCGGTCTCGGCTCCGGTGCAGGGACCCACGGAGCAAGTGACGCTTTATGTCGCCTATGACGATCCCGGCGTGCTGCGAGCGCAATCGGCCAGCATTCCGCTGCCGGCGGGGCGGCAGGAGCGGGCACAGGAGTTGCTGAGAGCACTGCTGGCGCTCTACCTGGACAAGGCTTCCTCCCATCCGCTGGGCCCCGGCGCCGAGGTGCGCGACGTCTACCTGGTCGATCCTGGGTTGGCCGTGATTGACGTCAGCGACGCCTTCGCCGACGGTCATCGCTCCGGAGTCGTGGCGGAAGAATTGACGGTGGCCTCGCTGGTGCAAACATTGGCTACGGGCATCCCCGGAATCAATCGGGTCAAGATTCTGGTGGGTGGCAGAGAACGGGAGACGCTGGCCGGACACGCCGACTTGTCCGGCGTTTACGACGTTTCTGCAGTGGCGCAGATGGTGGCGCAGCTGCAGTAAAGAGCAATTGGCAATTAGCAATTGGTACTTCGCCAAGCCAAGCCAATGCCGACTGAGAACTGACAACTCAGTACTAACAACTGGTTTCTAATTGCCAATTGCTACGTACGAAGCTAATCCCGTCCGGCTGCTAGAATCTTCCCATGTTCTATCGCTCCGACAATCGCTCGCCGGACCAGCTGCGGCCGGTCAATATCATTCCCAACTTCATCAACACAGCCGAAGGATCGGTCCTCATTGAACTCGGCAATACCCGCGTGATCTGCACTGCCTCGGTCGAGGAAACTGTGCCGCAGTTCATGCGCAACCGGGGCAAGGGCTGGATTTCAAGCGAGTACAGCATGCTGCCCCGCGCCACTTTGACCCGCACGCCGCGCGAGGTCAGCAAAGGGCGTCCCAGCGGACGCACTCACGAAATTCAGCGCCTCATCGGGCGTTCGTTACGCGCGGTCACGGATCTGGAGCGCATGGGCGAACGCACTATCTGGATTGACTGCGACGTGATCCAGGCGGACGGCGGCACCCGAACGGCGTCGGTCACCGGCGCTTTCGTCGCACTCGGGCTGGCGCTGGAGAAGCTGGTGGAAGCAGGCACGCTGACTTCAGTTCCATTTCGGGACTATCTGGCGGCGGTGAGCGTTGGAATTGTAGATGGAGAGATCCTGCTCGACCTGGCTTACGAGGAAGATTCGCGCGCTGACGTGGACATGAACTTCGTCATGACTGCAGGCCGCAAACTGGTCGAAGTGCAGGCCACGGCAGAGCACCAGGTGTTCGACGAGGAGCAACTGGGAAAGATGATCGGCCTGGCCAGCCAGGGAGTGCAATCCCTCATCGCCAAGCAACAGGCGGTGCTGGGGACGTTGATGCTGCGGCAGTAGACGCCCCGTCGGCGCTCTCGGTTCTCTGTGCGCATTTAGCCGCTCTTTGCGCTCTTGCCTTTGGCCAAAGCTGAGAAGAGTGGAGCGCCCCAGGTACTGATGGCGAGCAGCGAGCCGAAAAGAATAATAGCGTCGAAGCTGGAGCGTCCCTCGCGAACAAAGTAGACATCTTTCAAGTTGAGCCACAAAGCGAATTCATCGAGAGTCAGCGCCGCGCCCAATCCATAGAACAACGACATCAGACCGCTGGCTAAGACAGACGACGAATCGCTGCCGTTTCCCACCTCGCATAGCCAGCCATAGCCTACCAACAGCAGAATAAGAATCCCGAACACCAGGTGATGGATGTGACGGCCTTCCATGATGACGTAGTGGAAGGGCGGAATATGGTGCACGATACAGAACACCATGCCCCGCACAATGGCGAAGGTGAGAAAAAAGCTGACCGAAGCAATAAACAGCCGGCGCCGCGGACGCTCGGCAATGTGCTCGCGCAGAAGAGGACCAAAACGAGTGCGGCGGAGAACAAAAAGCAATGCCGCCATCGTGGCCAGAAGCACTGGCAGAAGGATCCAGTCTATGTGCATGGGCCATTAAACCGCGATAGGGATAGCACTGTCACCCTGAGGAGCGGGCCCTTCCGCGGTGGTGGCGCTGCAGTGGGCTCAAAAATCCCCCACCCGTTGTCATTCCGAAGCCGGCTTTATCGGCGAGGAATCTGCTTCCTGTCGGCAGCGAAGCAGTAGATTCCTAGCGCGATAAAGCCGCGCTTCGGAATGACAAACCCTTCCGGATCTCCGAAGTACACCACCACGAAATTTCCCCATCCCGGGCCGCTTGCCTTCGCCATGGGTTACAATTGGGGCGATTCCACGCTTTCATTGGAGGAACTTATGAAACTTACCCCAGGAAAACTGGCTGGGCTCAGGAATGTTTCAAACGAACGCGGGGTCATTGCCGCGGCCGCCATGGACCAACGCGGCTCGTTACAGAAATCGCTGGCCAAAGAAAAAGGCGCCGAAGTGAGCGACGCCATGATGGAAGAATTCAAGACCCTGGTGACCGAGGTGCTTACGCCGCATGCCAGCGCCATTCTGCTCGATCCGGAGTGGGGGCTGCCGGCTTCCAAGCGCCGGGCCAAGAATGCCGGATTGCTGCTAGCCTATGAAAAGACCGGGTACGACAAGACTGGCCCCGGGCGTCTGGGTGACCTGCTTGATTTTTGGTCAGTGCGCCGCCTGAAAGAAGCGGGCGCGGACTGCCTCAAGATCCTGCTCTACTACTCGCCCTTCGACCCCAAGGACGTGAACGACAAAAAGCATGCCTGGGTAGAACGCATCGGAGACGAATGCCGCGGCAATGATATTCCGTTCTTCTTGGAATTCGTGGGCTACGAAGAAGGCGCGGACGAAAAGGGCCTGGACTATGCGAAGAAGAAGCCAAAGATCGTGGCCGCCAGCATGAAAGAGTTTAGCAAGGACCGCTACGGTGTGGACGTTCTCAAAGTCGAAGTGCCGATCAATATGAAATATGTGGACGGCACCAAGGCCTTCGGCGGACAGAAAGCCTACAGCAAGATGGAAGCCATGGGCCTGTTCCTGGAGGCGGCGACGGCCACGACCAAGCCCTTTATTTATCTTTCAGCAGGTGTGAGCAACGCGGAGTATACCGAGGCCCTGGAACTGGCTGCCGAGTCCGGAGTGAAGTTCAATGGTGTGCTCTGCGGCCGGGCCACCTGGAAAGATGGCATTCCGATTTACGCCAAGCAGGGCGCCAATGCCTTCCGCGAATGGCTGGAGACTGAAGGCGTGAAGAACATCAACAACGTGAATGCCCGATTGAAGGCTGCGACTTCGTGGTATCCGATTTACGGGGTTGAGCCGGCGATGGTCACCGCCTAGGTCCGAGTGTAGGCCAATGGCAGCACTGCGGGCTTCCATTGGCCTCCTTTCCTCGGAGATCAAAGTAGCGCCGCCGTCCCGGCGGCTGTCGTGGGGGCGTCCCGCCCGCACCGCCCGAGAGCACATGCCTTCTGAGTTGCAGCGGTTTCTTTACATCGCGAATGTTTCTTCACACCTGGAATGAACGCACCTGCCTCGACCGCATTGATCACCGGTGCTTCCGGCGGCATTGGATACGAACTGGCCAAGCTCTTTGCCAACGACCATCACAACCTGGTGCTGGTCGCGCGCAACGGACCACGGCTGGCGCAGGTCGCCGATGAGCTGCAGCGTCAGTTCGGAATCACGGTCAAGACATTTGCTCTCGATCTCACTGAACCGTCCGCTCCGCGGTCGTTGTTTGCGCAACTACAGAGCGAAGGCGTTGCCGTAGACATTCTGGTGAACAACGCCGGTTACGGCAGGTACGGTGAATTCGCCGAAGCCCCGTTGGAAGAAAACCTGGGACAGATCGAGCTCAACGTCACCGCGCTCACCGAACTGACCAAGCTCTTTCTCGGGCCCATGCTGGAGCGCCGCTCGGGCAAGATCATGAATGTAGCTTCGACTGCGGGCTTTCAACCCGGTCCGTTGATGGCGGTTTACTACGCCACCAAGGCATATGTGATTTCCTTCTCCGAGGCCTTGGCCAACGAATTGGCTGACAAGGGAATTACCGTGACTTGCCTCTGTCCGGGAGCAACCGAAACCGGATTTGCCGGCCGTGCCGGCAACGACGCTACGCGCTTGTTCAAGAACCTTCGTCCCATGGACGCGAAGACCGTAGCTCGCGCTGGCTACCGCGGCCTGCTCAAAGGCAAGACGCTAGTGATTCCGGGATTCCGAAACTGGCTGGTGGCGGAATCCATTCGCGTCTCACCCCGGAAGTTGGCTACAGCAGTTTCGCGATGGATCTCGGAGAGAGTGGAGTAGAGCGTCAGAAATTGGAGGCCGGGCGGAGGCCCGTCCTCCAGCAAACTTCGCCGGCGTCTTCCGACGCCTTAGTTGGACGAGGTGGCACGAGGAAGCGCGAACGCCACGTAAATCCCTCCCGAGCCTTGCTTGGGATCCTTGCCACCGCCAGCGGCTATGACCACATACTGGCGTCCGTCTACTTCGTAGGTAGCTGGGGTGGCGTTGCCTGAGAAGGGCAGCGTCGTCTCCCACAGCAGTTCGCCGGTTGATTTGTCGAAGGCGCGAAATTTCCGGTCGAAATTGGACGCTCCGATAAATAGCAGCCCGCCCGCGGTCACAATCGGCCCGCCATAATTCTCGCTTCCCGTATTTTTCAGCCCCTGCGCGGCCAGTTCGGGATACTCGCCCAGCGGAATCTTCCACGCATACTCGCCGGTGTTCAGGTTGATCGCGTTCAACGTGCCCCAGGGCGGAGCAATCGCAGGATATCCCTCGGGATCCAGGAACTTCTTGTATCCGGTGAAGCGGTATTTCATTTCCAGCGGCGCTGCCGTGGAACTTTGCAGTTCTTTACTCTCGCCACTCATCACATATTCGATGACCCCGAATAGCTGCTCCTCGATCAAATTAGTGAAGGCCGGCATTCGCCCTTTGCCCGCGGTGATGGTGCTGGCAATTTCCTTCGGACTCATCCGGTCGCCGACGCCGATGAGGGCAGGGAACTGCGGCGGGGAGCCCGCCATGTTGTCACCATGGCAGGCGCTGCACTGGCTCTGATAAATTCCGCGGCCGCTGGATGCGTTGCCGGTATTTTCCGCCAGGGCTCCCGTCCACGCCATTTCATTCGCGTTCACGTAGAGGATTCCGGTCGCGGGGTCCACGGCGGACCCGCCCCACTCGGCGCCCCCGTCGAAGCCGGGAAATATAACCGTGTCCTTGCCGACGCTGAGCGGAACGAATTGACCTTCACTGCGGAACTTGCGGAATTGCTCGACCGCCAAGCGGCGGGCTTCAGGAGTCCGATTGGTCAGCAGATCTTCGGTGAGCCGCTGGCGCGCATAGGGCGCCGGCTTCGTGGGCAGACCCTGCTCCGCGGCAGCGACCTCTCCCGGCACGTTGCTGGGAGGATATTTCCGGTATTCGATGGGAAACAGCGGCTTCCCGTTACTGCGATCAAACAAGTAGACGAAGCCCTGCTTGCTGGTCTGGGCCACGGCGTCAATTTCTTTTCCATCGCGCTGCACCGTAGCCAGAATTGGCGGGGCAGGAAAGTCCCGGTCCCAGATGTCGTGTCGTACTCCCTGGAAATGCCAGATTCGTTCGCCGGTGTCTGCATTGAGTGCGATGAGACAGTTGGCAAAGAGATCGTCGCCGACCCGATTTGCGCCGTAGAAATCCATGGCGGCCGAACCCGTCGGCACGTACAGAATTCCACGCTTGTTATCAATCGTCATGCCCGCCCAGTTATTGGCCGAGCCGCTGTATTTCCAGGCGTCCTTGGGCCAGGTGTCGTAACCCAACTCGCCGGGATGCGGAATCGTATGGAACGACCACGTGAGCTTGCCGGTGCGGACGTTGTAGGCGCGAATATCGCCGGGAGGCGCAGGCAGCGTTTCCGGGTCGCGGCCGCCAACGATCAACAGGTCTTTGTAGACAACCCCGGGGCTGGTCAGCGCGATGGACTGGGTTTCCGGATCTCGCCCCAGATCTTTGCGCAGATCGATGCGGCCGTTCTCCCCAAAGCTTGAGATCGGCTTTCCGGTATCCGCATCGAGCGCATAAACCGAATTCATGATGCCTGCGAGGATGCACTTTTCCTTGCCATCGCTCCAGTACGCCAGGCCGCGAGCCGGCTGCCATCCGTGCACAGCAGGGTCAAACTTCCACAAGAGCTTGCCGGTGGCGGCGTTCAGCGCAATCACTTTTTGCGAGGGGCTATACGCGTAGAGGACATCGCCCACGATGATCGGGCTGGTCTGGAGTCCGCCCGATTCGCCGGTATCGAAAGTCCAGGCAACTTGCAGCCGCTTGACGTTCGCGCGATTGATTTGCGTCAAGGACGAGTAGTGGGTATTTTCCGGAGCGCCACCATATACCGGCCAATCGCGCCCTTCGTGGGCTGAATGCTGTATGGGGAGAGAAGAAAGTTGAGATCGACTAGTACCTGATGCGATCATCACCACAGCGACGCAGACGGCGATCTTTTTCAGTGACGTGCTGCTCATAGCATCAAGCTTTCGTGTCATCCTTCGACTCCATCATTCCATTCGCAAGCGAATGAAATAATTCCGCTCAGGATGACAATGCTGTGAAGGTCATTCCCACTCGATCGTTCCCGGCGGCTTCGAAGTGATGTCATACACCACGCGGTTCACCCCCTTCACCTCATTCACGATCCGGCTGGAAATTGTTTTCAGCACTTCGTGCGGGAGCGGGACCCAGTCGGCGGTCATGCCGTCCTCGGAATGGACGGCGCGCACGGCACAGGTGTAGGCATAGGTGCGCTGATCGCCCATCACGCCGACCGACATCACCGGCAGCAGGACCGCGAACGACTGCCAGATCTTGGTGTAGAGACCAGCCTTCTTGATTTCGGTGCCGACGATGTCGTCGCACTCGCGCAGAATCTTCAGGCGCTCAGGCGTGACTTCACCCAGAATGCGGACTGCCAAGCCCGGTCCCGGGAAAGGTTGGCGTTGCAGAACCTCTTCCGGCATGCCCAGGTCCCGGCCAATTTTTCGGACTTCATCCTTGAATAAGTCTTTGAGCGGCTCGATCAGCTTGAGCTTCATCTTGTCGGGCAACCCACCAACGTTGTGATGGGTCTTAATGGTCTGTGACGGCCCGCGCACGGAACGCGACTCGATCACGTCGGGATAGAGCGTGCCCTGCACCAGCCACTCCACCTTGCCTTCCGCTTTTTCTATACGCTGCGCTTCCTCGTCGAAAACCGCGATGAATTCCTTGCCGATGATCTTGCGCTTGGTTTCCGGGTCGGTCACTCCGGCGAGCTTGGTCAAGAAACGTTCAGTGGCGTCGACTGCCACCAGGTGCAGGCCGAGGTTGTCGCGTAAGCCGCGCTGAACCTTCTCGAACTCATTCTTGCGCAAAACGCCGTTGTTCACGAACACCGAAGTAAGCCGCCAAGAGCCCTTGTCGTCGCGCATGGCGCGATCCACCAGGGTGGCTGCGACCGCCGAATCGACGCCGCCCGAGAGAGCGCAGATGGCGCGTCCCTCGCCCACGGTCTGTCGCACGCTGGCGATGGTAGCGTCAATGAAGTGCTGCGCCGTCCAAGTCGGTTTCGCACCACAAATATTGAGGGCAAAGTTACGCAAAATGTCTGTGCCCGATTGGGTGTGATGCACTTCAGGATGGAACTGCACCGCCCACATCTTTCGCTCGGGTGCTTCGATGGCGGCCACCGCACTGGGGGAACGGGCGACCGAGTGGAATCCAGCGGGCAGCTCTACGGCTTCGTCGCCATGCGACATCCATACTGAAAGTTTTGCGGGGAGTCCTTCGAAAAGGCGGCACCCATTCTGGATTTCAACGTTGGCGTGACCATACTCCCGCTTGTCCGCGGCGCGCACCTTGCCGCCAAGAGTGTGCACCATGAACTGCAGTCCGTAACAGATGCCAAGCACCGGCAAGCCCAACTGAAGAACGCCGGGATCAGCGGGCGGCGCATCAGCGTCATACACCGAAGACGGACCGCCGGAAAGAATGATGCCTACCGGCGAGTAACTACGAATTTCTTCCAGCGTGGCAGTGCAGGGAAGCACCACCGAAAAGACACTTTGTTCACGGATGCGGCGCGCGATGAGTTGGGAATATTGCGCCCCGAAATCAAGGACGACGATGGACTGGGTTTCCACGGACGAGTTTCTCAGATTGTAGAGGACGTGTAAAGGGGGAGAGCCCCTAGTTGATATTCGGGAAGTTCTCGGTTCTCAGTTGCGCTAGCTTCCGGCGGCTTCGAAGGGAGGAACAAGGCCGGGAATATCGCTGAGAATGTCGTCGTCCGACGAAAGCTGCACGGACGGCTCCGGCTCTTCGAGCAGGAACACATACGTGGCCAGGCGGCCGACGTAGAGAAAATCTACGGCGGCGAAATAGATCAACGTCACCAGCAGCACGCCGCCGAAGACCATACTTCCAGGCAGCACTTCCGCGAAACCCAGGGGAACTGCCACGGCTGAGGTGGCAACGACGAACAGAATCGCGTGTGCAATGCCGAACCAGGTGCCAGCAGCTGCCAGCGCACCCGGGCGCATGCGGCAGAGGTCCGTGGCTTTGACGAGAGCGCCGAATGCAGGAGCTTTATCTCGTACCACGAAGATCGCGGCCAGCGACAGATACCAGTTCAACAGAGGGCACGCCAGGCCGATCAGCATGGTTAACAACCAGAAGATCAAGAGCACCTTCCCGGGGGAAGGGTCTTCCGGCGACGAGGCAGCTCGGGCGACCAGCATGGCGCCGACAACACCCACGGTGGCGGCCAGCATGGTGGCGGCGCGAAGAAAATTCAGGATCAGGAGCGAGCCTAAGCCCTGCCTGGTTGAGGCCGGAAGCCCCTCGGCTTCGCGGGCGAGCCTGCCCGGCGTGTAATCGAAGCGTTGTAGACGGCTGGAATTGCGGAAGTATTCAAGCAGCGTTTCGAGTGTGAGCGCACGGCCAACGGACGCGAGCACGATCCATGCCAGCGTAAGGGCCAGGGTGAGCACGAATAATGCCGCCGCTGCCCGCGGTGCGCTTCCCCGGAAGATGCGGGCGAGAGCCTGCGCGATCAAGGCAGGCTGGCGGGTGCGCAACAAAAGCATCTCTCCCGCCGTGACCGGCAGAGTGGCCAGGTATTCGCGGAGCGTGAACCCGAACGCCGCTGCCGCCGCCATACCAAAACTCCATCGCCAGGCAATTTCGGCCAGCCCGAGCACGGGCAGGCGAAACATGGTTTGAAAGCCTTCGAGCGTGGGCGACCGCCGTTTCATGCATGGTTAGGATAACTCAATCATGCCGACCGTCAGGAATTTCCGTCAGCGGATGCAACCTATCGGCTGACCTGCGGCGGATCCTGAGTACCGCCATAGCGTCGGCCGGCGCAACTTCGCTAAGATTGCTGGCGTTCTGCTGCCAACCCCCGGCTGCGAAACAGCGTCAGAGACTGATGCCAATGACTGAGACCAGGACCAGACCGGTAAGCAAGACTCTGCTGATCGTGATATCACTGGTCGTGATCGCGGTCGTGGGCGTTATTGTGACCGGAATCCATCTCTCCAATCCGTATCTGCACAAGAAGGTTGTGGAGATGCTCGGCCAGAAATTTCACGCCGATGTGGAACTCAAAGACTTTCACGTCTACCTCTTTCCGGGAGCGCGAATCGAAGGCTCAGGGCTGGTGCTGCGTCACGAGGGCCGCACCGATGTGCCGCCGCTGATCTCGATCGGCGAGTTCTCCGCCGAGGCCGGCATCACGGGACTGCTGGGGAAGCCGTGGAAAATCGGGCAGGTCAAGCTCAAGGGGCTTGGTTATACAAGTTCCACCCAAAGGCGAGAGGAAGAAGCAGGACTGGTCGAAAGTGAGGGACGCCCCCGTCCTGATCGGAGAGATTGTGGCGGACGACGCTGAGCTTCGGCTGCTGCCCAAGTCTGCCGACAAAGATCCCCACGTGTTCGCCATCCACCGGCTGGTGATGCATTCCGTTGGGCTGGACCGCCCGGCGTCCTTTACCGCGCAACTCAGCAACGCGGTGCCGCCCGGCGAGATCGATACCAAGGGAAGTTTCGGGCCTTGGAGCGCGGATGATCCGGGTCAGACGCCGTTGGCCGCCGAATACACATTTGATAAGGCTGACCTCGGAGTGTTCAAAGGCATCAGCGGAATTCTGTCTTCGACCGGCAAGTTTGGCGGCGTACTGCGGAAAATTGAAGTCGAAGGTAAAACCTCAACACCCGATTTCACCGTCACCATCGGCGGGCACCCTCTCGATCTGGAGACGGTCTTCAGCGCCACGGTGGATGGCACCAACGGCGACACGCTGCTGCACCCGGTGACAGCACACCTGTTAAATACTGTCATCGTTGCCCAGGGTGGGGTCGTGAGGTCTCCAGACAAGCAGGGCAAAGAGATCACGCTCGATGTAACCGTCGATAAGGGCAGGATAGAGGATTTGATGCGCTTGGCCGTGAAAACCACTCCGCCTCCCCTGACCGGCGCTATAAATTTTCACACCAAATTTGACCTGCCGCATGGCAAGGGCGATCTTGCCGATCGTTTGAACTTGGATGGGAAATTTCACGTGGAGCAAGCGCAATTCACCAGCCCGGAAGTGACGGCGAAGATCGAGACCCTGAGCCGGAAGGCTCAAGGCCAGCCGGAGAACAAGAATGCGGGAAGCAGCGTGTCTCAGCTCAAGGGCAATTTCGTGCTCGACAACGGCGTGATTACGTTCCGGGGCCTAACCTTCACCGTCACCGGCGCTGAGGTGGCCCTGAACGGAAAGTATGGTCTGGAAAAAGAAGACCTCGAGTTCCACGGCAAGCTGCGCATGCAGGCCAAGATCTCGCAGACGATGACCGGTGCGAAGTCCTTCTTGCTGAAGGCTGTCGATCCATTCTTCCGAAAGAACGGCCAGACCGAGCTGCCGATCAAGATCACCGGCCAGCGTGACCATCCATCCTTCGGGCTTGATCTTCATCACAAGGACAAAGACAAGAAAGACAAGGGAGAGTAGGCCAGGGGCTCGAGACCGAATAGTGTCAGGCCACGTCTTTTTTCTTCGTCGCTACGTTCTCCGATTCGTTAGGCTCCCCCGAGTGTTCAGGGCCTGCGCCGGGCTCGGGAAAATCGGTGTCCGAGGACTTCAGCATGGAGTCCTGGTCGCGATGTCCAATCTGGCCCTGCATGGAAGTGTTGCCCGATGGCTCCTCTGGCCGGTCCTGCTCTACGGCGCCCTTGCCGCGATCCTGGTCATCGGCGAGCGCCGGGTCCAGATCCTTCTTGATGTCAGTCATGGAGTGTCCTCGATGTGGGCCGGGAAACGCATCAACCCAGTACAGTAGCCTATCCCGAAACTTTTGCTGGTGGGAAGGGTTAATCGTGTAGATTGGGATAAAAATACGCCGAGGATAGTATGAAGCGTCTCATGTTTGCTCTTTCGGGAATCCTGCTGTTGACTTCATCCGGTTGGGGAGAACAACTCAAGCCGGGCGAGCAGGCACATGCCAGCGTTGCCGGACACCGGCAAGAAGCCAAGGACAACGCACGTCGCCATCACCACCGGCGGGTACGCCGCCATCATCGCCGTCATCAGGCGGCGTAGCCAGTTGTTCCGGCAAGGCTTACTGCGGCCTTCGCGCCTCGGCGCCCGTCGTGGCTACTCCAAGCTTACGCAGTCGGTCCCGGGCCTGCATGGCTTCATTTGACTTGGGATAACGTTGTACCACGTGGCGCAGCGCGGCGATCCCGGCTTCCTGTTGCCCCAGTTCCACTAACGCCATGCCCTTCTTCAGTTCTGCCGCGGCCGCCTTGGTGCCGTCAGGGTAGCTCTGCAAGACCTGGTCGTAACTCTTGACCGCCGCCGCATAATTCCCCTGCTTGAATTGGATGTCGGCCAGGTAGAAATTCGAATTCCCCGCCAGGTCAGTGTTGGGATAGAACTTCACGTAATCACCGAACTCCTGCGCGGCCAGATCGTTCTTTCCCGCCTGGTAGTCGCGCAGCGCATTGTTGTAAAGAACGTCGGGCGGAGGGGCGCTTGCCGCCTGCTGCTGTTGCTGGGTCTGCTGGATGGCGATGCTCTGCTGCGCCGCCTGCATGTCCTCCAGTTGCTTGCTCACCTTACCCAGGCGCGCCTTGAGCTCGTCCAACGTGTCGTTCAAGGACTGGATCTGGCCCGAAAGCTGGTCAGCATGGGCACCGCTATCGGTCTGTTGCTTTTGCAGAGTGGTTTGAAGATCGGTGACCGAAGTAGCGACCTTATTGGCTCTGTCGGTGCTCTGTTCAATCAGGTGCTGGAGCACACCCATGCGCTCGTCAAACGACTGCTGCATATGGGCAATTCGATCCTGCAGGTCCTGGACCTGAGTCTGCAGTTGCACCATGTCCTTATTAACGCCCCACGCGGGCGTCAGCACCGTGCAAAGCAGGACCAGGATGGCAAGTAAAACGGGATAGCGCTGGTTTTTCATTGTCCAATACCTACGATGGAAGAGTATGTGTAGCGTCCCGGCCAGAGGACGAAGTAGTGTAGCGCCGGCGTCCCGCGGCTGTCGCGAGGGCGTCCCGCCCTCGCACACTCAGGCGCCATGCCAATACGCCCGCCAGCCGCCGCGAAACCGGCGCTACCAAACCTTACTTCCCGTAGACGAAATGACCACGCCGGTTCTGCTGCCAGCACTGCTCGGTCGATTCCGTGCAGAACGGCTTTTCCTTGCCGTAGCTGATGGTCTTCACGTGGTCGGCACTAACGCCGCCCTGTACCAGAGCGTTACGGACCGAATTGGCGCGGCTGTCGCCCAGGGCCAGGTTGTATTCGGTCGAGCCCCGTTCGTCGCAGTGTCCTTCCACCGTGAAGCTGATATTGGGATGCTGCTTCAGGAACTCGATATCGCCCTGCATGGACGACTGCTGGTCTGCGTTGATATCGCTCTTGTCGTAATCGAAGTAGATGTCCTTCACGGTTTGTGAGAACAGTTCTTCCTCGGTGGCCGACGGCTGAGGCGGTGGCGGAGGTGGCGCGGTCACGGTCACTCGTGCCGTGGCCGTCTGCGTCCCGCCCGCCCCCTTCGCGGTGAGGGTATAGGTGGTGGAATCCGCCGGGGTCACGCTCTGCGAACCGCTGGCTTGCACGGCGCCCACGCCGTCAATGCTGACGTCGGTCGCATTGCTGGTCTGCCAGGTCAACGTAGTGGAGCCGCCTTTGTCGACCGTACTCGGACTGGCCGAGAGCGAAGCGGTAGGCGCGGCTGGCGGTGGAGGCGGCGGCGGTGGGGGTGGCGCTACTTTCTTCTTGCACGCGCCCAGGGTCATGATCGCCATCAGGGCGAACACTAACATCATCCATCTAACGTTTCGTTGCTTCACTCTTCTCCTCCGTGCTCTTGGTGCGCGTTGATTAGTGCACCCGATTACGATCAACGCGCCCGGCTCAAGTCCGGAGAGGGGAATCGCGCTCCGCCTCGTCCGGGAATTAACTGCGAAACAACAAATATGATTCCTGGGTCAAGTCCTAAAAGATCAATTGCTACATCAATTGCTTAAAGATCAATTCCTGACGTTCACTTCCAACTCCAGTTGGGTTGACTGTTCGCGCCCGCAAAGGTCAGCTGCTTCTGATTGGTACCATCGGCAAGCATGGTCCATATCTGCAAACTGCCGGCACGGCTGGATTGGAAAATGATGTGCCTTCCATCCGGCGACCAATACGGGAAGTCGTTGCGCCCGCCATCATGGGTCAGCTGCACCCACTGTTTGCTGGCAATGTCCATGATGTAGATGTCCTGTGCCCCCGGCGCTCCTGGGCCATACTTGCGCATCCAGGACACCACCAGGAATTGCCCGTTCGGCGACCACGCCGGAGAGACCGCATAACCCTGATCGGTGAGCCGCTGCACGTTGGTGCCGTCGGCCTCCATGGTGTAAACCTGCGGCAGTCCCGTCCGTCCGCTTACCCAGGCAATTTGCCCGCCTGTCTTGCGATTCCACGCGGGGGATACGTCAGGGCCTTTGACGGACGTAATCCGCTTGAGATTCGCTCCGGCAGAATCCACCGTGTAGATCTCTGGATCTCCGCTGCGCGAGGACGAGAAAGCGATTTTGGTCCCATCCGGAGACCAGGCCGGAGAAAGATTGGTTCCACCGAAGCGGGGAAATGAGACCAGGCGGTTCAGGTCCAGGGAATACATCAGTATTTCCCAACCTGACTTGGTCATCGAACTGAACGCGATGCGCGAACCGTCGGGCGAGACCCGCGGCGACAACGAAATCGAACCCAGACGGGTTACTTCGTGCTGATTGGCGCCGTCGTAATCCATCGCCCAGATTTCCTTGTGCCCGCTGCGGCTGCTGACGAAATAAATTTTGCTCTCCGCAATGCCCGCGATGCCGCCACCCAGGCGGAAAATGATCTCATCGGCAAATTTGTGGGCCGTCAACCGGGCTGCGTCGTTGGTGGCGGCATCCTGATACTGCTTGCCCAGCACTTGCGGCGAGGTTACATTCTTCACATCGTAAAGCCAGCCCTGCACGGTCATGCCATTGCCGGACACGCCCAGGTTGCCAAAGGCCAGCATGGCTGCATTCGGCGGCGGCGCGCTCCAGCCCTCGAACTTCACATCCGCGGGAGTTCCCACTTGACCGAGGGGATAGAAACTCTTCGAAACCATGTCGAAGATGCCGGCATTGTCCAGATCGTTCCACAGGGTTTCGTTGAATGCCTTAAGCAGCTCGGCGTTCTTGGGGTCTTGGGTGGAAGCATTGAAATCTGGGACCGCCAGGCGCACCTTTTCCACGCCCAACCCGGTGCCAGTTTTGATCCAGTCCTGGGCGAAGCTCGAGGTCAACAAAAACAGAGGTAACAGCAGTAATAAGAATCGCTTCATTAATAATCGTTTCCTGACTATGTAGTACGAAGTGACAAACTCCAAATCCGGCGTGACCTACCCGGCGTCATCCTGAGGGACTTCAGTCCCGAAGGATCTCGCGCGTGCTAGCAGGGACCCGGCTGACTTTTATATGCGCTCCGCGCCAGACCAAAAAGGAATGACACCAAACTTGCCGCCAGCAACTGAAAGCCCAAAAGCACCCCTGCTATCTTTTGTAATCGAACCAGAACTCAACCGACACCTTATTCGCGGCATAATCGGAGGGCAAGGGACCAAAAGTGTCAATGCGTTGAATGGCCCGCGTGGCCGATTGGTCGAGCGATGGGACACCACTCGATTGCTCCACTTGAACGTTCGCGGGATGGCCGTCGCGCATTACGTCGAAGGTGATGTACACCCGTTGCGCGGTTGAAATGCTCGGGTCCACTTCATACTTCAGCCAGTTTTCCGAGACTTTCTGCTGCACCACACGCACATACCAGGCGTAGCGCGAGCCGAAATCACCGCCGCCACCGGTAAAGCCGAAGCCGCCCTTGGCTCCGTTGGCACTGAAGGTGCCATAGGGTCCGCTGACCGGCCCGCCCTGGCCGAAGGGAACTACGTTGTCGGCCTCAACCTCGGGCTCGGGCTGCGGCTTCTGATGAGTGGCAGTATTCTTCGGCACGGGTTTGACCTTGGTGGTCTTGTCCGGAATCGGGATCGCGTCCGGTTCCTTCTCGACCGGCTTGGGCTGCGACTGGGTGAGCCCCTTCGAATCATTGGCCAGAACGTTTTGTGTCTTCACCGGATTGGCCGGCAGGGGAACGGTGCTCACCAGGCTTACGCCCATGGCATCGCCGCCGCCGCCCGCACCCCAGCCTTCACCACGACTCCCCGGCGCGACCACGGCGTAGAGCACAATGGCGCCTGCGATCGCAATGTGCAATCCGAGCGACCAAGTGAGGTTGCGGCCCCAGCGGTCGTGTTCAAAAAAGATTTCAGCGTTGGCTGCCATGTGCGTCCAGCGGTTGAGTAACGATGCTCACATTGGTGATGCCCGAAGATTTGACCGCGTCCATGACGGTTGCGAAGGCGCCGAAGGGCACATCTTCATCGGCGCGGACGAAGATGGCCTGGCGCTGTGGGTCGCGGATTTTCTGTCTGATCCGGGCGGCGATTTCGTTGATGTTGACCGGGTCATTGCCGAGAAACACCCGCTGCTGTTTGTTGATGCTCACCACCAGGCGTTCTTCGGTGATTTCTTTGACGGTCCGGGTCTTGGGGACATTGAGCTCTATGCCGGATTGCAGCACCGGGGCAGTGACCATAAAGATGATCAGCAGCACCAGTACAACGTCCACCAGCGGCGTGATGTTGATGTCGGAGAGGGAAGTTTGAGTTCGTCCGTTAGAAGCCGTAAAGGCCATTACCGCTGCACCCCCGGAGCTTCAGCCGTACGGTAGGCAGGCGCCTGTTGACGATCCACCGCGTTCAGCACTTCCATGGCAAAGTCGTCGCCGCGAGCAGCCAGATCGCGAATCGACCCACCGATCAAGTTGTAGGCAATGACAGCCGGGATGGCAGCCACCAGTCCGGCGGCCGTCGTAATCAGCGCCTCGGAGATTCCAGGTGCGACCGCGCGCAGCGTTGCCGCTCCGGCCGTACCCAAACCGTGGAACGCGTCAATAATGCCCCACACGGTCCCAAACAACCCGACGAAGGGCGTGACCGCCCCGGTAATCGCCAGCCAAGGCATGTTGCGCTCAAATCGACTCAGCTCTTCCGAGTTCGCAATCTGCATGGCGCGCTGTATGGCCAAGGGACTTCGAATCACGCCATTGGCCGCGGCGCCCTGGCGGCGATACTCTTCAAATCCGCCCTCAAACACCCCGACCAGCGGGCTGGGACGAAACTGTTCCGCTACGGCGCCCACGTCTTGCAGGCGCTGGGCCTTGCGGAAGGCGCGCACGAAACGGCCGCTCTGCACTCGCGCCCGCCGCAACACGCTCCACTTGGAAAGAATAATCGCCCAGGAAACCAGGCTGAAGATGAGAAGAATAAGTAAAACCACCTTGGCGACGGGGCCAGTTTCGCCCACCAAGTCAATAATTTCGCCGCCGACCACTGCTGCCAGCAAGGGATACAGATTCATTGTTTTTAGGAGGATTGCTGCTTCGATTATAGACCATGGCAGTGGCCTAATTCGCGGGTGAACACGATCCATTACCCCGTCGGCCTGTGCAAAAAGCGCCGTTTCGGCACGGCACTTCCCGTGCCGCGTTGTCATTCTGAGGAAGCGGAGCCCTTCGCTTTGCGAAGGGCTCCCGACGAAGGACCTATGTATTGACGTCAGCAGAGCGTCTGTCCCTTCATTCTGAAATCGTGTACGCGATGCAGAGGCAATTGGAAGGTGTCGAGGAATGCACAGGTCCTTCGCTGCGCTCAGGATGACATCAAAGTGGCAATGACAACGATCGGGGAAGAGCGAAAACTTCGCCGCGATTCATGCTATCCTGCGCTCACTTCCGTCATAATTCTGCGTACCAGGATGGCCGGTGCTCATCGAACTGCGGCTGGAAAATTACGCGGTCGTAGACAACCTGGCGGTAGAGTTCGCGTCTGGCCTGAACCTGCTGACCGGTGAAACCGGCGCTGGAAAGTCCATCCTCATCGATGCCCTGGCGCTTCTGCTGGGCGACAAAGCCTCCGCTGACGTGATTCGTTCCGGAGCCGATAAGGCCACGATTTCCGCCGTGTTTGAAGTTGAAGGCGGAGCCGAAAAAACGGTCGCTCAGATTCTCGAGAATAACGGGATCGACCAGGAAGACGAATCCATCATCCTGCGTCGCGAAATTGCCGCCGGCGGCAAGGGACGGGTCTTCGTCAACAACCAGCCTGCGACCGTCGCCGTCTTGCGCCAACTGGCGCCGTACCTCGCCACCATTCACGCCCAAAACGAATCGCTGCTGTCCTTCGACGCCTCCACGCGGCTGCGCCTGCTCGACAACTTCGCCAACATTCAGACCGAAGCGACTGCCGAGGCATTCTCCAAATGGAAAGGGATCCAGAGTCGCATCGAAGAACTCCAGCGCGATGAGCAAGACCGCCTTCGTCTCCTCGATCTGTGGACATTTCAGGCGCGCGAAATTGACGAGGCCAAGCTCCAGCCCGGCGAAGACGAGTGTCTCGAGACCGAGAAGCGCGTCCTGGCCAATGCGGAAAAAATCCACAGCGCGGCCATGAATGCCTTCGATCTGCTCTACGAAGGCGATGCCTCCACCGCCGCGTCGCTGCGGACGGCGCAAAAACACATCGAAGAACTAGCCCGCTACGAGCCGAAGTTTCAAGAAACCATGGCCACACTCGAAACCGCCCGCATCAGCGTGGAAGATGTCGGCGCCAGCCTGCGCGACTATGCCGGCGGCATCGAAGCCTCTCCCGAGCATCTGGCGGAAGTGGAAGACCGGCTCGCAGCCCTGGACCGGCTCAAACGCAAATATGGTCCAACCCTCGAAGACGTGATCAAGCACGGCGCCGAAGTCAGCCGCAAGCTTTCCGAGATGGAGAACAAGGACGAGGTCCTCCGCCAGTTGCGCGCCGAGTTGGCGCAGGCGGCCGAGACGTATGTGGGTGCGGCCCGGGCCATTTCCAAAAAACGCTACGAAGCCGCGCGCAAGCTGGAGAAACTCGTCGAGGCGGAAATCAACGACCTGGCCATGAAATCCAGTTTCCGGATTGAGGTCAGCGGAACCGACGAAGAAGGGAACTGGACGCCCGCGGGCTTTGACCAGGTGTGGTACATGATTGCCACCAATCCCGGCGAGCCCCTGCGACAGATGGAACACATCGCTTCCGGCGGGGAACTATCCCGGGTCATGCTGGCTCTTAAAGCCAGCGTTGAGGCCTCGTCCAGCAAAAAGCGGAGTTCGGGAGCGCAGCGCACCCTGGTCTTCGACGAAATTGACACCGGAATCGGGGGCCGGGCGGCCGAGGCCGTAGGTAAGAAGCTAAAGAGCCTGTCCCGCTCGAACCAGGTCCTCTGCGTGACCCACCTGCCCCAGATCGCCACCTTCGCCGACCATCACTATCTGATCGAAAAGAGAGCCGTCGGCGGTCGAACCCGGACCAGCGTCCATCTCATCACCGGGGAAGAGCGGACGGAAGAAGTGGCCCGAATGCTCAGCGGCGCCAAGCTGACGGAGACCTCCCGCAAACACGCCGAGCAGATGCTCAAGACCAACGCGTAGAGGCCATCAGGAGATGAGCGCCAGGGAACGAGACCTTGCGGAAATCTTCCAGATTAGCTAACATCAATTAGCTAATCATGAAAACGATCACCATCCACAAGGCTAAGACCCAGCTCTCAAAGCTGATTGAGGAGGCTTGCCGAGGCGAAGAGATCGTCATCGCTCGCGGCTCTGAACCTGTGGTTCGCCTGGTGGCGATCCAAAGCCCAAAGGGCGATCGAAAACCCGGAGCATTAAAGGGAAAAATACACATCGGTCCCGAATTCTTTGAGCCGTTGCCACCCGAAGAACTGGATTCTCTAGACTAAGGGAGCATGCGTCTCCTCCTGGACACACATACGTTGATTTGGTGGTTGACCGAGGATTCCTCATTGCCTGCTTCCGCGCGAAAACTTATTGGATCAAGAAATAGCGAGGTACTCGTTAGTGCTGCTTCCGCTTGGGAAATTGCTACGAAAGTGCGACTCGGCAGGCTGGATGTAGCGGCAGATCTGGCCAGAGACTTTGGAAGATACCTGGCTCGGGAACGATTCGAGAGTCTTGCGATCAGCACTGAACATGGCATTCGGGCAGGTTCGCTGCCAGGTTCCCACAAGGATCCCTTCGATCGCATGTTGGTGGCCCAGGCACAGATCGAGAGTTTGGCGATTGTCAGTAATGACGCTCTGCTCGATGGCTATGGCGTGAGTCGACTCTGGTAGTGACATTCCGGCTAGAACCGTTCGCTGTCCAGAAACACCCAATCGCTGCTAATCCTAAGCCTTTCTACGGCTTACGTTGACCAACTGGGTACTTCTCCGATAGTCTAATAGCCAACTACCCATAGGGAACGTGTACCCTAAAGAAGGCAGATCATGGCCCCATCCCAGGACGAAAAGACGCTGCTTTTGCTAAAACCACGCGGTTTCTGCGCGGGCGTGGTGCGGGCCATCGACATTGTGCGTATTGCCCTCGAAGCTTTTGGCCCGCCGATCTATGTCCGCAAGGAGATCGTTCACAACCGCTTCGTGGTTGAGGAATTGCAGGGCAAGGGCGCCATTTTCGTTGATAGCGTCGAGGAAGTCCCAAATGGGGAACGCGTGATTTACAGCGCCCACGGGGTTTCGCCCGAGGTGCGCGAGGCCAGCGAGCACCGCGGACTGCGCGTGATTGACGCAACCTGTCCGCTGGTCACGAAAGTTCACGTCGAAGCGGTGAAGTTTGCCAAAGAAGGCTATTCGCTGATCCTGATCGGCCACCGCGACCATGACGAGGTTATTGGGACACTCGGCGAAGCGCCAGTCGTGACCCAGGTCGTGGGATCGCCGGAGGAAGTGGCGTCACTCACCGTAGCTGATCCTAACCGGGTGGCCTATCTGACCCAGACTACCCTCAGTCTGGATGAGACCCGGGACATCATCGCAGCCCTTCGCCAGCGCTTTCCTAACATCAAGGGGCCTGCGGCCCAGGATATCTGTTACGCCACCGAGAACCGTCAGGTGGCCGTGAAGCATGTGGCTTCTGACGCCGACCTGCTGCTGGTGGTTGGCTCCGATAACAGCTCCAATTCCAATCGCCTGGTAGAAGTGGCGCGTAATTTAGGCACCGGTTCGCATCTCATTGACAGCTTCCGTAACATCCGGCCGGAATGGCTGCAGGACGTGAAGACGATCGCGCTGACCGCAGGCGCTTCCGCTCCCGAATGCCTGGTGGAAGAAGTCGTAAAGTTCCTGGGTACGGAAGGTTTTTCGAACGTGCAGGAAGTCGAGGTCATGCCGGAGAACGTAAGATTCGGCTTGCCGCCCGAAATCGTGGAAGCCATTGCCGCCGCTCCCAGCGGAGCGGCTGTGGAGTAGCGATAGCAAATTATGGAAGACACCTCCTCCCTGTTCCCCGCCTCTGCTGTGCCACAGATGCGCTTCGGAAAAATTGATGATCTGATCAGCCGGGTGGCTGCGGCCATTGACGGCGCCCGCAACAGCCTGTTTTCCGAACAGCATGAAGAAGGCTACTGGTGTGGCGAGTTGGAAGCCGATGCCACCCTCGAAGCCGATTACATCATCCTGCATGTTCTTCTGGGAACCGGCAATCCGGAGCGTCTGGCCAAGGCGGCGCGCTACATTCTGGAGCATCAGAACGAGGACGGCGGATGGGGGATTTACTTCCAGGGACCATCGAATATCAGCGCTTCGGTCAAATGCTATTTCGGGCTGAAACTGACGGGCTACGCCGCTGATCATCCTGATCTGGCGCGCGCCCGCAAGAAGATTCTGGAAATGGGTGGAGTAACCGAGGTCAACACTTTCACCAAGATTTATCTCTGCTTCTTCGGGCAGTATGATTACGACGCAGTGCCCGCGATTCCTCCGGAAATCGTCCTGTTTCCCACGTGGTTCTGGTTCAACATCTACGAGATTTCTTCGTGGTCGCGCGCCATCCTGGTGCCGCTGTCGATTTGCTACGCCAAGAAGCCGTTTAAGAAGATTCCCGAGGAGTTGGGCGTTGAAGAGTTGTTCGTGGGCGGGCGTGACAAGTCACGCATGCATCTGCGCTGGGACAAGAAACTGTTTTCCTGGCGTAACTTCTTCCTGTCGTTCGACCGCTTGACGCACTGGTTTGAGCGGGTACACATCCGGCCGCTGCGCTCGGTCGCCCTGAAGGTGGCTGAGAAGTGGATGCTGGAACGCTTCGAGATGAGCGACGGTTTGGGCGCAATCTTTCCCTCGATGATGAATTCCATCATTGCCCTGCGCTGCTTGGGATATTCGGTGGATGATCCCCAGGTGATTCGCGCCTTGGATGAATTTGAGAAGCTCGGCATCGAGGACCAGGACATGTTCCGCATGCAGCCCTGCAAGTCGCCAGTGTGGGACACCGCCTATGCGCTGTTCGCGCTCGGCGAGAGCGGAGTTCCGGCCAGCGATCCCCGCATGGTGAAATGCGCCGACTGGATCCTGCAAAAGCAGGTACGCATGGCGGGCGACTGGAAAGTGAAAAACAAGCAGGGCCAGCCCGGGGGCTGGTATTTCGAATTCAACAACGAGTTTTATCCTGACGTGGACGACAGCGCCATGGTTTGTCTCGGCCTGGGCCACGCGGAGCATCCCAACGGGCGCTACCAGCGCGAGTCGGTGCAGCGTGCCATGGACTGGATTCTCTCCATGCAGTGCCGTAACGGCGGCTGGGCCTCGTTCGACAAGAACAACGACCGCATGGTGTTCCAGTACGTGCCCTTCGCCGACCACAACGCCATGCTCGATCCGGCCACGGTCGATATCACCGGGCGCGTTCTGGAGATGCTCGCTGCCTATGGCTACGACAAGAACCACCCACGGGTAAAGAAAGCGCTCAAGTTTATTCGCGACCAGCAGGAGCCCGATGGTTCCTGGTTCGGACGCTGGGGCGTCAACTATATCTACGGGACGATGCAGGTCCTGCGCGCCCTGGAGGCGATGGAAATCGATCACCACGAGCCTTACGTGCAGCAGGCTGCGGAGTGGATGCGCATGGTACAGAACCCCGATGGCGGGTGGGGCGAGACCTGCGGTTCCTACGACGATCCCAACACCAAGGGAGTCGGGCCCAGCACTCCGTCGCAGACGGCGTGGGCCATCATGGGATTGCTGGCGGCCAAGGATACTCGCAGCGACTGCGTGGTTCGTGGCATCGCCTATTTGCTGCGCACGCAAAAGAAAGACGGGTCCTGGGACGAGCCCCACTACACCGGCACCGGTTTCCCGCGCGTGTTTTACCTCAAATACCACATGTACCGGCAATACTTCCCGCTGATCGCGCTGACTACGTACAAGAAGGTCATGGCGGAGAGAAGCATTTAGAAGACAGCACTTGGCAATTAGCAATTGGCAATTAGCGAAAGCCTGGTCGCCAGGGGAGGAGCTAAACGGCAGTTGCTAAAATGCCAATTGCTAATTGCCAAGTGCCAATTGCTAAATGCTGGCTTTTCTCACCGGTGCGACGGGATTTGTGGGCAGCCACGTCGCCCGCGCGCTGGTCGCTCAAGGCGTCGATCTCCGCCTGTTGGTCCGCTCCGGCAGCGACCTCAGGAACATTCAAGAGCTGCAGGCTGAGCGAGTGGTGGGGGACCTGCGCGACGCGGCATCCCTGAAAAAAGCGGTCGCGGGATGCGATGTGGTATTTCACGTCGCCGCCGACTATCGGTTGTGGGTTCGCGATCCGAACCAGATGTATCGCTCCAATGTTGAAGGCACAAAGGCGATCCTGGAGGCGGCCCGCGAGAACAAAGTGCGCCGTGTGGTTTACACCTCGAGTGTCGCGACCATGGGATTCCAATCGAACGGGCATCTTGCCGACGAGGACTCGCCGGTCTCGCTGGCCAATATGATCGGTCCTTACAAGCGTTCGAAATTTATGGCGGAAGAAATTGCCATCCAGGCCGGCAAATCAGGAATGGATGTAGTGGTGGTAAACCCTACAACTCCGGTGGGCGAGCGTGACATCAAGCCCACACCCACGGGAAGAATTGTGGTGGATTTTCTCAAGAAGAAGTTTCCGGCTTACGTGGACACTGGCCTGAATCTGGTAGACGTCGCCGAGTGTGCGCGTGGCCATGTCGCGGCATTGGAAAAGGGAATAAGCGGCGAGCGCTACATACTGGGCGGTGAAAATCTTACGCTGAAGCAGATTCTCGACAAACTTGCGGCCATCACCGGGCTGCCTTCGCCCAGCATAAGAGTTCCGTACGTGGTTGCCCTTGCGACTGGAGTGGTAGATCAAGTGTTCACGGGTTACATTCGGAATCGCGAACCTCGTGCCACGATTGACGCGGTCCGCATGGGTAGAAAAAAGATGTTCGTGTCATCGAGCAAGGCTGAGCGCGATCTGGGATGGAAAATCGTTCCGGTAGATGGCGCGCTGCGCCGCGCAGTCGAGTGGTTCCAGGCCAATGGCTACGTCCAGACCGCGTGAGACCGGTAGGACCCGTGTGGGACCGGGTCTCAGACCCGGTCAGGCCGAGCAAAGCTCGGCACGGTTTTTAGTGCATGCTGCGCATAGGCCGTACCGCGAGAGTTGCACAGATGCGCGCAAGATCCTTCGAGACTAAAGTCTCTCAGGATGACGGCATTGCAGGGATTCAGTCAGATGTAGATGTATGCGGGGTCAGCAACACTCTTAACATTGCCTAACACGGCCAAAGTCGCCATCGTAGCCGCCCTCGAGCGCGAGGTGCGCCCGCTGATCAAGCAATGGCGCCGTGTCGAGCGCGACTACGACAGCCGAACGTACAAATTCTTCGAGAACGACCGCGCCGTGCTGGTCTGCAGCGGCATCGGCTCTGAAGCAGCCCGCCGGGCCACCGAGGCCATCATTAATCTGTATGCACCAGTTTTGGTGCAATCTGCTGGCTTTGCCGGAGCCCTCGATTCCACCCTGAAAGTGGGCACGGTGCTGACCCCGATTTGCGTCATCGATGCGAAAGACGGAAGCCGGATCGAGGCCGGCGTAGGGCACTGGATCCTGGTCAGCGTCGACCAGCCGGCCAGCGTCAAGCAAAAAGCCAAGCTGGCGGAGGCCTACTGGGCGCATGCGGTCGACATGGAAGCCGCAGCCGTGGCTCGCGCTGCCCAGGCCCATGACATCACCTTTGTCGGACTCAAGGCCATCTCGGACGAAGCTGATTTTGCGATGCCGCCGATGGAGCGATTCATTGCCGGTGATGGGCAACTTCGAACTGCGGCCTTTGCTGCTTATGTTGCGCTTCGCCCCTGGCTCTGGCTGCGTGTCTTTCAGCTGGCGAGAAACAGCTCCATCGCTGCGGCAGCGCTTTGCGAATGGCTGGAGCAATACAACAACGAACCGGAAGGCGTTGCAGATTCGGAACCGGATTTCCAGGCCGGCTCCGGAGGGCGGACTTAGCCTATGCCGAGCATGAGACCGACGATGAGGGCTTTCTTAGGCCTGTTGACCCTCGCTGCGCACTCCTGGGCTCAGGCCGCGTCTAAACCGGTTTACGTCGAAAGTTTCCGGAAGGGTCCAACCCGCGTCGCGGAATTGTTGCTGGTGGCTAACTTGACGACACAAGATGTGGACTACAAGGCAACCATCAAGGATTTCAAGGGCAACGACCGCTTTCAACTGTCTCTCGAGCCGTCCCGCGAGGAGGGGGGCGCGGAGAGGATTGTCTCCTGGCGCGTTCTGTTGATTGATCCCCATCGGCGCTATCTGGGAAACTATCTGGTCGCGACCAAACCTCCCGAGGCGCTTTCGGACCGGCCCCAGGATCGTGCCTGGTGGCTGGATCCGAGTCCTTACGCCATAGTGCCGCTGCAAGCCAGACGGGTGTTCAAGGTGGAAGATTTCTACTGCGTCATCCAGGTGAAGGACTTTCACGTAATACCAGAAAATCACCTGCCAGACTCGATGACGGTGGAAGTGCGGTTTACGGGGATCGATCCCCGGCAGAATTGAAGCATCAGTCCCATTCAACCATGGCCATTGCCGGACAATTCGCGATCGAAGATAACCAGCAGACGATTCCCGCCACCATGCTGGCGGCGGTGTATCGCGGCGTGAACGACGTTCGCACGGAGACTGTCCCGGTTCCCAGGATTGGCCCTGGTGAATTACTGGTGCGTGTGCACACCTGTGGGGTCTGCGGCACCGATCTAAAGAAAATCGCCACCGGCTCGCACTCCGCACCGCGCATTTTCGGACACGAGACCGCAGGCATGATTGCCGCTGTGGGCGCTGGAGTAAACGATTTTCATGCGGGTGACCGGGTCGTCGTGTTCCACCACATCCCGTGTGGCGACTGCTACTACTGCCGCAGTAAAACATTTGCCCAGTGTGAGACTTACAAGAAAGTCGGATGCACTGCCGGTTTTGAACCTTCGGGCGGCGGCTTCGCGGAATATGTCCGCGCCATGGACTGGATTGCGCAGCGAGGCACGGTCCGCATCCCGGAAAATGTTTCTTACGAGCAAGCCTGCTTTGTGGAACCCATCAACACCTGCATGAAGGGAATCGAAAGATTGGGATTACACGCCGGAGAGACGGTTCTAGTAATAGGTCAGGGTCCCATTGGTATCATGTTGAGTGTATTGGCTAAACGGGCAGGCTCCACCGTAGTCACTTCCGATTTGTATCCCCAAAGGCTTACAATATCTATAAGTTACGGCTTGGGGAACAGCATTGATGCCTCGCGTACCGATGTCGTAAAAGCGGTGCGCGGGATGACCGAAGGACGTGGTGCAGATGCAGCCATCCTGGCGGTCGGCGGTAATGGTTTGATCCGGACTGCGATGGATGCGGTACGTCCTGGAGGCCGGGTTTTGCTGTTCGCACAGACGGTACACGGGGACGCCACTTTTGATCCCGGGGCCGTTTGTGTAGATGAGAAAACGCTGTTGGGGTCGTATAGCGCTTCGGTCGATCTGCAAGAGGCTTCGGTGCAGTTTGTGATGAACCGTGAAATCGATTTGGAACGGTTGATCACGCACCGATTCTCGCTGGATCGCAGCGTCGAAGCTCTGAACCTGGCTGCCCATCCCCAACCCGAGTCGATGAAAGTAGCGATTCAACCGGGCAGCTCGTGGGAAGGAAGTCGAGCGTGAACGGAAAGATGACAGCAGCCGTCCTCTACGGCAAAGAGGACGTAAAGATTGAAAGAGTGCCCATCCCGCGGGTTGGCGATGGGGAAGTGCTGGTCAAAGTGCAGGTCGCTCTGACCTGCGGTACCGACCTGAAGGTCTACCAGCGCGGCTATCACGCGCGCATGATCGTCCCGCCGGCGCTCTTCGGACACGAACTGGCCGGAGTGATCGAGGAAGTCGGGCACGGTGTGCGCGGCTTCAAAAAAGGCATGCGGGTAGTGGCGTTGAATTCGGCGCCCTGCCAGATGTGCTTCTACTGCTCCAAACATCAGGAAAATCTCTGCGAAGACCTGTTGTTCAACAACGGCGCCTACGCCGAATACATTCGCATTCCGCGCCGCATTGTTGAGACCAACATGCTGGCGGTTCCCGCCGACGTCACCTACGAAGAAGCGGCCATGGTTGAACCCCTGGCTTGCGTTCTGCGCGGGTTACACGAAACCGGGGTGGAGATCGGCGACACCGTCACCGTCATCGGCGGCGGTCCGATCGGACTCATGTTCGTGCAGGTCGCCAAGGCTACCGGTTGCAATGTCATTTCCGTGGTTAAGCGCGATTCCCAGGTGGCGGCCGCCAAGCGCATGGGCGCGCACGAAGTCGTCCAGATCACGAAGGTCAAAGACGCGGTGGAAGCGGTACGCATGATTTCGCCCGAAAAGCGTGGCAGCGATGTTGTGGTCGAGGCCGTCGGGCGCGCGGAAGCGTGGGAGTGGGCCATTGATATGGTCCGCAAGGGCGGCACGGTCAACTTCTTCGGCGGCTGCGCCAGCGGCACCAAAGTGCAGCTCGACACCAACCGCCTGCACTACTCCGAGGTTACGCTCAAGGCCACGTTCCACCACACGCCGGAAACGGTGCGCAAGGCTTTTGCCCTGATTGCGGAAAAGAAAATTCGTTCGACTGACTACATCACCGGAGAGGCGCCACTATCGCGGCTGCAGCAGGTCCTCCGCCATATGCTGAACCGCAACGGTGATATCAAAACGGCAATCATTCCCGGTCACTGAGGCGGGGTCATCGAGACTTGGCCGACTGCGGCCCGGTTCACCGGGATTACGTTCGACGACCTTGAGAGGTAGCAAGACATAGCCGGCTACATCTCTGCAAATACTTTTGTGGACTGTGCTGGCATCGTCCGCGATTGACGATCAGTACTTTCACACTACCGGGGGACGAAACTGACTATGTCATCCATCGCCAGCAACGACTCCCGTAGTGCGACCGTCTCTCCGGGCTGGGACCGCCTTCCGCCGGAATATGCCATCCCCGAGCACGCGCCTTCGATAGCCGAAGCGCAGGAGTACTGCCGTCGCCTGGCGCGCAGTCACTACGAGAATTTTTCCGTCGCCACCTGGTTCCTGCCCGAGCGCCTGCGCCAGCACTTTTTCAATATCTACGCCTACTGCCGGATCTCAGACGATCTGGGCGATGAAGTCGGCGACCCGCAGTGGTCTCTCGATATGCTTGACCAATGGCAGGCCGAACTCGACGCCTGCTATGCCGGCAATCCCCGGCACCCCGTTTTTGTCGCCCTCGAAGAGACCGTCCACAAATTTGATATTCCGAAGCAGCCCTTTGACGATCTGCTGAAAGCGTTTCGCCAGGACCAGACGGTCACTCGCTTTGAGCGGTTTGAGGATCTCCTAGGCTACTGCCGCTACTCCGCAAATCCGGTGGGCCATCTCGTTCTCTATCTTTGCGGATACCGCGATCCCGAACGCCAGGCACTCTCCGATTCCACCTGCACTGCGTTGCAGCTGGCAAATTTCTGGCAAGACGTCAGTGACGACTATTCCAAAGGACGAATTTACCTTCCCCTTGAGGACATTCGCCGCTACGGCGTAAGCGAAGAGGATATTGCGGCTGCCCGCAACACGCCGGCATTCTGCGAGATGCTGCGATTCGAGGTGGAACGTGCCCGCCAATGGTTTCAGCAGGGCCTGCCATTGGCAGGCAAGGTTGATCGCGAGCTTGCGGTAGACATCGACCTATTCAGCCGCGGCGGACAGGAAATTCTGAACGCCATCGAGCGCCAGGGATATGCCGTGCTGGGCCGGCGCCCCGCTATCTCTAAAACCCGCAAACTGGCTCTGGTGGCCCGATCTGCCCTGGGGAAGCTGCTGGGGAGACGGGTGGGGAACGGGATATGAGCGCCGCCGTGCAGCCCATGCCCTCCCCATACTCGCCGACTCCGTCGCAAATCGCGGTCGCCTATTCCGTATGCCGCAGCATCACTCGAACAGCGGCAAAGAATTTCTATTACGCGTTTCTGGTCCTGCCTACGGCCAAGCGCCAGGCGTTGTGTGCTGTGTATGCCTACATGCGGCGCTGCGACGACATTGCCGACGACATCAATCTTCCCGCTTACGAAAGACGGCAACGGCTTGAGGCCTGGATGGAAGCTTTTCATCGCTCCGAGGCAGGTCATCCCACCGATGATCCGGTGCTGCTGGCGCTGACCGATACCCAGCGGCGCTACAAGATTCCGGTTGAACTCCTCGACCAGCTGGCCTACGGCACCGGAATGGACATCCAGGACAACGAAACTCCCACCGTGCCGGGAACTGCGGAACTCCAGGTGCTCTATCGTACCTTCAGCGACCTTCGGCAGTATTGCTACCGGGTGGCCTCGGTGGTTGGCCTGGTGTGCATCCGCATATTTGGTTATCGCGATCCCGCGGCGGAAGCGCTGGCTGAGAATCTGGGTCTGGCGTTCCAGTTGACCAACATCATTCGTGACATTCAGGAAGACGCCGGCATGGGAAGGGTTTATCTTCCCGCTGAAGATCTCGAACGTTTCAAGATTGGTCCTGAGGATTTCCGCCAGTCAACGATTCCCGAGCGCCTGCGCTGGCTGCTTGCGGCCGAGGCCGACCGTGCCCGCGAATATTACGTCTCTGCCCGCCATTTGATGACGCTCATCGACGAAGACAGCCAGCCCGCGCTCTGGGTCCTGGTAACGATTTACCGCCGGCTGCTGGAAAAAATCTCAGATCGCAAGTACGACGTCTTCGGCAAGAAGATCAGCCTCACCGTCCGCGAGAAGGTCGTCATCCTGGGAAAGGGTTTGGTAAAACGCCTGGCTTGATGACGGAGCGCTGGATACAATCTCCAAAAGTTGCCGTACTAGGGGGCGGACTTGCGGGACTGGCCGCCGGTAGTGTGCTGGCGGAAAACGGTTTTCGCGTCACCCTCTTCGAGCGCCGCCCCTATCTCGGCGGCCGGGCATCCTCCTATCAACATCCCGGCACTGGCGAAATCGTGGACAACTGCCAGCACGTTCTGCTCGGCTGCTGCACCAACCTGATCGAGTTCTACCGGCGCATCGGAGTCGAAGACAAGATTCGCTGGTATGAGCGAATGACTTTTCTTGAGCCCGGAGGCCGCGCCTCGGTTATCCAGCCTTCGGCGCTGCCTGCTCCGCTGCACACCGCGCCGTCGTTTCTGCGGGCTTCATGCCTCAGCCTGACCGACAAGTTCTCGATCGCTGCGGGTCTTGCCGCCCTTACGCCCCTCGCGCCGCGCGACACCGGCGAATCTTTCTTGCAATGGTTGCGCCGGCATGGACAAACCGAGCGTGCCATTGACCGTTTCTGGAAGACGGTCCTGGTCAGCGCGCTGAACGAGGAAATTGATTTGATCTCGGTTCCCTACGCCGCCCAGGTCATGCGCGAGTCGTTTCTGAAGTCGCGTGCAGCGGGACGCATGGGCGTGCCCACCGTCCCCCTGACCGAGTTGTACAACCGGGCTGGCGACTACATCACCGCTCGTGGGGGAGAGGTGCGTTTCCGGGCCAACGTGGAATCATTCCGCGCCGAGTTTGCCGAAGTAAGGCTGCTTATGGCGGGAGGAGCCGGGGAAGAGAGCTTTGATTTCGTAATTCCCGCAGTGCCGTTCGACGGGTTGTCGCGAATGCTGCCAGAGACCACGGCGGCCGAGCCTTTGCGGCAGACTCTCAGCCGCTTCGAGACTTCGCCGATCACGGGCATCCATCTCTGGTTCGATCGCCAGATTACCGACCTCGACCATGCCGTACTGCTCGACCGCACCATTCAGTGGATGTTCCATAAGTCGCGGCTGTTGGTGGCGGCGGGCGCGCACCAAGGTTCGAACGGCAACCGCGAGGGCGCGGAGACCAACAGCTATGTCGAGCTGGTGGTCAGCTCGTCCAAAACTCTGGTCGAGAAATCCCGGCAGGAAATTATTGATCTGGCGCTGTCGGAATTGCGTGAGTTTTTTCCCGGTGCCCGCGCCGCCAACCTGGTGAAATCCACGGTTATCAAAGAAGTCCACGCTACCTACTCGCCTCGCCCCGGAATCGAATCGCACCGCCCCAGTCCGGAGACCGTGTGGCCGCGCATCTTTTTAGCCGGCGACTGGACCGCGACAGGATGGCCGGCCACGATGGAAGGCGCGGTGCGAAGCGGTTACGCCGCCGCGCAATGCGTCGCCCGCGTCGCGGGAAGACGCGACGCCGCGTTTCTTGTTCCTGACCTCCAGCCCTCAGGATTCATGCGCCTCTTCGGCTAGCCGCGAAGCGGCGGTTCAAATCCGGGTTTGGTACGGCCGTCGGCAAAAGGGGGGCCGTGGGGAACGTCTGGCGGACAAAGAATGGTTTGAATGAATTATCGCGCGGCGGCGGTGGCGCGCGCTTCGGGCGACAATTTCTGGTAGATCAACGATTCCACCTGGCTCCACACCTTCGGATCACACTCGATTTCTGTGTGCGCCTTGACCAGAATCCGGTCAAACCACGGATATCCCTCGCAACTGATGGGATTCGCGCGGTAATCGTACCGAAAATTTCCCAGGATTTCCGTGCGTAGAGGATCGGCGGCACGAATCTGGGGCCGCCCGTGTATGATTCCGTCCGGTTGATAGAAGTTGATCGCCTGTCCGACGTTAGGGGGAATCACTGAATCGTTCTGCCCGACCTTGGCCACGCTGTCCACTTGAATAGTTAGCAGGACGGGAATGCCATCCCGCTCCAACTTTTTAGCCAGAGTCACGGTCTCCGAAGCGCCCCAGCTATGCCCGAAGATCACGATCCGGGCATTGTGTTTTTCTTCCGCCGACAGTGTTCCGTCGCTGTCCCCATCCAGCCGACGCACAATTTCCTTGTAGGCCTGGTCCCGGTGCCGGTTGGCGAAGCTCTGTACGTACACGCCCTCGCGATATTCATTGCGCAGATGCTCGACCACCTGCACCGTACTGTGTGCGCGCGCGTCGTGCTTGACGAAGCCACCGACAAATCCGATAACCATGGTTGGAGGCGTTACCCGATTCTCCACAGGGGTGACGGGTCCGGGCGCTCCTGCTTCTCCGAAGGCGAGGACAAATGACAGGAAGACGAGGACCAGCCCGACGAAGCTACGCGTACAGCGCATGACAGGAATTAGATGATAGCAAGAAAGGCTGGTGACGGCGGGCTAAATTTCGCAAGTCAAGGTGTGATGACTGTGAATAAGTTTGCGGGAGATGAGAATTATTTTGCGCTCGCTAAATAGAGGAAGATTTCGCCGGTTATTCGTTGCCGGAAAGGTCGCTCTCGCCCCGGGTCGGAGATGGCGTTGCAACTTTCGCAACTGCGCTGGCCCGGTTGGCGCGGACGGACTCAAGCAGATTCCAATCGTTCCTGAATTCAACCATGCTCTCGCGGCTATGTTTGGGGCTCTTCAGAACATGCCCGATGCGGGCGAGAACCACTTGGTACGCCAGGTCAGCGTCGGTGCCCGAACTTAAAACGTTGTTGGCGCTCAAGCCTATCCGCGACGATTCGTCTCCATCGGAAAATTCCATCCAGAGCGCGCCGTTGCGGTCGGCCACAGGGGTTCCGGCGTCGTCGAGCCGGCGGAAGAACTTTTTCAGAGAGCCGTCGGCTTTGAGAGATTCATTCGCAGACCCAGCCGGGCTCTGCTCGGCGGCGGACTCGGTAAGAATGTAGGCAAACGAAGTGCGATATTGTTTCCATTCTTCGGGAGTGCCCACCATCTTGGCTCGCTCTTGATTCTTGTCGGATTGGAGCTCCTGGGCTCGAACGTTGTTGTTCTCAGCCTTGGCCAGTCTGATCTGATGTTCGGCTTTCGTGGCCTCGACGGTCGGGTGTTCTTCCAGTTCGCGTTGCGGATCGAAGCGCCCGGTCAGGATGTAGGATGCCGCCACAAACGGCAGCACGTGGTCCGCGAAAATCAGCATGGGGACCAGCAGTTTCTTCGAACGAACCAGCTGTTCCGTTCCGCCGCGGCACTCGCTGCTGCGTTTGATGGTGCCGGGCACCTGCGCAAAGTGCAGCACGCGGAAACCCGCGTCGGGATGGCGGTGCGCGTAGCGGGTGAAGGAACGCGCAATCGCCTTCGGACTGGTCATACCGAAGTCGTTAATGTAGTCGGGCCCGGTCGCGTTGGGGAAATAGGTGTTGATGATGCGCCGGGTGAAATCGGCGCAATTGCGGGTCATACCGTTGAAGTGGTTCTCGTTGGCCTCGGCATTAAACTGTTCGATCAGGGCAAGGTCCTGCTCGACCGTGGTATTCACCACGAACATGTACATACTGCGCTCGAGCGTGGCTGCGACCATTTCCCGCCACTCCGCCTTGTGGCTGGTCTTGCAGGACTCCGTGGCGCAGAATTCGGACAAATAATTCTCGCGGTATCTCTCTTCCAGGACGTGCTTGATCTTCTGCGACCCGACGATAGGACGGTAACGGGGGTTTTCCACTCCGTACAGGTACACGTTCACGGGAACGATATTCCACTCAAAGGCCTGGTCTTCACCCAGGCTTATGTAGTTGCTGATGACGGAGCCCTGCTCGCCGGGCTGGCAAAGCCGCAGCTTCACAGGCGACGCGGGACAGATGCGTGAAAAGTAGACTGCCGTGTGGCCTGAACCTGTAATCCTGGCTACGCTGGTGTCGAGCGACTCGTTGAGAACAACGCCCACATCCCCTAATGCCGTGGAACCACCCAGGCACACCAGAAGGAGCACAAACACGAGTGAAGGCAGCATTCCACCCGGAACGCCTCTGAGAGCCCTCTTTGGCAGCGCCTGCAAAAATGAACTACGAACCAATTTCTCTCCTTGCGCTGCCCCGGGGCCACTTCGTAGGATTGTTCCAAGCCATCGCCAGGTTGTAACGGACAACCCTGATACCTGCCTTCGCAACCCTGTAGCTATTAATTGAGCGGCATTGTTATCAACAGTTTAGGCAGAGCTTCTCCCCTCCTATTCTCCACACTCCCGGGCCACCGCAAAGGTAACCATCGTTATGGACTTTCGTAACGGTGGGAGTTGTTTGGGAGGAGTCGTAGGTCTGGGCGCGAGGCGCTTTGGTGCGCTAGAAAACAGGAAGTCGCTAAGCCGCCAGAAGCACGACGCCGCCAGCTACCAGCAGGGCGGCGATCCAGCGACGATGATCGACATGTTCATGCAGGAAGATCTTCGCAGCCACGGCATTGGCCACGAAGGTGAGGGAAGCGGAAGCAGGCGCCACCAGGCTCACGTCGCCCCAGGACAAGGCAAACAGCAGGCTGAAGAACGAGACCGCCATCATGAAGATACCCAGCAGAAAGCTGGGACGCCGCAGAATTCGCCCTGCCACCGTGAGCAGGCCGGCGCTCCGCCACAGGGCCCCCACGTCACCCACTTTCTTCATCGCCCGCGATAGCAGCACATCTCCGGCGGTGGAAGCCAGCACCACCGCCAGAATCGCGCCCCAGGTGTAGGCATGTTTCATGGTTCGGCCCTCGTCCCCACAGGCTCGGGTTCTGGCGCCTGCGGGTTGTGGTGGGTGGGATGGCGAGTCAAAGCCGGACCCTGGGTGACAAAGCCCACTCCCGCCGAGATGAGGCCAACCCCCAGCCAGCGCATGGTTGTCACCTGTTCGTGCAGGAAGAATTTGGCGATCAGGGTAAGCAACACGTAGCCCAGGGACGTAGCCGGGAGCACGTAGGTGAGATCAGCCCACGATAGGGCCATCATGTAGGCGGCGAAGAAGCCCAGCAAAAAGAAAATCCCCAGGGCGACCCAGGGATTGAGAATGCTGAAGACAATGTCAGGCAGGCCGTGCAACGAAACGTTTCCGACCTGTTTCATACCGCGAGCCAGGAAAGTGTCGCCAATCGCAGCGAACAACGTGACCCCAGCCAGCACCAGATACTTGCGAAACGTCACACAGTCTTTCTTAGGCCTTGGCGGGCTCGGCCACGGTTGCAGAGTCGCCTCGCTCGCGCTTGTCTTTGACCCATTTGTTCCGCGAAGCGCGCAGCTTAAGGAAGCTCTTGGCATCCTTGTAAAGACGTACCCGCTCCCCGCTGTTAAGTGCCGCCTTCTTCAAAATGCGATAGATGGCCTTGGGCCGGAAATAGTATTCGTCATAGAAGCGGTGCACCGATTCCATGATCTCATCCGCAGGCAAACCCGGATACTGGATCTGGGCCAGCTGGTGCCCGCCCTCGTCCACCATTTTTGTGTCCGCCACCATGAAGCCATTCTTCATGGCGTAATCGTAGAGCTCGGTGCCAGGATACGCATGTGCTACTGAGACCTGGATCGTCTCTACATCCAGTTCCTTGGCAAAGTTAATGGTATTTTTGATGGTTTCGCGGGTCTCGCCGGGCAGACCGAGAATGAAGTCGCCATGAACCACCAGGCCCAGCTTGTGGCAATCCTTGGTGAACTGGCGGGCGCGCTCGACGGTAGCGCCCTTCTTGATGTTTTTCAGAATCTGCTGGTCGCCGGATTCGTAACCCACAATCAGCAGCCGGCATCCCGCTTCCTTCATCGCCTTCAGCGTCTCGTAGTCGGTGGTGACGCGGGAAGTGCATGACCAGGTGAGATTCAACGGTTTCAGCTTGGCGCACAGCTCGACCGTACGCGCCTTCTGAATGTTGAAGGTGTCGTCGTCAAAGAAGAATTCCTTCACCCACGGCCAGTATTCCTTGGCCTTCGCCATCTCGCGGGCAACGTCGTCGGAGGAGCGTTTGCGCCAGGCATGACCGCTGGTAGTTTGCGGCCACAGGCAGAACGTGCACTGCGCCGGACAGCCCCGCGTGGTGTAGAGCGACACATAGGGATAAAGCAGAAAAGGCACTGTATAGCGCCGCGGATCCAGATCGCGATGGTAAACATCGGTCACGTGGGGCAGCGCATCCAGGTCCTGAATCTGTGGCCGGTCAGGATTGTGGACGACTGCTCCATCTTTCCGATAAGAAATGCCCAGAATCTCCGCCAGCGGCTTGCCCTGCGCGAATTCGACCACCGAGTGATCGAACTCCTTGCGGCAAATAAAATCGATGGCGGGACAATCTTTCAGGGTCCGGTCCGGCAGAACTGTGACATGCGGCCCTACGAAAGCAATCTTGATGTTGGGATTCGCATCCTTGATGGCCTGCGCTAATCCGATGTCCCCAGGGAAACCCGGGGTGCTGGTGTAGAGAACCAGAAACTCGTAGTCCTTGGCCGTCTGGATGGTTTCCGCAGCCGAGACGTGGTGGGACGGGGCATCAATCAGGCGCGCTCCTTCCAGCATGCCTGCAGGATAGGCCAGCCAAACCGGGTACCAGTAAGACTCAATCTCGCGGGTGGCGGGCCACCGCGATCCGGCGCCACCGTCAAAATTCTCAAAGGATGGCGGGTTCAAGAAAAGTGTTTTTAAAGGCATAATTGTGAGTAACTTATATTAACATTTTGCCGCGGATTTTACCCGAATTCTAGGTACATCCGAGGTACATGAGCCAAGTACGTAGGCGCGAGCGTTCCGCTCCTGCTGCAGTGCCACGGACGCCAACCAGGTACCCACAAAGGACCACGTGGGGACAGCCGCCCCCGGCTGTCCCCACGTGGTTCGTGCTGCTGCAGCACGAGCGAGGACGCTCGCGCCTACACATCTACTTACCGGTCCCTACCCAGGCCTCCAGTTCCCCAGTCGCCCGCAGCAGGGTGATGCGTGCCCGCTCCAGCTCGAAATTCGCGTCCTGTAAAGAATTGTAACGCTCGTTGACCTGCTCGCGTGCGTCCTGAACGTCATGCCAGCCCATGCTCCCCGCATCCAGCCGCACCTTCAGCGATTCGAAGTTTGATTGCGCGACCTGATACTCGAGATCGGCCACTTCCCGCGCAGCCGAGGTTTGCTCCACCGAGCGCTGCAGTCTCAGAGTTTCTTCCGAGACCTGGTTCTTGATGGATTCCGCATCCTTCTTCGCTTTTAGTGCGGTGGCGTCGGCCGCCTCCGCACGGGCACGCTGCGTCGCGCTAAACACGGGGAACTTTATGACCACTCCGATCGTGGCGTTGTGCCGCTGAAAGCTACCCGGCTGAAAGAACTGCTGGTAGTTATTGTAGGTGGCCAGCAGGCCGTACTGCGCAGCGAAGTCTAGCGAGGGCAACTTGGCGCGGTGTTCCCCGCGAGCTCGCAGACTTTCGGCCGCGGCGCGGCTTTCCGCCGCCTGCACGCCGGGACTTGCCTGCACCGCCGTTCCCGGGAGATCATCCTCCTGCTTCACTTCCGGCAAGGGTGGCATCGAATCGGATTCCGTTTCAATGGCCGCCGCCGGGAGCCCAGTCAGATGCGCCAGCCGGTTGCGGATAACGTCAATCGCGCCCTGGGTTTCAGCCAGCCGCAAGCGCAGGCGTGCGCTAACAAGACGCGCCTTGTTCTGCATCACCGGGCTGTCCACGCCTTCCTTGATCCGCTGGCTTACCAATTGCTCGGTTTGGATTGCTGCCTCGTGCTCTTCCTGCAAGTGCCCCAACAATGTTTCCCACTTGCTCAGCTCCGCATAGCTCAACACGGTGTCCTGGATTACCTGGTTGCGCTGGTCCTTCGATTGCAATGTGGCCGCGCTCCAATCCGTCCTGGCGGCGCGGACAAATTCCCGCAGTGCGGGATTGTAAACAGTGGATTGACTATTGAAATTGAAGATCGAGGGCGCCGAACCCTCGAGGCTCAAGGGGTATCCCCAGGATTTTCCGAGGCCCGAGCCGAGGATGAACTGCGGAATGTATTGGCTTCGCGCCTCGCGGTAAGAAGCGAATACGCGTTGCTGATCGGCGCTGGCTGCGGCCGCGGTGCTGCTGTGGGCCAAAGCCAATTCGACAGCGCGCTTCAACGGCAAAGGCTCAGCGGAGAGCCGGGACACGGCGAGCATGGCCAGCAGTAAAAAGGCGCCAATACGCGGAGCACAGCGAGGGGCAGAGTTCATCGCTTCACCTTTACGAGAAATGCAACGGTTTGGAAAATGGGATTGTAAACGACCGTAGGACAAGGGGATTGTGATCAACGATCCACGTAGGGGCGAGGACCCTCGCCCGCCCGGCCGGGCGAGGCCGGCTGGGTTTGCCTGACCGAACGCGAGAACCCCGGCGAGCGCTGCCCGCACGCCGGGACGAGCGCCTCCGGGCCTACGTGGATTTCGCGGTTCAGCGGTTGAGCCGGTCCAGCGCTTCCTGGGCACGTGAGAAATTCTTGGCCAGAGAAAGGGCGGCGCGATACTCCTGGGCGGCCCCCTGCTTGTCACCTTGCTTTTCGAGGGCAGTGCCCAGGAGATAGTGAGCTTTGAATGCCGGAGCCTCTTCGACTTTGGAATTCAACGCCAGATAGCGGCGCAGGTATTGCACCGCAGTCGGGACATTGCGCCCGCTGCGCAGCAATACTTCGCCCGATTCCATGATGATTTCCGGCCGATCCACCTGCGCCGAGACGGCGTGCTGGATGGCCTCTTCCATGTCATTCCAGCGCTGCTGATGCCGGAAAAACAGCGCCAGATTGAACCAGGTCAGAGCGCTGCCGTGGCTGGCTTCAATCGCGGCGCGGTATTCTTTCTCGGCGGTGAGGAGGTCTTTCTTCTTCTCGGCAATCCGCCCCTTGAGATAGTCGGCTTTCGCAGGATCGAGTGCGGCCAGTGCCTGGGCCTGGGCCTCGGCCTTGTCGCGTCCGCCACCGACGATTCCCGGCGCTTCCAGATAAAACTCGCCCAGATCGCTGCGGGCGTCTACGTTGTTTGGATCTAGGCGCACCGCAGCCTCGAATTCGGTACGTACCTTGCCGGCAAGTGAGGCGGCGCTGAAGAAGTTGGATCCGTCCGCCTTCTCGCCGTAAATCCTGCCCAGCCACATGTGGTAACGGCTGTTGTCGGGAGCGAGCGCAACCGCCTTTTCGCAAGCCGAAATGCCGCGGTCCCAATCGCCCATCGAGAAATGGGCGCGGCAAAGCAGGTTGTAAGCTTCGGCGTCGTTGGGATAGGCGTTGATCTTGGAATGCAGTGTGGTGATGGCATCGTCCGCGCGCCCCGCAGCCAGCAGCGCGGGCGCGGACTCATCCGCCGCCGCCAGTGCCGCGGCCGAGAACAAAGCCAAAATCAGAATCAGGGATCTTGTTTGCATGCTTCGTGCAACAGCTAGTGAACCACCCTCACGGTCGTGCCTTCGCGCAACGGTTTCGAATTGGTCGAAGCCAGCGCCACCAGGGCCCTGTCTGTGATTCCGCTTGCGATCTCCACCTGCGTCAGGTTCGAGATAGACGTCTGAATGTCCCGGCGCTGCAGCTGATCGTTCACAATCTGGTAGACAAAAGTCTTGCCATTATCTAGGCGAACCGATTCGCGCGGCACGGTAAGCACATTCTGGTGTTCCGCCGTGACAATCGTCACTCCCACGTTAATGTTGGGCAGAAGTTTGAAATCCTGGTTGTCCACGATGCAGCTGGTTTCTCCTACGTTCCGGGTCCCTAATAGCTTCACCGTGGATGGAATGCTGCTGACCGAACCTTGCCAGGTTCGTCCCGGTATTGCATCCCAGGTGAGATCGATTCTTTGTCCACGCGCCAACCGTCCCACGTCGGGCTCGTCCACGTAGGCGCGCACCAGAACTTTCGAAAGATCAGCCTCTTGCAACACCAGGTCTCCAGCATTCACGTACGCGCCCTGATGGACGGGCAGGGAATAGACGACGCCATCAAAGGGAGCCCGGATATTCAGCTGGCGAAGGATATTTTCCGCCGCCGCGTAAGCGCTCTGTGCCTCAACCGTCAGGGCTTCGACGCGCGCGATTTCGGGTTGCGAATAGCGATCTTTTTGCTTCTGTTGGACCAGCGTAAGGTCCGCTTCCGCGGCGGCTAGCTGGTCTTCCGCCTGTTTCACTTCGCCGGGCGATGCCGCGCCCTGCTGCTGCAGACGCTTCAAAGCTTCAAGATTGCGTCGCGCGGTGTCGCGCTCATTGCGGGATTTCACCAGCTGAGCTTCGAGAGTCAAAACTTCTTCGCGATTGCCGCCGCTCCGCTGGGCGCTCACGTCAGCCTGCGAACTCCGCACCTGGGTGAGCGCGCGCGCTGCCTGGCTGCTGGCGTCAGCATCGTCCAGTTGCGCCAGCAGCTGTCCCCGTTTCACATGATCGCCTTCTCTGACCAGTAATTTCTTGACCGTGGTGCCGACCGGCGCGTGGGCTTCGAAGCTCTGCACCGGTTCCACCTTGCCATTGGTCGAGATCACGCTGCGAATCGAACTGCGCTCCACCGTCGCGGCGCGTACCGGGATCGCATCGTCCCGCGACATGAATGAGGCCAGCAGCAGTACAGCGACAAGAAGGCCTGCCGCCCATAGCAGCCAGCGATGTCGGCTGAAAAACCCGTTACTGCTTGTCGTCAATGCCATCTTGCGCTAGCTAATGTACCACCACACGCCTGAACCGTACCTTAACGCCCTTCCACTATAGATGCACAATTTCCAGTCGGGAAGCGGGGGATTCAGATAGCGCCGGCGGGACGCTGGCGCTACCTGTTTACAATAGGATTATGTTCAAACCGCGCTACACCGAGGCCCACGCCCAGGCCGGCCTGGACCACAAATTCCCCGCTATCGAAACCTGGCCGAACCAGTTCCCCGGCTACGAAATCGTCGTGGACGACCCAGAATTCACTTCCGTGTGCCCAAAGACGAGCCTGCCCGATTTTGGCACCGTGACCATTCGCTACATGCCGGACAAACACTGTCTGGAGTTGAAATCCCTGAAGGAATACTTACAGAGCTACCGCAACCTGGGAATCTTTCAGGAGAATATCGTGAATCGCGTATTGGAGGACGTGGTGCGCTGGGCAAAACCGGTGTGGGCCGAGGTGAAGGGAGATTTCCGTCCACGAGGTGGAATCTCGACGGTCGTTGTCGCCAGATGGCCGCGCTCGAAACGAAATACCTAGGGGCGGGTGTCCCCACCTGCCCGGCGGAGCGAAGCTCCGCAATTCTCAGCATGTTATATTCCTTCCCCAAGTGACCCAACGCAAACTCTATCCCTGGACCGCGCTGGTCCTGCTGACCACGCTGAATTTTCTCAACTACATTGACCGCTCCGTGCTGTTCGCAGTACAGCCGCTGGTACAGACCGAATTCAAGCTCACCAACACCCAGGTTGGATATCTCACCAGTGCTTTTCTGGCCTTCTACATGGTCGCGGCGCCTTTTGTCGGTCCGCTCGCCGACCGGTACTCGCGCAAGCTGATCATCATCCTGGGAGCAGTTTTCTGGAGTGGGCTGACTTTGATGACCGCGATCACCCACACCTACGGAGAATTGTTGCTGCGCCATACCCTGGTGGGTGTCGGCGAGGCGACCTTCGTGACCATCGCGCCCACTTTTGTCGCCGACCTTTTTCCAGAAAACAAACGCGGCCGCATTTTCGGAATCTTCTATCTGGCCATCCCTTGCGGCACGGCGGCTGGCTATCTGCTGGGCGGCTGGCTCGGGCCCACGCATGGATGGCGCTTTCCCTTCTATGTCGCGGCCTTTCCTGGTTTCTTGCTGGCGCTGGCTGTCTCTTTTCTTCCCGAGCCGCCACGAGGACAGTTCGACTCCCTGAAGGAAACTCCGGAGCGCGGAACATTGCGAGGCCTGGCGCGCAACCCGGCCTTCTGGATGGTCACGTTGGGCATGGCCGCCGGGACGTTTTCTCTGGGCGGAATACAAGTGTGGATGCCTACCTTCCTGTCGCGTGCCCGGGGATACAGTCTGGAGGCAGCGAATCTGATCTTCGGCAAGATCGTCGTGGTCGATGGCATCCTGGCATCGCTGGCTGGAGGATGGCTCGGCGACAAGTTGCTGCCGCGAATGAAAGGTTCCTACTATTTCGTTTCCGCAGTCAGCATGGGGCTGGGCGTGCCGGTAATGTTCTTCGCGTTGTTCAACCAGGGGCCGTGGATGGTGCCTGCGATCGCCGTGGCGGCATTTCTGCTCTTGTTGAACACTTCGCCTCTCAACACCGCACTGGTCAACTCCGTCGGTTCCCACATCCGCGCCACCGCCATTGCGGTCAACATTTTCCTGTTCCATCTTCTTGGAGATGTTCCTTCACCCACGCTCATGGGATATGTCGCCGACCGGCATTCGCTGCAAGCTGCCTTCATCCTTCCAGTGGTCGCGATGGCAATCTCGTCTGCGGTACTCTTTTATGGCATGCGCTTCGCTCCCCTGGTACGAACTCAAGATGAACGAAATCACGATGAACCTGGCGCCGCCGGAGCCCCGGCAGGATGAGTTATTTCCATTGGATTGCTGGATGTACTCTGGGGCTGGCCTGGCTCTGGCGTCTGGCCGACGCGGCGCTGGGGGTGCCAAAAATCGCCGACATCTCAGGCCCGGGGTGGGACCTCAAGCCGCCGGCAAATCTGCGCGTCAGCATCATCGTTCCCGCCTGCAACGAAGCCTCCGACATCGAGGCTACTCTCACTCTCCTACTCGGCCTCGAATACGATAACTACGAAGTGATCGCCGTAGACGACCGCTCGACGGATCAAACCGGCGAGATTATGGAGAGAATTGCCGCAGCGTCGCCCGGTCAGCTCAAAATCATTCACATCACCGAGCTGCCCGCTGGCTGGATGGGCAAACCGCATGCCATGTGGAACGCCGCCAATCTTGCCAGCGGCGACTGGTTGCTGTTCACCGATGCCGACGTTCTATTCAAGCCGGACGCGCTGCGTCGCGCCCTGACATATGCCGAATCGGAACGCGCCGATCATCTCGTCCTCTTTCCGCGCATGGTCATGAAGCACCCCGGGGAGAAGATGATGATCGCTTTTTTCCAGACGCTGTTTGTCTTCGGACATCGTCCCTGGAAAGTGGCCGATCCGAAAACCAAAGATCATATTGGTGTAGGCGCCTTCAACATGATTCGCCGGAGCGTGTACGAAGCGCTGGGCACATATCAGGCTTTGCGTTTCGACGTGCTCGACGACATGAAGCTGGGCAAGGTGGTGAAGAATGCCGGCTACGCGCAACGCAATGTTTTCGGAGAGGACCTGATTTCCATCCGATGGGCCAAAGGCGCGATGGGAGTGGTGGACAATCTCACCAAGAACTTCTTCGCCATCATGTCATTCCAATGGCCTCGAGCACTGGCGTCGTGCTTCGCCCTCGCCTTTTTGAACCTGATGCCATTTATCGGGATCCTGCTCGCGCACGGGTGGGCGCGCATGGGATACGCGGTTGCGCTGTTCTCGATGTTCTCGATCTACGTAGGGATGTCGCAGAAGTCGGATATTCCGCCTTACTATTTCGTGTTGCACCCAGTGAGCACGACATTATTTGTTTACACCATGCTGCGCTCCACTTTCCTGACACTGGCCCGCGGCGGCGTACTCTGGCGGGGAACGTTCTATCCGCTGGATAAGTTGAAGAAGGAAATGGTGTAGCTGGAACTGCAGGAAATTATATTGTCCGGCAGGAGGCTGAAGGCTATGAAACCTGTCGCAATTCTCTTCTTGTGCTTGTTGCTTGAAATCACTACCATGCCCGCGCAGACGGGATCTGTCGAGGCGGATCTCATTGCTCTCGAGAACTCGTGGAACCAGGCTGAGCTACGTAAGGACGCCTCCGCCCTGGCCCGAGTCATGTCCGACGATCTCGTCCTAACTGAGCCCGACGGCAGTGTTATCAACAAGACGGAGGAAGTGGCCTTCACAGCTGATCCTACCGCTCACTTCGAAACCTTGGAATCTCACGATATGAAGGTCCAGATCCACGGTAATGCTGCGGTCGTGACCGGCGCATATCACGAAAAGGGCACATTCCAAGGCAAGACTTTCGAGCATCGAGGCCGGTTCACAGACACTTGGGTCCGCCATAACGGGACCTGGCAATGCATTGCTGCACACTTCAGCGTACCAGTCGCGGATTGATCTTTAGTTGGTCGATGCTCGGAAGCAGTTCGCCGTGACGTCGCGGTGCTCGCCTATTCCAAATCCTCGGGTGCCTGGGTGATCACGTTAGGCGTCTGCTTTCTCGAGGTCTTCCGTTTCGCCTTGGGGTGGCTGAAAGTTCCCGCGCTATAGTGGCCTTTTTTCTCGACGTCGTAGTTTTTCGGGAGGGGAGGAACTCTAACCCCGACGCCGCCGAGCTGCCGGTATTCTTCGAGAATAATTTCCGCGCGTCCGTCGTACTCTTTTACCTGTCCGTGGATCTCGACCATCCTGCCTTGCAGTTGCCGCACGTCGCCTACGCTCTTCAAGTCACGGGGAAAGATCACGACGGTAAACGGGCACAAGCGAAAATCGTCACAGAAATCCAGAAAATGCACTCCCCGCGCCCCTTGTTTGACCCTTACTACCATGCCCGTCACGCACTTCACCTCACCCACATGGTTCCTCGCCTCCGTAAAAGGAAGACAATCGGACCAGGCAAGGCCGGTGAGAAGCATGGTGGCCGCGAACAGCGGGTATCGGTTGACCAATGGCATTTGGGCCGGGTTAAACGTCAGAGTTAAGAGGATTGTAGGGCGAGAAATGCCAAGCTAGGCGACCGCTGGCAAGAGAAATCTGAAAATTTCCCGAAATAGAAACAGCTCGGGGCCGGACAGATACCGGCCCTCGCTAGAAAGAAATAGAAGGGAAGCCTAGCTGAACGACTTGACTGCGTTCGCTTCGTCGTCTTTCACGTCGAAGACGGTGTACAGCTTGGTGATCTGCAACAGGTCGTGAACTTTCTTGGTCAGGTTGAGCAGCTTGAGTTCGCCGCCCTGGTTGCGCACGGTGGTGAAAGCGCTGACCAGCTCGCCGATGCCCGAGCTGTCAATGTAGTTCACATCTCCGAGGTTGAGCAGGATTTTCTTCTGCCCTTTGGAAAGCAGTTCGCGCACCACATCCTTCAGTATCACGCTGCCTTCGCCGAGAGTGATGCGGCCGCTGCAATCCACGATGGTGACGCCGTCAACCTGGCGCGTACTGGTCTTCATGCTCACTGGGAAGCCTCCTTGACGCCCTCGGATGGACCGTGGACGTGTTTCACTAGTTTAATTTCGGTGCCCGTCTGAGAGGCGCTGATGACCACCTCGTCCATGAACGAGCGTATGAGGAAAATGCCCCGGCCCGACGTCTTTAAAAGATTCTCCGGCGCCAGCGGATCTGGGATCTTATCCGGATCCAGCCCCTTACCCTGGTCTTTAATCGTGATCACCAGGTTCCCGCCGGTCTGCTCAAATGCCAGGCTGACCTTCTTGCCGGGATCGTAAGCATTGCCATGAAGGACGGCGTTGACCGCAGCCTCCCGCACAGCCATGGCGATCCGCATGACCTCGTCATCGTCGAAGCCCGCTTCGGTTGCAATCCGGCTGGCTGCTTGCTCGGCGCTGTCGACGGTCTCCAGCGTCGAATCCAACGTGTAGGAGACCCGCTGTTCGGTCATGGCAAGAATGTTAGATACAACTTGTGGATCCTGGAATCTCCGCTGCCCCGCGTTTCTGGCTTTGGCGCCTTACCGAACCATGGCCGGGAAACATGCGGTTGCCGCGAATGCGGTAGTTTGCCCTTCCGCCCCGGAAATGTCAACGCGGGAGCTGGATGGGAGCTGGATGGGTCGGGAGCTGGATGGGGTAGTGGCGTACTTTGAAAATCCCAAAGAATTGTCATTCCGAAGCACGGGCCTTGTCGCGCGAGGAATCTGCTGCTTCGCCGCCAGCACAAAGCAGATTCCTCGCCGATAGAGCTGGCTTCGAAATGACAAGGGTTGGGGTTTGTTTTTGTAGTGCCGGCGTCCCACCGGCTGTCTGGTGGGCATCCTGCCCGCCTATTGGGCCGGCGGGAGCCGGCGCTACACATGCTGATGTTTCGAAAGCTCATGTAGATTCTTGCCTGTCAGTTGAGTATTCTCGGAGGCATGCCGACCTTCGCGCTTACCGAACTGCTGGGCACTCCGGTGTTCGACACTGCCGGAAGCCGCTGCGGCAGGGTTCGCGAGGTGGCGCTGATCCCGCAGGAAGACCGGGCCCGGGTGGCGGTGCTGATCATTAAAACCAGCACCGGCGACCGGCTTTTGCCGTTCGTTTCCGTGATCTCAATCAACGGCGGTATTCGCACCAGCTCCCCTACGACTGACTGGGCCAAGGGTGAGGGCGCAGAAGGCATGCTGCTGCTGGGACGGGACCTGCTCGATCAGCAGGTCATCGACGTGTTCGGGCGAAAAGTCGTCCGGGTGAACGATCTCGATCTTCTTCAGGAATCCGTTGCCAACCGCCTGGTTCTGAAAGTGGGTTCGGTTGATGTCGGGCCGCGGGGCGCTATCCGGCGATTGCTGAAAGGGGTCGTCCCGCTGGTGGCATTAAGAGCGCTGTTGCGGCAAATCCCCCCGCGAACCATCCCCTGGGACTTTGTGGACCTCATCGAGACTGACCCGGCCCGCCGGGTAAAACTCAAAATCTCGCATGAGCGTCTGGCCAAGCTCCATCCCGCCGACATCGCGGATATCGTCGAAGAGCTGGCTCCTGACGAGCGCGAGGCTGTGTTCGAGACCCTCGAGCAGGACGTAGCCGCTGGGGCCCTGGAGGAAGTGGAGCCTAAGGTCCAGAAGGCGATCCTCGAGTCTCTGGACTCGGAACGTGCGGCCGAGATTGTCGAAGAAATGGAACCGGACGCGGCCGCCGACCTGCTGGCCGATCTGCCCGAAGAACGCACTTCGGAAATTCTGCTGGAAATGGAGCCCCAGGAACGCAAGGAAATGGTCGAACTCCTGGAGTTCAAGGAAAATACTGCCGCCGGCCGGATGAATACCGAGTACCTGGCGGTGGGTGTGAGCGCCAACGTGCGAGATGCGATTGAAGCCCTGCGTCACTTTGAGGGCGGGGTCGAAACCGTCAGTACGATTTACCTGGTGGACTCGCACGGCACACTGGCCGGCGCCGTGCCCTTGGCCAAGATCGTGCTGGCCACCCCTGACACTCCCATGCTTTCGCTGACCCAGGAGCCACTGATCTCTACCCATGGCGGGTCCAAGGAAAAAGAGGTGGCGGAACTGTTCGACAAGTACAACCTTTCAACGCTGCCAGTGGTCGATGACAACAAGAAGCTGACAGGTGTCATCACCTCCGACGACATCATCAGTATGCTGCGCGCCAATCTGTAACAGAACGGTCGTTGGTCCTTGGTCGTTGGCCCACAACCGATCGTATTGAGGTTTGGCGACCAACGACCAACGCCCACCGACGGTTTCTCCGATTTCACCTATCCAGATTTCCTGTATGCATTTATGCTGATCGGTCGCTTGAGCGATCTCTGAGCCCACGCATGACCTTCCTGAGGCGCTGGAAAATCCGGCTTCTGATCTTTTTTGCCGTCGTCGGTCCGGGTTTTATTACCGCGAACGTGGACAACGATGCCGGCGGCATCTGGACCTATTCCGCAGCCGGGGCCCAGTTCGGACACATGCTGCTCTGGACCATGATCCCCATCACGGTGGCATTGATCGTGGTGCAGGAGATTGCCGCCCGTATGGGCGCCGTCACCGGCAAGGGCCTGAGCGACCTGATTCGCGAGGAGTTCGGATTCCGCATCACGTTTTTTATGATGATCGGCCTGGTGATCGTCAATTTCGGTAACGTGGTCACGGAATTTGCCGGCATCGCCGGCAGCCTGGAACTGTTCGGTCTCAACAAGTACTACACCGTCCCGGTTTGCGCCGTCATCGTCTGGCTGATCGTCGTCAAGGGCCAGTACAAGACGGTGGAGAAGGTGTTTCTCGCTGCCTCGTTTTTCTATCTCACCTACATCGTCGCCGGATTTCTCGCCAAGCCCGCATGGCTGGAAGCCCTCGAAGCCACCATCGTTCCTCCGCACAAGGAAATGTTCCTGCGCCAGGATTATCTGTATATGGTAATCGGCGTCGTGGGCACGACCATTGCGCCCTGGATGCAGTTCTACCTGCAGGCTTCGATCGTCGAGAAGGGTGTGACCAAGCGGCAGTACAATGCCTCGCGTCTCGACGTGGTCACGGGCTGCATCTTCACCGATATCGTGGCCTGGTTCATCATCGTGGCCTGCGCGTCTACGCTTTACGTGCACGGCTACCACAATATCAGCGACGCGAAAGATGCCGCCCAGGCCCTCCACCCCCTCGCGGGCGACTACGCCTACATCCTCTTCGCCATGGGATTGTTCAACGCATCGCTGTTTGCAGCCTCGATCTTGCCGCTCTCCACCGCCTACGCCGTTTGCGAGGGCTTGGGATTCGAGTCAGGGGTAGGCAAACACTTCCGCGAAGCTCCAGTGTTTTACTGGCTGTACACCATCCTGATCGTCGCGGGAGCGGGCGTAATCCTTCTACCCAACATTCCCCTGGTGAAGATTTCCATTCTGTCCCAGGTCGTGAACGGCGTCGTCCTGCCCTTTGTCCTGGTCTTCATGCTGCTGCTGGTAAACAAGAAGGAACTCATGGGCGAGTACGTGAGTTCTCCGCTCTACAACGGCGTAGCGTGGACGACCACGGTGGTCATGGTGGGATTAACGCTGGCCTGGTTCTGGACGCTGCGGGGCGGATCGGGTTAGGAATCTTTAAGCTTGTCATCCTGAGCGGAGTAGGGGCTTCGCGATGCGAAGCCTCTACGGAGTCGAAGGATCCCTAGAGCTGATCGGCTGTGCCCCGCCAGGATTTCCCTGGGGCAGCACATCACGCGCGAGTGTAAGGGGAAAAGCAGGGGTCCTTCGACTGCGTGGTTGCTTCGCTACGCGAAGCAACCACTTCGCTCAGGATGACAGGGAAACCTCAGGCAATCTTTCCTTCGGCCAACTCTCTTACCAGTTGCAGATCGGCTTCCAGGAAATCGAAGGAGGGAAGCTCGCTGCGAACCGCCCAGCGCATGTCTTTGAAAATCCTGTTCTCGATTTCGCCTTTGTACTCGCGCACCGCGTAGAAGCCCAATTCGACGGCTGATCCGTTCTTGTATTCGTGTCGGATGCGCGCCACTTCTTCGGCGATGGTGGCATCAATTCCGAGTTCTTCATTCAATTCCCGGCGCAGTGCGTCTCGCGGTTGCTCGCCTTCTTCGATCTTGCCGCCGGGGAATTCCCACTTGAGTGGCATGGTCTGATGCCGGGTACGCTGGCACACCAGAATCTGGTCGTCTTTGAAGATAAGCGCCGCGACCACTCGCTTCACCGAAGGCGAAGGACGCTGAGAACGTTGCGGAGTTGCACGAGTCTGGCCTTTTTCACTGCTCATCCCGGAAGCTTTTCTAACTGTTTGCCCACCAGGGAAGCGCAATACTCCACCAGTTTGCGGTCATCATCGCCGAACGCGGCAGGGAAATGGCTGTCAACGTCCAGCTCGCCCACGACCTTGCTGCGGACAAAGACGGGCACCACGATTTCAGATTTAGTTTCGGTGGAGCATGCCAGGTAACGATTGTCGAGGGTGACGTCGTCCACCACGATGGTCTTGCCCGTGGTCGCGGCCGCCCCGCAAATACCCTGGTTCAGGGGAATACGCGTGTGCGGCGTCATGGCTCCCTGAAAGGGCCCAAGGGCCAGCATGCGGGGTTGCGAATCGGGTGCCTTCTCCTCCAGCATGTAGAAACCGACCCAGTTGTATTTCAGCATGCGATCATGCAGCAGCTTCACGGTTTCCCACATGAAATCTTCCACCGATCCGGCGGCATGGTTGATGCGGTCGATTTCTTTTTTGATGTCCTCGAATTTCGAGCCAGAGGGCATAGAAAGCCTGAAGCACTCTTACCAGGGCGCGCGAGTTCAAACTGGCGTATTGGTAATACATCTTAGCCCTTCGGGTTGTGGAAAAGCATCGGGATGAATCGCCGCTGCCAAGGCTCGCAGCCCGCCAATCAGAGTTGGCGCAGGAGTATTCAGAAGCTCATCGCTGATGCAGTACACTCGCCCTTCACGCACGGCAGACATCTGTTGCCACTTACGATCGCGGACAATCTTCTCCAGCGGGACGCGATTGCCAGCTCCGCACCAGGCGGCCACGACGACCTCGGGATCCATCGCCAGAATCGATGCTGACGACGAGTGTGCCCCGGGATCACCCAGAAACTCACCGCCCGCAGCCTCTACCAACTCCGCCACCCACCGCTGTGACAAAATCACCGGTTTGCCCCACTCCTCGCAAAAGACGCGAAGACGCTTCTTCCCGTTCACCTGCCGCTTCACCGTCTGGATCTCCCGCTGCATGTTCGCAATCACGGTCTGCCCGCGTCCGCTTGCGCCCACGACTCCCGCGATCGTCGCGATGTCGGCGTAGACATCTGCCACGGTCTTCGGCGCCAGGCCGAGAAAGCGAATTCCCGCTTTCAGGATTTCCACCACCGCCTTCTCTTGATAAGGAACCGCGGCAATCACCAGGTCGGGACGAGCGGCCAGAATCTCACGGCTCTGCGCCGTCCACGAATCCGCGATGATGTTTCGTCCGCCTCGCATAACTTCGGGACAAACATCGGCGCAATACTTCGTGCAGGCCACCACCCGGTCCAGTTCGCCAATCGCAGCCAGGATGACGGTCGCGCTGGGCTGGAGGCACACCACGCGCTGCGAAGTGTAGTCGGCAGGCATTGCCCTATCCTACAGTCCAAAGAGGGTGCCCCGTCCTCGTCTCTCCGGTTCTTTGGGAGAGACAGGGCGGGCCTTACACGATTCTTCAGTCCAAATTTTTTCCGGCGCCATACTGGTTTGCGAACCGCTACAATCTCGCGGGAGGCTTAAGGGCGTCATGTTCATCCACATGTTCGCGTTTCGCTGGAAGCCGGGCGTCACGGAAGATCAAAAGCAACGCGTCGTCAGCGAAATCCGGAAGTTGCAGGGGCAAATTCCCGGCTTGCTCGAAACCTCCGTCGGAATCAACATTTCACCCCGCGGCCAGGGCTACGAACTGGGAGGCGTGATGAAATTCGCAGACCAGTCTGCTCTGGACAAATATGGAGCCCATCCGGTGCATCAGAGGTTGCTGAGCTGGCTGATCCCGCTGATTGACCCGATTGAGGTGGACTTCGAGGACAGCATTTAAACCGCGTCAGGCTACAATCTTCTGCGATGTACTCGCCCCAGGTCCTCGATCACTTTCAGCACCCGCGCAACCCCGGCGAAGTGGCAAACCCCGACGCCTCCGCCCAGATCGAAAACCCGGCCTGCGGCGACGTCCTAAAGCTGACCATGCGAGTCACCGACGGCCGCATCGAAGAAATCCGATTTCTGGCTCAGGGCTGCGTTCCCGCGATGGCGTGCGCCTCGCTGCTCACCGAACTGGTGCAGGGCAGAACCGTCGCGGAGGCTCGTCAGTTGCACCGCGAAGATCTGATACGCGCCCTCGGCGGTCTGCCGCAAGCCTCCACCCATGCAAGTCATCTGGCGATCGACACGCTGGCCGCCGCGATCCAACAACTGAGAACCGAGAACTAAGAACCAGAAACTGGTTCAGGATAATAAACCGGCCATCTGCGCTCACCAGAAATAGTCAACAATTCCGGCGTCGGATTAATCACAAAGGGATGGCGCGCGATTTCCAGCATATCGGCGTCCCAGATGGAATTTCCGAAGACCGCGTCCGGTGTTCGCGTGATCACTTCGCGGATTGCCTGCGCCTTGCCGATTCCGCTGGGCACGCGGATGACTTTGTCCGTGACCTTGCCGTCCTCGACGGCAACCGCCGCTGCCAGGACGCGGCTGGCGGGAATCCCAAAATGCTTCATCCCTGCCTGAATGACCCATTCGCTGGTTGACGAGACCGCCCAGATTTCGCTACCGAGATCGTGCAGTCGAAACACCAGGTCTTTCATCTCGGGGAAAAATCCGCCCAGCATTTTCTCCTCGAAGAACTCTGCGGCGGCGCGCATCACGTCGGCCACGGGCAAGCCGCGATTGATGGTCACCATCTCGGCGCACATGTCGTCCTCGCTGACCTTGCCAGCCAGGTAGTCCTCGTAGCGGGTGCGGGCCCAGCCGACTACGTCGTCGGAAACCAGCCTACGCGTCAGCTCCCAGTCGAAAAAGCCGAATCCGGCATCGCCTGCCCAGAGGGTGCCATCACAATCAAAAACGGCGAGTTGGGGTTTGAGCTGCAACACTCCCTGCATGAAGTCAGCGGTCTGGGATGGAGAGTTCAAGTTTTGCTTTTCTGGGTTCATTCTTATGGAAGGGATTAACTCGCTTGAGGATTTAGCAACGCAGCATAGTCCTCGGGAGTATTCACATTCATGGCGACATGTGGATCATCCACCGGAACGTACTGCAGATGTTGCTGATGTTGATGTTCAACTTCTCTTGCGGTGGCCGCGGCGGACGCCTTGAGGAATGCCTCGATCATCTCGCGCCCCGCCAAAAAGGGATGCCCATGTCGTCCACCGTATTCCGGCACCACCGCCCAGATATCGGATGCAGCGGTTTCAAAAGCTGCCCGCAGACTGGCGAGTACAGCGGCGCCGACTGGAGGCCGATCCACCAGCGTGATCATCACAGCGTCGCGGCCCAGGTTCAGCACTTCCCGCAACCCGACGCGCAGAGAGCTGAACTGGCCGTTCTCCGGGGCGGGGTTTCGCACCAGCGAGCCACCCGCCGCATACACCACCGGCGCCAGTAGAGTTTCGTTGTTGCCGACGACGACGACCACCTGGTCTGTGGCAGAACTCAAGGAACGAATCGCGGCCGACAAAAAAGTCTCGCCCGAAAACGGTACGCGGTTCGCCACCGGAGGCCAGGGCAACAGCGCCTTGTCCGAACCCATGCGCGAGGACTCGCCCGCCGCCAATATCACTCCGCACCAACTGGGCGCCCGACTCATGTAGGGAAGATAACAAACTTTGCCGGTCAGGGAGGGGTGAATCGTCGGGGATTGCTCGGAATGGGCGCCGCCTCGAAAAGAGTGAGAACGGTTCTTTCGCCCCTTTGGGGCTGCTCGCTTGGGTTCTGCCTTTCACCCGCGGCTGGCGCCGTGGGCTCTATTCTTGCGCCGCTTCGCGGCTATTCTGACTCTTCGAATACTTCGGCTGCGGAATCAGTAGCCTGTCGTTTGCGTGAATGGAACCAGCTCATATGCGGCAGATCCCGCTCCACACGGCGGCGCGCGGCGATCAGCTCCGCTGTAATTGCGACGGCAATTTCCTCCGGTGTGATGGCCCCGATGTCCAGACCAACTGGGGCATGCACACGCTCGAAGAGCTCAGGCGAGAGTCCTTCTTTGGACAGTTGCTTGAAAATGGCGATGGTCTTGCGCTTCGAACCGATCATCCCGATATAGCGGGCCGGGGTCCGGACCGCCCAGCGCAACACCCGCATGTCATCCCGATGCCCGCGGGTAACGATCACAAGGTACGCCGACTCGCCGGGAGTCAGTCGCGACATAGCCTGGTCGAAGTCTTCGGCGATGATCTCTTTCGCGTCGGGAAACCGTTCGCGGTTGGCGTAGGCTGCGCGGTCGTCCACCACGGTGACGTCGAAGCCTGCGCCCCTTGCCACCTTGTAAAGGTTGACTGAAACGTGGCCTGCGCCAAATATATAAAGTAATGCTGGAGGCAGCACCGGCTCGACGAAAATGTCCAGCGTGCCGCCGCAGACCAATCCCGTATCGTATTTGGGATCCTGATTGAGGTTGAAAGTCAGAGTGCGGGGCTTTTCGCTCTCCATCACTTCCCGCGCCGCTTGCCATATATCAGCCTCGACACAACCGCCGCCAATCGTACCTACGATCGAGCCGTCGTCCCGCACCAGCATCTTGGCGGTTTCAAAAGAGGGGATCGAGCCGCGCACGTTGACAATGGTTGCCACCGCGCCCCGGCGTCCCTCCTGCCGCAGCTTGACGATCTCCTCGTAGATGTCCATTTCAGGTTGATTATCAGTCGGTTAACAGGGTAAGTCAATCATGCGAAGGGCTCGCCGGAACAAAGCAGGCACCGACAACGTTTAGTACATAGTGATTGCCTCAAATGCGGCGTCCAGCCAAAGTCGCAGTTAGAGTGGCTGCAATGTACATGGCTTTATCGTTGGCATTTGGCATTCTGATGGCCCGGTTGACCTTGTCCCCGATGCGTTTGCCCCTGGCTGCCAGAGCCCGGATCGCTCTCATATACAAGCCCTACGGAGCCGAGTTGCAGACCGTGGCCATTCAAGCTGCCGATGGAGTCGTACTGCAGGGCTGGTATGTTGTGCCGGATCATCAAAACGGGCAAGCAGTCATGCTGCTTCATGGAATCGGAGACAATCGTGGCGGCGTTGCGGGATATGGCGAGGCGTTCCTGCGCCAGGGCTATCGCATTCTGCTACCCGATTCGCGGGCTCACGGCGAGTCGGGCGGCGACGTGGCAACCTACGGATTGCTAGAAAGCGACGACATTCATCGGTGGGTGTCATGGCTCTATGGTAAAGGCGCGCGTTGCGTCGACGGCTTTGGGGAATCGATGGGCGCCGCGCTGGTACTGGAAAGCCTACGCCCCGAGTCCGGGTTTTGCGCCGTTGTCGCCGATTCTGCTTTCTCCGATTTTCGGAGCGTTGCGTATGACCGGGAGGGGTATTTCGTGGGAGCGGGTCGCTTTGGTATGGAGCGCATCGTCGGAAGAACGGTCGGACTTCTTCCCGCCGAAATTGGCCTTCTCTACGCGCGCTGGCGCTACGGCGTGGACCTGCGGCGCGCGAATCCCGTGGATGCAGTGAAATCCTCGACCGTCCCAGTGCTGTTAATACACGGTGAGGAGGACATCAATATCCTGCCTTGGCACTCCCGCGCTCTGGCTCAGGCTGACCCGGTTTATGCCCAGCTGTGGATCGTGCCAGGAGCAGGGCACTGTGGGGCGGTGGGGATTGCACCGGACGAATTTTGGTCTCGAGTGCTTAGCTTCCTCGCACGGCACAACCGGGCACAACCGGAGGCCGTCAGCCATCTGCTTCCGATGGCATAGAATCCTCTCGGCCTTCAACCGCGATCAAACGCAAAAACAAAAACCCCGGGCTATCAATCCGGGGCTGCTGGCGCTTGACCAGCGGTACGAAAAACACGGTCTGCCAAACCGCTTTCATGATCGACCGGCCAGAACGTGCTGTCAAGCCTTACTTAAGTGAGCCGCGCGCGGAGGGCGGCGGAGTCGAACCGCAGTGGCTGATCGGCCGCTCACCGGTTTGGCAAACCGTGTCCGGTACCCATTGGCAACGCCCTCCAAACTTCGATCTGCCTTGCTGGACATTAGTTGAAGGCCTGCTTATCTGTGAACATCGTTGCTGCCTCGAAATGGGACTTGGAATGCGCGTGTGGTAGTTTGAGTTCCTCGGAGGACCGATGAAAGCCGTCCGCATCCATGAATTCGGGAGTCCCGAAGTTCTGCGCTACGAAGATGTGCCCGATCCCAAGCTGCGTGAGGATCAGGTTCTCGTCCGCATCAAGGCCTGCGCCCTGAACCACATTGACTTGTGGATACGAAAAGGTCTGCCTGGAGTAAAGCTGCCGCACATCCTCGGCGCTGACATCGCTGGAGAGATCGTCGAAGTCGGCGAGTATGTCAGAGGATTCAGGCCCGGGCAGAGGGTCCTTCTGGCGCCGATGCATTTCTGTAATCATTGCGCCAAGTGCGTCGCCGGACTTCAGAACTTGTGCCCGGAGTTCACCGTCCTGGGCAACCGCGTTGAGGGCGGAAATTGTGAGCTGATCGCGGTGCCTGCCGTGAGTGTGATTCCGATTCCAGACAGCCTGGACTTCAGCCAGGCGGCCAGCCTGCCGCTGGTGTTCACCACTGCGTGGCACATGCTGGTCGGCCGTGCCGGCATTCGTCAGGGACAGACTGTCTTGGTACTAGGAGCGAGTTCAGGGGTGGGCATCGCTGCCATTCAGATCGCGAAACTATTTCATGCTCGGGTGATCACCACTGCGGGCAACGAGGCGAAACTGGAGAAGGCCCGGGCTCTGGGCGCTGACCATGGCATCGACCATTACCAGCAGAAAATCTCAGAAGAAGTGCGGAAGTTGACCAACAAGGAAGGCGTGGACATCGTCATCGAGCACGTGGGCTCCGCCACTTGGGACGAGAGCCTGAAGTGCCTCAAGCCCGCCGGTACGCTGGTCACCTGTGGCGCCACCACCGGATTTAACGCCAGCATAGATTTGCGTTTTTTATTTTCGCGCCAGCTTTCGCTGCTGGGTTCGTACATGGGGACCATGAGCGAATTGCGCGAAGTGCTGGGCCACGTTTTCGCCGGACGTCTGCAGCCCGTGGTTGACCGCGTGTTCCCCTTAGCCGAAATCCGCGCCGCCCACGACTATCTGGAAAAGAGCCAGATGTTCGGCAAAGTCGTGCTGAACCCCTAGAACGGACTTACGAAATGGGATCCGGGAAAAGGGCACGACTTCAGTCGTGCCAACCGAGCGCGAACTACGTGGCTTCAGCCACCGAGGTTCCCTTGTCCAGACTCAGGCATGTGCGGCATATTTCCGTGCCTTCCTGATGTTAACGGCCGTAAGCACACCGCAGCGGCTGAAGCCTCGACTAAATGCAGGCTGATTGCGGCACGAGTGAACTCGTGCCCTTCCCGGTTACAAGTTCAACCCAGGTTCGAATCAGATCTGCAAATTCAAGTCAGATTTCAAATCAAGCCACACGACATTCCTGACCGCGGCGATTTGAACCTCGTTACTGCGGGGTCGTTCCGGGTTGTACTCCCGTAACTTTCGCGAATCAGCACAGTGGAATACTTTCGAGACTGGCTGGCCACAGGGACACGTGTTCTTCGCCGAGGGGCACACTCTCAGCCAAATAAAGTTGGGGAAGTTGGGATGGAATGGAGCAACCGGTAAATCGGCGCCGCTGGCAGCGTTTTCCGTTTGACGCCTCGGTGCGGGTCGTGGTGGATCATTCAGCTGAAAAGACGGTCGTGGACGGCCGTGGTGTTCGTTTCAGCGAGGGCGGAATCTGTCTTTTTGCGGCCGCCAACCTGCCCGTAGGAAGCCAGGTCAAGGTCGAATTCAGAACGCCCCATACCGACGAACCGGTCCGGGTTCGCGGCAAAGTCCGCAATCGCAGCGTCTACCTGTACGGGGTCGAATTTCTCTCCGACAAATCCGAAGACCGCCAACAACTCGCCCGCTTGAGCGCCCAGTTCCGCGGCGGCAGCATTCCTTCCGCTTAAGGTTTTTCCACCACGAGCCGCGTAGGGGCAGATGTCCTCATCTGCCCGGCGGAGCAAAGCTCCGCTATGTTTCGCCGCCTGCAGAACCTCCCGAGCTTCGCTCGACTTGGCAGATGAGGACAACTGCCCCTACGCGGCCCGTGGCGGGCGGGGTTATCTGCGCTTGCTGTGCGGTCCCCTTCCAACATCCGGAACTTCTTGCCCCAGGGCGGTGGCGAGATCAATCTGATGGTCCTGTTCATCCACCAGGATCTGGCGAATCTGTTCTGCCAGAGCAAACTCTCCCAGCGCTTCGCATTGTCCAATGCGCTCGCGATAATTTCGAATCGTGTCATTTTCATTGGCCAGATCGAAGCGCAGCATCTCTTTCGCATCCTCCGAGGTCTTGACCGGCAGCGGAGTCACCGTCGGCATTTTGCCCAGGTAATCGATCTGTCGCGAAATGATCAGCGCATGGTCGAGTTCCTGTTTGGCGTGTATCGCCAGCTGATCGGCGATGTTCATGTACTCGGCGCCCTTCAGCACCTGGGAGTACACGACGTAACCGATGATGGCCTGGTACTCGCGGGAAAGATCTTCGTTCAACAGCTCAGCCAGGCGATCGCGCGAAACTGCTTTTCCGTTGTCGGCAGACTTCGATTCAGCCATTTGCTTTCTCCTGTGATGTGAAAAATATGATTGCCGCACTATCCTACAACTTTTTGCAACAGGGGCCCGATCCCGGCAATATTCGTGAGCAATTCGTCCGGAATATCGTGCCGTTGTTTCAGATATTCCGGCGAGTTGTAGGATATCCAGACTTTGCCCGCGCCGTCCTCCCGGACCAACGCCTTCAGTGGCAGATCAATGGCCACAGTGGGAGATGCAATCATGAGCGGCGTCCCGCCCTTGGGACTTCCGAAGACGATCACTTGGGTGGGATACATTTCCAAACCGGCTTTTTCCGCAGCGCCGCTGTGGTCGATGCGGCAAAATATTGTCAGCCCTTGGGCCTGCAGCAAGGATTCCAATCGCTTGATGGTTTCTGCAAAGTCATAGGGGCTGCTGAGGTGGGCCAATCCATTGTCAAGCAGGGAAGGCACGAGTCTCCTCCTGGAGTTCTCCCGGCTGGTTTACAATAACTGTGTTATGGCAGACGGACTCAGTTTCGGCCCTTACACCACCACCGAAAATGGCAAGAAGGTAGTCAAGGAATTAACTTTCGGCAACCCTGCGCCCGAAGGCGTCGTCCTGACCACTCTCGATTCGGCTGTAAATTGGATGCGCAAGAATTCCATTTGGCCGCTAACTTTCGGTTTGGCCTGCTGCGCCATCGAAATGATGTCCATGGGCGCGTCCCGCTTCGACATCGCCCGTTTCGGAGCTGAAGTATTTCGCCCGTCCCCACGCCAGTCTGACCTCATCATCATCGCCGGCCGCGTCTCCAACAAAATGGCGCCGGTTATTCGACAGCTCTGGGAACAGATGCCGGAACCCAAATGGGTGATTTCGATGGGAGCCTGCGCTACCTCTGGCGGTGTGTTCAACAATTACGCCCTGGTCCAGAGTGTTAACCAGGTGATTCCGGTGGATGTTTACGTCCCCGGCTGCCCACCCCGCCCGGAGCAGTTGATTTACGCCATCACTCTGCTGCAGGAAAAAATTCAGCAGGAACGCGGCTCGGTGCGGCGCGCCTTGAATCTTACCTAGACTTCCGAAGCCAGAACCTGGGATTTACTGCGGCGCGACAAAGCTGATGGTGATTCGCGTTTCCTTGGCAATGGGCTGGCCGTTCAGCGAGTAGGGCGTGTAACGCCACCTGCGCACGGCATCCAGCGCTGCCGGGGCCAGCAGGGGATCCCCGCTGACCAGTTTCAACTCCTCGACCTGCCCCTTCGCTGTAACCGTTGCGTCGATTACCACGCTGCCCTGCACGTGCATGCGCCGCGCCTCCGGGGGGTAGATCGGTTGCACCTTGTGCACCAGAACGCCTCCGGTTACGCCCTGCGAGATCGGCACGCCAAGCTGGGGGAGAGCTGGCACCGTCGCAAGCGCCTTGTTCAAATCAGCCGGCTCTGCGCTCGAGGCCACAAGCTGGGGAACTTCCTCGCTGTTAGGGACTGAGCTCGATGGGTTCCCGAGCTTCGCACCGCGACGAGCACTCGCCCATCGCTGTGGCTGTCGCACCGGGCCTTTTCCGCCGGGCCGTGAGGATCGACGCACGATGTCGGCCGTCGAGGCTGCTCCGGGTGTGGCACTCGCATCCTCTGGTGAAGCCGCGGAGGAGCTGGCGACGGATCGACTTGCGGTGGATGCGACACTCGATTGGTACCACGCTCGCCATCCGTAAATCGACAGCAGGACCACCGCCAGCAGGGCAACGGCTGCGAAGATTATGTAGCTCAATCTTCCTGGGAAACGCGACTCCTGCTGTGCTGCGGCGAGTATTTCTCGCACCTCCGCCAGCGGCACCGCAGCAGCCGCGACGGGAGGAGGCTCATCCACGGGAGCTTCGACTAAGGCGGTCTGGGTGGTCGCGGCCGCGACGGTCTCTTCGTATTCAACCCGCGGGACTTCCGCGACCATGCCGCGCGCCCAGGCTGCCTCGGCCAGCCCGGCGAGGCGCCCCAGAGTTTCCATCTTGTCTTCGGTGAAGGCGTAGGACTCGGTCGAGAAAGCTTCCAGTACACCTACCCGGCCGTGCTGCCCGCGCAGAGGCACTACCGCAATGGATTGCAGCCCCAACTGGCGGCAGACCTCCGCATCCACGTGAAAATCCCTGCTGGCGTCGTCGCAGCGCATGATGACGCCCGTTCGCAGGCACTCGCCGGAGATTCCCGAATCCACGTTAAGCCGGGCGCCGAGTTCCGGCGCAGTCTCGCCGCTTCGACCCACGCAGACCACGGCTCCGTCCCGGGGCATGGCCACCGCTGCTCCGGTCGCGCCGGTTAGCGAATGCGCCGCTACGGCGATAGCGCCCAGGATGTTGTCGGTGGGCTGGGTGTCGGACGCGATCATCTTCCGCAGCTTTACAAAGATCAGGCTGGCGTTCGACTGCCGGATGCTTTCGTCGGAGACTTCCGTGCGATTTCGCACAGCAACCCGGGCTCCCGTGGATTCGGGAGGAGTCGGGGTAAAAGGGGGGATAGGAGCCATCTTTACAACCTGTTGCGAGCCGACACCGTAGCCGCCGCCCAGCCTTGCCGGTGCGGCTACACAGGCCGAGTGTGCGGCAAACCCACCAGCTTGTCAACGAGAATGGAGGACGGGCGTCCCGCCCGTCGTATCCAGACCTGTAACGAGACGGGCGGGACGCTCGTCCTCCATTCAAGCCTTACGGCTCGTGGTAAAACCACTGCATGACAAAAACCACCTACGCTGCCAGCGGACCCACCATCATCGCCCAGGCCCCCTGCCGCGCTGACCTGGCTGGAGGCACCATCGATTTGTGGCCGTTGTACCTGTTCCATCCCGGCGCCCTGACGGTGAATTTCGCGGTCAACATTCTCACTACCTGCCGGATCACGCCGCTGAAAGGAAAGCGCATCCACTTGCACTCCGTCGACACCCGGCGCGAGGAGGAGTTCTCCAGCTTCGAGGACCTACGCGCGATGAACCGTTTTCGCCTCCCTCTGGGCGCCCGGCTGCTGCAGTTTTTTGCTCCCAAGGAAGGTCTCCTCATGGAGACGGACTCCGAGTCTCCGGCAGGCGCTGGCATTTCCGGATCGTCCGCGCTCATGATCGCCAGCACTGCCGCGTTGGCCCGTTTCACCGGCCGTAACCTCACGCTCGAGCAAATGCGGGTGATTGCCCAAAATGTAGAGGCCCAGATCATCCAGGTGCCCACTGGTTGCCAGGATTACTATCCCGCGCTTTATGGCGGCGCCAGCGCGATTCATCTCGATGCCGACGGCATCCACCGCGAGGCGGTGGCGGTTGCGCCGGAGGAGATCGAATCCCGCTTCGTTCTGGCTTACACGGGCGCGCCGCGGAAGTCCGGCATCAACAATTGGGAGGTCTTCAAGGCGCACATCAACGGCGACAAGCGGGTATTCCGCAACTTCGAGCGCATCGTCGAAATCGCGCGCGCCATGCACCAGGCGCTGGCTGACGCCAAATGGGATGAGGTTGCCCGCCTGCTCCGCGAAGAATGGAAGCTGCGCCGCACCAATGCTCCGGGAATTACGACCCCGCTCATCGACAAGCTGATCAAGGCCGCAGCCCGGCAAGGCGGACGCGCCGCCAAAGCCTGTGGGGCAGGTGGCGGGGGGTGCGTCATTTTCCTGGTCGAACAAGGCGCCGCCAGCCGGGTCGCCACCGCCATCGGAGACAACGGAGGACGAGTGCTGCCGTTGCAGGTTGCCCGCAACGGATTGCACGTTTGGTCCGCCTGAGACCACGTGGGAACAGCCGCCCTCGGCTGTCCGGCGGAGCGAAGCTCCGCAATCCTAGGGACGCAAAGCGCTGTCGAGCTACGCTCGACCGGACAGCCGGGGCGGCTGTCCCCACGTCGTTTATTTTACAAAGAAGCGTTTCGTTCCCACTCGAGACGGCGCTATAATCAGGGCATTCGTCGGCTCGGGGTGTCGTATGAACCCACGTTACGTCTTGTTGCCCATGGTGCTCTGCTGTGTGGTCGGGGTCAGCGCCGACGATCAGAAAACTCCCCGCATATCCAAGCAAACCCGGATGGACCTGGTTCGCACCTTTAATGCCGAGCTGGTCTATATTCGCGCTCCTTTTCCCATGGGAAAGACAGGCCTGACCCTGAAGGACGGGAACCTGTCGCCGAGCGGGGAAGAGTTGCAAAACAAGCTCGCCATGTGGGGACCAGCCGCCAAGCCGGGCGATCAGGCCCGCATCAGCGAGATATTGGTAAAGAACGACCGCATCCACTTCGAAATCAACGGCGGACCGGTCAAGAAACAAAAGTGGTACCAGCACATCCAGGTTGGCAGCGGCGCAGGCATGGCCCCGGTGGGCGGCAACGACGCCAGCGCCAATCCGCGCGGCTCCTACGTGGACCTGGTCTTCAACGGATATGTGCCCGACCTGAATCCGCAGGAGCTCAAAGATTTGCTCCGGCCCGTATTCGACTTCAATGCCAAATCCTCCGCGGAAGCCTACCTCGAAACTCTTCCGCCCAAGACCCGCGATGCGGTCAAGGCGCACCAGATCCTGGTGGGTATGAACCGGGAGATGGTGATTGCGTCCAAAGGCCGTCCGCCCAAGAAAATTCGCGAGAAAGATGGCGAGACCGAATTCGAGGAGTGGATCTACGGTGAGCCGCCCCAGGATGTGGATTTCGTCCGCCTCGTCGGCGACGAGGTCGTTCGCCTCGAGAGCATGAAGGTGGACGGCGCGAAAATCATTCACACGGAACGAGAGGTAGATCTTCCGCCCACTGTAGCCAAGAGCTCGTCGGAGCCTGAAGTTCGTCCGCCCAACGCGCCCTCACTGCGCCGCCCGGGCGAGGAAATCGATACCGCCTCACCGGCAGGCGGGAGAGCTCCCACGTCCGGCCCCCCGCCAGACCCGCTCGGCCAGGACGGCCCACCCCGGCCCAATTAGAAATGTAGGCGCGAGCGCCCACGCTCGTGCGAAAGCCATCAGAGGCCACGTGGGGACAGCCGCCCTCGGCTGTCCGGCGGAGCGAAGCTCCGCAATGTGTGTGGCAAGGGCAACAGATGTCGAGCTACGCTCGACCGGACAGCCGGGGGCGGCTGTCCCCACGTGGCCCTTGCCACTGCAGCGCGGGCGAGTCGCTCGCGACCACACTCTGCTGACTTGGCTCCCCGCGCACCGTGCCTTTACACTGGAACGGTGAAGATCGCGCTGGGACAAATCAATCCCACAGTTGGAGATTTCTCCGGCAACGCTGCCCGGATCGTCAACTTCGCGCAGCAGGCGCGGACGGCCGGGGCCGGCCTCATCCTCTTTCCCGAGCTCTCCGTCTGCGGCTACCCGCCCCGGGACCTGGTCGAGCGCCCCTCGTTTGTGGCCCGCAATCGCGAGACGGCAGAACGGATCGCCGCCGAGACGCGCGGCATCGCTGTGATCTGCGGCCTGGTCACCCCAGCCCAGGTCGAGACCGGCAAATCGGTCATGAATTCCGCCGCCCTGCTGAACGACGGCGCCATATCCTTCCTGCAGTCGAAGATGCTTCTGCCCACCTACGACGTGTTCGACGAGATGCGCAACTTCGCGCCGGCGCGAAGCCAGGCACTGTTTCCTTTCGGCGGCAAACAAATGGCGCTCACCATCTGTGAGGATGCCTGGAACGACAAACATTTCTGGAACAAGCGTCTGTACACCGTCGATCCAGTCGAGTCCCTGGTCCAGGCCGGCGGCAACTTCGTGCTCAACATTTCCGCCTCGCCATTCTGGATGGGCAAGCGCGAACTGCGCCGCGAGATGCTGGCCACCATCGCCCGTCATGACAAGGTGCCAGTGGTCATGGTGAACCAGGTCGGCGGCAACGACAGCCTGATTTTTGACGGCTCCAGTCTCGTGTTGAATGACGCCGGTGAAGTCATCGCGCAGGGCAAGTCCTTCGAGGAAGATTTGATCTACTTCGATTCTGACCAGCTGACCGGCGAAATGCACCAGCAGATACCGGGAGAAGAAGCCAGCGCGTACGCCGCCCTGGTCCTGGGCACACGCGACTACGTTCGCAAGTGCGGATTCCAGCGCGTGATCATCGGATTGAGCGGCGGCATCGACTCGGCTCTCACAGCGTGCATCGCCAGCGACGCCGTGGGGCCGGAAAACGTAATCGGCGTTGGCATGCCGGGACCCTATTCATCCTCCGGTTCGATCGACGACGCTCGAGCGCTGGCCAGCAATCTCGGTATCCGCTTTGAGCTGCTCTGCATTACGGACATCTTCGAGAGTTACCGAAAAACTTTGCAAAAGATTTTCGCCGGTTGCAAGGAAGACACAACCGAAGAAAATATACAGGCCAGAACCCGAGGCGCGTTGCTGATGGCAATCTCCAACAAGTTCGGGGCCATCGTTCTCAGCACCGGTAACAAGAGCGAGCTTGGAGTCGGATATTGCACTCTGTACGGTGACATGGTTGGCGGTCTGGCCGTGATCTCGGACGTTCCCAAGACGCTGGTCTATCGCTTGAGCCACTATGTGAATTCCCGGGGGCCGGTGATCCCTCAGGCTACCTTGGAGAAACCGCCTTCGGCTGAGTTGCGTCCCGATCAAAAAGACATTGATTCGCTGCCGCCATACGACGTCCTGGACACCATACTCGAAGAATACGTCGAAGACCTGCACACCGCGGAGCGGATCGCTGCCGATCACAACTATGATCTGGCGCTGGTGCAAAAGGTCATTCGCATGGTGGATGGCGCTGAATACAAACGCCAACAAGCTGCCCCCGGACTCAAAATTTCTCTCAAGGCCTTCGGCTCCGGCCGCCGTTTTCCCATCGCCGCCAAAACCGGAGGATGACGGTTTTTATTGGTTAAAGAAATTCAGGCTCCCGAAAGGAACGCATGCGTCGGTCGTTGCTGTGTTGCTCCCTGGTGTGGTTCTTAGTATTGTTTGCCGTCGCCCAACAAAAGCCTTCCGCCAAGTCGAAAGACGCGCCGCCCCCGGTCCCCACCTTCAGCACCCGGCTGCCTTCGGAAGAAACCGTGAACGCCTTCATGAAACAGATGTTTGGCTATGATCCGTCCGTATCGTGGAAGATCGCAGCCATCCGTCCTTCTTCGGCCGAAGGGCTCACCGAAGTGGTCGTCGTCCTCAGCAACCCTCAAGGACAGCAGAACAGCCGCCTCTACGTCACCACTGACGGCAAGCACGCCGTGATCGGCGACATCATCCCGTTCGGAGATCATCCGTTTGTACCCGCGCAAGAGGCGCTCAATAAGGGGATGAACGGCCCTGCCCGCGGCCCGGCCGACGCTGCCGTGACGGTGGTGGAGTTCAGCGACCTGCAATGCCCGCATTGCAAAGAAGCCCAACCCACCATCGACAAGCTCATGTCAGAGGAGAAAAACGTCCGCCTGGTGTTCCAGAATTTTCCCCTGCCCTCGCACGATTGGGCCGCGAAAGCTGCTTACTATGGCGACTGCATCGGACGCACTTCACCCGACGCGTTCTGGAAGTACGTGGCCAGCGTCTACGACACGCAAAAAGACATTACCGCCAGCAACGCGGACGAAAAACTGACCGCCCTTGCCGTACAGGCTGGCGTTAAGGGCCCCGATACAGCAGCCTGCGCCGCCAAACCCGAAACCGCGACCCGGGTGCAGCAATCCGTCGCGTTGGGCGCGGCGCTCGAAGTCACCGGAACGCCAACGCTGTTCGTGAACGGAAGAAAGATCAGCAACGTGAGTGGATTGCCTTACGAGATACTGAAAGGTCTAACCGAGTTTGCCGCCCGCGAAGGAAACTAAGCGTAGCATGTCATCCTGAGGAAGCCGCTCCTTCGTTTACGAAGGAGCGGCGCCCGAAGGATCCATGCATTTTCGCTGTAAGCACAAATGCATAGGTCCTTCGCTTCGAGACCGCTTCGCTGCGCGAAGCAGTCCCTCCGCTCAGGATGACATCCAGTATTTCTGCTCCTGATACGCCTACTTCTGCATCCAGACTTCCGCGTTTTCCTTCTGCTCGTGGCTGACTACCCGCGGCGTAATCAAGATCAGCAATTCATCTTCGTCATTTTCCTTGCTGTTGCTGGTCATGACCTGGTTAAGGCCCGGAACCGATCCCAGTCCTGGAATTCCGTTCAGGCTGCGCTGCTCGGAGTGTGAAACCGCCCCGGCGACCACCGCCGGCTCGCCATTCTTCAGGCTGATGCTGCCCTTGTACTCACGGTTCGAAATTACGGGCACGCCATTGAACGACTGCGACTGCAAAGCGCGAAACGTCAATTCAAGGTCCAGGCTGACATCAGAATTTCCGTTCACCAAAGGCTTGGCCTTGATGCTCAACCCAACATCTTCATAGTTGAACGAAGGAAATGGAGTTTGAAACGAGTTGTTCTGAATGACAGACGCAATAGCTGGCGTGTTAAAGACCGGCGCGAAGCTGGCGTTGAGAATAGGGACCCGCGTGCCCACGCGAAATGTCCCTTCGCTGCCTTGGGCGACTCGCAAGGTGGCGTGCTCCAGCGTTTTCACCGTGCTCTCGTTCAGCGACAATTGCGCGCTCGCCGTCCCCAGGCTTAACCCGCTCAACGTCAGCCCGCCGCCGAACGTGGCCAGAGGCTGGCTGAAGATGGAGCTCTGTTGTCCCGAGAGTTGCGCCAGAAGCCCGGAAAGGGCCTGCGAGCCGGCCTGGTTGATGCCGCCGCTGGAGATGAGCTGATTGATCAGGTCCTGGATGTTTTGTCCTGCCAGCGCCGCCAGCGCGCCCGCCGGAATGTTGAACAACTGGAAGTTGCTGGGTATGTGGACTCCCATGTTGCGGGTAAGGCTGTTGGTGATCTCGTAGACATGCACGTCGAGCATGACTTGGGGACGCGCGTCCCCCAGCCTCGCGAGAAGCCGGGTCGCGGCGTCCAGAATATTTCGCTGCGCCCGCACCACGATCGTGCTGGTGGCCGGTTGCGGCGTTACCAGCCGGATTTCAAAAAGATTCCGCAACACGTTGGCGATATCATTCAGTTCCTGCGGCGAGCTCAGGCCGGGCAAATAGAAGGTGCGCAACGCCATGCGATCAAACTGCCGGTGATTTTGCGCCGATTCCGCCGCCAGGAGAATTTGCTTGCTATCGAGTGGCGTCCAGAAGGTGTGGGTCATCTGGCAAGCCACGGCCATGGCGGTGTAAAAGTCCGCGCCGCCCATGTCGAAACGAACCGGGCGCGTGACCACGGAGTCGTCAAAGCTGGCGGTCACGCCGAACGCCGCGGCGATCTGGGTAAGCAGTCCGCGGCCATCACCGCGATAGTGAAAATCAGCCTTGGCCGCGCTCGGCGCCACCCGAAGCTCTTCCGCCTCGGCCACCACCTGCGGCGCGGCAACACTTTTTAGGGGTCCATTCCCCCAGCGCGTCGGTCAAACGCTGCTGGGCAAATTCATTCTGCGGATCCAGATGCAGCGCGCTGCGGAACTCTGCCAGCGCTTCGATCTGGCGGCCATCGCGCATTTCCGCGTTGCCCCGAGTCAGATGATCGAAGACCAGTTGCTGCCGGGTCATTTCCCGCGCGGTCACGTACTCGACATCCCTGGGGGCCAACCGTGCCGCCGTTTCAAACGACTCGAAGGCTTCGTCCTGCCGCTTTTCCCGCTGCAGCTTCAAGCCCTTGGCAAACGCCTCGCCAGCTTCTTTTATTTCCTTTTTGGATGGATTGCAGGGGACTGTCCCAGGCGAACCTTCAGCACAAGGTAAGAGCGGCGCAGTAGCTGGAAGGTCGCTGGCAGAGGCGGTCAATCCCATGGTCAGCAGGACAAGAACCAGCCGAATAAGTCTTTCCCCCGTGCATTCCTCGATTGTAACTGGGAACAAGAGCGCGACCGAGGGTTTCGCGACGGGCGGTGTACCTTCGTGTGTTCACCCCGGTGGAATATAGGCGCGAGCGCCTCGCTCGTGCGAGGGCTGGCACCAGCGCGGAAGTGAACGTGTCAAGCAGCGAACTTGGTGCGGCATCATGAATGCTAAAGGCGATTCCTGTTTTGGGAGCCGAGACGAAAGTCGTCTCCTGCGTGAGGGCTGTTTTGTGCTATACAAAGCTCCGTAATTGTTAGTAGCGTTACTAAAGGCATCTTCAGCGCCGCCTGAATCCCGTTGATGATGCTGAAAGGTAAAGATTGCGTCACAGGGCTGAATTAGTTGGGGAGTCCGTACGAGAAATCGGAGTTTTGCTTCTCGTATTCGTTCCTTTAGACGCTACTTTTTACCAAGGAAAAATTGATTGGCCCGCGCAGATCGGTTTGGTGATCCTTGCCACAGCCGGCCTGGCTTTGATTGCGATTGGCGTGTTGATCGAAGGCCGATAGCGATATCGAGACGGAGGTAACAGTGGTAATTCCATTCACAGCATTTGGGATAGCCGTGATCGCCCTGTGTGCGTACGGGTTCGCGCAACGAAAGAAGTTGAATAAGCAGGTGCAAGGACACGGACAAGACACAGCTCGCCCTCGGGAGGCAGCGTAGCGCACACGGGGAATACTGAGCCAGAATTGGCTCAGCGCTAAAGCTGCCGTCTTATCCGCTCCCGCAAGACCCGCCTCAGTCGCCGGCCAGGAAGCGGGTTCATCCGATCATATTTGGAGTTTGTAGGAATTGGTGGGCTATTAAGAAAGACACCGCGGCCAGGAGCGACGGCGTGAATCCAAAGCCAGGAGACTCTGTGGTTCTGACTGGAATCCCACCTGGATTGTTAGACGGCCTGCCAAGCGAAGACCAAACTACTATAGCCGAGGTCGTGGGGAAGGAAGCGCGTCTAGTTGGTTACGAGGGCGGAAGAGCCGAACTCGAATTTACCGACAAGCATGGAACCGTTCATTCCATATTCGTGAATCCAACCTTCATCCGTTCGAGCTGATAATCAGGATATTCAAGAACAACCGACTACCAATGCCCCAACCCGCCTTGGAAACTTACCTCTTTTGGCGTATAAAAGTTAGTTGCGACAGCACGCGCCATTTTCCTTCCCCGTGCAGCCTCAACGCAGCATCAAACTTTGGAGCGAGGGAACATGTCCAGCCTGACCGCTACGCCCGCCCCCAAGGGCCTGGAAGGAATAGTCGCCACAAATTCCAGCATTTGCTACATCGACGGAGACCAGGGGATCCTCGCCTACCGCGGCATTGACATTCATGAACTCGCCGACCATTCCAACTTTGAAGAGACCTGCTACCTGTTGTGGTACGGCAAGCTGCCGACACAGAGCGAACTGAAGGACTTCCGCCGCCGGCTGGCGGAGGAACGCAAGCTGGATCCCGCTATCATCGAGCTCCTGCGCAACGCGCCCAAACAAACTCAGCCCATGGACGTGCTGCGTACCGCCGTCTCCGCGCTTTCTTTTTACGATCCCGAGGACAAAAAAAACGACCATGACGCCAATCTGCACAAAGCCTTCCGGCTGACCTCGCAGATTGCGATGATCGTCGCGGCCTACGATCGCGTGCGCAAAGGGAAGAAGCTGGTTGAAGCCGGACCTGTCGCTGTCGCATGCCGCCAATTTTCTACTCCTGCTGAATGGCACCAAGCCCTCCGAGACCGCCGAACGCGCCCTGGATATCGCGCTCATCCTGCACGCCGACCACGAACTCAACGCGTCCACTTTTGCTGCCCGGGTGGTGGCGGCCACACTTTCTGATATGCATTCGGCCGTGACCGCGGCCATCGGCGCGCTGAAAGGACCTCTGCACGGCGGCGCCAATGAGGCCGTGTTTCACATTCTTGAGGCTATCGACAAGGCCGGTGTTGATCCGGTGGACCACGTCAAAGGCATGCTGGCGAAGAAAAAGAAAGTGCCGGGCTTCGGCCATCGCGTTTATCACACCGAAGATCCGCGAGCCACGCACCTGCGTAAAATGTCCAACGATCTGGGGAAAAGCAGCGGCCAGAGCAAGTGGTTCGAGATGTCGCGCAAGATCGAAGAATTTGTAAAGGCTGAGAAGAAACTCAACGCCAACGTGGACTTCTACTCAGCATCCACCTACCACACGCTGGGGATTGACGTAGATTTATTCACCCCGGTATTTGCCGTGTCCCGAATCAGCGGATGGGCCGCCCATGTGATCGAGCAGCTTGATGACAACCGGCTGATCCGCCCCCGCGCCGACTATGTCGGGCCCGCCTATCCGCAGCGATATGTGCCAGTTGGAGCGCGCTAGAGCCTCGTTCCTGTCTCTGCATACGTATACGGCGTAAAATAGCAGAATCGCCATGCGCCGCGTCTATCTCGACAATAACGCCACCACACCCGTGCTGCCCGCGGTCTTTGAGGCCATGCGGCCCTATTTCGGGGAGCATTTTGGGAACGCCTCATCCATCCATCATCATGGACAGGAGACGCGGGCGGCTGTCGAGCGCGCGCGAGAGTCCGTAACCGCCCTGCTGGGATGCCGCCCCGCGGAGATCGTCTTCACCAGCGGCGGCACCGAGGCCGATAACCTGGCAATCTTCGGAATTGTCCAGCCCGCCCAACATGTCATCAGCTCAACCGTCGAACATCACGCGGTGCTGAACTCGTGTAAGCACCTCGAAGCCTCCGGCTGCGACGTCACCTACGTTCCGGTTGACGGCCGGGGCCAGGTCGATCCCGACGACGTGCGCCGGGCCCTGCGGCCGAATACCAGGCTCATCACCATCATGATGGCCAACAATGAAACCGGGGTGCTGCAACCGGTCGAAGAGATCGGCAAAGTCGCCGCCGAAGCCGATGTTTATTTTCATACCGACGCGGTTCAGGCAGCGGGCAAGGTTGCGATCGACGTAAAGCGCATCGGTTGCGATCTGCTTTCGATTTCTGGACACAAGATGAATGCTCCGCAAGGTGTGGGAGCACTGTATGTCCGGAAGGGAACCAAGCTGCGCCCGATGCTGCATGGTGGAAGCCACGAGCGTTCGCGGCGGGCGGGGACGGAGAACGTTCCCGGCATCGTCGCGCTGGGCAAAGCTGCAGAACTGGCTCGCGAGGCGATTGCTCGCGGCGATCTCGAGACCATGTCTCACATGCGTGACCACCTGGAGCGAACCATCCTGAGGGAGGTCGAATCTGCCGGAGTGAATGGCCAGGGCGCGCCGCGGGTGCCGAATACCAGCAGCATCTATTTTGATTGCATCGAGGGTGAAGCTCTGGTGATTGCCCTCGACCTGAAGGGATTGGCCGTCTCGACCGGAGCTGCATGTTCTTCCGGAGCGATTGAGCCGTCACATGTCCTGACCGCGATGGGCATGCCGCCGGAGCGGGCACGAGGCAGTCTCCGCTTCAGCCTGGGCAAGCAAAACACAGAGGGAGATGTCGAATTTGCGCTGAGCCTGATTCCGCAGACCGTAGCCAGACTGCGTGAGCTGTCTCCCATATACAATAAACAAAGAAGCGGTTAGCTCTTAGCCATTGGCCCTTGGCTAAAGGCCAAGAGCCTAAAGCTGTTCGCATGCCCACACCCAGAACCATCGCCGTCGCCATGTCGGGAGGAGTCGACTCTTCGACCGTTGCGGCCATGCTGCGGGCCGAAGGTCACAATGTCGTCGGCCTGACCATGCAGCTCTGGAACCAGCGTCGCCTGGCCGGGCACGAGGGCATGCCTGAGGCAGTGCAGGGACGCTGCTGCTCCCTCGACGATGTTTACGACGCGCGTCGCGTCGCCGAGACCATCGGAATCCCGTACTACGTGGTCAATCACGAGGAGCGCTTCGAGCGCGATGTGGTGCGTCCGTTTGTCGAGCAGTACCTTTCGGGACGCACGCCCATCCCTTGCAGCTTGTGCAACAATCACCTGAAGTTCGACCAGTTATTGATAGTGGCGCAGCAGATTGGCGCCGATGCGCTCGCCACCGGTCATTACGCCCGCGTCGAGTTTGACGACCAGCTTGGACGCTGGCTGCTCAAGCGCCCCGCCGACCGCTCCAAGGACCAGACCTACTTTCTGTTTGGATTGACCCAGGCTCAGCTCAGCCGCACTCTGTTTCCGCTGGGCGAAATGATGAAGCCTGATGTCCGACAGCTGGCTGAGCAGCACGGACTGGCGCTGGCCCAGAAGCCGGACTCGCAGGAAATCTGTTTCGTGCCGGGCGGTGACTACAAGAAGTTCCTGGACGCTTATCTGGCCGAGCAGGGCGAGTCCCTGCCCGATACGGCCGGCGAATTGGTCACGGCGGACGGCGAGGTCGTAGGCGAGCACGGTGGCATTCACAACTTCACCGTGGGCCAGCGCAAGGGTCTGGGAGTGGCGACAGGTTCGCCGCTCTATGTAATTCAGATCAAGGGAGACGCTCGCCAGGTGGTCGTCGGCAATCAGGAGGAACTCTACTCCAGCACCCTTCGGGTGCACCGGACCAACCTCATCTCAGTCGAGGAGTTACGCGAGCCCATGCGAGTCAAGGTCAAGATTCGCCATCGCCACGAGGGTGCGGCAGCGCTGATTGAAAAGTCTGGAGACGACGAGATTCTGGTGTCATTCGACCAGCCCCAGCGAGCGGTCACGCCCGGCCAGGCGGCGGTATTCTACGCTGACGATGTTGTGGTCGGTGGAGGCTGGATTGCCTAAGACTGAGAACCGGGAACTAGAGACTGAAAACTGGTTTTCTAAAAACACCTGCGGGAATACTAGATAAACATCTCGTCCTGCGGAACAGAAACATCGTGCCGGCGGCGCCTTTCACCACCCAGCAGAAATTCCAAACCCGCAGTCAGACCCTGAATGATGCCGGAGAGCTGGCGAACCGGCGAAATGACGGTGCGGTGGACGGCGTCGCTGGTCTCTTCAATGCGGTCCATGGTGCGATTGAGCAACTCATCCGCACGAATCACCTGTAGCCGGGTGCGGTCCACAATATCCGTCACGGTCGCATCCAGGCGCTCGACTTGGCCGCGAATCACCGTCGTAGTTTCGCTAACGTTGCTGGCGATGGTGTCCATCTTCGGACGCCATTCGACCAGCATGGACTGGGCGGTGTCGACCGTGGGCATGACCTTGGTTTTTACTTCGGTGGCGAGAGCTTCCATGCGGGAAGTGCTCTTTTTCACGGCCACAAAAAGCGCGACCAGGATACCCGCCTGGATGACGACTGCCGCCGCCGTTACACCGACAAAAATCGGTAGATAGTCCATAGAATTTTCCGCCTTACCGCGCCGCTCGATCCAGCGCTGCGGAGAGGCGCGAAATTACAGGTTCTTCGATGTGCCACCATCGGCTGCGGTGGCCTCGTGATAGGCCTGACGCCCGGCTTCATAAGCAGACTTGAACTGCTCTTTCTGCTGCTTGGCTACTTCGCGTCCCTTGTCCACGAGATCGGAAGCCTGCTCACGGGCCTTACGAGCCCGCTCGGAGACGAACTCGCGGCCCTCGCCCGCCTTGGAACGCAGGGTCTCGCGCATCTCGCTGCCGGAACGGGGCGCATACAACACTCCCACTGCCGCGCCTACACCCAATCCTGCGAGAAACCAAAGGAAACTATTGTTATCGTCTGACATTGATCAAACCTCCTGCAACACGTGGCAACTCTTCAGATCGTAGCACCCGCTGTTGGGAAATACAATTCGCACTAGGCACGAATGGGAGCTTCTTTGCGACCTTTGCGGTTCAAGGTTTTCTGACGATTGCGGCAAGGTCCAACCCTTTTACCGCAAAGGACGCAAAGAAATCCGCAAAGGTCGCAAAAGGGATCTCCCCCCTAAACTGGACGCTGTCCTCCCGCCCCACTTGTCGCCAGTGCGCCGAAGCGAGACAATGTTCCCCGCAGCAGCAAGGAGGGCGCCCCTTGAAGTATCGGCAACACGGTTACCAGGATCGCGGAGAAGAAACCCGGAAGAAGGAATCGACCGAGAGGCCGGTCAAGAAGGACACGTTTGGTCCGCGTCCGATCCAGATGCCGGGCACGCGTTCTGTCTCCCGTTGCTCGCAGTGCGGTTCGCTTTTGCAGTCCCTCAGCGATCCCGTCGGGCAATGTCCCAAGTGCGGGTTCGAACTGCACTCCTGCAAGCAGTGCACCTACTTCGATCCCTCGAGCCGGTTCGAGTGCACTCAACCCATTCCGGAACGTATCCCGCGCAAGGATCAACGCAACCAGTGCACGTTTTACTCAATACGCGTGATGGTGGAAAAGGAGACCTCGACACCCGCGGCCCTGCGTCCCAGCGACGCCCGCCAGGCTTTCGAAAATCTGTTTAAGAAGTAAGGATCGCGGAGGCGTATCTTCAGAGCCTCCTAAACAACGGCGGCGACGAGGGAAGGGCAGGGCCCGAGTTCACTCGCAGCCCACTACAGATTTTTCTTCGTCCACTCGTCAATCTGCAGCAGTGCCTGATTCAGATTTTCCAGGGAATTGGCTACGCTGAAACGCAGATAACCTTCCCCAAAATCTCCGAAAGAAGATCCCGAAAGACAGGCCACTCCGGCCTGTTCCAGCAATGCTTCCGACAGCTTTTTCGAAGCCCACCCCGTCTTCGTGATGTTGGGGAAGGCGTAGAAGGCTCCTTTTGGCATGCGGCAGGAAAAGCCTTTGATCCGGTTCAATCCGGCCACGAAAGCGTCGCGCCGCCGCCGGAACTCCGCCCGCATCCGGTCGACGGACGTCTGGTCTCCGCGGAGGGCTTCGATGCCCGCGATTTGCGTGAAGCTCGCGGTGCAGGAAGTTGAATTCGTCATCAGGCGCCCAACGTGGTTTGCCAGGTCCGCACGCATGACTCCATAACCCAGGCGCCACCCGGTCATGGCGTAAGTCTTGGAAAAACCATCGAGCAGAATCGTGCGTTCCTGAAAACCCGGCACCGACATGATCGAATGATGCTCACCCTCGAACACCAGCCGGCTGTAAATCTCATCCGATAGCACCATGATATTGCGGTCGCCAATGACCTTCGCAATGTCGCGAATGTCCTGCTGGCTGAGCACGCCGCCGGTCGGATTCTGCGGCGAATTCAGAATGATGAGCCGGGTGCGATCGCTGATCAATGAAGCCAGTTCGTCGACATCAAAACTAAAATCCTTTTCCTCGCGCAGACGGATGGGCACGGCCCGCGCTCCGACGTAGTCAATCATCGACTCGTAAATAGGGAAGCCGGGATTGGGGAAGATGACTTCGTCTCCGACGTCGGCCAGAGCAAGCAGGGCGAAGAAAATAATCGGTTTGCCGCCCGGAACCACTACCACTTCGTCACTCGTAACCTTCACTCCACGAGAACGGCTGACATGCTCGGCGATCGACTGCCGTAACTCCAGCAGCCCGGCCGAAGGTCCGTAGTGGGTCCAACCCTTGCGCAAGGCATCGATTCCAGCCTCCACCACGTTGGCGGGTGTGTCGAAGTCGGGTTCGCCAATTTCCAGATGAATTATTTTCTTACCCTGTCGCTCCAGGGCGCGCGCCTTGTTCAGGACTTCAAAGGCGGTCTCAGTGCCGAGACGCGACATTCGTTCGGCCAGTCGAAGCTCATGTTGTGTGGCTTTGGTCATAGAGGCAAACAAGGCATTATACAGCGCGAGGATGTAGGCGCGAGCGTCCTGCGCGTGCGGCGCTGCAACGGGTCTCGCCCCTTTCGCGGATTCATCCTGGCTGCAGCACGAGCGGGACGCTCGCGCCTACACTGAATCTTCCGGGTATCATGGTCGCTGCATGTTTTCCAAGCGTACCGACTGGAAGCTTACCCCTAATCGCTTTACCGAAGTCCAGCGCGAGCTGCATGCTGCGGGCGTTGAAGTACTCGATCTGACCGTCTCGAATCCCACCCGGGCGGGCCTGCGCTACGACGCCGCGGCCATCCTCGGCGCGCTATCCAGTCGCGAAGTCATGGACTACGATCCTCAGCCCAGGGGCTTGGCCAGCGCTCGTGCCGCCGTGGCTGCTTATTATCGCGAGCAGCACTGCGAATCCGAGATGGATCCGGAAGCGCTCGTCCTTACGACCAGCACCAGCGAGGGCTACTCCTACGTTTTTCGACTGTTGTGCAATCCCGATGATGAAGTGCTTGTTCCCAAGCCGAGCTACCCCTTGTTCGAGTTTCTCGCCGACCTGCAGGATGTGACGCTGACACCCTACCCGCTGCTCTACGATCACGGCTGGCAGATTGATTTTCCATCACTGTCCCGAGCCGTGAGTTCTCGCACGCGGGCGGTAATGGTGGTGCATCCCAATAATCCGACCGGTTCCTATGTAAGTGCCGACGAACGGACCCAGTTGAACTCGTTCTGTCGTAAGCATGGCCTGGCCCTGATCGTAGACGAGGTATTTCTGGATTACCCGCACGACGGTATCCGGCGGCCGAGTTTCGTGCGCAACCCGGACGTCCTCACGTTCACTCTCAGCGGCGTTTCGAAAATCTCGGGCTTGCCGCAGATGAAGCTGGCGTGGGTGGCTGTCAGCGGCCCGGCGGAAGAGGCAACCGCAGCCATGGACCGCCTCGAAGTGATTGCCGACACCTATTTGTCGATGAATGCTCCCATCCAGTTGGCGGCGGCGACGCTATTAGGGCAGAGAAAGAATATCCAGCCCTTGATCTCCGAACGGGTGCGGATGAATCTGGTCGAGCTCGACCGTCAACTGGCGGAGCGAAAGGCGTCCCAGCGTTTGCAGGTTGAAGGGGGATGGTACGCCGTGTTGCGGGTACCTGTAACGCGAACCGACGAGGATCTTGCGATTGATCTGCTGCGCCGAGCGTCGGTGCTGGTGCACCCCGGCCACTTCTACGATTTCCCCCATGACGGATATCTGGTTCTTAGTCTGCTGACACCGCCCCCCGCATTTCGCGAAGGTACGAGGCGAATATTCCAGCTTCTGAACAATAGTCAATAAGGCCCGTTTCCTTCAACGAAACAGTTCTCAGATCTCAGTTTATAGATTCGCAGTCGCGAGTGTCGGCATGGTTCGGGTTTGCCGAGTTCTTCGGGCCAATGGGACAATAGCTGCATGCACAAATTTTTCGTTTCTGCGGTAAACATATTGGCGGCTGGGATGTTGCTGGGGAGTCCATACTCCGACGGCCAGCAGACTCCGGCAGCAAAACCTCCAGCGGCTCCAGCAGCCAAGACCCGGCGGGCAGTTCCCGCGGCAAAAGCCCCAGCCCCTCTGGCGCTAACTACGCAAAAGGACAAGTTCAGCTATGCTCTCGGGATGAATCTGGGAGCGAGCTTTAAGAAGCAGTCGGTTCCGGTGGACCCGAACATCCTGGCGCGCGGAATAAAAGATGCGCTGGCTGGCGGCAAGACGGCGCTGACCGAAGAGCAGGCGCGTGCCACGCTCATGGAAGTGCAGACCGAAGTGCGCAAGAAACAGCAAGAAGAGATACAGGCGGCGGGCGAGGCCAGCAAGAAAGAAGGAGCAGAATTTCTCGCCGCCAACAAAAGTAAAGACGGTGTCGTCACCCTTCCCAGCGGTCTGCAGTACAAGGTTCTGACCCAGGGCACTGGACCGAAGCCGACCGCCAGCGACACGGTTGTCTGCAACTACCGGGGCACGCTGATCAACGGCACGGAATTTGACAGTTCCTACAAACGAGGCGAACCGGCAACCTTTCCGGTAAACGGAGTGATCAAGGGATGGACCGAGGCCCTGCAGCTCATGCCCGTAGGATCAAAGTGGCAACTGTTCATTCCCTCGGATCTGGCCTATGGCGAGCGCTCCCCCGCCCCTGAGATTGGCCCCGACTCCACATTGATCTTTGAAGTGGAATTGCTCTCAATCCAAAACAAGAGCGCCGATCAGCCGCCGTCCCCAGAAAAGAAATAGCCGCGAAGCGCCGCGCAGCGGCGCAAGAATGTAGCCCGGGGCGTAAGCCCCGGGTAAGGGAACCGGAACCGGGAGAGCCCCAACGGGGCGAAAGAACGGTCCTGGAGCGAGCTAACTTTTCACCAAGAACGGATTGCTCTCGCGCTCTTCCCCAATCGTGGTGAGCGGCCCATGCCCGGGCACGACCAGGGTTTCATCGGGCAGCGCCAGCACCTTTTCGTGCAGCGAGTTGATGATCTTCCGCATGGACCCACCCGGCAGATCAGTGCGCCCGATGCTTCCCGCAAATAGCGTGTCCCCGGCAATCAGCTTCTTCTCCGCGGGAAAGTACAGGCAAACGCTCCCCTCGGTATGCCCTGGCGTATGGATCACGTTCGCGGTCAGCGAGCCCGCACGGACCGTATCTCCTTGTCCGATGCTGTGATCGATCTCAACTTTACCGGGATCTTGCACCCCGATCCATGCCGCCTGCACATCTAACATTTTCAGCAGGGCATGGTCATTCTGATTGAGCAGGATCGGTGCGCCGGTGGCGGCCCGGAGTTTCATGGCTCCGCCCACATGATCGATGTGAGCATGAGTAACTACGATTTGTTTTACCGTGAGATTGTGCTTCTGAACGAGAGCGAGGACATCTTCGATGTCATCGCCGGGATCAATTACCATGGCTTCACGAGTAGTTTCATCCCCGATAATGGAGCAGTTACACTGCAGCGGTCCCACGGGAAAGATTTCATGAATCATGGCTGGCGAGTCGTCGGTCGTCAGTCGTCGGTCATCAGCAAAAGCCGCGGTTCTGTCTGGGCCGACGACTGACGCCTGACGACCGACGACTATTTCTGTGGCGCTGGCGCCGGTGGCGGTGCCGGCGTAGCCGGTTGCGTCTTGGTCTGTGACGGACTGAGTCCCTGCACGATCGAGCTGGAGCTGCCGGCTCCGCGCGAGGCCATCACTGAGAGCGTGATGGAAGTGACCATGAAAATGACCGTTGACCAGGTGGTCGCCTTGGAGAGAGCCGTGGCGGCGCCCCGGGGACCAAAGGCCGTCTGGCTGCCCATCCCGCCGAACGCAGCCGCAATATCACCGCTCTTGCCGCTCTGTAGCAGCACCACGATGATCAGAAAGAAACAAACAATCACGTGAATGGTGGTAATCAGAATAAGCATGCAGCCCCTGTCTCAGTAGATAAGAGTACCCCGGAAAAAATACATGGTGCGGAAGGGGGGATTTGAACCCCCACGCCTTTCGGCGCCACCCCCTCAAGATGGTGTGTCTGCCAGTTCCACCACTTCCGCAAGTCGAGGCAACGTCGATTATAGCAAAGGGGTTTCAGTACTTTACGATGGCCGCGAAGGATTTTGGGTCCAGGCTCGCGCCACCCACCAGAGCTCCGTCGATCTCTTCTTCGGCCATCAGCGCCTTCACGTTTTCCGGCTTCACCGAGCCGCCGTAAAGGATACGGAGATTATTGGCAAAATCTTCGCCGAAGGATTTTGCGGCCTCGCCTCGAATCAGCAGATGAGCTTCAGAAGCGAGTTGCGGCGTGGCGGTCTTTCCGGTGCCGATGGCCCACATGGGTTCATAGGCGACCACGAGTTTAGCTGCCTTTTTGGCCGAGATGGCGTGGAAGGCGCGTAGACACTGACGCCGCAGCACGTCTTCGGTGAGGTTGGCCTCGCGCTCTTCGAGAACCTCTCCCACGCAGGCGATTGGCGTGAGCCCGGCCTCGAGGGCAGCCTTCAGCTTGAAGTTCACCATGTCGTCCGTTTCGCCGAAATACTGGCGGCGCTCGGAGTGGCCGACGATCACATGGGTGCAGCCGATATCCAGGAGCATGGCGGGACAGATCTCGCCGGTATAGGCGCCCTGTTTTTCCCAGTACAGATTTTGCGCGCCGATGGCTACGTTCGAGTCCCGACACATCTCGATTGCGACGTAAAGATCAATGTAGGGCGGGCAGATAACGATTTCGTCCCGCGTGTGGCCGGCAACCAGGGGTAGGAAGTCATGGAAGAAGGCCTTCGTCTGCTCGGGGTTCTTGTACATCTTCCAATTGGCGGCCATCAACTTCTTTCTCATGGAATCCTCTCTGGGAACCTTGGCACGGAACGCTGACTTTGTGGAACCGTCAGATACATAGGTCCTTCGCGGCCTGAAGGCCACTCAGGATGACCAAGGGTTTGCTTATTTTTTGTCGCTGAGGGCCTCTACGCCGGGAAGTTTTTTCCCTTCCAGGAACTCCAGCGAGGCTCCGCCGCCGGTGGAGATGTGTGTGATCTTGTCGGCCACACCGGCCGCGTTGACCGCTGAGACCGAGTCTCCACCGCCCACGATTGACGTGGCGCCGACATTTTCTGCCACCGCGTGGGCGATTTTGAAAGTGCCTTTGGCGAAGGGCGAAACCTCAAAGACGCCCATGGGGCCGTTCCACAAGATGGTTGCCGCGCGGGCGATTTCCTCGGTAAAGGCCTCGACCGTCTTGGGTCCGATATCCAGCGCCATCAGGTTGGCAGGAATACTGGTTACGGTCTGCACGATTGCGTTGGGGTCGATCTTCTCCGCCACGACGTGGTCTGTCGGCAACAGGAATTTCACTTTGTGGCTTTTTGCTTCTTTCAACAGGTCGCGCGCGAGATCGATTTTGTCTTCCTCCACCAGGGATTTGCCCACCTGTTCGCCCTGCGCTTTGAGAAAGGTATAGGCCATGCCGCCGCCGATGATGAGAGCGTCCACTTTGTCGAGAAGATTGCGAATGACGCCGATCTTGTCGCTGACCTTGGCGCCGCCCAGGATCGCGATAAACGGCCGCTCGGGATGGCGCACAACTTTGCCCAGATACTGAAGCTCTTTCTCCATGAGCAGCCCGGCGGCGGCCTTCTGCACGAAGCGCGTGACGCCAACCGTCGAAGCGTGGGCGCGATGCGCAGTTCCGAAAGCATCGTTCACGTAGTAATCCGCCAGACCGGCGAGTTGCTTGGCGAATTTGGGGTCGTTGGCTTCTTCTTCGGGATGAAAGCGAAGATTTTCCAGCAGCAGGGTCTGCCCCTGCTCCAGCTTTCCCGCCATCTCTTCCGCTTCCGGGCCGATGCACTCGGGACAGAATCCCACGTTCTCTCCGCGTGCCAGTTCCTTGTCGAGCAGCATACGCAGGCGTTCTGCGGCCGGCTTCAGGCTCATCGCCAGATTGCGTTTTCCCTTGGGCCGGCCGAGATGAGACACGATGACCAGTCGCGCGCCATGGCGAAGCGCATACTCGATGGTGGGGAGAGTCTCGCGGATACGAGTGTCGTCGATGACCCGGCCATCCTCGAGCGGGACATTGAAATCAACGCGCATGAGGACGCGGTGATTGTTGAGAGAAAGATCGCGAATGGAAAGCTTTGACATGACTTCCTCTGGGGCGGCGCCTTGCCGCCCCCAGGCTTGCGTGGTCGCGGGCGACTCGCCCGCGCAGTGAGCTACAGGCCCTTGCTTCCCAGATAGTTGATCAAATCACGGACGCGGCACGAATATCCCCATTCGTTGTCGTACCACGAGATCACTTTCACGCAATTGCCGCCAACCACCAGAGTAGACGGCGCGTCGACGATGGAAGAACGGCCGTCGGCCTTGAAGTCTGAGGAGACTAGTTCCTGTTCTTCGTAGCCCAGATAACCCTTCAGCGGGCCACTCTCGGACGCTTTTTTAAGAGCGGCATTCACTTCTTCTTTCGTCGTTTTCTTCTCCACGAAAACCACCAGGTCGACGACCGAAACATTGGGCGTCGGCACCCGCATGGAGAAACCGTCGAGTTTGCCGGCCAGTTCGGGGATCACCAGCTTCAAAGCCTTGGCCGCACCGGTCGTGGTCGGAATCATGTTGATGGCGGCAGCCCGGGCTCGGCGCAGATCTTTGTGTGGGAAATCAAGGATCACCTGGTCGTTGGTGTACGAGTGGATCGTGGTCATGGTGCCGCAGACGATCTTGAAATTGTCATTGATCACTTTGGCGATCGGCGCCAGGCAATTGGTCGTGCAGGAGGCATTGGAAATGATGTGATGCTTGGCGGCATCGTACACGCCTTCATTCACGCCCAGGACGAGGGTTACATCTTCGTTCTTCGCCGGCGCCGAAATGATCACTTTCTTGACCGGTCCACGCATATGCTTTTTCGCCTCGTTGGCATCGGTGAAGTGACCGGTCGATTCGACGACGACCTGGGCGCCGACGGACTCCCAGGGTAGTTTCCCGGGGTCACGTTCCTTGAATACCTTGATCTTCTTGTCGCCGATCGAGATGCTGTCCTCGCCGGCAGTGATTTTGTGCGGCAGATTGCCCAGGATGGAATCGTATTTCAGCAGGTGGGCCAGAGTCTTGGGGTCGGTAAGATCGTTCACCGCCACGAATTCGATATTGCTGTCATTGAGCGAAGCTCGGAGCACGTTTCGCCCGATGCGTCCGAATCCGTTGATAGCTACCTTAATTGCCATTTCGCCTCCGAAAATTTGGTGTGGGAAATTGCCTGACCTGTAAGTGGAAAGAAAATGTTAACAGGGAAGCGAAGAATGCGCCAATTGGGCAAAGGAAGGAATGCGCTATGTCGCGACTTCGATTTCCAGATAGACGTTCTGCTTGCTCCAGAAGAACGGGATACGAGCCAGCCAATATTTTCGCCTGATGGTTTCACGGGCCGGCGGCCAGTCTTCCGGCGGAAGCATCCGGACCGTCGCCGCAAACTCGGGGCCAGTGATTTTTCCACGCATGGTGCACGGAGCGATTCGAACTTTGGGGTTGTTTCTGATTCGTTTGTACTTGCCGGAGTCGCTGCGGGTCATCACGTAGAGCTTGCCATCTTTCTCGCCGAACCACACCGGGGTGTAGACGGGATCGCCGCTTTTTCGCAAGCTGGCAAGCGATATGTATTTCTGTCCCTTGATTTGAGACGGAATCGGCATAGCGATATTGTACGCGGGCGCGGTGTGGAATGTGTGGACGCGGGCGACCCGCCCGCGTAGTCGCATGAAGGGCCACTAAATTTCAGGAAACCCAGCGGTGGAAGCCATTGTTCCTTTCATCCCCGACTCGGGAGCTTGCGACGGCGCGCGGGCGGGTCGCCCGCGACCACACAGACAAATACATTCCACCCACACGAGACTGTTTTCTTGACACCCCTCGTACTTGAGTCGAGAATGTGCGCGGTAACGAGGAGGAGGTCCTACTTTGACGTCTCCGACCCGGCGTGAATTTCTTGGCGGCGCCTTCGCATTGATGAGCGCTGCGAGCATTCGGCTTCCCTTGTGGGCCCGCGCTGTACCGAATTTCGCGGGCAGCTCCCCGAGCGGACAGATCCTGCTGGGCGTGGACTACTATCCCGACCAGACGCCGGAGGCTCTCTGGGAAGAAGACTCCCGGATGATGTCGGACATGGGTTTCACCAACGTGCGCATTGCCGAATTTGCCTGGGCCCTGATGGAACCTTCAGAAGGTAAGTTCGAGTTTGGCTGGCTGCATCGCGCCGTTGAGATCCTGCACAAACACAACATCGGCGTGATTCTTGGCACGCCATCGGCAGCGCCGCCGCCGTGGCTGAGTGCGAAGTATCCCGACATCTTCGAAGTGAATGCGCAGGGACAGCGGTTGCGTCCCGGAGGGCGGCGATTTACCTGCCCCACGAACCCCGTCTATCGCAAGCTGTCATTAGCCATCGCCACCCAGATGGCCAAGAAGTTCACCGACAACCCTGGAGTAATCGGCTGGCAGATTGACAACGAGTTGACGCTGGGATCGTCGCTGCGTTGCTACTGCAACTTCTGTCAGGCGGGATTTCAGAGCTGGCTTCGCACCAAGTACAGCACGCTGGACAACCTGAATCAGAGTTGGGGAACGGTTTTCTGGAGCCAGACCTACACCGATTTTTCCCAGGTTCCGGTGCCGCTGCTGTCCGGCGGCGACCCCAATCCGGGGCTGGCGCTGGACTACGATCGCTACCAGTCCTACGCCAACGTATCTTTCACGGAAGAACAGCTGACGATGCTGCGCCAGATGTGTCCCACGCATTTCGTGACCACCAACAATGTCGGACTAGTCGACACGATTGACATGCGCGATCTCTACGCGAAACTCGATTTCGCAGCTTTCGACAACTATCCCGGTTTTTTTGACATGCTGATGGCTCAAGAAGGTAAGCCTCCTTCGTCTGACGGCATCGCAACCACCATCTCGCTGGGACATGACTTAGCGCGCAGCGTGAAGGGTGGCGAACCCTTCATGATCATGGAAGAGCAATCGGGAAAGGCGGGGCAGAGAACTTTTGCTCCCCAGCCGGAGGCGGGCCAAGTCAGGCTCTGGACCTATCAGGGGATCGCGCACGGAGCGATGGGGATCAATTACTTCCGTTGGGACACGGCCACCTTCGGAGCCGAAGAATATTGGCACGGCATCCTGAACCACGATCGCTCGAAGAGCCCGGCCTATGAGGAAATCAGGCAGACGGTGAAAGAGCTGAAGGCGCTGGGGCAGGAGGTCCTGTATTCGCAATACGCAGCGCAGACGGCGCTGGTCTTTGACTACGACTGCAGCTGGGCGGTCAAAATTCAGCCGGGCCATTACGCGCTGGACTACATGACCCAGGTCACGTCCTGGTACGGAGCCATAAGCGCGAGCCACACGGGCATTGATGTGATCGCTCCCGAGGCTGACCTGTCGCCGTACAAGATCGTGTTCGCCCCGCTCGCTTATGTGATGTCGGAAAAGCAAGCCGCGAAGATCAAGAGCTTTGTGCAAGGTGGCGGGATGTTTGTGACCAACTTCAGGCTCGGCGTGAAAACCGTGAGCAGCCAGATCGTGCGCACGCCGCTGCCCGGATTGCTTCGAGATGTCATGGGAGTGACGGTCGCGGACTACGTACCGATTTACTCGGCAAAGAATGCAGTGAAGTTCGCGCCCGCACTGGCAGGGCCGGACGGGGAATGCGGCCTGTGGACGGACATCCTCCAACCGACGGGAGCTGAGGTGCTGGCTTCGTACACCAAGGGCTCACACGCCGGGGAAGCAGCGATCACGATGAACACCGTGGGCTCGGGGAAGGCCGTATACATCGGCGCCGACCTGGATGCTGTGAGCCTGGCCCGAGTGCTTCGAACTCTTTCCGGATTGGCGGGCATCAAGCCGCCGCTCGAGGTCCCGCCGGGCGTCGAGGTAACGGTGCGCCGGGCAGGGGAGAAGCAGTGGTTATTTGTGCTGAACCATACCGCCGTTTCGCAAAGCGTGAGTATCCCCAAAACTTTTACCGATCTGCTGACCGGGAAGACCCATACGGGAAAAATCGATGTAAGCGGATACGGCGTACAGGTCTTGGCCTAGGTTTGTCTTGTGTGGGGCGGGCCTCGCCCGCCAATGCCGGGAGCGCATCGAAATTTTTTTCAAACTGCAAGGAAGCTGTATGCCTCAGGCCGGCGAGCGCGCCCGCCCCACACCACCATTCGTAACAGGCTGGCAGCCTTGGTACGTTTCCTGCCGGCCTCGATTGCCTGCGCTATGTAGCTGTGTTACAAACCAAACATGCGCAAGTGGATGCGCGATCGTCTCAAGCGCCCCAAAAAGAACACGGAAACCGGTAAGAGCGAGCCTGCCCAAGCCCCGCTGCAACCCGCGTATTACGATGCCCCTGAGGCTCCTGCCTCCGCGGCTCCAAAAATATTAGCCGAACCAGAAGCCGCCGAACCGGAGATTGAAGCGCGGTCCGCGCCCGATGTTCCGTCTATTGTCCAGCCTGCCGAAGCCCGCGCCATGCCACCGCGAACCCCGCGTCCGGAGGGAAGCAGCGACCCGCGCCGCCGACGGCGGCGGGGAAGAGGTGGACGAGGCAGAGGCGGGGCGCAGGCTCCGAAACCTATTCCGTCCGGAGACGAGGTGGGGAATGGCCAAGTGGTCGCCGCTCCGGCGATCGAAACATCGGGTGCTGCGACGGCGCCGCCGGCCGCGCCGCCGCGAGCTTCAAAGGGTACTCTGGTTCTCGCCATCGGGCTGCCGGGATCGGGAAAGAGCTCCTGGTTCAAACGGCACAACATCACACCGCTTTCGAGCGACATGCTGCGCTCGCTGCTGTTTGACGATCCCACGGAACAACGCTTTCAGGATCTGATTTTTTCCAACCTGCGCTCCATGCTGAAAGCGCGCCTGATCGCGAAGCGTCCTTTGAACTACGTGGATGCGACCAACCTGACTCCCCACGAGCGGCAAAGCTGGATCAAGCTGGGCCACGACTATGGCTATGAAGTACAAGCCGTGTTCTTTGACGTCCCCCTGGAGGTTTGCCTGGAACGCAATCACAAGCGGGAGCGAGTTGTGGCCGACGACGTCATGCGGCGCATGAGCGCCAAGCTCAAGCCACCGACTTTCGAGGAAGGTTTTTCCAAGATCACGGTGGTGAGAGTGAAGCGGAAGTCTGAGTAGTTCGCTGAACCTTCTGATTGCCCATATTGCTGTAATTTGAAAATCCCCAAAGAGTTGTCATTCCGAAGCGCGGCGGTATCGCGCGAGGAATCTGCTGCTCCGCTGCTGGCAGAAAGCAGACTCTTCGCCGATACAGCAGGCTTCGGAATGACAAGGGTTAGGGATGTTTTTGCGGAAACTGGACCGCTCCGCATTGCCGCCGATATTGACCACAAAGGCGTGCGCCCATAGAATCAATGGCAGCGGATCCTTCCGCGTTCTCGCCGTGAGTTGCCCCCTCGTTCAATGGTAGGACAGCAGATTCTGGATCTGCTTATCGGGGTTCGAATCCCTGGGGGGCAACCAACAAAACCGTAAGATCTTAAGGAATAGCCGTGACAGAAACCCAATCTCCGCGCCGCATCGGACGAAGCATCGGCGCGCTCTTCGCCGGCTTCGTGGTTGTCGTTGTACTGTCACTCGGCACCGACTTGGCGCTGCATGCGGCCGGCATATTCCCGGCGTTGGGCCAGCGGATGTCTGATGCCCTGTTCGTACTCGCGACCGTTTATCGCACTCTCTACGGGGTGGTGGGAAGCTATGTCACGGCGCGGCTCGCGCCTGACCGTCCCATGGGTCACGCCTTGGTGGGCGGCCTAATTGGGGTTGCCCTGAGTACTCTGGGCGCCGTCGTCACCTGGAATAAGGATCTGGGACCGCACTGGTATCCGCTCGCCCTTATCGCTACCGCGATGCCGACCGCCTGGCTGGGCGGCAAACTCCGCGTCATGCAGTTGCCCTCCAACCGTGCTCAGACGTAGCCGATCTTAATCAAAAACTACTGTCTTGTTGCCGTAGGTCAGGACACGGTGGCAGAGGTGCAGGCGTACGGCGCGGCCGAGGACAGTACGCTCCAGATCGCGTCCCTTGCGGATCATGTCTTCGATGGAATCGCGATGAGAAACGCGGGCAACTTCCTGCTCGATGATTGGACCTTCATCCAGATTCATGGTCACGTAGTGACCCGTGGCCCCGATCAGCTTCACCCCGCGCAGGAACGCCTGATGGTAGGGCTTGGCTCCCACGAAGGCGGGCAGAAACGAATGATGAATATTGATGATGCGATTGGGATAGTTGGCAATGAAGTCTTCGCTCAGCACCTGCATGTAGCGGGCCAGTACGATCAACTCAATGCCGCGTGAGCGCAGCTCGCGCATTTCCTCGGCTTCCTGCCGCTTCTTGGTTTCCGGAGTGATGGGAAAATGCAGGAAGGGCACGCGGTAGCGGCCGGCAATTTCGCCGGCCTCGGGATGATTGCTGACTACCACTCTGATTTCCGCTTTGAATTCGCCGACCTGCTGGCGTTGCAAAAGATCTTCGAGGCAATGCGGAAGACGAGAGGCGAACAGGGCGACCTTGGCGATATGGTCGCTGACATGGATCTCAAACTTCATGCTGAATTCCTGGGCCAGCGCACGGAAACGCTCAGCAATCTGATCAGCAGGAATCTGGAATCCATCGAGATGAAATTCGAAGCGGGCGAGGAAGATGCCGGCTTCCACGTCCGTGTATTGATCCGACTGGAGGATGTTTCCTCCGTTGCGAAAAATAAAGTTGGAAATTCCGGCGACGAGACCCTTCTGATCGGGGCAGGTCACGAGCAGCGTGGCGGTTTCAGACATGGGCGAGGTTGCGAACGTGAAAGTTAGCAGAGGCAAGGACGAGGGTGCAACTGCAACGAACTATTTAGACCCGCCCCTACGTGGCTCGTGGTGGTGCCGGCGTTCTCAACGAAATCTGGTCGCGGACTGCGGAATTCGCCAGGTGATTGGCCTCGGCGTTGCGCTCGCGGGGGACGTGAGTGATGGAGAACTTGAAAGAGCGCGCCAGCTTGCGGCAGATCCAGTGCAGGGAATAGAGGCGCGGGCTGCGGCAGGCGTACTCGCCCTGCATCTGGCGGACGACCACTTGGGAGTCAGAATAGACGTGTAGCGCGGTCGCTTTGAGGCTTCGAGCGCATTGTAACGCTTCCAGGAGAGCGACGTACTCGGCTACGTTGTTGTCCTGACGGCCGATCCAACGGGCAATGCGGATGGTCCCGCCGTCGGAACCCTCGATTACGACGCCAATACCGGACGGCCCTGGGTTCCCCAGCGATCCGCCATCCACGTAGGCTACGAGGTGCGACATCCAGTGTTGTCCGCTCTCATCAACATGCGTCAGAACGACTCTTGCGTCAAGTTCTTTATTCCGAATGCCTGCAACGCGCGGCGACGGCTGTGGAATAATTTGTGGAAAACAGGAATCGTGAGGACGCGAAAACAAATAAGCATCACTGATTCAAGCAACTACAATTTTCGATTTGCACAGGATTGAAAGTTGTGATTGCACACAAAAACGGCGTTGACATTTACTGTCATTGCATTTAACTTCGCCAACGTCGACGGCCGAAAGGGTTGGCTCAAATTAAAACTTAGCCAGTCTGAAGTAGGCCGGGTGATCCGCCGGAAGGGGCAACCTGGAAGGCGACCGAACCCGAAAAAACCGACGGCCCTGCGAGGGGCAGTTGGGGTTAGGGACTGCGAAAGCAGCGATCACATCAGGGGCCGTGATGGTGCATGCGTCCACGCTGTTAAGCTTCCTCGCAGGAGCTGGCGGCTAGAGCATAACCAATGTCACGGCCTTTTCCTTTTTTCTGCGAAGTTCCTGCCAGTTTATTCCTCGTATAGTTCATAATCGTATTAAATTCAAAACAGTTATTAGTTTCTAGTTCCCGGTCTTGAGATGTTTGGATTTACTATTGCTCTCCATGGGGGAGAGCTTGCATACCCGCTGCTGCATCGCTGGAGGCGGTCCTGCCGGAATGATGCTGGGCTTTCTCCTCGCCCGCATGGCTGTGGATGTTGTGGTGCTGGAAAAGCACGCTGATTTTCTTCGCGACTTCCGCGGCGATACCATTCACCCTTCGACGCTTGAAATCATGTACGAGCTGGGCATTCTGGACGAATTTCTCAAGCGTCCACACCAGGAGGTGCGCCAGCTCGCGGGACAGATCGGGACCCAGACCGTCGCGATCGCGGACTTCACCCACCTTCCCACCCATTGCAAGTTTCTCGGGCTGATGCCGCAGTGGGACTTTCTGAATTTCATTGCCGAGCAGGCCCGGCACTATCCGTCATTTCATCTGAGAATGAAGGCCGAGGTCACCGAAATCGTCGAAGACGCTGGGAAAGTTGTGGGTGTTAAGGCGAAGACTCCGGAAGGAGACTTGGAAGTTCTGGCGGACCTGACCGTAGGGGCTGACGGGCGCCACTCCGTGGTGCGCGAGCGGGCCGGCTTCTCTGTGCTCAATCTGGGCGCGCCCATGGACGTTCTGTGGATGCACATGAGCCGCCATCCCACCGATCCGGAGCAAACCTTTGGCCGCTTCGACAGCGGAAGAATCCTGGTTTTTCTCAACCGGGAAGATTACTGGCAAACCGCCTACGTCATACCCAAAGGCAAGGCGAATGAACTTCGCCAACAAGGGCTTCCGGCATTTCGCCAGGAGTTGGTCCGGCTGGCTCCGTTTCTGCAAGACCGCGTCGATGAATTGCGCGAATGGGACGACATTAAGCTGCTCACGGTTGCAGTCGATCGCTTGAGCCGGTGGTTCCGGTCCGGACTGTTGTGCATTGGGGATGCCGCGCACGCCATGTCTCCGATCGGAGGCGTGGGTATCAACCTGGCGATTCAGGACGCAGTGGCGACTGCGAACATTCTCGGCGAGAGACTTCGGCAGGGAACCGTGAGCCTGGGCGATTTGGAGGCGGTGCAGCGGCGCAGAACATTTCCTACTCGCGCCACCCAGCGAATGCAAGTGATCGTGCAGAACAACGTGATCCGAAGCGTGTTGGGCAGCACCAGGCCGATCAGGCCTCCCTGGCCGGTAAAGTTGCTGGGGCGCTGGAAATTCCTGCAACGGATTCCGGCGCGCGCGGTCGGAATGGGATTGCGCCCCGAGCACGTGAAGACGCCTGAAGTGCGGCCGGTCGAGGCGGCCGTCAAGACGCAGATCTGACCAACCGCTTTTCCATACGGACGATCGGCAGCGACTCTCCGTTCCCCAGCGGGACTTCGAGATTCTCCAGGGCGACATAGCCGCGAACCTGGTAGAGCAGCACCCCGGTGAGGGTTGCTCCCATCTCGAAACGGGTAAATCCGGCGGCAACCGCAGCGTTTTCACAGGCCTCAAGGATCATGGTCCCAATACCGCGTCGCGTCCATGACGGATGGATGAAGAAGGCGCGAATTTTGGCAGCGTCGTGTTGGGGATCGAGCAGCGCAGCCTCCCGGCCCGTCCACTGGTCGCCGCCGTAGAGAGTCTTCCGTTTGCTCCAGCCGCCGCAGCCCACGATGAGCGGGGCCGCACTAGCTGGCTGCGCGGGCGAGTCTCCCGCGACCACACTTGATTCGGTCTCTGCGACGAAATACGTTCCATCCGCGATCAGCTGAGTATCTACGCCGTATACCGTTGCCAGCGCGCTTTCAATCTGGGATGGGGTGTAGTCCTGCGTCTGCAATCCTCGGACCGAGGCATCGATCAGCGTTCGCAGTACAGGAATGTCTGTAGAAACAGCCTGGCGTGTGCGGATCGTCACGGTCGCGGGTACTCCACCTTGCAATCTAAACAGAAGTTTACGACTTTCATCCGCAAAGTTGTGGTGCAGTGGCCACCCGCCGCGGCTGCGTTGCATCAAGGAGATGACGTTTGTGGAATAGACCGACCCGAAGATGAACAGCGTCAGGGACGCTTGCAGGGGCTGTAAGGCAGGGAAGCCAATCTTTTTGCTGTTTCGATTGGTGGAGTCGACGCTGGAGCCGGCCGCGCGCGGGCCGATTTCAGTCAGTCATGCAAGCGTAACGGTCTTCTGAGAGGTCGAGGACGAGTATATCTATTAATCGAGTTTGGATGCCGAACCTCTAGATTCGATCAGGCTGCCGGCTTGCTGCCGGGAGGCTCGATGGCTAGAAATTCTTCTGCGAACCGCAGGCTGTAATTCTCCAGCAGGGTTTGAATCCGTGCCGGATCGGACGAGCGCAGAACCAGGCCGGCATGATGGCGTCGCTTGAGACGTAAGGCGATTTCAGGATCGTTGTAGGCCGAAGTGTCCGGATCTTCCTGTCGGGCGAGCGACAGGATCAATCCGGCATAATCGCCGCGCACGGCAGGGAGCCGATAAGGTTCCTTGCCGGCGGCGATTTCAATCCGGGCCCACTCGCGCCACAGGTTGATGCCGGTGGCGATTTCGACCATTTCGCTGATGTACGCGCCCCCCACCCGGGCTGCGCATTCCAGAAAATAGAAGTGCCCGTCACTGCGGGCGCGGATGAACTCAGCATGAGAGACGCCGCGCACCAGCCCCAGCGCCTGGATCAGTTCGCGATTGAGGGCACGCAGCGCAGTAACTTCCTCAGAGTCGCCGGACAGAAGGTACGTGGTGAAGATGCCGCCCTTCTGCGCCACCGCCATGGGTGGCTGTCCGTAGCGGCTCACGCTCGAGAAAACCACTTCCTGTTCGGAGACTACTGAATCCACGTGATAGACATCCCCGGGAAGAAACTTTTCCAGCAGGAACGAAGACTGCTGGTCGCCGAGGGAGTCGAGTATGGGCCACAAAACTTCGGGCGCATCGATTAGCTTGATGCCGATGGCGGAAGCCTCCGACCTTGGTTTCAGCACCCACGGCCCGGGCACGTGGCTCAGGTAATAGCGAATATCGTCGTGATTGAGGACGGGAATGAAATCGGGTACGCGGATTCCGTGCTCAAGCGCCTGCATCCTCATGGCCAGCTTGTCGCGGAAGTAGCGCATGGTGGTCAGGCCCATGCCGGGGATCCGCATGTGCTCGCGCAGGGTGGCAGCGGTTTCCATATCGAACTCGTCGAGCGCGACAATGCGATCAATCTTCTTTTCACGCGCCAGATACGTCACCGCTTTCACGATTTCCGGCAGGGGAAGGTCGACGGGCATGTAGAAGATGTCGTCCAGGCTTTCACGCGGCCAGTCGGCGTTGCGCAAGTTCTCTCCCGTCAGCAGGAATACGCGGCAGCCCTGACGCTTGCACTCGCGCATGAATTCCTGTCCCTTTTCGTAGGTGGTGATGCAGAGAAAGGTGAGCGGCGTGTCCATGAGAACTCCCCGTCAGGCAGAAGAATATATCACTGGCAGAGTGGCGGGCCGGACGCTACCCGTAAAACAACCCACCCTTCGCCGTGGAGGCGAAGGGTGGAGCAACGCAGCTGGCGCCGCGCTTACGTCAATCGAGATTTCTTACCGCCGCCAGTACGGACGGCGTTCTACAAACACGCGATGCTCGTACCGCGGAGCAATATACGGGCGTCCATAAAACCCTGGACGATAGCCCCAACCCGGACGAACATACGTCGGACCATAAAAGTAAGGATCCGGCCGGTAAACCACAAAAGGCACCGGCGCAACGTACCGGTACGGCCGAACGTAAACCGGACGCGGATAGACTGCTCCGAACGAAACCACCACGCCGGCGTGGGCCTGCGGGGGATTGAAACAGATCAGCATCACGACTAACCCAAACAGTGAAAGTGCGGTTTTCTTAAGCATCTGAGCACCCTCCATTCCTCATATGGATTAAACCCGCCAGGACGGAAAAGTTGTTTTCTTAAGCCAACCTTAAATCCATGGTTTGAATAAGTTACGGGGGCAAGTTACGGTCCGGATCTGGCCCTTCATCTATAATTCCCCAGCCTGGGACTACGAGGGTGAGACTGCGCATATGAGACTCCCAATATCCTTCCTCATCATTCTGTCGAATCTGTTGCTCGGTTCCGCTATTCCCCTGCTGGCGCAGGACCGCTCCTACGGCCGGTCAATGGTCATTAATGACGGGGGCATCGTCGCCACCAGCCATACCCTGGCTTCTCAGGCTGGGGCGCAGATTCTGGCGCGGGGTGGTTCAGCCATAGACGCAGCCATCGCCGCGAATGCTGTCCTCGGCGTGACCGAGCCCATGATGAACGGAATTGGCGGAGATCTGTTTCTGCTCTATTGGGATGCCAAGACTGGCAAGCTGTACGGCTTGAACGCCAGCGGATGGGCGCCACGCGGACTCTCGATCGAATATCTGAAACAGAAGGGCACCCTGCAGATGCCGCAGGCTGGCATTGACAGCGTCACCGTCCCGGGCGCCGTGGATGGCTGGGCCAAAGCCCACGCCCGCTTTGGAAAGCTTCCCTGGAAAGATCTCTTCACGCCGGCTATTTATTACGCCGAGCATGGCTATCCCGTGCCCGAGCTCATTCATGATTTCTGGGAAGGCGATGAGCAGACCCTGAAACAGACGCCCGAGGCGGAGCGAATTTTTCTTCCCGGCGGCAAGGTTCCGGAGATAGGCGAGATGTTCGCCAATCCGGACTTGGGCAAGACTCTGCGCCTGCTTGCAGACGGCGGCCGGGATGTTTTCTATCGCGGAGAAGTTGCGCAGTCCATCGTGAGTACGTCAGCCGCCCTCGGCGGAACCATGCAGGCCGACGACCTGGCGGATTTTTCAGCGGAGTGGGTGGAACCGATTTCGATCACCTACCGTGGCTGGAAGGTCTACGAGCTGCCTCCCAACGGACAGGGCATGGCCGCGCTTGAAATGCTGAACATCATGAGCACGCTGCAACCCGACAAGGCCGGTCCGCTGGCGACGATGGAGCTGCATAACCGTATTGAGGCGATGAAGCTGGCGTACACCGATCTGTTTCGCTACAACGCCGACCCGCGATTCGCGAAGGTGCCGGTCAAGGGATTGCTGGCCGAAGACTATGCCAAACAGCGCGCGACGCTGATTGATCCCGCGAAGGCAAACTGCACTCCGGTCAGCGGCTCTCCGGCGAGGAGCGACACCACTTACCTGGCGGCCGTGGACAAAGACGGCAATATTGCCTCGCTGATCCAGAGCAATTACGACGCCTTTGGTTCGGGCGTTGCGGTAAAAGGCAGAGGCTTCATCCTGCAGGATCGCGGCGGATTGTTCCTGCTTGATCCCAGCCATCCCAATGCGCTAGCGCCCCGCAAGCGGCCGTTCCACACCATTATTCCCGCCTTCATGGAGCAGGGAGACACGCACATTGGATTCGGCATCATGGGCGGAGCCAATCAGCCGCTGGCGCACGCGCAGTTTGTTTCGAATATCGTGGACTACGGCATGAACATTCAGGCTGCGCTCTCCGAGCCGCGTTTCACCGTGCAGCCCGTGGAACAGGAAGTCGGATGCAACATTCTGATTGAATCGCGAGTGTCGCCGCAGACGTTGAAAGAGCTGGAGCAAAAGGGGCACAACTTCAAGGTGAGGAAAGAATATTCGACGGCGATGGGACGGGGACAAGCCGTGCTGCACAATTCCAGGAGCAACGTGAACTTCGCTGCTTCAGACCCGCGGGCGGATGGCTCGGCCGAGCCGGAGCCGGTGCCCGTGCCGCAGCATTAAGGCCTCGCTTCTTAAGCCTTGTTGAAGCTGTAATATGTTCCGGGTGCTCGCCGTTTCCCAAGAAGGTGTCATCTTGAGCTTGCAAAGAGCCTGCCTTGAGCGAAGTCGAAGGGATCTGGCGCGGAGCGGAACGTGCGCCGGCGCGTCGGTTCCGCTGACGGCAAACACAGGGTCCCTCGACTTGGCGTCACCGCGCGAGCGCGGCGCGGCTCGGCGCTCGGGATGACAAAGTTGATTTAGGTATCACCAAAAATATGAATAACAACGACAAAAAGGCTCCCCTCCGCTCCACCCACTGGTTTGGTCTCCAGGACAAAGATGGATTCATTCATCGTTCGTGGATGAAGAACCAGGGTTTTCCCTCTAACTTGTTCGATGGCCGGCCGGTGATCGGGATCTGCAACACCTGGTCGGAACTGGTCCCCTGCAATGCTCACTTCCGGATGATTGCGGATCGGGTCAAGCGCGGCGTGTACGAGGCCGGCGGCTTCCCGCTGGAGTTTCCCGTGATGTCGCTGGGAGAGACGAACCTGCGGCCGACTGCCATGCTCTTCCGCAACCTGGTGAGCATGGACGTGGAGGAATCGATTCGAGGCAACCCGATCGACGGAGTCGTCCTGCTATGCGGCTGCGACAAGACCACGCCCTCGCTACTGATGGGTGCGGCGAGCTGCGATCTGCCGGCGCTGGTGGTTTCGGGCGGAGCCATGCTCAATGGACACTTCCGCGGCGAGACCATCGGGTCGGGCACCAGCGTGTGGCAGATGAGCGAAGACGTGCGCGCCGGCAAGATGAGCTGCGCTGACTTTATGGATGCCGAATCCTGCATGTCCCGTTCGGCTGGCCACTGCATGACCATGGGAACGGCCTCGACCATGGCTTGCATGGTGGAAGCACTGGGCATGGGGATGCCGCAGAATGCGACGATCCCAGCGGTGGATTCTCGACGCTACGTGCTGGCGCAGGAGGCGGGCCGCCGCATCGTCGAGATGGTGCGCGACGATGTGAAGATGTCACAGATCCTGACCCGCAAGGCTTTCGAAAACGCCATCCGGGTGAATGCGGCGATTGGCGGATCCACCAACGCGGTTTTGCATTTGCTGGCGCTTGCGGGCCGGGTAGGGGTCAAACTGGAGCTCGACGATTTTGATCGCCTCGGACACGCGCTGCCCCTCCTGGTGAACCTGATGCCTTCCGGCAAGTTCCTCATGGAAGATTTCTATTACGCTGGAGGCGTTCCTGCCGTGGTTCGTGCTCTGGGCGACCTGATCCACCGCGATGCGCTCACCGTCAACGGCAAGACCATGGGAGAAAACACTGCCGATGCGCCGTGCTGGAATGCAGAAGTGATTCATAGCCGCGAAAAACCGATCAAGGAGCGGGCCGGGATCGCGGTACTTCGGGGCAACTTGGCGCCGGGTGGCGCGGTGGTAAAGCCTTCCGCTGCGAGTCCTCATTTGCTTAAGCATCGCGGCCGGGCGGTAGTTTTCAAAGACATCGAAGACTTCAAGAAGCGGGTGGATGATCCTGCGCTTGACGTTGATGAGAACTCGGTGATGGTACTGCAGGGCGCGGGGCCCAAGGGCTATCCGGGTATGCCCGAAGTCGGGAACATGCCGATACCGAAAAAACTGCTGGAACGCGGAATCACCGATGTAGTCCGCGTTTCTGATGCGCGCATGAGTGGGACTGCGTACGGCACCGTGGTGCTGCACGTAACTCCGGAATCCGCGAGTGGCGGGCCTCTGGCCCTGGTTCGCGATGGCGATGAGATCGAGCTGGACGTGGAAGCACGCAAGCTGGAACTTTGTGTATCGCCTGAAGAGCTGGTCCGCAGACGAGCCGCGTGGACTCCGCCGCCCCCGCTGGCAACCGGCGGATATCAGAAGCTCTACATTGATCATGTCCTGCAGGCAGACCGCGGTGCGGATCTTGATTTTCTAGTGGGTTCGCGCGGCGCGGGCATACCGAGAGAGAGTCATTGAGAGCAGCTCCAAGCTTCTAGCTACTGGCTTCTAGCTACACGAGCTTGGAAGGAATAGCTAGGAGCTAGAAGCCGGGAGCTAGAAGCTGACGGAGAGAGCCTTGCATGAAAGAATTTGACGGCAAAGTTGCGATTGTCACCGGGACGACCGGCATCGGACGCGCGATCGCCAAGCGCTTTGCGGCGGGCGGAGCCAACGTCCTGGCTTGTGGAATCGAAGCGGCCGCGAATCAGGAACTGGCGCTCGAAGCCAAAACCAGCGGATTGAGTGTGCACGTGCAACAGTGCGATGTAACTCAACCGAATGCTGTGCAGGCCGCGGTGGCCAAAGCCGTGAAAGAATTTGGCGGTCTGGACATTGTCGTGAACGCGGCCGCGTTTCATCCTTTTGGCACGGCGGTGGAAACTGATCTGGAAACCTGGAACCGTTGCCTGATGGTGAACGTGGGCAGCATTTATCTCCTGGCGCATTACAGCGTGCCGGAGATGAAAAAGCGGGGCGGGGGAGTGATCATCAATCTGGCGTCGGTACAGGGACACGCCTGCCAGCGCGGGGTCGTGGCGTATGCGACGTCAAAAGGCGCGGTGCACAGCCTTACGCGCGCCCTGGCGCTCGATCACGCTCCCGACAATATACGAGTGAATTCGATCAGCCCGGGTTCGATACGCACACCTATGCTCGAGCGTTCTGCAGGAAACTTCGCGCCCGGGGTTCCGCTCGCCGAGGTCTTCCAACGTTGGGGCCAGGCTCACCCGCTGGGGCGTATTGGGACGCCGGAGGAAGTGGCGGAGTTGGCAGCCTTCCTGGTCTCGGACCGGGCGTCGTTTTGCACCGGCGGCGATTACCTGGTGGATGGCGGCCTGCTGGCCGGCATCGGCGTGCAGTGACGACAAGACCAATTACGTCGCAACCAGTCTGCGTCGCGCCGACCGGCGACCGCTGCGGCGAAGGTGCGGTCTGGCATGCGGCGCATTCCGCGGTCTACTGGACCGACATCAATCGCTTCCTGATTCATCGCTACACATTGGCGGACCAGTGCGTACGCACCTGGTTTTTCGATCAGCCCGTGACCGCAATCACGTTGACCGACCGGGAGGACGTGCTTGCAGTGGTCCTCGGCTCCAGCGTGCTCCTGTGGGAGCCCGCTTCAGATCTTTGCCACGAACCCATTTACAACCTGGAGGGATGGCCCGCCGTCCGCTTCAATGACGCCCGCGTCGATCCGCGCGGATCGTTGTGGGTGGGCTCGATGCGCAATAACGTGAATCCGGACGGATCAGCGGCGGAAGCTGGCGGAAAGGATGGCATCCTTTATCGGATCGATCCGGACTCCCGCGTGACCATACACCGGCGAGATGTCGGTATCTCCAACACGCTGACCTGGAGCCCCGACCGGCGGCGTTTCTACTTCGGAGATTCGCTGGCCAATACGATTTGGTCTTACGACTACGATCGCGCCTCAGGGACGATTGCGAATGAGCGTGTTTTCTTCGCGAACTTCGAACGTGGATTGCCGGACGGCTCAACCATGGATGCAGAAGGATATCTGTGGAACTGCCGATACTACGGCGGATGTATCGTTCGCGTCGCTCCGGATGGCAAGATTGATCGCGTGATCGACATGCCGGTGAAAAATATCACGACCTGCACATTTGGCGGCACCGATCTCAAGACGCTTTTCGTGACGACCGCTTCGGCCGATGCGCCGCCGGGCGAGCGGCTGGCCGGTGGGTTGTACGCGATTAAGTGCGAGGTCCGGGGCCAGACGGAGAATAGATTCCGCGTATTCGGGACTTAGTACGGGCCCATCCTTTGCACCGCCCGTGCGTTCTATTCTCCGAGGCTCTTCAAATAGGTGATGATCTGCCAGCGCGATGGTTCCGGCAGCGAGCTCCAGGAAGGCATTCCGCGACGCAAGTTACCGTTCCTCAGAAACCAGAAGATCTGGCCGTCGGCGGCTTGTTGCACTTCTTTACTCCGCAAGCTGGGTCGCTTCCCGCGGCCCAGGGCATCCGCCCCGTGACATTTCGCGCAATGATCAGCAAACAGCCTTGAGCCGGCAGCGACAGCCTCGGCTTGTCCCGCAAAGGGATTCGTCCGGTTGCGATCTGCTTCCGGGACCTTTTCGATCCACGAATTGTCGACTGCACTGCTGAACAGTACTGCGCAAAGCATCATTCCCGCGACGAGCCCCGCCGCTCGGACGCTCATCGCGCGCTCCGGCGGAACCAATTCGAGATTTGCTGAAATTCATACGCGACCTTAACGCGGTAAATCACTCCCACGCTGTTGGCGTTCAGTCCGAAGTTGGGTGAGAAGCTGACCGTCGGCCCGCGCGGAATACTGAAAGCCACGGTGGGCGCAGCATAGTGCGACGTAGCTTTCAAACCGAATCCGTCCAGATCTCCCAGTCCACCATACAGTTCGGCGCCGGCGTAGAAATTCTCGCGGCAGAAGACACAAGCCTTGGCGCTCGCCGCCAACGCCAAAGGGCGGCTCACGCCCAGGGCATACCCGAATTCCCAGGGCTCGCCCTCGCTCAAATTCTTCTCTGTGATGAAATTCTCGGAAATATTCCAGCCCTTCGCGTTGCTGGAGAGAATCAGCTTCAGTTCCAACTCGCGTTCGGTATCGGACCGGCCTTGGGCGTTCGAGAGCCGGAGATCGGAAATACTGTCGTGTCCAACCACTTCGAGCAGGCTGCGGTCGGCTGGGTTCAGATTTTCATATTCGAAATAGAGCACGGGATTGATGAAGTGGTCGCGCAGCAGCGGACGGAAGCGATTCTCCCATCTCCATCCGGTGAAGACGGTGCTGTCATTCGAAGTGTGCTGGCCGCTTAGATAGACTTCGGTAGTCCACCAGCCCCGAGCGCCGTATTCCAGTTCCAGCGTTGCCCCGGCGAAGTAGTTGCCAAACTTGGGCGTGCCCTGCGTGGTCTTGAGCGCGACCTCGAGGTTATCGGGCTCCTCCAGATCGTGGGAGTAAGTCACGAAGTAGGGCCATTCCTGGCCACGGCAGGGAAGTGCCCCCAGGCATAGGGCGACGAAAAAGAGAATGGAGGAGACCTTCATGAGTTACGAGTGGTTGTTAGTAGTTGCAACTCAGTTGCACATAGGAGCGACATAAACGATCCTACTGGGAGACACTCGAACGGTCAAGATAACCGGCACAGTTTTTGTGTCAACATTCTTGCAACCAGATGCAACAATCCAGGAAGGCAGACGCGGGGAATGTCAGGTTGATGGGGATCTCTTTGGCGGCCAAAACCGCAAAAGGTGGTCGGCATCTACTTGTTAACCGGTTGCAAATATACGACGCATCCCGTTGCTCACGGGTTGGAGTGTTTTAGGGCTGCATCAATACATCGAAGAAGGAGAGACCGGTTCTTACTACGAGTGCAGGCGTCGGAATGTCTCCAGGCATTTCCTGGCGGTGTCGAACTCGGAGAATCGGCTGCCTTCCTGTTCGACCAGATAATATTCGATTCCACCCACGCTCTCGGCCGCGGCGAAGATGCCCTTCCAGTCAGCCACGCCTTCACCAAACAAAACGGTGTAGCCTTTGTCGGGTCCGGGCGCCCAGTCTTTGCAGTGGATGGATCTGATTCGTCCCGGGTTGGCGCGGATCCACGCTACCGGGTCGGAGCCCGCCTCCAGACACGTGCCTATGTCGAATTGCAGCGCGATCGACGGTCTTGTGTTCTTCGCCAGTATTTCGATGGGACGCTTACCGTCGATCGGAGTGAATTCAAGCTGGTGATTGTGGTAGCCCGTCTTGAGGCCCGCCGGCGCGAGCTGGTCGGCCGCGGCATTCAGGGTGTCGGCGACTTCTTTCCATCCGTCCAGGCCGGGCTTGGGCTGCGAACTCGACATGATCACGTACTTGCTTCCCAGTATCAGATTCATGTCGCCGGCGCGCTTGAGATTGTCCGCGGTGAAATACGAACTGCTGTTGTGCGTCGAGTAGCAGCGGATGCCCAGATCGTCCAGGAGCTTTCTCATCTCCTTGGTCTGAGGCTCGGTCCAATCAAAATATGGCGCATAGAATTCTACGCACTGGTATCCCATTTGCGCGACGGTACGGACTGTGCCGTTGAGATCGTCCTTCAATGCGTTGCGGACGGAATAGAGTTCGAGACCAACTGGAATTGACGTCGCGGCGAATGCACGCAGAGAGAACGGCAGCATGGCGGACATGGCCAGGAAGGAACGTCGGGAGAGAGAGAGCGTCGACATAGAGCGCATCCTAACTCAGAATCTTGCGAAGTTCATAGGGATTTGAGGGGAAAGTTGTGCGTCAGTCGGCAATTCTGACGCCTCTCGATCAGGAATTTCCGGGCTTCACTCCACCCTTTGAAAGTCCATCGGTCATTCCGTGTCGCTCCCGCCTAGCCGAGCTTTGCACGGCCCGACGGCTGACGGCTGAGGGCAGCCGTCTCTACGTGGGCTGTGCCTGCCACGTGGCCGATGCCTGCCCTCCGATAACTAACTGATCGCTAACTTTTTCTGCATCTCTTCCAGAGACAAGCCCTTGGTTTCCGGATAGACAAATAGCACAACGAAGAACTGCAGCACCATCATTGCCGCAAAGAACACGAAGGGATAAGCGCCCGACGACGCCGCCATCAGCGGGAAAATCAGGGAGATGGCTGCGTTCATAAACCAATGCGAGAAACTCCCCAGGCTTTGACCCTGGGCGCGGACTGAATTGGGGAAAACTTCCGAAAGATAAACCCAGATGACCGCGCCTTGGGAGAAAGCGAAAAACGCAATGTAGCCCACCAGGAGCCAGACCAGAAGGCTCTGGTGCTGGCCAGTGAAGAAGATCACTGATACTCCGGTCAGGCACGCGGCGGTCCCGACCGAACCGACCAGCAGAAGGGTCTTGCGGCCGAGGCGGTCAATCACCGACATGGCGATCATGGTGAAGAGCAGATTGGTGGCGCCGATTGCGACCGCCTGCAGGTTGCCGGAGACCTTGCTGAAACCGGCGTGGGCGAAAATGTCATTCAGGTAGTAGAGGATCGCGTTGATCCCGGAAAGCTGGTTGAACATTCCGATGCTGACCGCGAGAAAAATCGGAAATGCAAATTTTCGGGAGAAAAGTTTCTCGGTGGCCTGACTCTGCTCGATACCGATGGAGGCGACGATCTCCTGCAGATCATGTTCGTAGTTCTCGTCTCCCGTCGCTTGCAGGACTTCACGGGCTTCAGCCACTCGCCCCTTTTTGACCAGCCAGCGCGGGCTGCGCGGAATGGTGAATAACATCACGAAAAACAGCGCGGCGGGAATTGCGGTCACGCCCAGTTCCCAACGCCATTCCGTGGCGCCAAAGTGCTGCAGGCTGATGACGTAGTTTGAGAAATACGCCACCAGAATTCCGAACACTACATTGAACTGAAAGACTCCCACCAGGCGGCCACGCAATTTGGCCGGGGCAATTTCCGCGATGTACATGGGCCCGAGCACCGAGGAGCCGCCTACGCCCAATCCGCCGATGAAGCGAAAGGCCACCAGGGCATGCCAGTTCCAGGCAAGAGCGCAGCCCAGGCCCGAGACCAGATACAGAACTGCCATCACCCGCAGGCTGTCGCGCCTTCCGAAACGTTCACCCGGAAAACCCGCCAGCATCGCGCCCAAAACCGTTCCAAACAGCGCGCTGAAGACAGTCACTCCCAAGAGAAATGGCGTGAGGCTGTAGGTCTGGGTCAGAGCACTGGTGGTGCCGGAGATCACCGCGGTGTCGAATCCGAAAAGAAGGCCGCCCAGAGCGGCCACGACTGTACCCTTCAGCAAAGTTCCAGTGAGCTTCATGCGGACTCCAGCCGTCAGAAATGTGGCCCGGTGAACTTCTCTGACATCGCAAGCCGCCCACAAGTTATCACAGAGCAAACTTCAATTCATTGGACTCAATTCCCATTCACGCGAGAATATGGATAAGGAGGCCGAATGGATCGCTCAAATCCCTCGAAGATAAAAGCCGTGATTCTGGACTACGGCGAAGTTCTCTGCTATCCGCCCAGCGAGGAAGAAATGGGACGCATGGCGGCCCCGTTTGGGATGGATGCCGTCCCTTTCCGCAAGCTCTGGAACCGCGACCGGCTCCTCTATGACCGCGGCGATCTATCTCCCGAGGCTTACTGGTCTGGGGTGGCGAAAGATACCGGCGCGCAACTAATACCGGAGCAAATCGCCCAACTCCGCCAGTGGGATCTTGAAATGTGGGGCCACGACAACCCCACCATGGTGGATTGGGTGAGGCAGATGTCTTCGTCGGGAATCAAGACTGGACTGCTCTCCAATATGCCCCACGAAATGGTTCGTTATGTGCGGCAGAAGTTCGCCTGGCTGGACCAGTTCGACCATCTGACATTCTCGGCCGAGGTGAGCCTGATCAAGCCTGATGCTGCCATCTACGAACACAGTTTGCGCGGAGTTGGTGTGGCAGCGTCAGAAGCGCTGTTTGTGGATGACAAGGAGCCGAATGTTCAAGGAGCGCGCGCGGTGGGAATTCGCGCGATTCGCTTTCACTCGATCGAGCAGCTGAGAAGCGACCTGCAAGAATTTGAATTTCACATTCTGCCTGACGACAAGTAGCGGCGGCGTCCCGCCGGCTGTCATGCAGCCTATGCCTCTTAGCGGCGCCGCAGTTCGATCAGTTCGAGACCGGGAGGCGGCAACGGATTTGAGATCTTGATGGAATCGCCGGTCGCTTGTTTTTCTTCGACAACGTCCAGGTTATGGTCCTCCGTCAGGCGATATCGCTTCAAGATAAACGACGCATTCTTCCCCCAGGGAAGATTGTTGATCGTCAGCTTGTACCCCTGATTCTCCCGGTACGCGATGTCGTGTCTCGGGGCGAGTAACTTCATCGTGGAAAAATCGGGCATGGGCATATTTTTTGGCGCCGAGCCTTCGGGAGCTGTCATCGGAGGCGGCTGGTAGTTGGCAGGAATCTGGTAGTTGCTGATCAGAACTTGCACGGATTTGCCATCGTGGGAGCGACCAGCGATGGCGGCGAATCCGAATGTATCCGCTCCGGTCAGCGTGAGTCGCTCGGGAGTTTGGAGCATGGCGCCTGTGGCACGGAACGTATGTGCAGTTTTGAAATATTCGCCTTGTAGTCCAAACAATCCCATCCACGCGGCGTCGCCCCGGTAGAAGTGTGCGCGATCCACCGCCGAGTCTTGCAGGTAGATCAAAGCGGCGCCGATGAAGGCGGCGTTCTCCATCCCTTGCAGGCGGGCCCGTTCCCGTTCGGTGAAGTCCGGAGTGAGATTCCATTCGCTCAAGACACTTTCAGCTTTGGAAAATCCCTGCCCGTCGAGGAGTTTCCTTATTTCGGCACCGATACGGACCATGTCATAAGGATCGGCGGAAGTCATCGCATAGTGGTGCCAGGAGTAGAAATCGAGCGGCACATTATGGGCGGCACAATATTCGATCAGGCCCTCGCGGTAGGGACCGGCATTGAAAGCCAGCGCCTGGGCGTCTGCCCCAATTTTCATGGAAGGATCAACCGACTTCAACGCCCGCGCTGTCTTTTCGTAGAGCACGTAGAATTTTTCCGGCGTTTTCCGTCCAAAACAATGGCAGGTCAGGTTCATTCCAGAATTCCCAGTAGCGGATATTGTCGTGAAATCCGTTAGCCCATCCCTGGTTGTAGTGCATGGCGACGTGCTTCACTACGGCGGCAAACTTGTCTAAGTCAGGCAGGTCAGTGTAGTCCGCGCCAAAACTTCGGCCGATCCGGTAATAGACCTCGGCACCGGACTCCCGAATTGCCTGGATGAATTTATCGGACGCGGCGAAGTGATAGCTCTCGGCCTTTTCCGGATCGGCGTTCCAGTCCGGAAAGATTTCTGTGACCCGGGCGGTGCGCACCATAGCCGCCCTCTGTTTGGAGTCGGGGACGAGCCACTTTAACAGGGGATTGTCCTCCGAATACCGCGCCGCAATATCCGTGGGACCCATGATGTCATGCGTGCGAACCATATCGATGTGGAGAGCTTTGTACTGCCGAGTCAAGTTCGGAAGGCCCTCCATGACGGGAAACGGAGGGCCGTTGAGTCCCTGAAATGAACGGATGGAACCAGTGACTTTGCCGGCGTCAACCTGCACATCACGAAAAGCCAAGACTAATGCGTCAACCGGGGGAGCTGGAGCTTGGGCAAATGCGGCAGCGCAGATCAGCAGAAACAGGAAGTAAGGAAATAGATGTCGGTCCATATGCTTATTCTCCTGGCATGAGACCTTGCTCCGCGGAAAAGGGGCGTCGCGCAGTCCAGAAGCGGGTGATGTCTTCCAGAGTGCGTCCCTTGGTCTCCGGTACCAACCAAAGCACGCACAACAAATTTAGCAGGGCTGCGGCGCTGAAACACCAGAATGTGCCGTCGCTGCCCAGGTGTTTCTGCATGAGCGGGAAAAGTTGATTGCCCAGATATCCGACGACCCAGAGCGCCGTCGTGGCGATGGACATGGCGCGCCCGCGAACCTTCGTCGGATAAATCTCGGAGATGATGACCCAGCAGGCAACCCCGTTTCCGAAGGCGTGGCCAGCCACGAAGGTCATCACGAAAATCAGCACCGCCAGTCCGCTGCCGTGAACGTGATAAAACCAGCCCACCATGGCGAAAGAGACGGACTGCAGCAACGTCCCGGCGAGAATCAGCTTCTTGCGTCCGGAGAGATCAACCAGCCACAGAGCAAACAGCGTGAACACAAGATTCACCAGGCTGACCAGCACCGACTGGCGGAAAGCGTCACTGGTGGCCGTTCCCGCGGACCTGAAGATTTCCGGGAGAAAAGAAAACAGAGGCGTAATGCCGCTGAGCTGCGAAAATCCCGCCAGCATGATTCCGATCAGAAGGGGCCGGCGGAAGGTGGTGAACAGCTCCGAAAGATGTCCTTCTTCAAGGGTGAGGGACTGCTGAATCTGTCCGGCTTCGGCCAACGCAGTGGTCCGATCGTTTATTTTCGAGAGCACGGCCAGCGCGCTCTCTCGCCGGCCCATCTTCATAAGCCAACGCGGACTCTCGACCGTGGGCACGATTGTACGCTCCGAACAACAGCGCAGGAATTACGCCGACAAAAAACATCCAGCGCCAGCCCGACGGTGGTGTTCCAGGCTTCATCTCCCATGCGCTGGATCAGCATGTTGACGAACACCGCCGCCAGGATGCCGAGCACAATTCCAAGCTGATACAACGTCACCAGTCGTCCGCGAAGCCGGGCGGGAGCGATCTCCGCGATGTACATCGGCGCAATGATGGACGCCGCGCCAATTCCCAGGCCGCCGATCAATCTCCAGATCACGAACTGGTTGAGGCTGGCGGCAAACCACATGCCGACCGACGACAGCGCAAAACACGCGGCGCAGAGTGCGAGCCCTTTCTTCAGCCCGATGCGATCAACCACCGCGCCCGCCCCCGCGGCGCCGATGGTGCATCCGATCAGGGCGCATCCGGCAGCCCAGCCGATGCCCGCGGCGTCGAGCTTGAAACACAGCGCCAGATAGTGGATGGCGCCGCTGATGACGATGTTGTCGTAACCGAACAGCAGGCCGCCGAGAGCGGAAACGGAGGCAGCAATAATTAGAGGGCCCTTAGGCTGCGGAGCAGCAGCACTCGAGGACCCGGGCGTCAAGATTTCGCGCCTCGTGTGAGCTCGCGTGCTTCGGACGGTTCGGCGGGGACTCCTCGAGGCTTTGTGGAAGGCGTCTTCAGCATGGCCTGCGCGGCCAGAATGAAACCAATGGTGTGGGCCATGCCGGCGTGCCAGGGAGCCGCGCACGTCATCTGCGGCGTGTGGTCAGGAATAACTACGCCATCGAAGTCGTTGTTCGCCAGGATGGTCAGGATGCGCAACATATCAACGTCGCCCTCATCGATAAAGGTCTCGCGGTAGGTGGGAACCTTGCCCACCACGTTGCGCAGGTGAATGTAGGCAATTTTTCCCTGTTTACTGTAGCGATCAACGGCGTCATAGATGTCGCCTTCCGTCATCTCGGCCAACGTTCCCACACAAAGCTCCAGCGCATTGCTCCGGCTGGGGGCGAGATCGATCAAGCGCTGATACATCGCCGGTTGGTATACGAGACGAGGCTGGCGCCGCATGGTCGGCATGGGAGGATCGTCAGGATGGGCCGCCAGGCGTACGCCGGATTGTTCGGCAACCGGGACCACGTCTGCCAGAAATCTTTCCAGGCGGCGCCACAACTCCTCATGGGAGATAGAAGGTAACGTGCCCTTTGGCGCGCTAGGGTCGTACACCATGTTCCAGATCATTCCATTCGGGATGGGAACGTCTTCGGCGGGGCCATCCATGCCGAGGGTGACGGCGTGTCCGCGCCCCAGGGGCGCGGTTACGCGGCCGCATACGCCGGCCAGGCTGAAGTTGTATCCCAGGACCGGGATGCCCGCCTCACCCATGCGGCGAATAATCGTCTTGACCTTCTCGATTTGTTGAGGCCGCTGCGGGCCGTCGAGAAGAATGTCGTGCCAATGTGCCGGGTCGAGATTCTCGATCGCTGCCAGGACCAGGCCCGCGTCTTCAATCTCGCGGCGAAGAGTTGTCAGTTCGTCGACCGTCCACAGCTGCTCGGGATTGCCCGCTCTTCCCCAAGGTTCATATTTCCCGCCTGAAGGCTGATTGTTGCGCGGGTTCGACGCGCCCTGGTTGAAGTAGTCGACGAGATGCACAACCACGTGAGTGCATCCGGCCTGGCGCGCGAAGTCGTAGTAGTCGCGCGTCAGCATGTGACGATAGAGGCCCAGGCCAATTTTCATAAGCGATTGCCGATGCCGGCGCCGTAGTCGGGGCTGAGTATCTGGCCGTTGATTTCGTTGGCCAGGGGCGAGCACAGGAACACGAACGCGTCTGCGATCGACTCCGGACTGTTTCGTCGTCCCAGAGAGACCCGCAGCACAAATTCCCGGTAGGCAGGATCTTCGTCGAAGACTTTCAGCGAGCTGCCGGCCGCGACGTTTCCCGGAGAGACCACGTTGACGCGAATGCCGGTCCCGGCATATTCCAACGCCATGCAGCGGGCGAAATTTTCCAGTGCCGCCTTTGCGGAGGCATAAGAAGGAATCTGGGTGTGCGGCATACGAGCTACGTACGATGACGTGAAGATCATGTGTCCGGGAATTTTGCGCTCGATCCACTGCGCGAAGACGGCCCGGGCCAGATTGACCTGGGCGAAATAGTTGAAGCGAAAGATGCGGTCGTAATCTGCTTCGGAAGTGGTCGCGAAAGGATGCAGGCCGCAGCCACCGGCGTGGCCGAGAACGGTATCGAGGGCAGGGAAGCGACGGAAAGATTCCGTCACTACCCGTGCCAGCGCGGCAGAGTCCGTGATGTCAGCCGGGAAATAAACATACGACGCTGGCGGAATTTTCCAGTCGACCAGAGTTTGTCTGGCTGTTTCTTCTGGCTTGATGTCGAGCAGGATAAGAGTTGCGCCGGCCTCCACTAGTTTGCGGACCATGGGTTCAGCGATGGCGCCGAGAGCGCCCGTGATCAGGATCGATTTGCCGGACAGATCGATGGTTATCATTACGTCGTCAACATCATGCGGTTAACATCACGGGGCTCACATGATAAAGACCAGTTGCTAGTTTTTCGTTCTCCGTTCTCGGTTGCTCAATTACATGATGCCGTGTTTCTCGAATGCTGCCACTGCGCTGCCGCCTTCTTCCAGCGCCTTTCTGACCAGCTTTTCGCCGCGAACTTTCTCCAGGGCTTTGGCGAAAACTTCGTCTGCGGCTTCGGTCGGAACAACACACACTCCGTCGATGTCTCCGAAAAGAATGTCGCCGGGGCGCAGGCGAACCGCGCCGATTTCCAGCGGGACGCGAAAATCCACCACCTTGTAACGCGGCGACGAATCCTGACCGTACGGGCCCCAGGAAAAAGTCGGGAAATTCAGGTCGAGGATGGCTTTGGTATCGCGCGTATAACCATTCAGGACGGCCCCGCTCGCGCCCAGCTTGCGAGCCCGGATGCTCATCAGCTCTCCCCACAGCGCATTGCGCGGTGATGAGCCGGTGTTGACGTACACCTCGTTGGGATGCAGATCATCGAGCGCTTCGAGCATCAGGCCGAAGGGCTTGGCCATGAGCTGGTTTGCCGTACCCATAACCTTTTCTGCGAAGACGTCGACGGCCAGCACCGGCATGGCGCGGCCTGCGACGACCATGTCGGCTCGCAGCGGGCGAATCTGGGGAGGCAGAAATTGATGCTGCAGCTCCAGCTTGTCCATGACATCGCCCACCACGCAGGTAAATAATTCCCGCCGCACAAGAGCGAAGAGGTCGTCGTCTTTTTTCCAGGGCTTCATGGTCGTCTGTAGGGAGTCCTATTTTCCCCGAGCGAGTCGAATCCTCTCCACAAACTGTTTCGCCGTGTCGGTGACCAGTTGCAGATTACCTTTTTCCGCGCCCGCGGTCAGGCTGCCGCCCACTCCGACCGCGACCGCTCCGGCCTTGATCCAATCCGCAACGTTGTCGACGCTTACGCCGCCGGTCGGCATCAGGGAAGCTTGGGGCAAAGGACCTTTCACCGCCTTCACGAAGGCTGGTCCTAGAGTTTCCCCGGGGAAAAGTTTCACGATGTCGGCGCCACATTCCATCGCGTCCACGATCTCGCGCATGGTTCCTGCGCCCGGCATATACGGCACCTGATAACGGTTGCAGAGGCGCGCGGTTTCAACACTCACCGACGGGCTGACGATGTACTGGGCTCCGGCCAGAATGGCGATGCGCGCGGTCTCGGGATCGAGAACGGTTCCGGCACCGATGAGGATTTCTCCCGACTTGTATTCTTTGGCGAGGTGTTCGATCACGGCGGCCGCACCGGGAACCGTGAACGTGATCTCAATTGCTGCCGCGCCTCCGCGAGCACAGGCCTCCGCGATGCGGGTAGCCAGTTCCGGGCTATGGGTCCGCACGATCGCGACCAGTCCGGATTCGATTACCTTTCCAAGCACTCTGAGTTTGTGCATAGTGAGTGAGGTCTTTGAGCTGCAGAACTACTGTGTCCTTTCTGGTTGAGCCGCGGGATTCTGCAATTTTTGGAACTCCCGTGTTTCGCGCTCTGCGTCCGCCGTCTTGCCTTGTTTCCGATAGAGGCCAGCCAGGGCGAAGTGCGTTTGTGCGGAGAGGCTTGAACCTTTCTCGATGGAAAGCAGTTTTGTCCACGCCTTTTCGGCGCCTGCCTGGTCTCCGGCAAGCGCGGCGGCCTTGCCCAGCGAGTAGAGGGTTTCTGGCATCTCCGGCTGCAAACGATCGGCACGTTGCAACTCTATTCTGGCCTCGCTGGCCTTGCCCTGTTGTAACAGCGCGGTGCCCAGGCGATAAGCGCCTTCGGCATTTCCGGGCTGCAGTTTGGTCTGGGCACGGAACTGTTCTTCGGCTTTGGGCCACTGCGCCGAACCGGCGTAGACCAGCCCGAGCTCCAGGTGCAGCTCTGGGGTGTCGGGGCGAAGTCGCAAAGCTTCGAGAAACTCTTTTTCGGCCTGGGGCATTTGCCGCAGCACGTAGTAGTTTTCCGCGAGTGCCTGATGGGCGCGCGCCGAATCAGGATACGCTGCCTGCAGCGTGTCAATGGACTGCTTCGAAAGCAGTCCGCTGGCGCGACCGAGATAATAAAGCAAATCTGGATCGTTAGGGTGCTGGGCCAGCGCAGCCTGGAGATTTTCTACCGCTGCCTGTAATTGCCCCGTCCCGATCTGCGCGATTCCCAATGCCGTCCGCTCCTGGACTTTCTCCAGGTGCGGAATCGCCTCGGCGCTATAGCCCTCCGCCAGCAGCGCGTATCCCAACAACTGATGCGCGCCCGCGAGGTTCGGAGACAATTCAAGAGCGTGCTTCAGCGGCGCGATCGCGGCGCCATAATCTTGATGCTCCATGTAGGCCTGGCCAAGATTTACGAAAGCTTCCGCCAGTGTGGGAGCGAGCTCCGTGGCCTTCTTGAATTCGGCGATGGCAACGTCGAAGTGCCGCTGTTTCTCGGCTTCCGCGCCCGCCTGCAAGTGTTGCAGAGCCTCGGGTGAGACCGTCTGCCAAGCCAGCCAAAACATCAACAGGATTCGGATCAAGGTTTCTCCGGTTCGCGGACTTCCAGGAATTGGTCGGCGTGAACGTCATTCAAGGTCTGGCGCGTTCCGGAAGGCCAGGCAATTTCCACTTTCGCAGTTTCGGCCGCTCCCAATCCGAAATGCAGCCGCTTGTCGCTGGATGAAAGATAACTTCCGGCTGAGGTAGCGAACCGAGTCTGGCCGTTGACGCGGACGCGAGCGCCGAAGCCGTCCCGATTACTGCGTGTGCCGCGCAGCGAGATGACCAGCCAGTGCTGTTTGCCGCCGCGATTGAAAAAAAACTGCGGAGGCCCGCCCAGAACTGTCATGACCACGTCTTGCCATCCGTCATTGTTCAGGTCGCCAAAGGCCGCTCCGCGGCCCGCTGCCGGAGACGGGCTGCCGGAGTCCATACGCTCGAAGCGGCCATTGTGATTCATCGCCAACAGAGGCAGCTCCCAATAGTGCAGCGAGGGATCGATCTGCTCGACGTTGTCCAGAACGTGGCCCTGCGCGACGAAGAGATCCTTCCAGCCATCGTTGCCAAAATCTTCCAGGCCAACGCCCCAGCCCGAGCTTCCGCTGGAGAGCACTCCGAGGCCGGTCTCGAGACTGCCATAGCTGAACGTGCCATTGCCCTCGTTATGGTAGACGCCATAGATTTCGCGGGGAAGTTCCGTCACGATCACGTCCGGCCGGCCATCGTTGTCATAGTCCTGAAAAACCACTCCCATGCCGGACAACCGACGTCCGTCCTCTGACAGCGCGGTGCCAGCTTCGAGGGCCCGTTCGGTAAAGGTGCCGTCGCGGTTGTTGTGGTACAGGTACTGCTGCATGCCGTCGTTGGCGACGAATATATCAGTGTAGCCGTCGTCATCGTAGTCCGCGAAAGCCACACCCAGCGCCCGGCCCTTCTTGGCGGCAATGCCTGACTTCTGGCTGACATCGGTGAAAGTGCCGTCTCCGTTGTTGTGATAGAGAATACTGGTCGTTGCTGGAAATTCTTCCGGCGGACAGTAAGTGTGCCACTCTCCGCCGCAGGTCTTGCTGCGCTTGGTGTCCCACTCCATGTAGCGAGTGACGAACAGGTCGAGCCTGCCATCGTTGTCGTAATCAAAAAAGCCTGCTGAAACCGACCAGCCGCCGGCCGCGACTCCCGCCTTTGCGGTCACGTCCGTGAACGTGCCGTCGCCGTTGTTGTGATAGAGAACATTTTTTCCATAGCTGGTCACGTACAGGTCCGGGAAGCCGTCATTGTCGTAGTCACCGGCCGCCACTCCCATACCGTAGTTTCCGTCTCCCACGTTAGCCAATCCGGCTTTTTCAGTGACGTCGGTAAAACTGCCGTCTTTATTCTGCCGGTACAGACGATTCCAGTAGAGCGGATTGTTGCGATCGAAATTCTCCGGCAGAGGCATGGGACTGGTCACACGTCCGCCGTTGACCAGAAAAATATCGAGCAAGCCATCGTTGTTGTAGTCGAACAGCGCGATGCCGCCCGGCATGGTCTCGATCAGGTATTTCTGTGGCGTGGGTGAATTTTGCAGGATGAAATCCAGCCCGCGCGGCGCTCTGGTTTCGAACAGCGACACCGGCGCCGCCGTCATCGCCAGGGCTATGCAGCAGACCAGAACCGGAATAATGAGGGCGATGCGCGGCATTGACGACCGTAACGTGGGAACCTTCCCAGTTAGCATATCGCGCCGAAGCAGTGATTGCACACAGCCAAGACAGTGCAGCTCGTGTGTCAGCCGTCGCAGAATCGCGGTCTGTGGCGCGAAAAAGCGATGCCCTTTCCGTCAACCACGCCCCGGCAGCAGAGTCGAAAATTATGAAATTCATCTTTAGGTAATCGTTTACTTGGAGAAGGCCTTGCTTTGTTCTTGACAACGTTCTATCGGGTATGACAAAACGCGTGGAGCAATATGATTGCGGGCCGGAGTCCGACCCAAGAAGGTCGGATTACCACAGGGTTCTTAATTCTGTGCACTTCGCGTGGGGGTGGGTTAATGATTTCTCGCCGAGCGTTCTCGCTGCTTCTCTCGTTGTTTGTCGCCTTCTCAACCTGCATCTTCGTTCAAGGGCAATCCACCTACGGCTCCATTACCGGACTGGTTACGGATCCTTCCGGCGCCGCGATCAGCGATGCCCGGGTGACGCTGACTAATCTGGGAACTGCAGAAAAGCGCATCCAGCCCACAGGATCAGACGGCCTGTATTCGTTCGTGAACCTGATTCCGGGAAACTACCGGATTGAAGTTGAGAAGGCAGGGTTCAAACGGATCACGCAAGAGCCGGTCGTGGTGCAAGTGCAGCAGAGCTCGAAGATCGATGTGTCGTTGCCCATCGGCCAGGCCACGGAGACGGTCGAAGTGACTTCCGAAACGCCGCTGCTGCAATCGGAAACGTCGTCTCTGGGCCAGGTGGTCGAGCAGCGGAAGGCCAACGAATTGCCCCTGAACGGGCGCAATATCTACAGTCTCGCAGCCGTCGCTCCGTCGGTGATTCCGCAGGGAAACACTACGGGCTCACCTGTGGGCAAGAATCCATTTGATTTTGCCAACTATCAGATTGGCGGCTCTTTCGCCAACCAAAGCGCGGAATATCTGGACGGCCAGCCCCTCAACATCGGTTACATCAACCTGCCGCTGTTGACCCCAACTCAAGACTCGATCGCGGAATTTAAGGTGCAATACAACAACCTTGGTCCAGAGTGGGGCAAGTTCTCCGGTGGTGTGATCAACTTGAGCACCAAGTCGGGAACCAACAAGTTTCACGGGTCGGCGTACGAATATCTGCGCAATAAGGTTTTCAACTCCAATGAATATTTCCTGAAAGGGTCTCAGATCGCGGCTGGCAAAAAGAATGAACCGCCGCCATTCACCCAGAACCAGTACGGAGTAACCTTTGGCGGTCCCGCGATCAAGGACAAGACTTTCTTCTTCTTCAGTTGGGAAGCTTATCGTCTGCGGTCGGGCACGGTCTTTACGACGACGGTACCAACCGCCGCGGAGCGAACCGGCGACTTTTCTGCCGCTGGCGTACCGACCCTGTTTGATCCGCTCACGGTCGATCCCAACCCTCTCACTACCAATAACGTCCGCACTCCCTTTGCGGGTAACATCATTCCCGCGGGCCGCATCAATCCCACGTCGCAGTTCCTGCTGCAATTTATTCCCCTGCCTACCAACGGCGCTTTGACGAACAATTTCATCAAGGCGGCCAGCACGGGCGGGAACGTGGACGAGTACGTTGGCCGAGTGGATCAGAACATCAACGCCAGCAACCGTGTATTCGGGCGCTTTTCCTACTGGAAGCTGTTGAGCCTGGCGCAGGACCCATTCGGCACAGGCCTCTGCAAGGATCGCTGCGCGGAGAACACTCGCAGCAAGAGCCTTGCCGTCGGTTACACCCACACCTTCAGTCCGACCACCATTGCTGACTTCAACATCAGCATCAGCCGCTTCCACTATCTGCGCCTGCCCATCAATTCTGGGTTCGACGTAACCCAGGAGGGCTGGCCCGCCGCCTACAACGCCCTGGTGCCCGATACCGAGCGTACGCCTCTTACTCCTTGCTTTGGAGTCAGCGACACTAACATCACCTGCAGCCAGGGGCAGAGCTCAATCAATGACTTCAACACCCAGTGGAACTTCTCTCCGCAGATCACGATGATTCGCGGGCGACACACCTTCGTCTGGGGCGGTCAGCTTGAAGAGGGGTATGACAATTATCTGCAGACCAACACTGGAGGAGGCCTCATCTCCTTTAACGGATCGTGGACCCAGAGCCTGGCGCAGAACGCCAGCGGCGCCACTGGTGGACTCGACTTTGCTGATTTCCTGTTGGGTTACGGATTGGGGGCGGGGGCTGCGTTCGGCAACCAGACCAACGGCTCGCTGGTCATTTCAGGCCCAGTTTCAGGCAAGCAAACCTACCGGGCCTTTTATTTTGGCGACAACTACCACCCCACCAGCAAGCTGACTGTGAACCTCGGACTGCGCTATGAACTCCAGGGACCGTGGTCAGAGCGCTTTGACAAGATGACCTATTTCAATCCTGACGTCGCCAATTCCTCGGTTACCGGCTGCGGCGGCACGGCGGGAAGTGCGTGTCCCGGAGACCTCTTCCTGGTCAAGACGGGGGTGAACGACGGCAGGAACAATTTGCCGCTTTCCAAGAAGGAATTCTCGCCCCGGCTTGGATTCGCCTATAGCTGGGATCAGAAGACCGTCGTGCGGGGCGGCTACGGAATATTCTTCATTCCGAACTATGTCTCGTTCGGTACAAACCCCTACATCGACCCGGTGAGCAGCGCAACCTCGCCGTTCTTCGCCAGCAACGACAAGGGACTCACACCCGCGGCCACCTTGAATCAAAACACATGCACTTTGAGCGCGCCGGGTGCTGCCAACTTCACTTGTCTCGGTCAGGGACCGTTCAATACCGCACCAGGGGGAGCGAACAACCTGGTGCCGGTGGCTGGCCGGAACCCTCAACCCAATGTGTCCCTGTACGGCCTCAATCAACAGCCTCTTAGCGCGACCGCCTACACCAAACAAAAATACGGGTACGTTGAACAGTGGAATTTTGGTATCCAACGCGAGTTGCCTGGAGGCTTCTTCGCCGATGTGGCCTATGCAGGTTCACACGGCGTCCACTTGGAACAGTTCAACACCAACGTGGATCAGATACCGGACAGATTCATCAACCAAGCGCAGCAGCAATTTGACGGGGGACAGGCTGTCCCGGATATTGCTCTACCGGTTGCGGTCTACCCGTTTAGCGTGAATCTCACTGGTAACTTGCAGCCCGGCAAGCTTACTCAAGGTCAGCTCCTCCGGCCTTTCCCTGAGTATGCTGGCCTGCAATTTAACGGCTTTGGCTGTTGCGGCAGCACCTACAACTCGCTGCAGGCCACGGTCACGAAGCGCTTCCAAGGTGGCGGCACCATGCTGGTCGCCTACACCAACGCAAAGCTGCTCTCCAACACGGACACTCTCACCTCTTGGTTAGAGGGCGGAGTGTCAGGCGGCGTAGGCAATATTCAGGATTGGAACAATCTGGCGGGCGAGCGTTCGATTTCCTCACAAGATGTTTCGCAACGCCTGGTCATCAGCTATGTGCTGGATCTGCCCTTTGGCCGTGGAAAGAAGTACTTCAGTGGAGTGAACGGGGTAGGCGGTAAATTGGTTTCAGGGTGGGGGATTGACGGCATAACCACCTTCCAACGCGGGTTCCCCGTGAAGATCAGCTATGGTAAGGGGAATTCACTTTCGGGCGCGGGCCTTGGCATCGGCAGTCTCAGACCCAACGTTGTGCCGGGTTGCAAAAAGGACGTGTCCGGAAGTCCAACGTCCAAGTTGGGTGGCTGGTTCAACACAAGCTGTTTCACCGATCCTGCGGCTTGGAGCTTCGGCGATGAGTCTCGCGTGGATCCAACTCTCCGTCAGCAGGGCATCACGAACTTCGACTGGGCGGTATTCAAGAAAACCGCCATCGGTGAATGGGGGAACATCGAATTCCGTACCGAGTTCTTTAACCTCTTTAACCATCCTCAGTTCGGACCGCCTAACGGCACCTGCTGCACTGCGAACAACCCCAACTTTGGAGTTGTGACCAGCACGATCGGCAACGCTCAGGCTCGTTTGATACAGTTCGCCTTGAAGTTCGACTTCTAGAACTTGCGTTATCCCGGACCAGGCATTCCTGCCTGGTCCGTCTTTTTTTTGCCCAAGCCACTTTCACCTCGCAAAAAGCTGAATTGGGTTGTGCTCCGTTCGCTCCCCTGATTTACAATCCATTCCGCTCGGGCGCTCGCCTAGGTAGAAGGGGCTAATGAAAACCACCCAGACCATCGACTACTCCGAAGCCAAACAAATCATCGACCGTATCGTCGAAAAGGCGTTGCATCAGAAAAAGGCCGCTGTAATTGCCGTGGCCGATTCGCACGGCGAGCTGATCGCCTTTGCCCGCATGGACGGCGCTCCGGTCTCTTCCATCCGCATCGCTGCCAACAAGGCGTGGACCGCGGCGCGGGAGCGCAAATCGACCCAGGACATCGGAGACAGAGTGCGGCATCCGGAGAAGGGCCACGATATCTCTTACTACGGCGATCCCAAGTTTGTGGGATGGGGCGGCGGCATTCCGGTGTGGAGAGACGGCGAGGTAGTCGGCGCCGTGGCTGTCAGTGGCCTTTCCTCGAGCGAGGACGTCGTTCTGGCAACAATGGGTGCCGAACTGGTCGCGGGCAAGGAAAAGAAAGGTCGCTGAGTTGGCGATCGAACGTGAACGCGAAGCTCTTTCCTTTGCGTCCTTTGCGGCTTTTCTTTGCGCCCTTTGCGGTTAAGAGCTTTTGCCGCAAAGTTCGCAAAGGACCCCACAAATGACGCAAAGAAAACCTGAACGACAATGTAAGGGGCCGAATAGAGGGAAATGACAAAGACGACCGTAACTTTTGGCGAAATCATGTTGAGACTCGCGCCGCCGGGCTTCGAACGAATTCTTCAAACCGGGCAGTTCGTGGCGACTTTTGGAGGCGGCGAGGCCAACGTGGCGGTCGCGCTCTCCCAGTTGGGCCTGCCCGCGGCTTTTGTGACCGTTCTACCCGAAAAGAATCCGGTGGCTGATGCTGTGGTAGGTGAACTGCGCCGCTTCGGCGTGGACACCTCCAGGATCGTGCGCGGCAAGGGACGGATGGGCGTCTATTACGTCGAAGCCGGCGCCAATCAACGTCCGTCGAAGGTGGTCTACGATCGCGAGAACAGCGCCATCGCGCTGGCCAAGCCGGGAGCCATCGACTGGGAAAGCGCCCTGGAGGGCGCGGGCTGGTTCCACGTCACCGGCATTACCCCCGCCATCAGCAGTTCGGCGGCCGACCTGGCGCTCGAGGCGGCAAAGAAGGCGCAGGCCAAGGGAATCACGGTGTCGTGTGATTTGAACTATCGCAAGAACCTGTGGAAGTGGGGGAAGCCCGCCGCGGATGTGATGCGCGAGCTGGTAAAGAAAATAGATATCGCCATCGCTAATGAAGAAGATGTGCAGATGGCGCTGGGCATCGAGGCCGAAGTGGATGTGCACTCCGGCAAGCTGGATCGCGCGCAATACGAAAAGCTGACCGCGAAGGTGCTGGCCGAGTATCCGAACCTGAAGGCCATCGCCATCACCTTGCGGGAATCGAAGAGCGCATCGCACAACGGTTGGTCGGCCTGCCTCAATGACCGGCAGAAGTTCAGCCTCAGCCGCTCTTACGAAATCACTCATATTGTGGACCGGGTAGGCTCGGGCGATTCCTTCGCCGCGGGCCTGATTTACGGCTTTCAGGTGCTGCCCACCCATCAGGAGGCGCTCGAGTTTGCGGTGGCTACGAGCTGCCTCAAACACTCCCAGCAAGGGGACTTCAGCCGCTCCACCGCGGAGGAAGTGAATGCGCTGCTCAGAGGCGATGGCTCGGGAAGAGTGCAACGGTGAGAACTGCTAAAGCGGAGGCTGACATGATGCGCAAGATCTTACGGATAAAAGCTCAACGAATCAAAGCCCAATGGATTGGTGCAGTTCTTCTACTCTTCGTTCTCCCCGCGCTGTGCCAGACGGCACAACCTTCTCCGGCGGACATCGAAGCCCGCGTTGACTCGCTGCTCAAGCAGCTTTCTCTGGAAGAGAAGGTGGACCTGATCGGCGGCGTCGATGATTTCTACATTCGCGACATTCCCCACATTCATTTGCCCCGGCTGAAGATGTCGGATGGGCCGATTGGAGTCCGCAACTATGGCGCCTCCACCGCCTTTGGTGGCGTGGGAATGGCGGCGGCGTGGGACCCGGCGCTGGCGCAGCGGATGGGGACCATTGTCGGTCAGGACGCGCGCGCCCGCGGAGTGCATTTCATGCTGGGACCGGGAGTGAACATTTATCGCTCGCCCTTGAATGGCAGGAATTTTGAATATTTTGGCGAAGACCCTTTCCTCGCGGCTCGTACCGCAGTTGGTTATATAGAAGGAATGCAAAGCCAGGGGGTCAGCGCGACCGTCAAGCACTTCATGGGAAACAATTCCGAGTTTGACCGCCACAACCTGGACTCCATCATCGACGAACGCACCATGCGCGAAATCTATCTGCCCGCATTCGAGGCTGCCATAAAGGAAGCGAACGTGGGATCGGTGATGGATTCCTACAACCTCACCAACGGCCTCCATCTTACGCAGAGCGGACCTCTTAACACAGACCTGGCCAAGAAAGAGTGGGGTTTCCAGGGAATCATGATGTCCGACTGGGATGCCACCTACGACGCGGTGGGCGCGGCAAACGGCGGGCTGGACCTGGAGATGCCGTCCGGGAAATTCATGAATCGCACCCTCCTCTTGCCGGCCATCCACTCCGGTAAAGTCAGCGAGGCCACGATTGACGACAAGGTGCGCCGCATTCTGCGAACCGCCATTCGCTTTGGCTGGATGGATCGCGATCAGACCGAGACCTCCATTTCCCGGCTCAACGCGTACGGCGCTCAGGTAGCGCTGGAGGGTGCGCGATCGGGCATGGTGCTGCTGAAGAATGACGGCAACCTCTTGCCCCTGGACAAGGGAAAGATCAAGTCCATCGCCGTGATCGGCCCGGATGCCCACCCCGGACGACCCGTGGGCGGCGGAAGCGGCGAGGTTCAGCCATTTGCGACGGTGAGCTTTCTGCAAGGAATCGCCAACTATCTGGGTGCGGGCACCAAGGTCTACTACGCGGCTGGAATCCCGACCCTGGAAGAAATGGCGGGGCAAACCAAATTCACGACCGAGGCCAGCGGCGGCGAAGCCGGTTTGAAAGCGGAGTTCTACGACAACGCGAATCTGTCCGGCAAACCAGGCATTGAGCGGGCGGACAAGAAAGCCATCTACGATCCGGCTGCCGCGGGGGGCATGGCTGTGAATGACGTCTCGATTCGTTGGACCGGATACTTTACGCCGACCGTCCCCGGCGAACACCTGGCTTTCGTGCAGGGCCCGGGAGAGAACGGCGGCTACCGGCTGTATGTCGACAAGAAGCTGGTAATTGACGACTGGACTCAGGCTTTTGCCTTTCTAAGCCAGGTCAAGATTTCGCTGCAGCCTGGCCCGCACCAGATCAAACTCGAATACTTTTTGAAAAAGGGCTGGGGCAAGCAGAGACTGACCTTCGGCATTGTGCGCCCAGAGGAGCTGGTCAGCGCCGAAGCCAAGGCCATAGCGTCTCATGCTGATGCGGTGGTGCTGGCGGTAGGTTTCGACCAGTCCATCGAAGGTGAGAGCGCAGACCGGATGTTCGCCCTGCCTGCGGGACAGGACGACCTTATTAACCAGATTGCCGCCATCAACAAGAACACGGTTGTGGTGATTACGTCGGGCGGTGGCGTTGATATGAACGCATGGGTGGATCACGTGCCCGGAATATTCGAGGCCTGGTTTCCCGGACAAGAAGGCGGCGCCGCGCTGGCCCAACTGTTATTTGGAGACTTCAGCCCGTCGGGCAGGTTGCCCATGACGTTCGACCGGCGCTGGGAAGAGAATCCCGCGCACGACACCTACTACCCCAAGAGTGGAGATAAAAAGGTGGCATACACCGAGGGCGTATTCGTAGGCTACCGCGGCTATGACAAGTCGGGAGTGAAACCGCTGTTCCCGTTTGGCTTCGGTCTTTCCTATACCACGTTTGCCTACAAGAATCTCACCATCACCCTGTCAACCTCCGCGGACCAGCCCGCCGAAGTGCACTTTGAAGTCACCAATACCGGAAGCCGTCCCGGCGCAGAAGTCGCGCAGGTTTACGTGGGAGATCAGCATTCCGGCGTTCCGCGTCCCAAGAAAGAACTGAAGGGATTCGCCAAAGTCAGCCTGGCTCCGGGCGAGACCCGGCAAGTTACGGTGAAACTCGATCGCCGGGCATTCGCATACTATGACGTCAAGAAGCACGACTGGAAGGTTGAGCCCGGCGATTTCGATGTGTACGTGGCGCGGTCCGCGGCGCAGATTGAACTGACCGGAAAGGTCGCGGTGAAAACGCCCTGACGATGCCGCCTGATTGCGGCCGATATATAATCGCGTGATTCTCGGGTCGCATGCTCTGACCGCTAGTCTGATTTTCGCAGAAACAAATTGGCTGCCCCAGTCATTCTCGCCGGTGACGTTGCTCGTCGCGCCCGCCGTCGGATTGCCTTGCGTCTTCTGCCGTATGTGCTCCTGCTGTATGTAATTGCCTACCTCGATCGCAATAATCTTGCCACTGCGGCCCTGCAAATGCCGCGCGATCTTGGCTTCGATGATCGCGTAATCGGCTTCGGAGCGGGCATCTTCGCGCTCGGTTACGTCATCCTGGAAATTCCCGGAACCCTCATCATCGAGCGCTGGAGTGCACGGCGCTGGATCGCGCGCATCATGGTCTCCTGGGGACTGGTCACAATCGGGATGGCCTTTATCCACACCCCGCATCAGTTCTACACCATGCGGTTTTTTCTGGGACTGGCGGAGGCGGGATTTTTCCCCGGGATCATTGTTTATCTTACCCACTGGTTCGTCTATGAAGATCGCGCCAAGGCAATTGCCGGTTTCATGGCTGCCATTCCCTTAGCCTACGTGGTCGGTTCCCCCGTCTCGGGATTGTTGTTGGGCGTCCACTGGGGCACCCTGCGAGGCTGGCAGTGGTTGTTCATTCTGGAGGGTCTGCCCGCGCTGTTCTTCGGGGTGATGACCTGGTTTTATCTGACCGATTGGCCGCATCAGGCCAAGTGGTTGCCCGCCGATGAGCGGCAGTGGGTCATCCATCAACTGGAGAAAGAGAAGCAGGCCAAGAAGTCGGTTCACGCCTATACCGTGTGGCAGGCGCTCCGGAATCGCGACGTTGTCATCCTCACCGCATTGCACTTCGTACAGAATGGTTCGGCGTACGCCTTGGCCTTTTGGCTGCCCACCATGATCAAGCGCTTGTCGGGACTGAGCGACATCAAGGTAACTCTGCTGGTGGCTTTGCCGAACCTGCTGGGGTTTGTTGCCATGCAGATAAACGGTTGGCATTCCGACCGCACCGCCGAACGGCGCTGGCACACCGCGATCCCTCTGTGGGTGACGGCGGCCGCGTTACTTGTGCTAAGCAGAGCGGATTGGGGAACCGTGCCTTCGCTGATCCTGTTCTCAATTGCCGCCGCCGGCCTACTCGCCTTCTTGCCCAGCTTCTGGGCTATGCCGTCCGCGTTCCTTTCTGATACCGCAGCGGCCATGGCTACCGGAACGATCAACTGCGTCGCGGCCGGCCTCGGCGGCTTTCTCGGCCCGGCCTTGGTCGGCTATCAGGCCGCGCGCACCCACTCGTTCAGGTCAGGCTTTGCGGGACTGGTGGTCGCGCTGGTGATCGCAGGGGTGTTGCCTCTCACCTTGCGCGTTCGCGGCCGCGCCGGAGAACTTTCGGCGGGGAAGTGACCGCCGCATGGAGGGGAGTGCTCTTCAGTTGACCTGCAGCGGCGCCCAGACGCTGCCCACTCTGCCGGTAATGTTGTCGCGTACGACCACGCGCAACCCGTATTGTCCGGGCGCGAGTTCTAAGGTGTCGTTATAGCCAATGCCGCTAGTCTGCAGTTGAGCGACGTACGCCGCGTTCAGATTGAGGTTATACAGCTTGCTGTTGTGGCTCACTTCCTCGCCCTTGACGTTGCGCACCACATACCAGATCTCAAGATTCAAACGGTCGTTGTCGCTGGCGTCCACGGTCGCCGCATTGGCCGGCACCAGCAACGAGAACCCAACCTTTTTCTTAACTCCGCTGGCCACGGGCGCTTCCACCTTCACCGTCAATGGCATGCCGGTATAGTCCAAAGGCGAAGATAGGGCTTCCCGAATGTCCATGCCCTCGCTGCTCAACGGGTCCATCGTGGTCTGGGTCACGAAAAAGCCTTCTCGTGAACGAATACGGTAGTCGTGATCTTTTACTTTGACCTTCAGTTTGCGCCAGCCCGGACGATTGTTTTTGGTGTTCAGTGCATAGCTCAGAATGTAGTAGGAAGAGCCGTCGTTGGTGGCGTCGGTCAGGGCCCCGGCCAGATCATTGTTATTGTAGTAAGCCTTGCCGCCGGTCGTATCCGCGAAGATGCGCATGGTGTCCACTGTCTTCTGATGACTGCGGGACTCGCCGGCCATGTATTGCGGAATCGAGTGCATCATCTCCCGGCTCACTTTCATCGTGGCATCCACCTCTCCCACCACAACCACACCGCGGGCATCCACCGGGTACAGGGAAACGTTGGCGTCGTTCAACAACTGCATGGACCGCTGGTAAACGTCCAAAGGGGTGCCTACGGAAATTGAACCGCTGGTTTCGTCAATGTCAAAGGGGAAACTGCCGGTGATCCAGAACAAGGACTTGCGTCCCGGGATGCCGGACAACTGATGCGCGATTTGCTGGAAGGCTCCCAACGTGCTGCCCACAGCGCCAACCTGGGCGAAGTCCGCGACAGGGGCTGCGCCTTTCACAAAAGCTTCGAGCGCCGTGCTATCGAGGTCGATGAGACCCACGCCGCGGGACTGGTAGGACACGAAAACGCCGTTCTTTTGCTCCACACCAGAACCCCCCGTGACTTGGTGAATGGTGTTGGTGTCGGTACCGGTCATCGCGTCCAGCTTGCTGGCGACATTCTTCAATGCGGCTATGAGCACCTTGGTATCGCTCGTGAAGTAATGCAGCACGTGCATACCATTGCCATCAATGCTCACCAACTCGAAAATGGCGTCCTGATTGATGTTGTTCGCCAGGTACCGAATGGCGGCCCGCCGCGCGCCAACCTGATCCAGGAAAGGAGTGTTGATCAGGTCGAGAGCAATAACGTTGATACGTCTGGCTGCTCCGTCCGCTGCAATCGCATTGGAGAACTCGTTCACCGAGGCGGGAAGGTTTTGTACCGGAACCGCGTTGGTCTGGGTTTCGTCGACGCTGGCAACAACCTGTTCTTTGCCATTTTCCAGGATCTGAAATGCGTCTTTGGTTAGTCCCGTAATATGTTTGCCGTCCTTGTCGGTGACGATGACGGGAACCAATATGTAGTGGGCCCGTGCGGTGAACTTCAGAGGCTTCTTGTCGAACTGCTGGTATTGAATGGTGACGTCGGGAATGTCGCCCATCTCGCGAGGAATCAGGTTACCGTTCACGTTGCTGGCGGGCTTTTGCGCAGCCAGCCTCTCGCCTCCCAGCGGCGCAAGCAGAATGCAACCTAACACCGCCGCATAGCGCCCCGCACCTTTGGCCTTGCTCCAGCGCGATCCAGAATCAGTGGTCGTGCGATTATTTTGAGGTAGCATAGCCTGCCTCCGTTCGTCACAGAACATGACCGAAATCCCCCTCTGGGACTAGTACGAACGGGAGACCCCCCGGCTCTGCCGGGGTGGCAGCAAAAGTTTGACGGCTCCCGCAGTATGTCTCCCGATTCAAGTGTCTCGACCACCAGCGTTGTGGGCCGGGAGCTTGTGATTTTGACTTTGGGTCGCGATAAGGCCCCTTTGAGGGGCCCGCGACCCGTAAAGCCTCCGGCTCTGCCGGAGGATACTTACAAAAATAGCGATAACAATCGATGACTATACACGCGTTTTACGCGCTCGCGAGGGGGTCAAACCCCTGCTGCTATCTTGTTGCGAATCCTGGGTCAACGGGCACGCCTTAACAGAAAACATCCTCCGACGAAAGAGAAGATGCCAATAGTTATGCCGGTAGCCATGCCTGCCAAAAAACCAGCGTCATGAAGACTCTCGTGGGGCGCACCCACAAAATATCGATGCAAGAGGTGTCCGAAGGCCAGCGTTGTGAGCAGTACTGCAACTCCGCTCAGAAGGTTAAGAATTCGCATGTCGCCCCCGTCTATGCCCGGCTGTCGGCCAACTCAAGATCATCGCTATAACCTTATCCATTCGCGCGAGGATGCTGAACGCTCGACAGCATCCAGCACGCGCTGCACCGAGACTGCATCATCGAAATCCGGATAGCGTGACTCCTTCCGCGCCAGTGCGACGAGGAAGTCTCCCAATGTGGCGATGAAAGTATGCTCGTAGCCGATGGTATGCCCGGGCTTCCAGAAATTCTCGGAATAAGGATGGTCCGGACCTGTCACCGTGATGTTCCGCATGCCCTGCTGGCTGGGCGTTTCGGCGGCATCGAAAAAGTCGAGCTGGTTCATCTGCTCCAGATTGAAACGCAACATACCCTTCGACCCGTTGATCTCAAAAGCGTGCCGATTGCGGCAGCCCACTCCATAGCGAGTCGCTTCAAACGTACCCACGCTGCCGTTGGCATAGCGCGCCAAGAAGAAGGTGGCGTCGTCCACGTCACGGCCGGGGACGAAGGTGTGCGTCATGGCCGTGAGCTCCGCGATAGGACCGTTGAGATAGAGCGCGCAGTCGATAGAGTGGGAGAGCAGATCTCCCGCAGCTCCGAGGCCGGCCTCGGAACGCTTGTAGCGCCAGGTTCCGGCCTTGCTGGGATCATTTCCCGACTGGTTTAAATAAACAGCCCGGTAGTGGAAGGTCTGGCCCAGACGTCCTTCTTGAATCAGCCGCTTGGCCAAGACCACGGCCGGAATTCGCCGGTAGTTGAACCAGACCAGGTTGGGAACCTGACGCATCGCCTCTGCCATGCTCTCGGCTTCCTGCAGCGATGTGGCCAAAGGCTTCTCGCACCAAACCATTTTTCCCGCCTTGGCCGCGGCTATGGCGATGGGTGCGTGCAAAACGTTGGGCACCGCGATATCAACGACATCAATGTCGGGACGGGCAATCACGGCCTGCCAATCGGTCGAGGTTTCTTCCCATCCCCACAGCGCCGCCCCGGATTCGAGCTTAGCCTGATTGCGTCCGCAGACGACTTTCAAACCAAGTTCGTAAGGAACATCGAAGAAATGCCCGACCTGGCGGAAGGCGTTGGAATGCGCCTTGGCGATGAAACCGGTTCCGATCATGGCGACATTCAGCTTCTGTCTGGGCATGGTTTACCGGCGCTGGAAACGCTCACTTTCGGACGCAGTGTACCGTCCCCGAACCGAGTTGTCATCCTGGTCCCTAAGCGACCTGACAATGAGTTGCGCTAAGGTTTGCAGCAAAGAAAAATGCCCCATCCGTCACAGACGATGCGACAGACGGGGCACCCTCGGCCAAGTAAACTCTAAGCTCGGACTTAGTTAGTCCAGACGATTTCAGCTTTCTTCGCGGACATGTGCTCCTGCCTCAGCAGACGGGCTGAATCGCCCAGCGGGGTGACATACGCCGGCTGGGCCACTTCCCAAAGTGGCCGCACGCCGTGAGCCTGCACATTGATGGATTGTTCCATGATGTCCTGCGCCTGGCCCATGCCCTGTTGCGAGGCGTGTCCCACGTGACTCTGAAATTCGTACACCACCGGTTCAGCGCTAATTCCGCTGGAAGTTGCGCTGCCAGCCTGCCCGAATGCCATCGCTGCAAAACAAAGAATGCCCAACACACAGAATGTAGTCTTCATCGAATTTGCCTCCGACCTAGAAGAATCCAGGATCAAGGTTCGGGGAGATGGCCTTGAGTTCCTGCTGCCTGACTCCACCAGGACAATATGCAAGCCCCATACCAAAGCTTGAAGCTGCGATATCTAGGTTTTAAGAGGCAGCCGCAGAAAACGGCGCAATTGTTTGCACAATCGTGGAGGACGCAAGCGCGGAATCCCTTGCCCGGAGCGGCTTCTCGCCCGTGTTCGGAAGGCACCAAAACCGGGGCCTCAACGCGCGCGCCGGGACACTGACCCAAGGAGTGACTTTCGTAACGTCCTCTGGCACGTGTGGGCCATTCTTTAACCCCGCCCAGGCCCTTAGCATCGTCATATTCCGGACGGGAGAAATCAAATGAACAACATATCAATCCGGGACGGACTGCTGGCCGCATTGACCGAGTGTTATGAAGCAGATACCGCCCATTTCGTCAGTTTGCCGAAACAGATCGTAGACTCTTCGTCGGCCAGGGAAGTCATTGCCGACTTGAGGAACGAAGGCTACATCGAAGAAAAGGAGCGCGGCGTCATCCGGTTCACCCGGCGCGGTTACGAGTCGCTTCGAGAGCACTTCGATTCGACCCCGAGCCCGTCGCGAGTCCTGTTGGCGGTATAGCAGATAATTCCGGCCACTCACACCCGCAATCTCGAATGCCCGCGAGATCACTTCACGTGATTCGCTGAAATGAAAATGCAATCGGTCAGGCGCCTAGATTCGTAGAAACGGATTCACCACGCGGATCCCATCGATTTCCCGAGATTCCTGAAAATCCTCTGACAGCAGGACCCCACAGCCTGACTGTTTCGCGGCCCGCAGGACCAGCGCATCCCAGAAAGAAAATCCGTGCAGTCGATGAAGGTCGATGGCCGCCAGGATGTCGGCAACATCCGGGGCGGCGACGTCGAACTCGGCGAGCAACTCCACCTTTCGGCGCACGATCTGCGCGTCTACGCCCAGCTTGCGCGTTACGGTAACGAAATACTCCTGCAACACCTGCAACGACACAACTCCGGTTCCAGCACGCCGATGCTCGGCGACCAATTCGAGCGCACGGCGCTGCTTGGCGGGAACCGCCTTGTCATCCGCGTAAACGAGGACATTGGTGTCAAAGAAGCTACGTGCGCTCATGAATCTCGTCTCGCATGTATTTCATCTCGACTGAAGCGCCAGCCCTTCGAGTTGCCCTGGCCGGAGAGCCGCTTGAACTCCTCGATGCTCTGTTCGGGATCGTCGCCTCCAGCCAGCCGCTGCAAATACTCGCGGATCAATTGATTGAGGCTCTTGCCCAGGGTTTCGGCTTTCTTGCGGGCGCGAGCGACGGTTTGCTCGTCAAGGGATAGAGTAATGTTCACTGACACAGTATATGTGTACACATATACTGTGTCAAATGGTATAAAGTAGTGAAAACCGGCGTTTCCGGGTTTCATTGCACAAGGTAGATGAACATGCACATGGAAGAGAAACCGCATCTGGAGCAGTCCATGCTGGGGGAATCTATGGAAGAGGAACAAATACGTGAGGCACTTAACGCCCACTGGCACGCGTCGGCAATCGGCGATGCAAACGCGGAACACGATATTTACGATGACGATGCCATTTGTGATTATCCCCAGTCGGGCGAGCGAATCCTCGGGCGAAGCAATTTGCAGGCCTTGCGGAGTCATCATCCCGGCAAGCCGTCCGGCTTCAAGGTCAAGCGGATTCTCGGAAACGGGAATCTCTGGATCACGGAATACACAATCACGTACCAGGGGCGACTGGCATACACGGTGAGTATTATGGAGTTCCGCGACGGCAAGGTCGTCCACGAAACACAGTATTTCGCGGATCCCTTCGAGGCGCCAGCCTGGCGGAAGCAATGGGTTCAGCAGACCTCCTGACGCCGCACTGAGGATGAGGAAATTTGCTTGGCAGGGCGGGTGGCCCATTCAAGCCCGGTTTTGGCTTGAGTGGGGATGTTCGCGCGTCGCAGACTTGGGCCGACTGACAGACTACACTGACAGACTACATTGTCGCCCACGGGGGCTGACGGGTTTTTCGTAGCTGCCCCACTCAAGCCAAAACCGGGCTTGAATGTGCCACCCGCCAAGACCCAAACATAAATTGCCTACAGAAACAATGCCGGTGAAACCTTAAACCGCTTCCCCAACCTGCGGACATGCTCGGTCGTCAAACTCCGCTTCCCCTTCAAAACCTCCGATGCCACACTCGCCGTCTCAAACACTCCCACCAAGTCTTTCTGCTTGAGCCCGTTCGCTGCCATCAGCTCCCGAATCGCCGCGATCGGTGACACCGCCCGGCTCGGATAAGCTTTCTTCTCGAAGTCCTCGATCAACACCGCCAGCGTCTCGTAAAGATCGCGCTCCGCCTTTGTCAAATCGTCCCAGCGCGCATTCATCTCATCGATCTTGCCCAAGTAATAACGATTTTCCTTCTCGCTGTGGATCACCTTTGGAGGAACTTCTGCGATCAGCTGTTTATACTCCGCCACTGGACTCATGATTGCCACCCTCCGCTGCTGTACTCCGCATGTGTCAACAACATTTTCACGACTATGGTCTGGCTCGCATAATTAACCACAGCGATCTAATGCATACAAAAATGCAACCTCATCTGCCGATTCGAACAATCTGGCCCGCTCGGATCGAGCCCATTTGCCTAAGGCAATCCCGGACCAACGGTAGAAGGTCGACGAGGCGATTCGACTTGGCGCGAAGAATCATGATTGCGATGCTACGGTGCTTGAGATTCTGTTCGTACTCGACGCCTTTGTCCATCGTCAAGAAGATCGTGTATCCCCGATGCTCAGCAATTGAAAGCAGCTCGCCGTTCTTCTTGCCTGCGAGCCCCGCTTCTGGAACCGTCAGACATTCATGGTCGGCTAAGCTGTTCTTGAATTTCCTTGGAATGCACTCATCAAGCAGAATCTTCATCCCAGTTGGCCGACCAGCAGCGACTTCGCTCGCTCCAAGGAAGCGATTGCTGCCTCACGAGTAACCGTAGGAAAGTCATCCAAGAATTCGGCGAGAGTCTGCCCGCCTTCCAAGTAGTCGAGCAAAGCCTGAAAGGGAACCCGGGTACCGCGGAACACCGGAGTTCCACCGAGCACATCAGGGTCTTTTGTGATGACTTCCTCGACTTGGCGCATCACCTGATTCCTCCGGACTTGTCGAGACTGATTCTACTCCCTTGATCGGCTGCTACAAAGGAGTGTGGCGCGCCGCCCTTTTGGTTCGAGGGCGATGGCCACCATGCGTTCGTGAATCTTCTCGATGACCTCCGGCCCCAGGTCTGATACAGGTGCCAGCGGCGATATTGAGGCAAGACCCACGAATTGAACACGGCTGGGAATCTGCGTTCGGCCGGGGGTTATATTGATCTGCGCTGGTTGGGGCGGAACATTCATTCGACGACAAGAGGCACCAGCCGCGTGCAACGGAGAGCGCAGGAAACGCCGGGAATCTGGCGAGGCGTGAGACGCGTCATTTCGCTGGAACTTCCAAGGCGCTCAAGAACCGGGCAACTGCCTGCGTCATGCGCTCCGCAGTGAAGGACTCCGGCAGCGGAATCGACAGCATCGGGTGATTGGTCTGCGGGTGCCGCGAGAACAGACTAGAGAGGGCTCCTTGCCCTTGCTGGGCGGAAGATCGACTCTCGAGTTCCACCGCAATCGACTGGAGGAACGCTAGCCCAGCCTTAGCCAAGCCGACCGCGGCTCTTTCGACGGCGCCAACTCCGTTCTCGCCGCTGGCCGGGACGCCGGAACCGATGGAGACTGGTTCCTCGACCTTGCTCGGTTCCACCGCCATTTCGGTCGGCGGCGCCGGAGTGGTTGCTGCCGCGCCAACCGGAGTTGGCTGCGGTGGGGGCGCATTGATGATGGGTTTCGGTCTCCCGGGCTGATTGACGAAGATCTCTTTCACCTGCTGCAGAACGCTCTTGCGTCCGAGCTTCGCGAAGCTGACCTCGGAGGTGGGCGCGTCAAACACGCCGGCGAATAGCGACTTCTTCAGTTGCATCGTTTCCCACACCCGTTCCTCGATCGTTTTTTCCGTAAGTAAATGGATGACCTGAACCGGATGGGTCTGTCCCAGGCGATGGACGCGCCCAATGCGTTGCTCCAGGCGCGCCGGATTCCAGGGCGGCTCGAAGTTGATTACGGCGGAAGCCACCTGCAGGTTGAGTCCGACGCCGCCCGCATCGGTGGAGAGGAAGACTCGGCAGTTGGGGTGGCGGTGAAATTCATCGATGAGTTCACCCCGCTTGTGGGCGGGAACGCCTCCATGTAACGAAACGAATCCGATTCCCATTTTGCGCAGTTCCTCTCCCGCCAGGAACGTCATGCGTTCATATTCGCTGAAAACCACCACTTTGCGGTTCTCCTCCAGCGTGAGTTCGCGGATGATCTCGCGGAACTCGGCCAGCTTGGGCGAGTGGTGGGTGCACTTGTCGAACAGGAATGTCGAGTTGCAGAGCATGCGCATATTCTGGAGGCAGCACAGGATGCGGCGCAGGTCAATTTCCGAAAGCCACCCCTGGCGTTGCCACTTCTGCATGAGCTTGCCCAGAATGTCGTTCTGTTCCCAGTACGGTTCGGCCTGCTTTTCCGTCAGGGGAAGGTAAAACACCTGGTCGGTTCGAGGAGGAAGTTCTTTCAATACCTCCTTCCGCGTGCGGCGAAGAAGGATAGGCTCCAATCGCCGGTGGATCTGGTCTAGACCGCGATAGCCCAGCAACCTGCCGTCGGCATCTTCCATCCGGTGTTCCTGGAGGAAGCGGAATGCCGGGCCCAGCCGACGCCCGTCGACAAACTCGACCACAGAAAAAAGCTCTTCCAGTTTGTTCTCCAGCGGCGTTCCTGTCAGGACGAAGGCATAGCGGCTTTTTAATTGCTTGATAGTACGCGCCGTGGCCGTCGCCCAGTTCCGGATGCGCTGGGCTTCGTCGAGGATGATCAGGTCCGGTTGCAGTTCGTGAAGGTACTTGATGTCCTTGAGCACAAGTTCGTAGCTGGTGAGATTGAAAAACTTCGGAGACGCGTACAACTTCTGCCGTTGCGGTATCAGACCCTCGATGACCTGCGCGTCCAGGCCGGTGAACTTCTCGATTTCTTTCTTCCACTGGTACTTGACCGACGCCGGTGCCACGACCAGCACTCTTTGAATGCCGCGTCGGCTGCGCAGAAGCTCGGCGGCGGCCAGCGCCTGCACCGTCTTGCCCAAACCCATGTCGTCGGCCAAGACCACGCGGCCACGAACGGCCGCAAAGATGGCCCCGCGGACTTGGTAGGGGAGCAGAGCAGTCTTGAGCACGCCAGCAAGCGGATCGCGACCGCGCCGGTATTTTGTCAGCAGCTTTCTCTCCAACTCCAGCCCTTCGGCAATTTCATTTTCCCTGTCGACATAGTCCAGAACATCACTATAGACAACGGCTTGATCGTCGGCCTTGCGGAACTCGTCCATGAGCTTTCCGAAATCGCGGAAGCGGCCGGATTTCAGCAAGCCAGTATCGTCGAAGTATTCCCGAGCCAGGGCCTGCAGTGCCGGCGAGGGGGAGAGAGGAAGCCGGAGGCGCACACTCAGAGTCTCGCCGTAATGAAGCGACAAAGAAGCCCGGGTGCGGCGGAATTGGTCGTGATCGAGCGCCGTGCCGCGGCGCCGGTGAAGCCGAAGCAGGAGAGCCTCGATGTGCTTACATGTTCCCAGCGTGTTAACCGCAAAGTCGGGACAGGAACAATAGTTATCGAACAGGCCGGGGCCACGCATCGCCACTCGATAGGTCTTCTTGCTGGCCGAGCGCACGGCATAATCGCCATAAAGGTCCCCATCCGGCTTAGCCAGGATGCGCACTACACTCCCGTGCGCCCGTTCGCGGCGCGCGGCAATCTGCCGCTCGATCAGCATGAAGAACCTCCGCAATACTGGGGTGTGCGCAGCATAGCAGGAGCGAGATGATGATGTCTGCGGCAAACATCCGGGACACTCGACGTTGCAGTTCCCGAGGTTGCGGACATTCTCGCCGCCAGCGAACTCCACCGGGTTCACGGCTTTTCTTTTTGGGGCGGTGGTCCTGCGGGCGGCCCAATAGGCTGCCTGTGGCATCGATCGACGGAGTACACATCGTACACCTGTTCCGGTGGGGTCGTAGTTGGCGGGTAGTCGTGGCGCGGGAGCTCTTTCAGCGTTTCATTGACGAGGGAATGATTGGGCAAGCATATTGTTCGACTTGAGACATTGTGTGCAAGATCTTGATAGTCCCGTTGATTTCTCCGTCATTAAACTTACCTTGCGGTGGTTCAGCTCTGGCAGCCCCTTCGAAGCCGAATACGGAACCATTTGGCTCCTTTTTGTTATTTCTGTCGGAGACTGGTGTTTATTGGCCCGACTCGATGTTGCAGCTGCCCATTTTCGACTATTTCTTGCCATTAGATCTCCCAGACAAAAGACTGAAGCTCGCCTCGGTTGACCCACTCCCTATTGGGGATAAAACGGATACATCTCCGATTACTTGCAAAGTGCATGCCAAAATCGGACAAATGCAACTCCAGTTTGCCGCTGAATTGGCGAATATCTGGAAAATTGGCGGGATCGACTGACTGATGCAAACCTCTGATCCCAATTCGGCCGACCCAGAGGCTGTCCAGAATTCCTGATCACATCCCTGACTGGACCCACGGGCATTGAAATCTGATAATCTTCCTGCGAAAGGAATACGATTATGCCCGTGAAGGCAATGAAAGTACCCGTGCGAGCAAAGCGCAGCAAGGTGGAAATGCAGCAGGAGTTCGCGGAGATCCAAGAGCAGGTGGAATCTGCGCGCGAGGCCGCAGACGCCAAGGCAGAAGGAGCCGCGCGGCTGCGCGCGGCCGAGGTCCGGCAAGCCGCCGAGAGTATAACGGTCGAGGCTGTAGTGCAGAAAATTTCCGGGCTGGGACTCGAGGTCGGCAAGGCACTAGCCGATGTGTCCGAGCAGCTCACGCAGGAGGTGAAGCTACTGGCCACGGTGCGGGAGGCAGTAGTGCTCGAGCGGAAGGAACTGGAGCAGCTCCATAAGATTGACGTGGCAGCCACGGCACTCGATCAGATGGTGCAGGATTATGCGCGGGAAAAGCAACGGTCGGAAGCAGAGATAGCGGCGCAGCGCCAGGCGTGGGAGGAAGAGTCGGCGCGAATGGAGCGCGAGCGCAAGGAGCAGGACGAGACTCTTAAGAAGCAGCGCCAGCGTGAGATCGAAGATTATGAGTATAAGAAGGCGCTCGAGCGGAAGAAAGCTCAGGACAAATACGAAGAAGAGATGCGCCTCGTGGAGAAAAAGAACCAGGAGCATCAGGAGGCTCTGGAGAAAGGCTGGGGACAGCGCGAGGCGGAGCTGAAGGAAGGCGAGGACGAACTGACGCGTTTACGGAACGAGGCGGAAAGTTTTCCTGCGCGTCTCCAGAATGAGGCGGAGACTGCAGCGTTGCGGGTGCGACACGAGACGGAAGCCAAGTTTGAGCAGGAGGTGCTCGTTCTGAAGAAGGACGCGGAGACCGAAAGGCGGCTGGCTGAACTGCAGGTGAGGACCCTGGAGGAGACTCTGGCCCGCCAGGCTGCTCAGATCGTGGCGCTCGAAAAGCAACTAGCAGAGGCTAAACAGCAGGTGCAGGACATTGCGGTGAAGGCAATCGAGGGGGGCCTCTGGGCGAAGGCGATGTCCCTATCACCAGATCGCGATGGAGCAAGCAAAGAATCGGCCGCAGGGGTAGCAGGAAGGCCTCGATCCCGGATCTGCCCACAGACTTGTCGTGAAACCGAAGGCTGAAGATCAGATGGCATTTGTGCTGATTTGAAGAAAGTGCGGATTAACCTGGATTTGAAGACAAGCCAGGCGATAGACCTGCTACAACCAGGGCGCGCTGCCTGATCGACGATGATCAGGCGCGAAAAATGTGGGGAAGATTGCCAGAGGAAAGATAATCGGATGGCCAAGAAGACGAAGAAGCCGAGTCAGAAGATGGAAGCGCGTATCGTGACCAAAGCGCCACCATTTGTCTCACGCCCAGGTCAACATGGCCCGCGAGCTGGG
>CAVRZO010000009.1:0-121628 GCA_963725615.1 Terriglobia bacterium | reverse complement strand
TTTGTAAACTTCCTCTGCTGCAGTTCCTGCCTTCCCCCGGCCTGGCGGCGTAAATAGGACTTCGAGGAGGCTACCGAGGTTCGTCGACGCTTCGTTCCAGCTGGCGTTGGTATTCTGCGCTATCGAAGTGGCCTTGCGACTCGGCGATGAGCCCATCGGCGCCTATCCGCCACTCCTCGAAACCGCTGATGCGCACACGGTTTCCCGTTCCTCCCGGGCCGGTGTTCGTACCTGCCAGCGTCCATCGATAGACGAACCGGTCACCCTGTTCGGTGAGATCTTCCATGAAGACTTTCATGTCGGGGAAAGCTGTCATGAATCCCTGGGCCACTTTAGTGATGGCATCCCGGCCCACGGCCGGAGCGTCAGCGTTGACGCGGAGAAATCCGTTGGGGGAGTAGAAGGCAGCCACACTTGCGGCTTGCTGACTGCTCCACGCGGCGGTGTAGCGCTCGGCGAAATTGTGTACCTTAGCTGTCACTGGCATCTGCAAATGGGTCTGGCGGCGTGATATCAGCTGTCGTTTACAGGAAGCCGTCGCAACTCCCGGGGGATCATCCACACCGGATGTGGTTGTTGCCGATCACCTCGAATACCGACAAGAGATGGGTAACGCCAAGCAGTTGCCGAATCGGTTTCCCAATGTTGAAGAGTTGCAAAGAGCAGCCTGCCGATCTCGCGGACACGTACAGCCGAACCAGCGTGCCCAGGCCCGTGCTGTCCATGTGAGTAAGATCGGTCAAGTCCAGCAGGATTCGTTTGGATCCCGGAATCAGTTGGCTGACCTCGAGGTAGAGGAGATGATTCACACCTGCCACCAACCGGCCGCTGCATCGCACCTCAGCGCAGTCATCGGTTCGGTCAACGGCAAGAGTCAGGAGGCTTGCGGCTGCTTGGTCAGGCATCAGAGCGTTTCCTCTGGACACGGATCGAACAGGTTGAAATCGCTGTCGCGAGATTGTACACATGGAGGCCGTCGCTGGAACAGCGCATCTTTGCGTCCTTCGCGGGTCTCTGTGCCATCTTTACGGTCAAGAACCTTGTACCGCAAAGGACGCAAGGACTTCTTAAACTAGGACACCACGTGAGATAACCTGATACCTTCCGGAACAAACAGTCAAATTTTAAGGATGATGCAAAGCGGCCAAATTACGAACCTGGTGAAAGAAGCTGCGCACAATGCCGGGTTCGAGCTGGCGGGCATTGCGCCGGTCCACGAGTTCGACGAATTGGAACGCTTTCGAGAGTGGATTGACGCCGGCCGCGCCGGAGAGATGCGCTACATGGAGGACCGCAATGAAGCGGGCTCTCTGAAGCGGGCGTCGCTATGCTCGACGCTGCCGTGGGTCCGAAGCGTCATCGTCTGTGCGATCAACTACAACACTGCTCATCCTTACTCGACCCAGGCGGACGATCCGCAGCGGGGATGGATCGCCCGCTACGCATGGGGAAGACAGGATTATCACGACGCCGTATTGAATCGGCTTCGGGACGTTGAAAACAAGCTGCGCGATGGCGCCGGGGGATCGCAATTGCAAACTCGTTGTTACGTGGACACGGGTCCGCTGGTCGAACGCGTCTACGCCAAGTACGCGGGGATCGGATGGATCGGAAAGAACACCTGCATCCTCAATCAGAAACTGGGATCGTGGCTGTTCCTGGGCGTCATCCTGACCTCGCTTGAACTTTCGCCTGACCTGCCCGCGCCCGACCGCTGTGGCCGCTGCACACGTTGCATCGACGCCTGTCCCACCGATGCGCTAATCGCGCCTTACCAGCTGGACTCGAATCGCTGCATCTCGTATCTGACCATCGAGAAGCGGGGCTCGATCGCTGAGGAGCTGCGGGCCGGCATGGGGCACGAGGTTTTCGGCTGCGACATCTGCCAGGATGTATGTCCCTGGAACCGCAAAGCTCCAGCGACCACCGCGGCCGAATTTCAGCCGCGGGAAGGGCTGGTCAATCCCGCGTTGGAATGGCTGGCCGGAATGACGGAGGAAGAGTTTCGGGAAAAGTTTCGCGGATCTGCTGTGCGGCGGGCCAAGCGCAGCGGCTTGCGGCGCAATGCCGTGATCGCGATGGGCAACAGCGGCGACGAGCGCTTCGGGCCATTGCTGGAGAGATTGAAAGCCGACGAGGACCCGGTCATTGCGGAGAGCGCGGAGTGGGCGGCTAAGAGGCTGTCGGAGATCGCACGGACTACGTAGGGGCAGATGTCCTCATCTGCCCGGCGGAGCGAAGCTCCGCTATTCGCGGGACGCAAGAACCTGTCGAGCGATGCTCGACTGGGCAGACTGAGGACATCTGCCCCTACGTGGTTCATGTCGGCCCACAGGCTGTAGCGTGGTAGCATCCTTTACATCTACACGCGGTCGAACATGCCTAGCATTTCCTTCCACCCGAGATGGATTCTTTCCGCCGTCTTCTTCTTCGCGTTCACCAGTCCTTCGTTCGGGTCTGCGCGAGACTCTAAACCCAAGTGGATCCGGGTCAACTCGGCCCATTTCTCCATCCTCACGGACGCGAACGAAAAGAAGGGCCGCGAAACCAGCTTGCGCCTGGAGCAGATGCGGAACATTTTTTCCCAGCTCTTCCTGAAGTCCAAACTGCAATCGCCGGAACCGCTGGATGTGATCGCATTGCAATCAGACGAGGAATACGTTCGCGTGGCACCGCTGCGGCAAGGCCAACCTATTTCCGCGCCGGGATTTTTTCTCGCGGGAGACGACCGCAACTTCATTGTCCTCGACCTGGCGGCCGAAGATAGCTGGCGGGCGGCCTCCCACGATTTCGCGCGGCTGCTTCTGAATTTCAACTATCCCCCCACGCAGGAATGGTTCGACGAAGGCTTTGCCCAATATTTTTCCAGCCTGCGCCTGGGCGACAATCAGGCACAGGTTGGCGGCGACCCAACCCAGAACCTGCCCTGGAGCCAGGCACTGCCCGGCCCATCGGCGGCGGATCCCAACCCGGCCAAATCGTTTACGGAATTGCTGGGCCGTCCGTGGCTGCCCGTGCCGGAGTTGTTCGCGATGCGCCCGGGGCCTTCGGGCTATCCGCCGATGTTCTACGCACAGTCGTGGATTGTGATGCACTACCTGCTTCACCAGGACAAGTTGTCTGATGCCGGAGCGTATTTCGGACTGGTGCAGATAAGGAAAGTCCCGGTCGAGCACGCCATCCAGCAGGCGTTTGGCATGAGCGCTGCGCAATTCGAACAGGCGGTGAAAGACTACTTTCACTCTTTCCCACCATCGTCGCCGGCCCCACCAAAGCCCGGCGCGGCGAGTTCGGACGCCCAGTTGAGCCAGTTCCCTCCGCCACTCGGACCGCTCGATGTCGCCGCCAGCGTTCAGGACATCGTGGATGCCCAGGCAGAAGCGCTGCTGGCGGAAATGGCGGTGCGTCTGCCGGAGCATCGCGATCAGGGTGTGAAAAATCTCGAGGCCATCATCGCTGATCCCAAGACGGACAACGTGATCGCGCACCGCGCATTGGCCTGGGTGCGCATGGAAAGAAAGGAATTCGATCAGGCCGACGAGGAACTGGCAAGGGCACGGGAACTCGACAGCAAAGATACCTGGACCCACTACTATCTGGCGCTGGTGAAATTTCGCGCCGCGCAGTCGGGCCAAAAGCCGATTGAAGGAGTTTCCAACATGATCCAGGACCTCGTGTTCGTGGTCGACAAAGAACCCGACTTCGCCGAGGCCCACAACATGCTTGCCCTGGCGCGGCTCCAGGGAGGAGGCGTTCATTCCGCCGCCGAGGCGATCAAGGTGGCGATCCAGCTCAGTCCGCGCAGCGAGCAGTATCTTCTCAATCTGGCGCAGATTGATCTCGCGGGAAAGAAGTGGGATGACGCTACACCACTGCTCGAGCGTCTCAAAGACAGTTCCAACTCGCAAATCGCGAAGACTGCGCGGAAAAATCTGGATGACCTGCCTACTCTAAAGAAGTATGGCGTATTGCCGCAGCAGAATGGGGTGCAAACCGGCCCAGCGGTGTCGAGTGTTCCGGAACACGATGAAGACGCGAGCTCCGCTCAAAGCGAAGCGGCTCCGGTGGAGCCTGTGCCGGACCGTCGCAAAGTCCAATTCGTCAGAGGGAGACTGATCAAGGTGGATTGCAGTCAGAATCCGGGGGCGATTCTAACTGTCCGGACAAACTCCCGCACACTGAGATTACGCACCGACAACTACAAATCATTGCTGCTGGTCGGCGCGGACGAGTTCTCCTGCGATTGGACGGACCGTGCGGTGATTGCGAACTATAAAGCCGGCGGAAAAGCAGATGGTGACCTGGTGTCAGTCGAAGTTCAGTAGCAATCTGAATCCGGGTAATGGCTCAATCTGAATTTCCGATTTTGTGGTGGGGTCATCCTGAGCTTGCGAAGGATCTGGCGAGTCGCGGATGTGCACCCTCACGGCAGTTGTGGCGGTGCGGGCGAGATCCTTCAGGATGACGCCGGTTTGGTGGATTTTGTCCGAACTGAGCCTACTTCCGGCCGGTTTGTTGGGAACCCGCAAATAACAAACCCTCCCAGGGGAAGCTGAGAGGGCTCGCAGTGGTTGAACCTGGGACCGTTTTATTGCACCCGTACCACATTACCTGCCTGAAAGCCCTTCGGCCCTTTTAGCAGATCGAATTCCACCGTCTCGCCTTCGTTCAGTGTGCGATAACCATTCTCCTGGATAGCGGAGAAATGAACGAAAACGTCCTCCCCGGTGGAGCGCTGGATGAACCCATATCCCTTGGCCCCGTTGAACCACTTTACTGTGCCCTTCTCTCTCACAAAGAACTCCTTTCGACTCTTCTCGATGATTTAACTCTCGTATTCCTCCGTGAAGCGCATGCTCCTGTACCAACCCCCTTCAAAGGAAAACGAAAGCACAGCCGGACTGCAGTCACGGAAAATCACGCCCACAAAAAAACCCGTCACCTTTGGGCCGTAGCCGAAACCACGACACAAAGATGCCGGAGCAATCATGCTGGCGCGACTTGTGACTACAGGACACTAACCATCTACCCCAAGCAACATCCTCGATGCACCAGTTTGCGGGCAGCGAGCAAAAGATAATATTCAGGAACGCCATTCCTGGCAAGCGAAGAAATGTGAAGAAGTTAACGATTAAGCAAAGGGGTTTGCGAGGAGGACGGGACTTCCGGCTCAGGCAGCGCACAACGCACTGTCCTTCCGTGACATCAGATGAATTGCAACTCTCTGATAGGATTGGGGAAAATGCTCAATGACCAGCAGTCAAGTTCGGCGACCCCACCGCCCTCGGCAATCCGCGCTGAGTACTCTGCCGCCACCCGAAGACGCCTACTCCGGGTTGGTCGGTTCCACGGTGAAATATCTGTTACGCACCGAGGTACATACGTTTGCCTTTTCCGTGGCCGCGAACGCGATCCTGTCATTTTTCCCTTTTATGCTTCTGCTCATGACCGTCATCCGGCGAATATTTCACTCTCCGGTGATGTACGACGTGGTGGTACAACTCCTGCGTGATTCCCTGCCAGCCGGGCAGGACTTCGTGATTCGCAATCTGAATGCCCTGGTCGACGCCCGCAATCGTGCACAGGTCGCGTCTCTGATCATTCTGCTGTTTACCTCCACCGGAATTTTCATGCCGCTCGAAGTAGCATTGAACCGTATCTGGCGATTTCCCAACAACCGCTCGTATTTCGGAAATCAGCTCATCTCGCTGGCGCTGGCGTTCACCTGCGGAGTTCTGGCCTTGCTTTCCGTTGCGTTGACCGCCGGTAATATCGGGTTCCTAGAAAGCTCGTTGCGCAGCCACGGGCCATTCGTAGTCCGAATGGGCGGCTTTCTGATGATGAAGGCGTTTGCCGTTTCCGCCAGCATTGCGATTTTCTTCCTTATCTACTGGGTATTGCCCAACGGCAAAGTGCCCGCCCGCGCCGTGTTGTCGACGGCCGTGATCATGGGACTGATGTCGGAAGCATTAAAGTACGCGTACATCATGGCGCTGCCCCGGCTGAATTTTCAGGAAGTTTATGGCCCGTTCGCGCTGTCGGTAAGCTTGATGTTCTGGGCATTCCTCTCCGGATTGTTGATGCTGACAGGAGCACATCTGTCGGCCCGAGGCTACAGCCGCCGCGATTCAACGTAGGCACGAGCGTCCTCGCTCGTGCAGCAGCGTCACGAACCATGTGGGGACAGCCGCCCTCGGCTGTCGGGCGAAGCAACGCTCCACTATTCTTGCAGCCTCAAAAAAAGTCGAGCTGCGCTCGACCGGACAGCCGAGGGCGGCTGTCCCCACGTGGTTCGTGGCAGATCATTCGTCGCCTCCCGGCAACTCATCGCGGCTTCTGGCATCTAACGTAAGAGAAGAAAACTGCAGCTCTCCTGTGTTCGGCCCCCTGAGCGGAGAGGGACGGACACGGGGGGAGCCGCGGTGACGTGTTCAGCTTTCCCGGTCAGGTTTAGCTACACTATCTCTCTATGAAATCGATGCTGCGTTCTGGAGTGGCGTCCGCCGTTCTCTTTATCTCTGCTTTGGTCTTGCTATCATCGCTCCGAGCCCTCGCCCAGGAGGGAGCCCTCGACCCCGCCCCGCCCAAGGGAGTGACCACCGAAGAGATCATTCGGCATTTCGCCGCTAAAGAGAAGGAATTCCAGGGGGCGCGAGACCAGTACACCTACCGGCAGGACGTCCGCGTAATCACGCCTGACGATAGTGGCGAGTATCACGAAATTTTCGATGTGCTTTTTGATGACCAGGGCAAGCGCCTGGAGAACGTCGTTTTTGCGCCACAATCTTCTTTAGCCATGATCTCGATGTCGCCCGAAGACATCGACGATATCCGGCACCGGCTGCCTTTTGTGCTTACCAGCGACGAAATTCCCGAGTACCAGATTCTTTACGTAGGGCAGCAACAGCAGGACGAACTGCACTGCTACGTCTTCGACCTTGCACCTAAAGAAATCGTCGGCAAGAAGCGCTATTTCCAGGGACGAATCTGGGTGGACGACCGCGATTTTCAGATCGTGAAGACATACGGCAAGACCGTCCCCGACATTCGCAAGAAGAAGGGCCAGGAAAATCTCTTCCCGAAATTCACCACCTGGCGCGAGCAGATTGACGGCAAATACTGGTTCCCGACCTACACCAAGGCAGACGACACCCTGCACTTTTCGAGCGGCGATGTCCGTATCCGGGAAATTGTGAAATACAGCGACTACAAGCGATTTGGATCGAACGTGAAGATCACGTATGAAGGCCAGGAAGTGCAGAAGGCGCCCGGGGCGAAGGATCAGACCCAGCCGCAGCCGCCACCGAAGTGAAGCTCTCAGCTATCAGCTATCAGTGAATTCCGATAGCTGACAGCTACAGTAAAAAAGATACTTTCGCCACTTGTCATCCGAGCGTCCCATCAGACGCATGATGTGGCGGCTGGTGTGCAAATTAAAGGCTCGTGGCTCGCGCATCAGTTTCATCTCGGCTTCGATCGGAAACTGATTGCCCTTCTGCCGGTTGCAGGTGTGGCAGCAGGCCACCAGATTTTCCCAGGTGGAAGCTCCGCCTCGCGAACGCGGCACGACGTGGTCGAGGGTCAGCTCGCTCGAAGGCAGCACTTCCCCGCAATACTGGCAGGTGTTACGGTCGCGCAGCAGGATGTTCTTGCGCGAGAGCGCGCGAGTCTGGTGCGGAATACGGCGGTACTCCAGCAGCCGAATCACCGAGGGCACGCGGATCGCCAGGCGGGCGGCGTGCAGGAAGTGGCCGTTTTCTTCTTCCGTCATGGCCACGCCCTTCAGCACCAGCACGATGGCCCGGCGCGCGGCGCAAACATTGATCGGCTCGTAGGACGCGTTCAACACCAGCACGGGTGCATGCAGGGCGTGACCGTTGCCGTCGCGGTGCGTCGCTTCGCGGTGCATTCCGACTACTGGCGGGACGGGCCCGTGGCTCCTCAGCATTGAGCCGTTCATCGAATTGTTCCACTTCCCCGCCATACATTCGTTCCCGACCTTGATCCCGACCGAGTGATTCGTTCCCGTCGCGCCTAGCCGGTCGGCGCCAGACTTTGCTCGTCCTCGGCAAGCGTCTGTATCAGATCAATGCCCTTCACGTCGTCCTTGAGCGTACGGGCCACGGTGGCCACAAATACTTTAGATGCGCCCGCCCGGAGCAATACTCGCGCGCACTCTGAGACCGTAGTGCCGGTGGTGAATACATCGTCAACCAGCAGGATTTCGCGGCCGGCGATTTCCTCCGGCCGGGACACGGCAAACGCACCCCGAAGATTTTCGCGGCGTTGATGCCGCGTGAGTCCGATCTGGGATTGAGTTTCTCGCCGCCGCTTCAGCCCCCGCGAGTGCATCGCCAGCCGGCCGCTTCCCCCTCCGAGTTTCACAGCATGCTGAGCAATCAACTCGGATTGGTTGAATCCACGCTGGCGTAACTTCCGCGCGTGCAGCGGTACGGGGACAACCAGCAAAGCAGTCGAACCGGACTCCACCCCGCTGACCGCTTCTGCCAGCATTCGGCCTAGCACTACAGCGGCAGGTCTGACCTGCTCGTACTTCAGCAGGTGAATCAACTCGCGCAGGCCCCCGTCATAACTGCCGTAGGCTACCGCTTTGACAAAAGGCGGATCCAGCCGCCGGCACAAGCCGCAACGGGTCTCGCCTGTGCCGAGAGCATACGGACTGAACACGCGCTCCCCACAAACGGAGCAGACGTTGCCCTTGATGCGGCGAACATCGGCAAGGCACGGCCGGCAAACCGGCAGTCGGGAAATGTTGATCAGGGGAGTACCGCAGAGACGACAATCAGATGGGAAGAGAGTAGCGAAGAGACTTTCTGCAACACCGCTCACCGAAGAGACCAGCATGGACACTAGCGAGCTGTCCCGCGTTAAAACCTGGGTCCCGGTAGCCCGGATTGGGTCCTCACTACTGCTGAAGACGAGCCTCCCGCGTTCGCCCGGTAACGCAAAGGACGCCGCGGGCAAACTTCTTCCTCAGTATAGCGGGCTACAATGTGTCAAGCAACGACACAACGATCAGGCGACCGCGTCCTGTGTCTTTTTGGGTTCCCGCCTTGGGCGGACCTTCACGAACATGGATTGGTACGACCGCTTGAAACAGTCACCACAGCGGGTGGGGCGCAAAAGCAGCAGGGGTAACAGGAACCGTTCGGTAAGATTCTTGGGACGTGAGCGGTAACCATTAAAACCGCCACACTCCTTACATTCATAGAGCCTGGGAAACATGACAGTGAGCCTCAGGAGCGCCGAGTCAGACAGCCGCGCTATAATACCAGACTTGGCCACCAGAGCGGCATTTGACGCGATTTCGACCTTCGCATCATGGCCGCAAAGTTTTTCCCCTCCCCGAGGAACGGGGGTTAGGCCCTGGTAAAAAGGGGGAACCCACATGTTAACGTGCGCCGTCTTGTTTATCACCTAAGATCTGAACGTCTAAGGTCTTTATTATCAGACAGCCAGCCGCGATTGCACTTCCGAGGATCCTTGCATGAGTACAGACGTCCCCGTGCCTGCCAACCCGAACGAAAAGAAATTCCAGCCCTACGTCCCCGAAAGCATGGAGATGCGCGAGTTTACCTGGCGCGCCATTCTGCTGGGCCTCGCCATGACGATCGTTCTGGGCGCAGCCAATGCCTACCTCGGCCTGCGGGCCGGAATCACGATCGCCGCCACTTATCCGGCGGCTGTGATTGCCATGGCAGCGATGCGGGCCTGGAAGGGATCTCTCCTGGAAGAGAATATCGCCCGGACTGCGGGCTCGATCGGGGAAGGCATCGCGGCGGGCGCGATCTTCACCATTCCCGCATTCCTGATTGCCAAGGCATGGCCTTCATTTCGCCCGGGCGATGCGTACTGGAAGTCCACGGCTCTGATCATGGTCGGCAGCATCCTCGGGGTGCTGTTCATTTCTCTGGTGCGCCGGGTGATGGTGGAAGATCCGGAATTGCCTTTCCCTGAATCGGTAGCCGCTTCGGAGATTCACAAAGCCGGACAACGGGGCGCCGAAGCCGCGAAATACCTCTTCTGGAATATTGGCGTTGGCGGTGTGGTCTATTTACTCGGAAAATTTGGGATGTTTGCCGCCGATCGGGATTTTCCCTTTACCATCGGAAACCTGGGCCACAGCCAGGTTCGCCTTGGAACCCTGGGAAGCACCAAGGTTGTGCCCACCGGCGGGACCAGCGTGTTCGCGGCTCCCAGCGTAAGTCCCGCCTACCTCGGAGTGGGCTACATCATTGGACTCCGCCTGGCTTCGATTCAGTTCGCCGGCAGCGTCCTGGCCTGGGGTCTGCTGGTCCCCATGATGATTTATTTCCTGGGCCCCGCGCTTCAGCAATACATTCCGGCAGGCACAGCCAAAGACTGGGCCGATACCGCGGACTCGGTGTGGAGATATATTGTCCGGCCCATCGCGGTTGGCGGCATGCTCGTTGGGGCTGCTTATACGCTCTTCAAAATGCGAAAGAGCCTGACCTCAGGATTCAGCAAGCTGCTCTCCGATATGGGACAGAGCGCCGATCAACGAGCCCAGCTGGGCCGTACCGAACGCTACATGAGTTTCAAGACAGTGCTCGGACTGATCGCCCTGATGTTTGTCTTGATGTGCGTCCTCTACATCCAAATTTCCGGTTTGCTTTGGCCTGCGATTCTGGCGGCGGTCGTCATGCTGATCGTAGGTTTCTTCTTCGCCACGGTTTCAGGCAACCTGGTTGGATTTATCGGCTCATCCAACAATCCCGTCTCTGGCTTGACCCTCTCGACCTTGTTGATCGCAGCGCTGCTCATGGTGTCTCTGGGCGTTTCCGGCGGCAAGGGTGTGGCAATCGTCCTGGGTGTGGCCGCGGTGGTATGCGTTTCTTCGTCGGTCGCAGGTGAATTGCTGCAGGACTTCAAGGTGGGATACATTCTCGGCGGCACACCCCGAAACATCCAGATCGCGGAACTCATTGCTGTGGTCGTAGCCAGCCTGGTGATGTACTGGCCGCTGATGCTGCTCCACCAGGGCAGTATTAACTCCGGCGGCGTTGGGTTTGGCGGTCCGGACTTGCCGGCTCCACAAGCGGGGCTCATGGCTACGTTGGCGCAGGGGATCGTGGGCGGAGACATGCCCTGGGCCCTGGTTGGGGTCGGCATCGTGTTCGGGCTGGCGATGATCATGATGCAGGTGAAGAGCCCCATGCTGGTGGCGGTGGGAATGTACCTGCCGTTTGGGACGACGTTTGCGATTTTCGTGGGCGGTGTGTTCCGCTCTCTCGGAGACTGGGTGGCGGATCGGCGGGGCTATAATTCCGCGCAAAAAGCTCGAGTGGAGAACGCCGGCGTCCTGACGGCGTCGGGATTGATCGCCGGCGAGGCGTTAATGGGATTGGTCTGGGCTGGACTGCAGTTTGTGCCGCAATGGAAGGCGCCGAACCATCCGCCCCAACTTTTCAGTCACCCGTCTTATATCGTAGGCGGCCTGATTGTGCTGGCCGGACTCGCCGCCCTCCTCATCCGACTTCCGATATCGGCTGCGGGAGATCCGAGCGAGCCAGCGCCCCCGACCGCAATTATGTAAGCCTAAGATTTGGCACAAGCCGTGTGGACGCGGGCGACTCGCCCGCGCGATTCGAATGAACGGGGCTCTCCGCGCACTTTCATGATTTACTGTCCTGCATGTCCATCGCCGAGAATATAGATGAAGTGCGCCAGCGGATCGCTGCCGCTGCGCGCCGCGCCGGACGCGACCCCGAGACGATCACGCTGATGGCGGTGGGCAAGACGTTCCCTCCCGAGCGTATCCGCGAGGCCTACGACGCTGGGCTCCGGATTTTTGGCGAGAACCGCGTGCAGGAATTCTGTGCGAAAGCCGCCGCACTCCGGGACCTGCACGATGCCGAATGGCACATGATCGGCCATTTGCAATCGAACAAAGCCGCGCAGGCGGCGGAAGCATTCGCGGCCATCGACTCGCTCGATGCCCTGAAGTTAGCCGAAAAGCTGAACGCATCGGCCGGAAAGCTCGGCAAAAGACTCAACGTGCTGATCGAGATCAACGTGGGCGGCGAGACCGCGAAGAGCGGATTGTCCCCGGACTCCGACGAACTGGACGAGCTTCTGACCGCCGCTCCGAGGCTCGATCAACTCGCGTTCCGCGGACTGATGACCATTCCTCCGTTTACCGAAGATGTTCAGCAAGCGCGCCCCTATTTTCGACAGCTCCGCACCCTGCGGGACCGGATCGCTGCGCAACATCGTCCGGCTGTTTTCATGGACGTACTATCCATGGGCATGTCGCATGATTTTGAAGCCGCGATTGAGGAAGGTTCGACCTGTGTGCGAGTCGGGACGGCAATCTTCGGACAAAGGGCAAAGCGCTAACCGCGGATTGGCCGAGGAGATCTAAGAACTCTTTGCATGGCCTCTATTCAGGACACCCCGGCTGGCGCCACCTTCGCGGTCAAAATCCACCCGCGCGCGAGAAAGAATGCCATCACTGGCGAACTCGGAGATGCTTTTAAATTGTCTCTGACTGCCCCGCCCGTGGAGGGGCGCGCCAATGAGGCCTGCATCGAATTTCTGGCGAATCTTTTGAAGGTGCCGCGTTCCTCCGTTACCATAGCGTCCGGCCAGACCAGTCGCCGGAAAGTAATTCGAGTAGGCGGAATCTCGGCCGAGGAAGTGCACAAGCGATTGGGGATTTAGACGCAGACAGAACTTCCGTGCAAACATGGGAGCCCCGTTGAACTTTTCTGAACGTCTCAGTGAAATTCGCACCGGCTTCGAGCGGCCCTTCTGGGTCGCCAATATCACTGAGATTTTCGAGCGCCTTTCCTACTATGGGGCTTTTGCCTCTCTGGCTTTGTACTTGCAGGAGAAGTTGAATTTTTCCACCCAGCAGACCGGGACTCTGACCGGCATCTTCGGCGGCATGGTCTGGTTTCTGGCCATCTTCGGGGGGGCCGCAGCCGATCGGTTAGGATTCCGCCGTGCACTTTCGATCGCATACCTGATCCTGGCGGCAGCTTACTTTCTGATCGGTTCCATCGGCGCATCCTGGCTGGCACCGGTGCGAAACGCCGTGCCGCTGGGACTGTTTGTTGGCTTCATCCTGATTCTTCCCGCACTCGGCATCGCGCTGGTGAAACCCTGCGTAGTCGGTACCACGGCCCGCGCGTCCAAGGAAAACGTTCGCTCGATTGGTTATTCGATTTACTACACGATGGTCAACATCGGCGGTGCAGCAGGGCCCCTTTTTGCTTCGTGGGCCCATCGCCACCTGGGCGTCGAGAACGTTTACCGCGTGGCCGCGCTCAGTGTCTTTGCGATGTTTTTTGTGGTGTTGTTCTTCTTCCGGGAACCGCGCCAGGCCAGCGATGCGCCACCACCCTCGATCGCAACCGTGGCGCGGAATTTCTGCGTGGTCGTGGGCAACTACCGGCTGGTCTTACCCGTGCTGGGGATTGCCCTGCTGCTGCGCATTGTCACGTTCTGTCGCCCCTTCGCCGTGGCCTGGTGGATTTGGGCCGGACTGTCTGCTGCTCGTGCTCGCCGGAATCAGCCGGTTCATGTGGTTCCTGGTACTGTTCACGGGCTACTGGGTTGTATTCTGGCAGCAGTACATCAGTCTGCCCGGCTACATCCACGGATATATCAACGCCAACGCTGACGTCGAAAAGATTCTCGCGACCGACGGAGTGACGGTGATCCTCCTCACGCTTCTGGTGAACTACCTGACCCGCAAGATTCCGGCGTTTCAGGCCATCATTTTGGGCACAGTGATTACGTCCGCCTCATGGCTGATCCTCGCCTTCCGGCCGACGGTCTGGGGCGCGGTCCTCTCGCTGTTTGTTCTTGGCTCTTGGCGAGATCATCCAATCGCCGCGCTACTACGAATACATTTCGCGTCTAGCGCCGCCCGGCCAACAGGGGACGTACATGGGCTTCGCATTTCTGCCCATCGGGATCGGCTCACTGATCGGTGGCTGGTTCGGAGGAACGCTTGCCCACCATTTTGTGGAGGTTACGCACCAGCCGGAACGAATGTGGTGGGCTGTAACTGCTGTAGGCGTAGCCACCGCGGGGGTGCTTTGGATTTACGACAAGAGCATACGTCCGGCAACCACAGCTTCGGTACAAGTAGATGGCCAAGCGAAAGATTACCTCTGCATCGGTTGCGAACGAGATCCGCCACGCCTTGAAAGCCGGCGGCTCCTCGGAGCGTTCGATTAGCGTGCAGCGATTTTTCAAGGAGGAAGTCCAGTCGCACGGCTGGCGCACCGCCGACCTGCGCCGGGCAGCCCTTCGCTGGCGACGTGAGATCCTGCAACAATCCGACCTCAAGTTTCTGCTTCAGGTTGCCGACCATCTCTTCATGGGCGAAATTAACGAAGACAAGAATGTCGCCGTTTTCCTCCTGGAAAATATCACTGACAAGTTTGGTGATGAAGAATTCAGATTGCTCGAGTCATGGTTGCCTCGAATCAGCAACTGGTCTGACCACGATGCGTTGGTGCACTATTTGATCGCACCCATGGTGATGGCGAAACCGGTGCGGGCGAGTCGGGTATTTCACTGGGCAAAGTCGCGGAACCGTTGGTTTCGCCGGGCCGCCTGCGTGGCCTTGATTCAGGGCGCTCGGCGGAAGATGTTTTTTTCTCAAATCATCCGTCTGTCTGCGGCGCTCCTGTCCGATGAAGATGACATGGTGCGGAAGGGGCTGGGTTGGTTGTTGCGTGAAACGGCGAAGGCTGATGTGCAGCGAACCGTACCCTACCTGATGAGTATTCGTAAGAGGGCGCCGCGTCTGGTCTTGCGAACTGCATGCGAGACTCTTCCCCGCGCGGCGCGGAAGGCAATTCTCACGGTCCCTTGATTCGGCGAATAGGTTAACAGCTTTCCGCCGAGTTTCACTCGGCCGGACAGCCGGGGGCGGCTGTCCCCACGTGGCCTGTTTTAGACCGGCCCCAATTCGCTCAAATCGCCGTCGTTGTTTAGAATAGTTGTTTACCCATGGACCTTTCCGCCATACAAGCCGCGCTCCGCGAGCGCAACATTGACGCCTGGCTTTTTTACGATCACCATCATCGCGATCCTATTGCTTACCGAGTATTGGGATTGCCAGCGGGTCAGATGGTCACCCGGCGCTGGTTCTATCTGATTCCGGCCAGTGGTGATCCGGTGAAGCTGGTCCACAAGATTGAGCCCGGCCACCTCGACTCGCTGCCGGGCAGCAAGCGGCAGTATTCCGGCTGGCAGGAATTGTTCGACCAGGTGAAAGTGATACTCGCCGATCATCGCGATATCGCGATGCAATATTCCCCTAATAATCTGGTCTTCACCATTTCGTTAGTGGATGGTGGCACCATTGATCTGATCCGCGGACTGGGTAAGAACGTGGTCACCTCCTGCGACCTGGTGGCGCAGTTCGAAGCCACCTTGACGGAGGAGCAGATCAAGTCGCACTTTGCCGCGCGCGATTCGATTGACGCTATTACTGCAGCCGCCTTCCAGGAGATCGGCCGCCGTGTGCGCAACGGCGGGACCCACGAATACGAGATGCAGCAGTGGTTCATGGAGGCCTTCCGGCGCGAGGATCTCGTCACCGATGATCCGCCCCTGGTGGCGGTGAATGCCAATAGCGGCGATCCACACTACGCGCTGCGCCCCGAAACTTCAAAACCAATTCGTGAAGGGGATTTCGTCCTACTCGATGTCTGGGCCAAGAAAAACACACCCGGAGCCGTATACTACGACATCACGTGGACGGGTTTCGTCGGCCAGTCTCCTTCCGGCCGCATGCAGGAGATCTTCAAGGTAGTCCGCCAGGCACGTGACGTTGGAGTGAAGACTGTGGTCGAAGGAGTGGGCTCGGGAAAGCCCATCGCCGGATGGGAAGTTGACCACGCAGTGCGGAACTGCATCAAGAATGCAGGCTTCGAGCAGTATTTCATTCATCGCACCGGGCATTCCATTGGCACCGAAGTCCACGCCAACGGCGCGAACATGGATGACCTGGAGATTCACGATGAGCGCCGCCTTCTGGCCAACTCATGCTTTTCCATCGAACCCGGCATTTATCTGCCGGAATTCGGTGTACGCAGCGAAGTAAACATGCTGATCAGGCCCAACGCAGCGCAAGTAACAGGTAGAATTCAAAGTGAACTCGTAATCATCTGAATGGCAAATTCGTCCAAGAGCACTCCCGTAGAAGCGCAAAATACAGCCGTGCCTGCGTCTCCCAGCATGTCGGTCATCGCACCGGCTGTCGCGTGGCTCATCCCGGGCGCGGGGCACCTCATCCAGAAGCGTTGGATTCGTGGTCTGCTGATCATGGCCTCGATCACGATCATGTTCATCCTCGGCCTGCTCATGCAAGGCCGCGTCTACCAGCCCAATGGCGGCGATATTCTGGACATTCTCGGATTCGTAGGCGACGTGGGCGCGGGCGGCCTCTACATTGTGACTCGCGTGCAGGGCTGGGGACACGGCGCAATTGCCCACGCCACGGCCGACTACGGCACCAAGTTTCTGATCGTTGCCGGACTGCTGAATTTCATCTGCGCCGCCGACGCCTACCACATCGCCATCGGGAAAAAGCCGTGATCGGAAAAACCGAATGACCCTGGAACTCTCCCATTTCACCGCCGCCGTGCTGTTCTCGGTTTTCGCTTCGGTGGTTTTCGGCATTACCCAACGCAACACCTCCCGCGAACAGATCCGCTACGGCTTGTACTGCTTTGGCCTGTTCGTGGGCGGAGTGTTTCTGGCGGGCTGGGTGATGTGGATACTGCGACACTAAGAAGCAGCTTCTGGCTTCTAGCTCAAACCTTCGCTGTTGAATCGCCGGTGGAAAAGCTCTCTAGACCTAGCTGTCACCCGATAATCATGAGCCTAGGGCTATAAGCCAGATGCTGGTAGCCAGTAGCTAGAAGCTGCTTCACCCCTCCCACACGAACGCATCGAACACCCGCTTGATATCGAATCCCAGGCGTTGATAGAGCGTTACTGCGCGCGCATTCGCTTCCGTCACGGTAAGCGACAGGAGCGAGAAACTTCGCTGGCGCAGGTTCGCTGTGGTGGCAGCGATGAGTGATTCTCCCAGGCCGCGCGAGCGGTATTCCGGAAGCACGCACACCTGGGTAACGTGACCAACGTCGTGGCGCACCCGAGAGCAGAGGATGAGGCCTACCAGGCTTCGCGCGCGCTTGTGCACCGCCACGAACGAGCCTTCTGCATCGAAGGTACCGCATCCCGGGAAACGCACAATGTTATTGAGGAAACGCAGAGATCCGCTCAAAGAACGATATTGATCGTTGATTTCGGAGTCTACGTGACCGCGATAAGCACTGGTGATCAGGGCTGCGGCCGGCTGGTAGTCGTGCTCCGCCCAGCGTCGGATTTCCACTTCGGCATCCATCGGATGCGGGTTCTTGGGCGTGTCGTTCAGCGGCAGCACCATAAAAAGCCGCGGGTGCCGCTGGAATCCCTGCTCGACAAAAGGACGAGCCACCACGCCAGATTCGTGCACCAACAATTGCGCTTCCACCCGATGAATTCCGGGCGACTGCTGCAAAGTCTCAATCACATGCAGCAGAAGACGCGACTCCACTTCATGGGGATCAGGCAGGCGGCCACCGTTAGCGACGAAAAGGTCCCCAATCACGCCCTTGCTGCCTTCGTACACGAAGAAAGCGTAGCCGACGATTCGCCCGCGCTCGATGGCGGCATAGCCCGGGAGGATCTTGGCATCCACGTAGCGCAGGATCATTTCCGCTGAACCGCTGTAATCCCAGGAGAGCACGCGCGCCCATTCCCGGACCTCGTCCTCGAGCAGTGGACGCAGATCGACAGAGGAAAAGTGTCTGAGGTCGAGAATCTCCACCTGGAGGCTCCTGGAGGGTTCCGGCTTGCTAAGCGCGCTCATGGCGGGCTGCGAACAGCGAGTGTAGTGCTTCGTCCGGCGGGAGGCAAACGGGGGGACAAGGATGGTAATCGAGAACCGGCAATTAGCAATTGGCAATTAGCCCTTAGCTTTACCCCTCGGCTCATTCATCGGGGTAGCGGCTAAGTGCTAAGTGCTAATTGCCAATTGCTAATTGCTGCTCCTCCCCGCCACCCAGTAATAGTCCATCCCCTGCTCCGCGAAGCTTCCCACGTAAGTCACTCGCCGGCCGGGCGTCCACTTTGGGATATTTTTTTGCCATCCTTCCGGAGTAATTAACAGGTGTTCGCCAGCGGGGACGCCATCGGCTTCATAACGCAGAATTTTCTGATCACGATAGAAATGGAGGCCATATTCGGTCTCGCGTGAAAGACGCAGGATCGCCAGGGGGAGGGACCGCTTGTCCACATGGTCAATCTCTTGAGCGAGCGGCCGCGCGGAGAGGGTGGCATCCAGAGAAGGAGCCCCCAGCCGCAGCACCGCCGCCACCGCGAGTATCACGGGCACCAACGTCACGAAGCGCAATACGCGAAGACCCAGCGGGCGGCGCAATGTCAGCACGATTCCAACCGCCAGTGCCGCGGCAAAGCCAGCCGAGATCGCGGTTGCGCGGCCCCAGGGCAGAGTGTGATGAAAAACGATGTACTGCATCATGAGCGCGGCAACTACCGGTAGGGCCGCGACAACGGAATGAAAAACGATCAGCAGCAGGCGGGGGCGGTCATCGTCCACTACATGGCGGCGAACGTACTCCGCCAACAGCAGCGTGCCTGCCGGCAGGGCCGGCAAAATGTAACCCGGCAGCTTCGATGCGGAAAAAGAAAAGAACGTGACAGGAACGATGAACCAGATCACGAAGAATGCCGGCAAGGCATCCTCGGACTGGAACAACTCTCTTCTCTCTTTCCACCAGACACGAATGGTTTCTGCAAGGGCCGCGCTGATAAACATCGTCCAGGGCACAAGTCCGAGCAGGACCACCGGCAGGTAATACCAGAAAGGCTGGGTGTGGTGATAGAGGTCCTTGCCAAAGCGCGCGAGATTGTGCTCGAGGATGAATACCCGAAAGAACTGCGGATTTCTGAGCTGCACCGCGACGTACCAGGGAAGCGCGGTTAAGAGAAATAGCGCGATGCCGGGCAACCAACACGCCTTTACTATGAGGCGGTAGTCGCTTTTCGCGGCCGCAAAAACCACTACGATGACCGCCGCCAAAAATGGCGCCACCGGTCCCTTGGCCAACATCGCCAATCCCAGGCAGACATACGACAGCGCCAGGTAGCGTCTTGCTAGCGCTCTCGTACCACGCATACCAGGCCAGCATGGCGATGGCGAAAGTGGCGGCGAGCGGCATATCCATCGACGCGGCACGCGCGAAGCCGATGACTCCACTGGCGGAGGCTACCATGAGAGCGCCATCCAGCTGAAAGCCGGGACGAAAGCGCCACAGGAAGAAATAGACCACGACCACCATCAGCGTGGCATCCACCGCGGAGGGAAGACGCGCGGCCCAGTCACTGACTCCGAAGACACTGTATGCCAGCATTGTTTGCCAGTAGTAGAGAGCCGGCTTCTCGAGCCAGGGCTTGCCGCCGAGCGTGGGCGTGATCCAGTCGTGACGGGCGATCATCTCGCGCGCCACCTGCGCATAACGCGGCTCGTCGGCGCCCAGCAGGCCGAAGTATGCCAAACCGAAAAAAAACAGGAAGCCGCAGAAGCCGGCGAGAAGCAGCCAGTCCATGAGCGGCCGTTGACCTCCATTCAACGCGGCAGGATTTGATGTCGGGTTGGCGGGTTGCGATATCACAATCTGGAATCTCGAGGAGGACTATTTATTGTATGGAGGAACCCAGCCGCAATTCTGCGAGAATGCGAGCGGTGGCGGCGGACAGGGGTCCATCAATGGCGCAACCGCTGGCGCATTGGTGTCCCCCGCCGCCGAGACTTTCAGCCACGGCGGCAACGTTCACATGCCCCTTGCTGCGCAGGCTCACACGGAAGCGGCCGTCGGGAAGTTCACGGAAGAACAAAGCCACTTCCACACCTTGCATGGAAAGCGCATAGTTCACCAGCCCTTCGCAGTCTTCTTCCCTGGCCTGGCACAGCTGCATCTGTTCCTGGCTCACTGAAATCCACGCCAGGGGCCCTTCCCGGTGCAGATTGGAGAGAGCCGCGCCCAACAGCCGCATTTTGGCAGTGGAGTGTCCAAAATAAATATTGCGCGCGCAGTGTGCCGGGTCCGCGCCCGCGAGGACGAGTTCTCGCGCCAACTCGAAGGTGTGTTCGTTCGTGCCTTCGAACATGAACGACCCGGTATCGGTGAGCACCGCAGTGTAGAGACAAGTCGCGATGTCCGGAGAGATCTTCACTCCAGCCGCGCGCGCCAGGCGATAGACCATTTCCGCCGTGGCGACGGCCTTGGGATCAATCCAGTTCACCTGGGCAAAAGGGCGCCCACTCTGGTGATGATCGATGTTGATCAGAAACTTGTTTTCCAATCCATGGAGACGAGTTCGCTGGATGCTGTCACACTCCAGAATGATGGCGGCTTCGTAGTCTCCTTTGACGCTCTCCGACTGGACAACTTCGCAGGCGAAGGGCAGCGGCTGATAAATACGCGGCACGCCGTCGCGCAGAACGACGTCAGCTTCTTTGCCCATCGCGCGCAGGATCTGACGGCAGGCCAGCGCCGAACCGATCGCGTCCCCGTCCGGCCGTGCGTGCGAGGTAAGCACGAACCGGTTGCGCTGTTCGATCTGCTTGAGAACTTCCTTCAGCATAAAGCAGTCGTCGGTCGTCAGTCTTCAGTCGTCAGCCAGTCCACGCTCTAAGTCGCCAGATTTTTCTAACGACTGAAGACCGACGACTGAAGACTACTTCTTCCTTTTCTTCGTCCGTCCCAGCAATTCATCAATTCTGGCGCCATACTTGTCCGAGCGGTCGAGGTGAAAATACAGTTCCGGAGGACGGCGAAGGTGCAGGTTTTCCGCTACCTCGCGCCGGATGAATCCGACCGCCGCGGTCAAGCCCTCCAGAGAACGATCGGCCTCGGCGTCATCTCCATCAAGGGTGACGAACACTTGTGCCGAGCGCGAGTCCTCCGCCAATACCACGCTGGTAACGCTAACCAGTCCGATACGCGGGTCGCCCAACTCGCCTTCGACGATGGTTTCGATCTCTTCCCGCAGGGCTTCGCCCAGGCGCTCCCGATGATATTTGGCGCCGCGCTTCTCCACAGCCACCTCTTGAGTAAAACGAATGAGAATATCAGAAAAGGCGTTGTTCGTGGGATGGCCTGGCTATTCCGCTGTGCCTCCAAGCCGGATAAGCTCCTAGTGGCCTGTCGCGGAGCAACCATTACCAGACTCCGCATCTGTTGTTACGGTCACCAAAGCGAACCGTTGCTCACTCAATACCAGCATTCGGGCATCAACAGCATCGCCCTTCTGCACTCGCAGTAACGAACTCACTGCGACAGGCCACTAGTTCCCCTTTGAGGAACCCCGGGCCGCGGCAGGGCAACCTGAACTGGACGCAGGGCATCAGCAGGACTAAGATGCTGGGGTGCAGTGATGCGTAAAACAGCAATCTCTCTTGGGCTAGCGTTGGCACTTGGGGGATTGCAGAACTACGGCGTCGGCCAGACTTCGGCGCAAAATCTAGACAACACCGCTCTGAGTCCATCAACTTCAGCAGCTGCAGGAAACCCATCGAGTGCGCGGTCAGACACGCCGGCGGAGAATCAGGATCGCAAGTGGCACGTGAAGCTGGGACCCGTTTTAGTGGGCGCCAGCTATAGCCGTTTTGGCGGTCCTGTTTATTACCCCTACGGTTTGTCTCCGTTCGACGGATACTATCGGGCTTGGCTCTGGGACCCTTATTGGGCTTACCCTCTTTCGTATCCGGCCGGATATTTCGGTCGCAACGACGGACGAGGCGAAGTCAAACTAACTCTTGACCCGAAAACCGTCGATCCTAAGCTGGCTGAAGTCTATGTCGACAACGCGTTTGCCGGTACGGCCGACCATTTGAAGAATATGTGGCTCGAACCAGGAGCTTACGATCTTTCGGTCTTGAGCAAGGACGGTAGGGCCTTTCGACGGCGCATTTACGTGCTGAGCGGGAGGTCGCTGAAAATTGCGGCCAAGCTTGATCCGGTGAATCCGGGAGAAACGAAGGAGTCAAAGCCATGACGAAAAGCAAGTGGTTAGCTGCTGGTCTCGCCTGTCTTGCTGTTTTTGCTTTCGCGGCTCCGAAAGGAACGGTGGCTCGTTCTACAGCACTCAAGTATCCTGCCCACGCCGAACAGGATGGCGTGGCCATGGGTGCGGTGCTGCTGACATCGCAAGAAGCTCGCAGCAACTTCGTTTCGGATCTGAATCACTGTTGCCTGGTTGTGGAGGTCGCGCTGTATCCGCAGAAAGGCCAAAACCTCGACGTGTCACTCAACGATTTTTCTCTGCGGACGATCGGCACCGACAATGCGGTCAAAGCCGGCAGCGCGACATTAATATCGGGAACACTGCAAAAGAAGGCTGCATCGAGCCGGGATGTCGTCGTCTCTCCATCCGCGGGAGTTGGTTACGAGTCAGGCGTCGTTTATGACCCGATGACAGGACAACCGCGTCGCGGCGGAGGCGTTTATACGCAAACGGGGGTAGGCGTCGGGATTGGTTCCCCGGGTGGCCAGGGTGGCGGCACAGATGCTGATCGTAAAGTCATGGAAGCAGAACTCGACGAAAAAGGCTTGCCCGAGCGTGCGGTTGCGACGCCGGTTGCCGGATATCTTTACTTTCCGCTGTCCAAGAAAGCGAAGAACGCGCGCTACGAACTCGAATACATGCTGAATGGAAGCAAGGTAGTTTTGCGACTTGCCGAGTAGGAGTTCACGCGGCGGGCGAGACGCCGGCGCTACATGAATTCCACGAACGAGTCGGCAATATCAGCGCCGCCGTTGTTGGCAATGCGAGTCGCCTGACGCTCAACATTCTTCATAAGCCCGTCAAGGTAGTCGCGCGAATCTGAAATAGCGACCACTCCCACCGTGGCCCGGTTCCACAATCCACTGGGATCCAATTCGGCTACACCCACGTTGAAGTGCGCTCGCAGCCGGTCTTTGAGACTGCGAACTACCTGCCGCTTGTCTTTGAGAGACTGTGCCGCTTCGATGTGCAGTTCGAGGGTGAGAAAAGCGATCATGCAGTCGTCAGTCTTCAGTCATCAGTCGTCAGCGAATTCTGAAGACTGACGACCGACGACTGACGACTATTTACGCGATGGCTTCCGCCGCGACTTTCTCGGTTACGAAGGCTTCGATCACGTCGCCGGCTTTGATGTCGCCGTAGTTGGAGATCGAGATGCCGCACTCCATGCCGTTGCGCACTTCGCTGGCATCGTCCTTGAAGCGGCGAAGAGATCCGACCTTGCCGGTGAATACGACGTTGTTGTCACGCAGCAGCCGCACTTCCGAGTCGCGCTTGATGAGGCCGTCGGTGACGGAACATCCAGCAATAGTGCCGACCTTCGGGATGCGGAACGTTTCCTTGACCAGAGCGCGGCCCTGATAAGTCTCCTTGATGGTGGGCTCGAGCAGGCCGGTCATGGCGCGTTTGATCTCGTCCTGCAACTCGTAAATGATCGAGTGCAACCGGATGTCGACTTTCTCCTGCTCCGCCAACTCCTGCGCTTTGCGCTCCGGACGCACGTTGAAGCCGATGATAATGGCGTTCGAAGCCGAAGCGAGCAGCACGTCGGACTCGGTGATGGCGCCCACGCCCGAGCGCAGGACTTTCAGCCGCACCTTGTCGTTCGACAGCTTGGTCAGCAGGTCGGTAAGCACTTCGACCGAGCCGCCAACGTCCGCTTTCAGAATGATGTTCAGTTCCTTGGTGCCGGCGGTCTTGAGCTGTTCCGCCAGGCCTTCGAGCGAAACGCGGGAACTCTTGGCCAGCGTGGCTTCGCGCGCTTTCTGTTCGCGATATTCGGAAACGCCGCGCGCTTTGTCGCGATCCGCGACAACGACGAACTGGTCGCCGGCTTGGGGCAAGCCTTCCATACCCAGAATTTCAACCGGGGTAGAAGGTGGCGCGGATTCAAGCTGGTTGCCGCGGTCGTCAAACATGGCGCGCACTTTGCCGTAGACGTTGCCAACCACGAAGTTGTCGCCGGTGCGCAAGGTGCCATTCTGCACCAGCAGCGTGGCCACGGGTCCGCGCCCGCGATCCAGCTTGGCTTCGAGGACCACGCCGGTTGCAGGACGGTCCGGCGTCGCCTTCAGCTCCTGCAGGTCGGCCACCAGGCAAATCATTTCCATCAGCAGGTTCAGATTCGTTTTCTGCTTGGCCGAGACGTCCACGAATACCGTAGTTCCGCCCCAGTCTTCCGGCATCAGACCCCGGTCGGCCAACTGCTTTTTCACCCGGTCCGGCAGAGCATCAGGTTTGTCGATCTTGTTCACGGCAACGATGATCGGGACCTCCGCGGCGTGGGCGTGGTCAATGGCTTCGAGGGTCTGCGGCATGACGCCGTCATCGGCGGCGACTACCAGCACGACGATGTCCGTGGCCTTGGCTCCGCGCGCGCGCATACGAGTAAATGCCTCGTGACCCGGCGTGTCCAGAAACACGATCTGGCGTCCGTATGCCGGAGAATTCTTGTCCACAATGGTTACTTTGTACGCACCAATGTGCTGGGTGATGCCGCCGGCTTCGCCTCCGGCCACGTTGGTCAGGCGGATGGAGTCGAGCAGCGTGGTCTTGCCGTGATCGACGTGGCCCATGATGGTGACCACAGGCGGACGGGTCACACCTTCCGCGGGGACGCCTTCCTCACCCACGGCGGCCTCGGAAACCTCCTTGGCGGCCTGCTCTTCGAAGGTGATCACATTCGTGTCGGCGCCAAAGAAACGCGCCATCTCGCTGGCCAGTTCGGTGTCGAGCGTCTGGTTAATGGTGGCAAATACGCCGCGAGTCAGCAGGCGTGCGATCAAATCCTTGGCGCGGAGTCCGAGCTTCTCCGCCAGATCTTTTACGCTGATACCTTCCGTGATCGTAATGCTGCGCGTAATGGGTTGGGGCTCGTTCGAGAGCGACAGCCGCGGCGGCGGCGTGTAGCCCTTCATCGGGCCTTCCTTCACGCCGCGAGGAACGTAGCGTTGTCCCGGCCGGCGCGACGGTGCGCCCGGCCTGCTACCCGGCCTGGGTGTCGGCCCCCCGGAAGGCAGCGCTCCCGGCCCTACTCCCAGTGGACGCGAGCCCGTGGGAGACTGGCGGGTAGGATGCATCGGGCGACGCTCGCCCGGCCGCAGTGGCGGACGATTCGTGGTCGGCGCGCCCGGACGCGGGCGCTGGAAAATCGGTTGGCCTGGGACCGGACGTCCCGGAGCCGGCCGCATCGTAGCTCCCGGGGGTGCACCAGGCGTAGCTGCAGTGCCCGCAGGCGGGGCTGGCCGCAGGGGCGCCTTATACACCGGACGCGGCCCGGTTTGCGGAACGATCATTCGTGGCGGAGGCACCGCCGACGGCGGTGGCGCGCTCGGAGCTGCCGGTCTGGCTGCCATAACGGGCGCTTGCGGCGCCGCGGGCCGTGGGGGGGCCGCGGTTGGCGTTGCGGAGCTAGCCGGAGGCCGGGGTGCAGCAATCGGCGGAGCAGCCGGTCGTGGCGCCGTTGGTGCAGCCGGGGCCGCGGACTGAGGCGGAGCGGGCGGCGCCGGGGCTGTAAAACTTGGCCGCGGAGTCGAAGTTGGAACGACAAATTTGGGCGGAGCGGCCGGCGCAGCAGGTGGCGCCTTCGGCGCGGGAACAGTCGCGGCTGGCGCGGCGGAAACAGCGGGCATGGCCGCCTCGACGGGCGGCGCCGCCTGTGGCGGAGCCTCCGCTACCGCAGGCCCCTGTTGTTTGCTGATGATGGCTTTAAGAGCGTCGCCGGGCTTGGAAATGTGCGAGAGATCTATCTTGGTCTTGATTTCATCGGCGTCGGGCCGGGCAGGCCGGGAGGACCGGCTGGAACTCGGTGCCGCAGTGGCGGCGCGGAGGCGGGCACGCACTTTATCCGCTTCATGGTCTTCGAGAGAACTGGAATGGCTTTTCTTCTCGGTGACTCCGACTTCCGGAAGCACATCGAGAATGGACTTGCTCTTGACTTCCAGCTCTCTTGCCAGATCGTTGATTCGAATCTTGCTCATCCGCCCTTTCGCCCTCCGGACTGTTCCGCTAAGTCTTCATATCAACCTCGCGTCAGTTTTCAGGTTCGCGCATCCGCTTCGGTCTGCGCGAAAGAACCGCACTTACTGCTTCTCCTCGGAAGGAGCAGGCTCCTCCGTGGATTCAGCTGTTTCTTCCTGCCCAATATTCTCTTCGACAGCCACGTCTGCTGGGGACGCCGCCTCCGCAGTTTCGGACTCGGCCTCCGGCGCGGCTTCGACCTCGGCGGTCACGTCGTCAGCGCTCGCGGCTGCTTCTTCGGCGACTGGCTCCGCTGACGCTTCACCTTCCGCGGCAACTGCGCCCGCTTCCCCGCCTTCCAGACTGGAGAAATAATTATTGACCGCCAGGCTGATTTTTTCCACCGTCTTGGGACCGATACCCTCGATGGCTTCGAGCTGCTCCGGCGTCATGTCGGCCAGGGCTTCCACCGTGCTTACACCGGCGGCGCTCAGCTTCTCGATCAGTCCTTCACCCAGGCCCGGAACATTCTCCAGCGGAGTGGAAGCGGTGCCCACCAGCGCGGACATCTGCAACTCCACTTCCTGCCGCTTCTCTTCTTCGCTCTTGATATCAATCTTCCAGCCGAGAAGCTTCGCCGCCAGCCGGACATTCTGTCCCTTCTTGCCGATGGCGAGCGAAAGCTGGCTATCGTCCACCACCACTTCGAGATGCTTGTCGGCGGAATCAACGACGGTCACACGGCTGACCTTGGCCGGCTGCAACGCCTTTTCCGCAAAAGTCACAGCATCTTCGTGATACTCGATGATATCGATCTTCTCGCCCCGCAGTTCGCGGATGATGGATTGCACCCGCATGCCCTTCATGCCGACGCAGGCGCCTACCGCATCCACGTCCTTGTCCTTCGACATGACTGCGATCTTGGTGCGCTCTCCCGCTTCGCGCGCGATAGCGCGGATCACAACCGTTCCGTCGTAGATTTCCGGAACTTCGGTCTGGAACAGGTGCTGCACCAACTCGGGTGCAGCTCGCGAAACCACGACTGCCGGTCCTTTGGAGGCCCGCTCCACCCGTGCGATCACTACCCGGACGCGCTCGCCCATAGCGAAGGATTCCAGGCGCGATTGCTCCTTGCGCGGCATGCGCGCTTCCGCTTTGCCGATGTCGAAGATCACATCCGGCCCTTCGATGCGCTTCACCGTGGCGTTCACGATTTCGCCGACGCGGCCGATGTACTCGTTGTACACAGTGTCGCGTTCAGCTTCGCGCACCTTCTGGAAGATGACCTGCTTCGCCAGTTGCGCCGCAATGCGCCCGAGAATGCCTTCCGTCTGCTTGTTGATCTGAAGCTCGCCGCCCAACTCGACGTTGGGATTGATCTTGCGCGCATCGTCCAAAGTGACCTGCAGGACGGGATCTTCCACTTGCTCCGGAGTCTCAACAATCGTCTTCACCGCAAATGCGCGGATCTTGCCGGTTTCCTTGTCCAGTTCGGCGCGCAGGTTTTCCTGCGTCTTGTAATACTTGCGCGTGGCGACAACAATGGCATCTTCCACCGCGCTCACGACAATTTGCGGATCAATGCCTTTTTCCCGGCTCAACGCGTCAATCGTGTTATAGAGCTCACTTGCCATAAGCAATACCGACCTCGGACTTCAGACCTCGGACCTCAGGCAAACCTCGCAACGCAAGGGCCGGTGGTACTGGCCGACGCCCGAGGTCTCACCTCCGACGTCCGATTTCAGATTTCCGGAACCAGGTTCGCCTTCTCGACGTTCTTCAAGTCGATTTCCAGCTTCGGCGCAACGCCTTCTTCCGGACGGCGCTTTTTTCTGGCGGCGTTCAGGTCCAGCGTCAGACGACCGTGTTCGAAACTCTCCAGCCGCCCTTCAAAATGGCGATTGCCGTTCACCGGTTGCTGCGTGGTCAACTTGATCCGGCTTCCGGTGAAGCGCTCGTAATCAGCCGGGCGAATTAATTTCCGGTCCAGCCCCGGAGAAGAAACCTCCAGCGTGTAGGAACCGGAAATTGCGTCCTCGACATCGAGGATCGTGCCCACTTCGCGGCTCACATTCGCACAGTCTTCGTGCGTGACCCCGGCGAGCTTATCAATCACGATGCGCAGCATGCGAGCCTTGCCCCCGCCGCGCAACTCGACTTCTACAACCTCGAGCCCGCTGGAGGCAGCCACCCGCTCCGCAATTTCGCGAACCTTGTCAATCTCAAGTGCCATGAAACCAATAGCTTACGGCCAATTTCTCGGTTTCAAAATGGGCCTAAACTAAAAAGTGGGCTTGCGCCCACTGGTGTGTCTCGCCACGTGCTGGTAACTACACAACAGTTCCAGCTATCAATATACGCCGCAGGGAACCAAAAGACAAACCTGCCCGGCGTCCGAATAAAGCTCCGTTTTTGCAATTTTGATCAAGCTCTTGCGTAAAATTCCGCGCCCTGCTGTCCAGCGTCATGCTGAGCTTGCGAAGCATCCGGCGTGAAGCGCATTTGCAGTTGGCCCGCAACTGTCCGGGTACGCGCCAGATCCTTCGGGACTAAGAGTCCCTCAGATGACCTCGAGTCTGAGGTGTTCGCCCTGGCCGATTTATCGGCTGCGGCGATTTGCCTGAACTCCGAACCGTCTCTAGAATGGAAACCTAACCTTCACGTCCGAGAAAACTTATGATTCATTTTCCTGTCCCTGAGGCGCTCACCTTCGACGACGTGTTGCTGCTGCCGGCGCGTTCCGACGTCGTTCCCGCGCTGGCCAACACCCAGACACAGCTCACGCGCAATATTCGCCTGAATATTCCCATCGTGAGCGCCGCCATGGACACAGTCACGGAATCGCATATGGCGATTGCGCTGGCCCAGCAGGGTGGAATCGGGATCATCCATCGCAACTTGACTCCGGAACAACAGGCCAACGAGGTGGACAAGGTGAAGCGCTCGGAGAGCGGCATGATCGTGGATCCGGTCACCATGTCGCCTGACGCCAAGGTTTCCGACGCGCTGGAAATAATGCGCAAGTACAAGATTTCCGGCGTGCCCATCACCAAGAATGAAAAACTGGTGGGCATTCTCACCAATCGCGATCTGCGCTTTGAGACTCGCTTCGATATTCCCATCAGCAAGGTGATGACCAAGGAAAATCTCATCACCGTCCCCGTGGGGACCACGCTCGAAGATGCGGAGAACATCCTGCACGAACATCGCGTGGAGAAATTGCTGGTGGTGGACGACAACTACAACCTCAAGGGCCTGATCACGGTCAAAGACATTCAGAAAAAATTGAAGTATCCCAACGCCGCGAAAGATTCCCAGGGCCGGCTGCGAGTGGGAGCGGCCATCGGCGCCACTGGCGACTTCCTCGAGCGGGCGCAGGAAATGGTGAAGTGCAAAGTCGACCTGCTGGCCATCGACAGCGCACATGGACACTCCACCCGCGTACTCGACGCCATCAAACTGGTGAAGTCGAAGCTGCCGGAAGTGGACCTGATCGCCGGCAACGTGGGAACCTTCGACGGAGCCTGTGAACTCGCGCGCGCCGGAGCGGACGCGATCAAAGTCGGTATCGGCCCAGGCTCGATCTGTACCACGCGGGTCGTGACCGGCGCGGGAATGCCGCAGATGACTGCTATCGCTGAAGCTTACCGCGCTACCAAAGACTCCGGCGTTCCGATCGTTGCCGACGGCGGCATCAAGTATTCGGGCGACATTACCAAGGCCCTTGCCGCCGGAGCTTCAGGAGTCATGATCGGGTCACTGTTTGCTGGCACCGATGAGAGTCCGGGCGAATTGATTCTCTATCAGGGGCGTTCGTTCAAATCGTATCGGGGCATGGGCTCGCTCGGGGCCATGGCATCGGGTTCCAGTGAACGTTATTTCCAGAACACCGATGGAGATGCTTCCACCGCCATGTCCGGGGGAGCAGACGACGCTAATCGCCTGGGAAAATTGGTCCCCGAAGGCATCGAAGGACGCGTTCCCTATCGTGGTTCCGTCGCCATGATCGTGCACCAGATGGTCGGAGGTTTGAAATCCGGCATGGGTTACTGCGGTTGCGCAACCATTCCGGACCTGTTGCAGAAGACGCGTTTTGTGCGCATCAGCGGCGCTGGCCTGCGCGAGAGTCATGTGCACGATGTGATGATCACCCGCGAGGCGCCAAATTATGCGGTGGAGTAGAGGCCAGGAAAGCCGCGCTTGAACCCTGCGCAGAAGCATCTGCTGAAAACCTGGATCGCGGCAATTCTGTGGCTCGGCCTGATCGTGGGCGAGTCCACGAGTTTCGCCTCGGCCGATAACACGAGCCGAATTCTTTACCCGCTGCTGCACTTCCTTTTTGGGCTGCAGCCGGCTCACTTTCCCGTCTGGCATTTCTTCATCCGAAAGTCAGGCCACTTCGTCGGCTATTTCACGCTCAGCTGGCTGCTGTTCCGCGCCTGGCGGGACACTTTCCCATTCCCCGGCAGCCGGTGGTCAGTCCAGTGGGCCAGAATCTCTTTTTTCATGACTGCCCTGGTCGCCTGTTTGGACGAGTGGCACCAGAGCTACCTTCCCAACCGCACCGGAAATCTCCACGACGTGCTGCTGGACAGCACGGCTGCGCTGATCGCACAGGTAGTTCTCTTTCTAATTCTACGGAGAAGGATTCCAGAGCCGGTGTCGCGGGTCACGGCCTTGTGATGGATTTGGGAGAGGTCAAAATCTTTACCGCAAAGGGCGCAAAGAGAGTCACGCAAAGTTCGCAAAGGAAACCGACCGGCTGACGCCTGACGACTGAAGACCGACGACTGCTTCTCAGTACATCGAATCGTACTTGGTAACGACCCACTCCCCGTCTTTTCTCTCCAGCGTCACGGAAAAAAGCTCTTTATAGGTTCCCTTCTGGCCGGGGGCGTTGCGGCGCTTGCCGCGGTAGTGAAGGATGCGTAAAGGCGGCGTGTCTTCCCAGTCTGCGACTTCCCATGAGACCAGAGGATGCTGGGCCTCGGAGTCGCAGATAAACGCAGCATATTTCTTCCGATAGTCTCTGGCCCAATCCGCGAGTTCTTGCTTGCAGTTTCCGTCACGCATGCTGCGGATAAACTTCGCCGCCTCACGCTCCGAAGTGCGGTCCCGCAGCGGATTCAGCGAGATGGAATTAGGTATTCCTGACAGAGGATCGCGGTCCTCCGATCGCTCGAGCACCGGACCTTGGCCATTCAGATGAACCAGATAGCCAAAGAAAACGATCAGCAGAAGGACCCCTGCTCCGACTGCGATGCCGATTTGATTGCGTGAAAACTCCATGGGCCTCACTTCAGTCTAGCGTGAGGGCAAACCAGGGCAAGATTACGGCGGATAGACTCCAGGGGACATGTACAAGTGGGGAAAGCGGCAGGAGGGAAGGCGGGGCGGGCTCCAAGGCGCGCCCCGCTTCCGTGACTTACTCTTTATCTTCTTTGACCTTGTCGGCGCCTTCGGCGTGGTCAGCGGGATGCTCGACTCCTTGCTGCGCCTCGGCTTCTTCCATGGCGCGCTTGGTCTCTTCGGCGCGCTTGGAGCGGGCCACGGCCCGTTTCTCGCGCTTCTCCTCCTGCAGCATTTCGCTGCCGAGGAGTTCGACGAACGCGGTATCGGCACCGTCGCCCTTGCGCCAGCCGGCGCGGACGATGCGCAGGTATCCGCCCTCGCGGTCTCCGAAACGGGGAGCAATAGTGTCGAACAGCTTGTCCACAGCGGCGCTGGTCATCAGGTAGGCAATGGCCTGGCGGCGCGCCGAGAGATCGCCGCGCTTGCCCAGCGTGATCATCTTCTCGACCAGCGGACGCAGCGCTTTGGCCTTGGGCACGGTAGTCTCGATTCGTTCTTCGAGGATGAGCGAAGTCACCAGGTTCCGCAGCAACGAGCGGCGGTGGCTGGTGTTACGTCCCAGTTTCCATCCTGCTACTTTGTGACGCATGGCAAACCCCAGGTTTCAAGGTTTCAAAGTTTCAAGGTTTCATCGCTTCAAGTCGCAACGACCGCCTTGAAACGCGAAACCTTGAAACCTCTGAAACCTGATTTCTATAGATCGTTGTCCGGACCGTACGCCGATGCCGGCAGCACCTGGTTCGAAGTCGGGCCGGGCACGGCGTTGCCGTGCTCGTCGATCTTCATGCCCAGGCTCAAGCCCATCGACGACAGAATTTCCTTGATCTCGTTCAGCGACTTGCGGCCGAAGTTCTTGGTCTTCAGCATCTCGGCTTCGGTCTTCTGAACCAGCTCGCCGATGGTCTGAATGTTCGCGTTCTTCAGGCAGTTGTAGCTGCGCACCGAAAGCTCCAACTCTTCGACCGAACGGTTCAGGTTCTCGTTCTTGATTTCCGGCTTGCGGTCGTCGGTCGAAGTGGAAGTCTCGATGTCCTCTTCGAAGTTGATGAAGATGTTCATGTGGTCTTTCAGCAGCTTCGCCGCCAGGCCGATGGAATCAGCCGGGGTGATGGAGCCGTTGGTCCACACTTCGATGGTCAGCTTGTCGTAATCGGTGATCTGTCCCAGACGGGCCGCTTCCACGGTGTAGTTGCACTTGCGCACCGGAGAGTGCACGGAGTCGATGGGAATAAAACCGATGCCGAGATCTTCGTCGAAGTTCTTGTCCGCCGAAACGTAGCCGCGGCCGCGCTTGAGGCGCATTTCCATGTCGAGCTTGCCGCCTTCGCTGACAGTCGCGATGTAGACGTCTTTGTCGAGCACTTCAACGTCGGCATCGGCTTCGATCATGCCGGAGGTGACGACGCCCGGCTGATCGCTGCGCAAGTAGATGGCTTTAGGAGCGTCACCCGCCAGCTTGAACGGAATCTGCTTCAGGTTGAGGATGATGTCGGTTGCGTCTTCGACCACGCCGGGAATCGACTGGAACTCATGCAGCACGCCCTCGATCTTCACGGCGGTCACCGCAGCTCCTTCGATAGAAGAAAGCATTACGCGGCGCAAGCCGTTGCCGATGGTGGTGCCGAAGCCGCGTTCAAACGGCTGGGCCCAGAAGATGCCGTACTTGTCAGTTAGGGTTGAAGTATCGACGGCGAGACGTTTGGGTTTTTGAAATCCCTTCCAAAGCATTACGTTGTTCTCCTTCGGCCGTTTGGCTCAGTCCTGACATCCCTGAACAGGTCCGCGTTTCATTCAGGTCAAGCGTCAGAGACAGGCTGATCTGGCTCGAATTGTTAGGACCAGTCGTCCGTCGTCAGTCATCGGTCGTCAGCCAAAGACTCTGCTGACGACTGAAGACCGACGACTACTTGCTGTACAACTCAACAATCAACTGCTCGTTCACCGGCAGGTTGATATCTTCGCGCTTGGGCAAGGCCAAAACCTTGCCTTTGTAATTATCGCGATCAATCTCCAGCCAGTTCGGCGCATTCTGGTGGCTGGCAAATTCCTTTGCCGGCTCCAGGATGGGCAGCTTCTTGCTGGATTCGCGAATCGCGATCTCTTCGCCCACGCTTACCTGGTACGAAGGAATGTTCACCTTGTGACCATTCACGTGGATGTGTCCGTGCCGCACCAACTGGCGCGCCTGGCGGCGGGACATTCCGAAGCCGAGGCGGTAGACCACGTTGTCCAGACGACGCTCCAGCTGTTGCAGAAGCATTTCGCCAGTCACGCCCCGGGTGCGCGCCGCTTTCTCGAAGTAGTTGCGGAACTGGCTTTCCTGGGTGAAATAAATGCGCTTGGCCTTCTGCTTTTCGCGCAACTGCAGACCGTAGCCGACGATCTTGGCTTTACGGTCCTTGCCATGCTGTCCGGGAGCGAAGTTACGCTTCTCGATGGGACATTTATCGCTGAAACACTTTGTGCCTTTGAGGAACAGCTTCATGCCCTCGCGGCGGCAGAGACGGCAGACGGGATCGGTGTAACGGGCCAAGTTATTTCTCCTTATTAGATGACCGGTTTACAGGTTTGGCTTCACCCTTCGTCCCGGACCAAAATTGCAGTTTCGAGTTTCCGGTTTCTAGTTTCCAGTTTCGCTGAGAACTGGGAACCAAAAACTGAAAACTGGTTGTTACACTCGTCTCCGCTTCGGCGGACGGCAACCGTTGTGCGGAATCGGAGTCGAGTCTTTAATGTTGCGAACTTCAATTCCAGCCGCGGCCAAGGCGCGAATCGCTGATTCGCGTCCGGAACCGGGGCCGCTGACGCGTACCTCAACGCTGCGCACACCGTGATCGCGCGCCATGCTGGCGGCGTTCTGGGCCGCCTGCTGCGCGGCAAATGGTGTTCCCTTCCGCGATCCGCGGAAACCCAATGAGCCGGAACTCTTCCAGGCCAGCACATTGCCCGCCTGGTCGGCGATGGTCACAATCGTGTTGTTGAACGACGCCTGAATGTGGGCAATGCCGTGCGGAACGTGCTTCCGCTCCTTCTTTTTGAAGGTTTTCTTCTTGCCCTTTTTGTCCGGCGCCGCTGCTCCGGTCCCCGCTGCCGCTGCTGGTGCTGCTGGTTTTGCCATAAGTTATTCCAGTCGTCGGTCGTCAGTCTTCGGTCGTCAGCCAATCGCGTTCGGTCTTGCTGACGACTGAAGACCGACGACTAACGACTGCTTCTAAGTCTTGGCCGCTGATTTCTTTTTGGCCGCCACGGTTCCCTTGCGCGGACCCTTCCGGGTACGTGCGTTGGTGTGGGTACGTTGTCCCCGGACCGGCAGGTTCCGGCGATGACGATAGCCGCGGTAGGAACCGATTTCGATGAGCCGCTTGATGTTCATCGAAACTTCCTTGCGCAGGTCGCCCTCCACCAGTCCTTCGCCCTCGATCACCTGGCGGATGCGATTGACTTCGTCCTCGCCCAGGTCCTGGATCTTTTTCATCGGGTCGACGTTGGCCGCATCCAGAATGCGCGCCGAGCGCGAGTTGCCGATGCCGTAGATGTAGGTCAGCGCGATATTCGTTCGCTTGTTGCGGGGAAGATCGACGCCTGCAATGCGTGCCATAGTGCTCCTCTAGTCTTTAACCCTGACGCTGCTTGTGCTTGGAGACAACGCAGATCACCCGCACCACACCCTTGCGGTGGATGACCTTGCACTTGTCGCAAATTTTCTTTACCGACGCTCTTACTTTCATAACCAGTCCTTTGCGTTCACAGCCGGGCTCTGCCCGGCCTGACCGGGTCAGAGACCCGGCCCCACACAGCTATTTATAGCGATACACAATGCGCCCGCGGTTCAGGTCGTAGGGCGAAAGCTCAACCGCGACCTTGTCGCCCGGCAATATGCGGATAAAGTTCTTGCGCATCTTTCCTGAGACGTGCGCCAGCACCTGGTGCTTGTTCTCCAGTTCAACCTTGAACATGGCATTGGGCAACGGTTCTACGACCGTCGCCATCACTTCAATCGCGTCCTCTTTGCTCATCGACTCCTTAAGAAAGCTGTCAGCTTTCAGCTATCAGCCTTCAGTGAAAACTGAGAGCTGATAGCTGACGGCTGAAAGCTGCTTTACTGCGTCAGAATCATCGGGCCATCTTTCGTGACCGCGACACAGTGCTCGAAGTGTGCGCTGTAGCTGCCGTCGGCAGTTACGGCGGTCCACTTGTCATCGAGCACCCGCGTCCCCGGACTGCCGGAGTTCACCATGGGCTCGATCGCCAACACCATGCCTTCACGCAAGCGGGCCCCGTGGCCGCGCGTGCCATAGTTCGGAACCTGCGGCTCCTCGTGCAGGCGGGTTCCGATGCCGTGTCCGACAAACTCGCGGACCACGCTGAATCCGTTGGCTTCTACAAATTCCTGCACTGAAGCGCCGACGTCTCCCACAGCATTGCCGATCCGCGCCGCCTCGATACCCCGGTACAGCGATGCCTCGGTCACTTCCAGCAACTTGGTCAGCTCCGGCGTGATCGAACCGTCCACCGGAACCGTGATGGCGGCATCGCCGTAGTAGCCGTCCAGCACCACGCCGCAATCGATCGAAACAATGTCACCGGCCTTCAACACTCTCTTCTCTGAAGGGATGCCATGGACAATCTCTTCATTGATCGAAGTGCAGAGCACGCAGGGATAGTCGAAGTATCCCTTGAACGCCGGCTTCACGTTCAGGTCCTTGATCTTCTGCTCGGCCGCGCGTTCCAGGTCCATCGTGGTCGCGCCCGGCACCACCAGCGTGCGAACATGGTTCAACACCTCGCGCACGATGCCGCCGCTGCGCCGCATCTTCTCAATCTCCGCCGCCGATTTGCAGACAATCGCCATGACTTACTTATCGGACCTACTTATCACCGGCCGGCACACCACGCTGGCTCTCGATCACTTTGAAAATCTGTTCCGTGACCTCGTCGACCGGCAGGTCGCCATTCACCGAGACCAGCCGCCCTTTACCCGCGTAGTATTCGGCTACGGGCTTGGTCTGCAGTTCGTAGGCTGCCAGTCGTTCCCGGATGACGTCTTCGCGGTCATCGTCACGGGTCACCAGCGTAGAACCATCAACATCGCAGCGATCAGCGACACGGGGTGGCTGGGAGTAGACGTTATAGATCCGTCCACAGACGGGGCAAGAACGGCGTCCAGTAATCCGGCGTAACAATTTATTATAATCCACGTTAATTCGGATCACAATGGGCAGGCACTGCTCCCGCTGCCCTTTTTCAAAGAACTCATGCTCCAGAAATGCATCCAGCCACCCGGCCTGGGCCGGATTCCGCGGGAAACCATCAAGAATGAAGCCGCGCTCGCAATCCTGATTCCTCAAGCGCTGCGCCACCATGTCATACATCAGGTCGTCGGGGACGAGTTCGCCCCGCGCCATCACGTCCTTGGCCGCCAAACCCAGCGGAGTGCCGCGCTGTACATTCTCCCGCAGCAGGTCTCCCGTAGAAATCTGCGGGATGCGGTAATGCTCCACGATCTGCTTGGCTTGCGTACCCTTGCCTGCGCCTGGAGGACCGAGCAGAATCACAGGTCCGATGCCGTGCGAGGTTGCCTCCGCCATCGAACTGGTCCTCCTGCCTGCCGATTGCAATTTCGCTCAACCAGCTCGACGACCGTTAAACGCTGTGAACTTCTCAAACCTTCAAAACAACCACTGCTGCACGAGCGTGAACGCTCGCGCCAACATTAAGACCAGGTGCGACGGCCGCGAATACGTCCGCTGCGCGGCGTGAAACCGTCGTAGTGGCGCATCACCAGCTGGGCTTCGATCTGGGTAACCGTGTCCATGGCCACACCGACCACGATCAATAGCGATGTTCCACCGAAATAGAAATTCACCCCTAGGCCGTTGGTCACCCAGGTAGGCAGCCGCTCGAAAAACGTCCCAATCGGCCCGTACAGATGGTTCAGATGAATGCCGGTAATCATCCACTCCGGGATGAACGAGATGATGATCAGGTACAGCGCCCCGACCAGAGTAATCCGGGTCAGGATCTCATTGATGTGGTCCGCGGTACGCTTGCCGGGACGAATGCCGGGAATAAACCCGCCATACTTCCGCATGTTGTCGGCAACCTCATTGGGGTTGAAGACAATCGATACGTAGAAATAGGCGAAGAAGATGATGCCAACGGCATAGAGGAACGTGTAGAGAGGTTCGCCCCATCCCAGATTGCGGATCAGCTCCCCGAAATAACGGTTGTTGCGCAGACTGTAGCCCACGGTCTGGGGAAGAGTCAGAATCGACGACGCGAAAATCACCGGCATGACGCCGCCGGAATTCACCCGCAAAGGCAGATGCGTCGACTGTCCGCCCATCACCTTGCGGCCGACCACGCGCTTGGCGTACTGCACCGGAATGCGGCGCTCGCAGCGCTCCACATAGACGATGAAGGCCACCACCATCACCATCACGGCGATCAGCAGGATCGTTGCCGGCGCGGTAAATACGCCCCAGGCATCGGTACGGACCTTGTCGAAAAGATCAATGATCCCGCGCGGCAGGCCGACCACGATGCCGGCAAAGATCAGCAATGACATGCCGTTGCCGACGCCACGCTCGGTAATCTGCTCGCCCAGCCACATGATGAATGCGCTGCCCGTGGTCAGGGTCAGCATGGTCATCAGGATGAACGCGGGGCCGGGGTGAACGACAAAATCTCCGCTTCGTTGCAGCTGCCAGGCAATGCCGAAAGACTGGACCGAAGCCAGGATCACAGTCAGATAGCGGGTCCACTGCGTAATCTTCTTGCGGCCGAGTTCGCCTTCCTTCTGCAACTTGGCCAGCGGCTCATACACCACGGTCAGCAACTGCAAAATAATCGACGCCGTGATGTAAGGCATGATGCCGAGAGCGAAAATCGTTAGACGGCGGAGCTGTCCGCCAGAAAACAAGTCTACGAAGCCCAGCAGGCTGCCCTTGTTCTGCTCGAAGAATTGCTGCAACTTGTCCGCATTCACACCCGGCGTGGGAATGTGTCCGCCCAGGCGGTACACCGCCAGCAAACCAAGCGTGAACAGAATGCGCTTGCGCAGGTCCGGGATACGAAAGACGTTTGCCAGTTTCTCCAGCATGGGCTACAGAACCTCGAACTTACCGCCAGCCTTGGTGATTTTTTCCTGGGCCGACTTGGAAAATTTGTGCGCGTGCACGGTGAGCGCAATGGTCAACTCACCGTCTCCGAGCACCTTCAAAGGATGCTTGCTCTTGATCACTCCCGCCTTGCGCAATACGTCGGGCGTGATGGTGGTCTCGCCCAGTTCCACCAGCTTCTCCAGGTTCACGATATTGAATTCCTGGCGGAAGATGTTGGTGAATCCGCGTTTCGGCATGCGGCGATGCAACGGCATCTGGCCGCCTTCAAAGCCGCGCATCATGCGCGAACCGCTGCGCGAGCGCTGGCCTTTGTGTCCGCGGGTGGAAGTCTTGCCCATACCCGATCCCATGCCGCGGCCCACACGCTTCTTGTTTGCCGTCGCCTTCTTTGGTGCGCGAATGTTTGAAAGGTTCATAAATAAGCTCTCAGCTGTCAGCTGTCAGCTCTCAGTTCTTGCTGAGGACTGATGACTGACGACTTACGACTGAACGATCTCCACCAGGTGCGGCACCTTGGCCACCATGCCGCGAATGGCGGGGTTGTCGGGGCGCTCGATGATCTGGTTCAAGCGCGTAAAACCCAGACCTTTGACCACCAGTTTCTGTTGAACTGGGGCGCAAATTGCCGAGCGCACCCACTTCAGCTGGATCATGGTTGCGCTTCCCGCATACGATTTCTTTGCCAGTTTGTTCGGCATGATTACAGTTCCTCGACCGACTTGCCGCGCATGGCAGCCACGTCGCTCTTGTTCTTCAAATGCTTCAACGCGTCAAACGTCGCCTTGATGACATTGTGCGGATTGGTGGTGCCAATCGATTTCGTCAGCACATTCTGAATGCCCGCCGAAGTCATGACCGCGCGCACCGCGCCGCCTGCAATCACTCCCGTACCTTCAGGAGCGGGCTTCAGCAGCACCCGGCCTGAGCCGTAGCGTCCCAGCACCAGGTGCGGGATGGTAGTTTGCGTCAGGTTGACCCGCATCAGGTTTTTCTTGGCGGACTCGATCCCCTTGCGAATCGCCTGGGGAACTTCTTTCGCTTTCCCCGAGCCATAGCCGACGACTGCAGCGCTCGGATCTCCCACCACGACCAGGGCTGCAAAGGACAGGTTCTTTCCGCCCTTGACCACTTTGGTCACGCGGTTGATCGAGACCACCTGGTCTTTCAGCTGGTAGGTATTCGCGTCAAGCTTCTTAATCACAGTTGGCATTCTTTAAACTCTCATTTCCCAATTCGCAGATCTGCAATTCTTAGAACTGAAGTCCGGCTTCGCGGGCGGAATCGGCCAGGGCCTTGACCCGTCCGTGATAAATGTAGCCGCCGCGGTCGAACACGACTTTCTCGATCCCCTTGGCTTTGGCGCGCTCGGCGATGCTCTTGCCCACGCTTTTGGCCGCGGCCACGTTGCCGCCAGTGCCCTTTCTTGCCTTCGGCGGAGTTGGCGGAAACCAGGGTCGCGCCCTTGAGGTCGTCAATCAACTGAACGTAAATATGGTTCAACGAGCGATACACGTTCAGCCGCGGCCGCTCGGCGGTGCCGAGGACCTTCTTGCGGATGCGCTTGTGCACATGCCGCCGATTCGTATTCTTCGATGTCCGCGTAAGCATTTTTTCTAGTCCTCGGTCGTCAGTCGTCGGTCGTCAGCCCATCCACTCTAGCGAGGACCGATAACCCGCACGACTGTTCTTGCCTCAATCATCAGCATGATCCGTCAATCGTTCGCCGCTTGGCTGACGACTGAAGACCGACGACTGACGACTACTTAGCTCCTGTCTTACCAACCTTCTTCTTCAGCCGTTCGCCGGCGTAGCGTACGCCCTTGTTTTTGTATGGATCGGGCGGCCGCAGGCTGCGCATTTCGGCGGCGACTTGTCCAACTTTTTGGCGATCGATGCCGGTGACGCTCAGCTTGGTCTGCTTGGGGTCAACCGCGGCTTCAATCCCAACCGGCAGCGGGTATTCGATCGGGTGCGAGTATCCCAGGCTGAAGACCACGGTGTTCTTGCCCTTGAGCTCGGCACGATATCCGATGCCGACGATTTCGAGCTCCCGGGTCCAGCCCTTGGTCACGCCCTCAACCGCGTTATTGACCAGAGCGCGGGCCAACCCATGGACAGCGGCCTGCGAGTCATTCTCGCGGATCGCCACCAGGTTGCCATCCTGCTGCTCCATGCGGATGCCCCGCGGCAGCTGAGTATCCAGCTTGCCCTTGGGCCCCTGCACGTTCACCACGTCGCCTTCAATTTTGACCGCAACCCCTTTGGGGAGCGGGATCGGCTTTCTTCCAATTCTTGACATAAGCTTTCAGCTCTCAGCTCTCAGCCTTCAGTTTGAATCGCCGTCACTGATAGCTGACGGCTGACAGCTGAAAGCTGGTTCTCTACCAAATCTCGCACAGCACTTCGCCGCCTACGCCTTGCTTGCGCGCCTGGCGTCCGGTCATGACTCCGCGCGGGGTGGTCAGGATGTTGATACCGAGTCCGCCCAGCACGCGCGGGATCTCGCTGCGCCGCACATACACCCGGCAGCCCGGCCGGGAGACGCGCTCCACGTTCGAGATCGCGGCTTCGTTGTTGTTTCCGTACTTCAAATAAATGCGCAGGACCTTGTGGCCTTCCTCCTCCGCCGGCTTGAAATTGGAGATGTAGCCTTCCTCTTTGAGGATGCGGGCAATCTCCAGCTTCAGCTTGGAGGCAGGAACGTCAACTTTCTGGTGGCGGGCGCGTATCGCATTGCGAATGCGCGTCAGCATGTCTGCGACCGGATCGGTCAAATTCATCGTTTGCTTCTCCTCCGCCGCCCGTTTGCTTCGGCCCAAAATTGCTATCGACCGAAGAACCCGCGACGACGCTTCCACCCCAACAGTTACCCAGGACACGGACTCAGTTACCCCAAACCCGGGTGCCCCACCCTCGCGCGTTCTTTGCGCAGGGTGGGAGATCCATCACGAACTCCCTACCAGGACGACTTCGCAACCCCGGGAATCTCTCCACGCAACGCTAGGCCGCGGAAACACAGCCGGCAAATTCCGAATTTGCGCAGATAGGCGCGCGGACGTCCACACAGCTTGCAACGGTTATGACGGCGCGAGGAAAATTTCAGCTTTGGTTCCTTGCCTCGCGCTTTGTCAAACTTCGCTTCGATCTTTGCGTCTTTTACTCTTTTTGCTGTAGTCAATTTGCTTTTAGCTCCTGCTTCCGGCTGCAGCTCTCCGCTGTCAGCCATCAGCTCTCAGTTAAGACTTCTTGAAACTACGGCCGGAACGGCATTCCCAGGTGCTTCAGCATGACTCGCGCCTGGTCGTCGTTTGCCGCCGTGGTCACGATGGTGACGTTCATTCCCTTGGTCTTGTCCACCCGGGAATAATCAATCTCAGGGAAAATCAGCTGGTCGTGCAGGCCGAGCGTGTAATTGCCGCGCCCGTCGAACGACTTGGTCGAAACTCCCTTGAAGTCGCGCACCCGGGGCAGCGCAACGTTCAACAGCCGGTCCAGAAATTCCCACATGCGGTCGCCGCGCAGCGTGACCATGGCGCCGATGGCCTGTCCTTCACGCACCTTGAAGGCCGCAATCGATTTCTTGGCCTTGGTCGTAATCGGCTTCTGGCCGGTGATCTGGCCCAGTTCGTTGACTGCGGGATCGAGAATCTTGGCGTTCTGCGTAGCCTCGCCCACTCCCATGTTGACCACAATCTTGTTGATGTGGGGGACCGCCATAGGATTCTTGAGATCGAATTCCTTCATTAGCGCCGGTGCAACTTCAGCCTTGAAGCGGCTCTTGAGCCGCGGCGTTTCCTTGGCGCTGTGATGCGCCTGCGCCGGCTTCGCCTCCGGCTGCTGCTTTTCGCCTTGCTTGTCTCGTTTTTCTTTTGCCATTTGCTTCCTCTGGAACTCAGCTTCTAGCTACTGGCTCCTAGCTTCTAGCTCGAGATGCCTCGTGCTCTAGCTAGCAGCCAGGAGCTAGCAGCTAGAAGCTCTCTTACTACTTATCCAGCGTCGCCCCGCACTTGCGGCACACTCGGACTTTGCGCTCACCCTGGAACTCGTGTCCGATGCGCACCGGACGCTTGCAGCTGGGGCACATCAGGCCCACGTTCGAAATCGCGATCCGGCTTTCCTGCTCGGCGATTCCGCCTTTCACGTTGCGCTGCGGATTGGGACGCACGTGCTTCTTCACCAGCATCACGTGCTCCACGAGGATCTTGGCATCGTTGGGGAAAATGCGCAGAACGCGGCCTTCTTTTCCCTTGTCGCGCCCGGTGATCACTCGCACCGTATCGTTGCGCCGCAGGTCCACTCGCTTGTTCGCTCGTCTCGACTGTCTTCATAAGAACCCTCAACTACATTGCACAATTACTAAATTTCCCAATTACTCAATGTCCTACAAAACTTCTGGCGCTAACGAAACGATCTTCAGAAATTTGCGCTCGCGCAGCTCGCGGGCAACCGGTCCGAAGACGCGGGTCCCGACTGGTTCGCCGGCGTCATTGATAAGAACCGCGGCGTTGCTGTCAAAGCGGATGTAGGTGCCGTCGCGGCGGCGATGTTCTTTGCGGGTGCGCACGATTACCGCTTTCACCACTTTGCCCTTCTGCACCTGGCCTTCCGGGGCCGCCTCTTTCACGCTGGCGGTGATGACGTCACCCAGTCCGGCATTCAGCCCGGTCGAACCTCCGAGCGGCAGAATCATCTGCAGCTTGCGCGCGCCGGAGTTGTCGGCGACCTCGAGCATCGATCTCATCATCACAGCCATAATCGAATCTCCTCTGCGCCCTTCCGCTTAGCTGACTTCAGGAAGCGTGGCTTCCGGCAGCAACGCGGCCTGCCGTACAACTTCCTTCAGGCGCCAGCGCTTCAACTTGGACAGCGGACGCGTCTCTTCAAGGCGCACCACATCACCCACGTGGGCGACATTTTTTTCGTCATGCGCGTAAAACTTTTTGGCTTTCGAGACCACCCGGCCGTAGAAGGGATGCGCCTTCTTACGCACCACCTGCACCACGATGGTTTTGTGCATGCGGCTCGACACCACTTCGCCGACCACGATCTTGCGCCGTCCGGCGTCCTGCGGCTCGGTTGCGGATTGTGTCTTGGTTTCAGCCATACTACTTCTTCTCCGTTCCGCCAGCGGCGGCCAGCTCGCGCTCGCGCGCGATGGTCTTCACCCGCGCAATGTCCCGGCGCAGGCCGCGAATCTTCTTCAGGCTCTCGGTCTGTCCCATATTGAGCTGGAACTTCAACTTGAAGAGCTGGTCGCTCAGCTCGCGCTCCTGTGAGACCAGTTCATCCGCCGTCAGGTTTCGTACTTTTTCCGATTTCATGTCAGTTCTCAGTTCTCAGTTCGAAGTTTCTAGTGCGCACCTTCGCGCTTCACAAACACCGTCCGCAAGGGCAGCTTGTGCGAAGCCAGACGCATGGCTTCCGTAGCGTCGGTCTGCGAGACCCCTTCCATTTCGAACAGGATCTTGCCCGGCCGCACTACCGCCACCCAGTGATCGGGCGCGCCCTTGCCTTTACCCATACGGGTTTCAGCCGGCTTCTTGGTCACCGGCTTGTCCGGGAAAAGCCGTATCTGGATTTTGCCGCCGCGCTTGATGAACCGGGTCATGGCAACACGCGCCGCCTCGATCTGACGGTCGGTAATCCAGCCCGGCTCCAGCACCTTCAGGCCGAAATCTCCGAAAGCCAGCTGGCTTCCGCGCCAGGCTTTTCCGGTCATGCGTCCGCGCTGCTGCTTGCGGTACTTCACTTTCTTTGGCATCAACATAAAGTCAGCTCTTAGCTCTCAGCGAAAAAACTAGAACGCGCCTGCCTGCTGTGGTTCGCGTTTCTTGGCCGGCAAAATTTCGCCTTTGTAGACCCAGCACTTCACCCCGATGACGCCGTAGGTAGTGCGGGCTTCGGTAAAACCGTAGTCGATATCGGCGCGCAGGGTGTGCAGCGGCAGACGTCCCTGCAGATACCATTCCGAGCGCGCGATTTCATTGCCGTTCAATCGACCGCTCACCCGGACCTTGATGCCTTTGCAGCCGAAACGCAGCGCCGAATCTACCGCTTTGCGCATGGCGCGGCGGAAGCCGACGCGCTTTTCCAGTTGCAGCGCGATTGATTCCGATACCAGCTGCGCATCCAGCTCCGGCTTGTGCACTTCCTGGATGTCGATGTAGACCTCGCGCCCGGTGCGCTTCTGCACGTCGCCCTTGAGCTTGTCGATCTCGGCGCCCTTGCGTCCGATGATGATGCCGGGACGAGCCGTCTTGATGATGACGCGCAGCTTGTTGCCGGGACGTTCGATTTCAATCGAGCTCACGCCCGCCGACTTGAGCTTGTCTTTCAGCTCATTGCGCAGCTTGACGTCTTCGAGCAGCAGCTTGTCGTAATCGCGCTCGACAAACCAGCGCGACTTCCAGGGCTTGGTGTAGCCCAGCCGAAAACCATAGGGATGAACTTTTTGTCCCATTTATCTGGCTCCTACTTTCTTCTTGGCCGCCGGTGCTTTGCGTTTGGCGTTGGCCTTGGCCCGCACCGGAGCCTTGGCTGCCGCAGTCTCTTCGCCAACTACCGTCGCCAGGCCTTCGCCGCTTTTGCCCCGCTCCGCCAGCACGATTTCGATATGCGCGATCCGCCGCACATAGCGGAAAGCACGGCCCATCGGCGCCGGACGAATGCGCTTCATGCGCGGCCCGTCGTTGGCCACCGCGTCCTTCACATAAAGCTTGTCCACATCAACATCGATGCCTTTTTCGCTGCTCAGATAGTTGGCATTCTCCAACGCCGAGCGCAGCAGCTTTTCGACCGTCGCCGCCACCCGCTTCTTGGTGAAGATGAGGATATTCAGCGCATCTTCCACCTTGCGGCCCTTGATCAAATCCAGCACCAGGCGCGCCTTTTGCGGCGAGACCCGGGTGAAGCGGACTTGAGCTCGAAATTCCATCGTTATCTCCTAAAAGCCGGTCTCCTACGCCTTAGGCGCCGGCGCCGCGGGCGCCGCCGGAGCCGAACCCGCCGCCGGCGTGATCGCTCCCGGACCGCCGGGCACGCCCGCTGGCCGGGCCGCCGTTTCGGTCGCCGCCCGCATCGAGTGACCCTTGAACTGGCGAGTGAAACTGAATTCACCCAGTTTGTGGCCCACCATGTTTTCCGTGATGTACACCGGAATAAACTTCTTGCCGTTGTGCACCGCGATGGTGTGACCGACCATTTCCGGAATGATGGTCGAGCGCCGCGACCAGGTGCGCAGCACTTTCTTCTCGTTACGCGAGTTCATGCCGTCCACCCGCGCCTGCAGGTAGCCATCCACGAACGGACCCTTCTTGGTTGAACGTGCCATAAAGTCAGCTCTCAGCTTTCAGCCGTCAGCTCTCAGCCAACAGCCTTCAAAATCTTGTCATTCCGAACCGCTTCCAGCGGTGAGGAATATGCTTTTGCCGACGGCCAACGACCAATGGCCAACGACGCCTTCCTACTTCTTCCCTCTCCGGTTTACGATGAACGCATCCGTGCGCTTGTTGTTCCGCGTCTTGTATCCACGGGTGGGCTGGCCCCAGGGCGTAACCGGATGCCGGCCGCCCGAAGTTTTGCCTTCACCACCGCCGTGCGGATGGTCGACCGGGTTCATGGAGACACCACGATTCACCGGCCGCCGCCCCAGCCAGCGCATACGTCCGGCTTTGCCGATGGTGATGTTTTCATGGTCAAGGTTCCCCACCTGGCCGATCGTGGCCATGCAATCCTGCGAAACTTTGCGGGTTTCGCCCGAAGGCAGCTTGACCAGCGCGTACTCGCCTTCCTTGGCCACCAACTGCGCCGACCCGCCAGCCGAGCGCACCATCTGCGCGCCCTTGCCGGGCTTCAACTCCACGTTGTGGATGGTGGTACCCGGCGGAATATTCTTTAAGGGCAATGCATTCCCGACAAGGATATCTGCTTCCGGTCCGCTGACCACTTTCTGTCCGACCTTCAGCCCATCGGGCTGCAGAATGTAGCGCTTCTCACCGTCCGCGTAGGCGAGCAGTGCGATGCGCGCGGAACGGTTGGGATCGTATTCGATCGAAGCCACCGTCGCGGGAATCCCATTCTTGTCGCGCTTGAAATCGATCAGGCGCAGCTTGCGCTTGTGGCCGCCGCCGCGATGCCACATGGTGGTATCGCCGCTGTTGCGGCGGCCGCCGCTGCGCTGCTTGGGCTCAACCAGCGGCTTATGCGGGTGCCGGGTCGTAATATCGTCGTTGACCAGCGTGGTTCGGTAGCGCAACGTCTGCGTAGTCGGTCGGTATGTCTTGATTGGCATAAATCAGCTCTTAGTCATCGGTCGTCAGTCTTCAGCAAAATCTTTGGTCGCGGCGGCCTTCCTGACGACTGAAGACCGACGACTGACGACTACAAGTTCTGCGCGTACTCCGGCATCTTCTCTCCGGACCTTAGCCGCACATACGCTTTCTTCCAGTCCGGACGATAGCCGGCAAACTTTCCCCGGCGACGTTCTTTTCCCGGATAAGTGGCGGTACGCACTGAAAGCACCTTCACCTTGAAAATCGACTGCACCGCTTGCCGGATCTCGGTCTTGGTCGCGGCCGGCGCCACCTGGAAGACCAGTGTGTTCTGGTTTTCCTTGATGGCCAGGCCTTTTTCCGTGATCACCGGACGGCGAATGATCTGATATGCGGATTTCATCAGGCGACCTCCGCCGCTTTTTCATGACGCGCCCGCCGCCGCGGAGCCCGCGCGGCTTTCTTGGCGCCTTCCTTCTCCGCGTCTTTCTCCTTGTGCTGACGCTTAGAAGTCGAATTCTTCAGCGAAACCTGCAGCGCTTCAATCGCCGGCTGCGAGAAAATCGCGCGGTCATAACGCAGCAGATGATACGGATGAACCGCCGTGCTGTTGACCAACTCGACGCCGTCAAGATTGCGCGAACTCAGCGTCAGGTTGCGGTTGCTGTTCCGCCCCGCTTCCACCAGCAACGCCGTGGTCTCGACATTCAGCGCGTCCAAGGCTGCACGGAACAGCTTGCTCTTCGGTTCCTTCACATCAAACGCGTTGACCACGATCAGCTTGCCGTCGGCGAGCTTCGAAGCCAGCGCCGAGCGCAACGCGCCCATCAACTTCTTGCGTGGAAAGGCGTAGTCATAAGAGCGCGGTTGCGGTCCATGCACCGTCCCACCGTGCCGCCACAGAGGCGAACGGATGGATCCGACGCGGGCGCGCCCGGTGCCCTTCTGCTTCCACAGTTTCTTGCCGGCGCCCGAAACCAGTTTCTTGTTCTTGGTAGCGTGAGTGCCGGCGCGCTGCGCGGCGCGGTAGTGCTTCACCGCTTCCCACAGCAGGTCTTCATTGATCGCGCCGAAAACCTCTTCAGCGAGATCAAGCGTGCCGACCTTCTCCCCGCTCAGATTATGAATATCGATAGTTGCCATATGTCTTCCGTCAATCTGGGTTGGCCAACCACGACCAACCAACGACTGTCTTATGCTTTCTTGGCTGCTCTCTTCGCTGCCTTCAACGGATCTACCGTAGCCGCACCACCAAATCCGCGACGCTCTCTGGGTGGCTTCTTGGCCTTGGTAATCACCAGGTACCCGCCGTTCGGTCCGGGCACGCTGCCTTCAACCACCAGCAGGTTCTCGTCTTTGTCGACTCCGAGCACCCGCAGATTGCGCTGGGTCACGCGATCGACGCCCATGTGTCCCGACATCCGCATGCCCTTGAACACGCGGGACGGGAATGCCGAGGATCCGATCGAACCTGTGATCTGAAACATCGAACCGTGCGACTTGGGACCACCAGCGAAGTGATGACGCCGGACTACGCCGGCAAAACCACGTCCCTTGCTGATGCCGACGACGTCCACAAACTTCTCGCCTTCAAAAATGTCGACCAGCACGCGATCGCCGGCCTTCACCGCGGCTGCTTCTTCCGCCTTTTCGACTTCGATCGGCACTTCGCGCAGAAATTTCACCGGCGGCAGATTGTTCTTCCCCAGATGGCCCTTCATCGGCTTGGTCAGGCGCGATTCCTTCATGAACTCGACTAGGCCAATCTGCGCCGCGTCGTATCCGTCGCGAGTCTGGGTCTTGTGCTGGGTGATCACGCAGGGCCCCGCCTGCAAAACGGTGGCCGGATGCACATCGCCCTTGTCGTCGAAGAGCTGCGTCATTCCGACTTTCTTGCCCAGAATTCCGGTAACTTTTGCCATTTCAATTCTTCTCCGCTAGCTAATCAGCTCAAGCTGACAGCTGAACGCCGACGGCTACTTGTGTTCCTTGCCAAAGGCCTTGATCTCGACATCTACGCCCGCAGGCAAGTCGAGCTTCATCAATGCGTCCACAGTCTGCTGCGTGGGCTCGAGGATATCGAGCAGACGCTTGTGGGTGCGAATCTCGAACTGCTCGCGCGATTTCTTGTCCACGTGCGGAGAACGCAGCACGCAGTACTTGTTCTTCATCGTGGGCAATGGAATCGGGCCCGCGATCTGCGCCCCAGTGCGCCGCGCCGTGTCGACGATCTCACCCGTGGACTGGTCCAGGATGCGGTAGTCGTACGCCTTCAGCCGGATACGAATTCTTTCTTTTCCAACCATGTTTCACTCTTTCGCTCTCCCGGCGCACCGGGAGAAAAGAACTGGCGGCATGCTGCGAGCCGCTTAACGGCCGCTCCTAGCTTCTAGCCATTAGCTTCTAGCTCAATCCATCTGAGAACTGAGAACCAGAAACTGATTACCGGTTTTTCAATTCCTCAGATTGGTTTCAACTCAACCGCGCTACTGAATAATCTCGCTGATCGTCCCGGCGCCTACCGTGTGCCCGCCTTCGCGGATGGCAAAGCGCAAGCCCTTTTCCATCGCCACTGGCGTGATCAGCTCAATCACCAGCTGCACGTTGTCGCCCGGCATCACCATTTCGGTCGCCGCCGGCAACTCTGCTACTCCGGTCACATCCGTCGTTCGCAGATAAAACTGCGGTCGGTAGCCTTTGAAGAATGGCGTGTGTCTCCCGCCTTCTTCCTTGGTCAGAATGTAGACTTCGGCTTTGAATTTGGTGTGCGGAGTAATGGATCCGCCCTTGGCCAGCACCATGCCGCGCTCCACATCTTCTTTCGCAATGCCACGCAGTAGCAATCCGGCATTGTCGCCCGCCAAGCCTTCGTCCAACTGCTTCTTAAACATTTCGACGCCGGTCACCACCGTCTTGCGGGTCTCGCGGAAGCCGACGATTTCTACTTCCTCGCCAACTTTCACCTTGCCGCGCTCGATTCGTCCGGTCACCACCGTGCCCCGGCCCGAGATCGAAAAGATATCTTCAATCGGCATCAGGAACGGCTTGTCCAGCTCGCGCGCCGGTTGCGGCACGCTCTTGTCCACCGCCGCCATCAGCTCGTCAATCTGCTTCTCCCACTTGGCTTCCCCGTTCAGCGCGCCCAGCGCCGACAGCCGGATCACCGGCACATCGTCGCCCGGGAACTGGTAGCTCTTCAGCAACTCGCGTACTTCGAGTTCGACCAGGTCGAGCAGTTCAGGATCATCCACCGCATCGCACTTGTTGAGCGCGACCACGATATAAGGCACACCGACCTGCCGCGCCAGCAGCACGTGCTCCCGCGTCTGCGGCATCGGACCATCGGTCGCGGCCACTACGAGAATCGCGCCATCCATCTGGGCCGCGCCCGTGATCATGTTCTTGATGTAATCGGCGTGGCCGGGGCAATCCACGTGCGCGTAGTGCCGGTTCGCCGTCTCATACTCCACGTGCGCCGTGGCAATAGTTATGCCGCGGGCCTTTTCTTCCGGCGCGTTATCGATCGAATCAAACGACCGGAAAACGATCTTCGGGTTGTGCTTCTGCAACACCTTGGTGATGGCCGCCGTCAACGTGGTCTTGCCATGGTCAATGTGACCAATCGTCCCTACGTTGCAGTGCGGCTTATTCCGCTCAAATTTCTCTTTCGCCATTTCCTAGCTCCGTTGCTTTGCTCGTGTGGTCGCGGGCGACTTCGCCCGCGGCTCTTCTATCTTTTGGTGTTGCCCTGCGCCCGCCCGATAATTTCGTCCGCCGCGCTGCGCGGCACTTCTTCGTAGCGCGCGAAGTGCATCGAGTACTCAGCGCGTCCCTGCGTACTGGACCGCATGTGGGTCGCATAACCGAACATTTCGGCCAGCGGCACAATCGCCTTAATCACCTGCGAACCCGCGCGATGCTCCATGCCCTCGATCCGTCCGCGGCGCGAACTCAAGTCGCCCATGATCACCCCGGCGTAATCTTCCGGAGTAACTACTTCGACCGCCATCACCGGCTCCAGCAGCACCGGAGACGCTTTGCGCGCAGCCTCTTTGAAGGCCATCGAACCGGCGATCTTGAATGCCATTTCGTTCGAATCGACGTCGTGATAGCTGCCGTCGTAAAGCTCGACTTTCACGTCGACCATTGGATAGCCGGCCAGAATTCCGCCCTCGAGCGCCTCTTGAATCCCCTGATCGATGGGCTTGATGAATTCTTTGGGCACCGATCCGCCCACGACTTCGTTGATAAATTCGTAGCCCTTGCCGGGCTCGTTGGGCTCGATGCGAATCTTGGCGTGTCCGTACTGCCCGCGTCCGCCGGTCTGGCGGATGTACTTGCCTTCCGCTTCCGACTTGCGGCGAATGGTTTCGCGATACGCCACCTGCGGTTTGCCCACATTGGCTTCGACCTTGTACTCACGCATCATGCGATCGACAATGATTTCGAGGTGCAATTCACCCATGCCGCTGATGATGGTTTGTCCGCTGTCGGGGTCGGTGTGAACTTTGAAGGTGGGATCTTCCTGGGCCAGCTTCGAGAGCGCCATGCCCATTTTTTCCTGGTCGGCCTTGGTCTTGGGTTCGACCGCGACCGAGATCACGGGAACCGCAAATGTGATGGATTCGAGGGCGATGGGATGCTTTTCTTCGCAGATAGTGTCGCCAGTCGAAACGTTCTTCAAACCCACCGCAGCGCAGATGTCGCCCGCCAGAATCTCATTGATGTCTTCACGCTTGTTGGCGTGCATCTTCAACAGACGGCCAATGCGCTCACTGCGTCCGCGACCGGAGTTCAGCACCGAATCTCCGGACTTGAGTTGACCCGAGTAGACACGAATAAAAGTCAATTGGCCGACAAATGGATCAGCCATGATCTTGAAAGCCAGCGCGGAGAAGGGCTCACTGTCGGCGGGCTTGCGCGTGATCACTTCTCCATTTTCCGGATTCACACCCTTCACTTCGCCCGCATCAAGGGGCGACGGCAGAAAATCCACCACCGCATCGAGCAGTGGTTGCACACCCTTGTTCTTGAACGCGGTGCCGACCACGACTGGAAATACTTTCAGAGCGATGGTCGACTTGCGCAACGAAGCTCGCAATTCGGCGGGAGAAATAGTCTCGCCTTCAAGGAACTTGTGCAGCATCTCGTCGTCATTTTCGGCAACGATTTCGACCAGCGCGGTATGGAAGGCTTCCGCCTTCTTCTGCAGTTCAGCGGGAATTTCGCCGGTGATGTATTCGGCGCCGATGGTGTCGTCCTGCCAAACAATCGACTTCATCTCGATGAGGTCAACTACGCCTTTGAACTTGTCTTCCTGGCCGATGGGGATCTGGATCGCGACCGGCTTGGCATTGAGGCGCTTGCGGAGGGTATCGACGGCATGCTCGAAATCGGCGCCCATCTTATCAATCTTGTTGATAAAACAAATTCTGGGGACGCCGTACTTATCGGCTTGACGCCAGACTTTTTCCGATTGCGGCTGCACTCCGTGGACTGCGTCAAACACGGCCACAGCGCCATCCAGCACACGCAAAGACCGCTCCACTTCGGCGGTGAAGTCCACGTGTCCGGGCGTATCAATGATGTTAATGCGAATGTCGCGCCAGGTGCAGGTGGTGGCGGCGGACGTAATCGTGATGCCGCGCTCCTGCTCCTGCTCCATCCAGTCCATGGTGGCAGTGCCTTCGTGGACCTCTCCGATGCGATGCGTCTTCCCCGTATAAAACAGGATGCGCTCGGTCGTAGTGGTCTTGCCGGCATCAATGTGGGCCATGATACCGATGTTTCTGCACCGTTCTAATGGGACTGTTCTGGACACAGCTTTTTTCTTCTCTTCCTTGCGAGACTCTTGTTCGCCGGCGATGTTGGTACCAGTACTCATTAAATTTTGGCTTCTAGCTGCTGGCTTCTAGCTGCTGGCTTCTAGCTCCTAGCTAATGCCTCCGGCTCGTTTTGCTAGAAGCCAGGAGCTAGCAGCTAGAAGCTGCTTCTACCACCGATAGTGCGCAAACGCCTTATTGGCTTCCGCCATGCGGTGCACGTCTTCCTTCTTCTTGATAGCAGCGCCGCGGTTATTGCTGGCATCGAGCAATTCGTTGCTCAGTTTGTCGATCATGCCCTTCTCGGCGCGTCCGCGCGAATAAGTAATCAGCCAGCGGATCGCGAGCGAAGTGCGTCGGTCGGCATTCACTTCGACTGGAACCTGGTAGTTGGCGCCGCCCACGCGGCGGCTCTTGACTTCAAGCAGCGGCTTGGCGTTTTCGACCGCTTTCTTGAACAGCTTCAGGGGCTCGTCGCCGCCTTTTTCCTGAAGCTTGGTCAGGGCTTCATAAAAGATGCCCTCGGCCGTGCTCTTCTTACCCTGCCACATCATGGAGTTGACGAACTTCGTCACCAGATCAGATCCGTAGACCGGATCGGGTTCCACTTTCCGCTTGGCGATGTATCCTTTTCGAGGCATTCAGCTTCTAGCTCCTGGCTTCTAGCTGTCAGCTCTCAGCCGTCAGCTCTCAGCCCAACTTTTGTGACTTAATCCTTCAAACTCGCTCGAACCAGCACTCAAAAATCTTGTCATTCCGAACCGCTTCAGCGGTGAGGAATCTGCTCTTGCGGACGACTGAAGACTGACGACCGACGACTGTTACGCTTTCGGCCGCTTGGCTCCGTACTTCGAACGGCTCTGCTTGCGACCGGCCACGCCAACCGCATCCAGCGTGCCGCGAATCACGTGATAGCGGACACCGGGAAGGTCCTTCACACGGCCGCCCCGAATCAGGACAATCGAGTGCTCCTGCAGATTGTGACCGACGCCGGGAATGTAGGTCGTAACCTCGATCCCGTTGGTCAACCGGACGCGGGCCACTTTACGCAGGGCTGAGTTCGGTTTCTTGGGGGTCTGGGTGTAGACGCGGGTGCACACACCGCGCTTTTGCGGACAGCCCTGCAAGGCCGGGCTTGCCGTCTTGTACCGCGGCCGCTTGCGGCCGCTGCGCACCAATTGGTTGAAAGTAGGCATAGTGTTCCTGGTGCTCCTGATTCCTGCGTGCTACTCCCTGCATTTCCACACCGCTCCTTCCGCCAGAGTCCATGGAGACACATTCGGACGGAACGGCGCAGCACCTTCTCTTCCCCGATTTCAGGGGCTGGATGGCAGATCCGCCAACCATGCTTCCCGCAGCGCAAAGGCGCTGGCGAGAGATTTTGGTTTCCCGTTCAGACTAAAGCCGCCGACGGTGGCACCAAGCCCGAAACTTCCGGGAGCTGCTCCGTTTCGTCAGCACCGTCCCACATAGCCTTTCAACGGGTGAAAGGTGCGCGCAGGACGTTTTCAGCGAGGGCGCTTCCGGTTTTACTTTCCCCGGAAACGTTTATTGCTAAAGCTCAGCTGCATTTTTCAGGGCTTTCCACACACGCGCATACGTAGCGCGAAAAAACCCACTGCCTACAGGCAAGCCAGACTTAACTCGCGGAACCTTACAAATATAGCAATTCCTTTCACACATCGTCAATGGCAGTTGGGTGCATCAGACGGAACGGGGTGAATTCGGCAGAGTAATAACAGATCCCGAGGATTTCAATTTGATGGATTGGTTGGATTTGTCACGCGGGAACTGTGGGACTGGATCGACAAAGCAGATCCTTCGCTGCGCTCAGGATTTCGCCTGCGGGCTCGGACGCCCGCAAAGCGGCTCAACTTGCCGAAAAAAACCCCAGCCTCTACACTTGGGGTTTTCCAGAAAGCGTCCAGACAAGCTCGCCCGCAGATCCCAAGGGGCGGGGAGGGTGCATGGGTAGGTTGTCCGCGGCTGTCCGGTTGGCACTCACTTTCATCGTCCTTGGTTTACTCGCGGCCCTGGCCAGCTGCAGTAGCGCTAGTCCAACCACCAATGCGACCTTCCCGGTGCCCGCCAACATCACTCTCGCGCCCGCCAACTCGGTTTCGCTCGACGTGGGCAGCGCCACTCAGGTCTTCACCGCCAGCCCCAAGAACAACAAGGACACGGCCATTACGACTCCGGTCTCGTTCCTTTCGAGCAACACTGCGGTCTTGACCATCGCCAACAATGGACTGGCTTGCGCCGGCACCTGGGATTCGGTCACCGTCCCGCAAATCTGCACCCCTGGTCCGGTTGGCGTGGCCCAGGTCACGGCGACGTCGCACGGCATAAGCAGCCCGCCCACCACCGTTTATGTGCACCAGCATATTGACAGCATCGTCGTGAGTGCCGTCCCGGGGCAGACGCCGCCCACCGGCAACTGCTTCTCGAAGGGACAGGTTTTCAACTATCAGGCCACTGCCCTCAGCCGCGGACTCGACATCACGGCCAGCGTTGGCCCCTTCGCCTGGCAGTCCGTCAATACCACCGTCGCCACACTCGCGGTGCCTACCGCCAGCACGCCCGTAGCGGGCCTGGTGATCGGACAGGTTCAAGTAGTCGCCAATGTGCCGGGGACTACTTCGTTATTTGTCAGCAACAGCAATGTCACCAGCCTGCCTCTCGATTTCATCACCTGCCCGGTGCAATCGATTGCGCTGGCGGTCGCCGAAGGCGGCTCCAATTCCATCAATGTGACCTCGGGCACTGGAAAGACGTTAACCGCAACCGTGCTGGATACCCAGGGTAATACCATCACCGGCGTGCCCTTGACCTGGAGTTCTTCGAATCCGGCTACGGTGGCGGTGAGCAGCGCAGGAGGGGTGTCGACTCCGAAGGCTGGAGGTGGGAATGTCGTGGCTTCCTGCACGCCGCCGACCTGCAATATCGGATTGAAGCCGCTGCTTCCGATCTACCCTGAGGGCGCCGTCAGCGTGGCCGTCGCTCCCACCAGTTCGACGACAACCAGCACGACTACGCCCACGGTCTATGTATCGAGCACCGGAGTTTCTTCCTCCCCCGCGGGCAACTGCGCCACCGCAACCGGATGCACCAGCCTTCTGATTCCTATTGATTCGCCGAACAACACCGTGGGCAACCCTGTCGGATTGCCAGCAACGCCGAACTCCCTGGTCTTCGACCGTCAGGGCGCCAAGGCGTACATGGGGACAGATTTTTCCTTCTTCGGAAGCCGGGGGTTGATGGCCGTTACCGTGGCAACTCCACCCACGGTGGCTCAGTTCAAGTCCGTGACCGGGAAAGTGTTGACCGTGTCTCCCGACGGCAAGAAGGTGATTCTTTCGGGGGCTGATCCGAATGCTGTGCCGGTGCCAGGAAGCAACACCCCGCCGCCCCCCACCCAGGTCATCGTATTTGATACCGCCAGCGGGACAGGAACGACCCTGCCGATTGCGGGCGCCACGGCGGCTGACTTTTCCCCGGACAATCTGAAGGCCTTCATCGCGGCCGGTTCCAGTCTGTATGTGTTCTCGACGCAGGACTCATTGAAGAAGATTCCTCTTGCTGCCCCCGCCAACGCCGTGTCGTTTGCTCCGGAAGGGGGCTTCGCATTCGTGTCCGGCGGATCCACAACGTCTGCGGTCACCGCATTTAGCACCTGCGGCCTGACTTCTGCGCTGACCACCAACGTGGTCCTGCCCGCGCTTCCTTCGTTTCTCCAGGCGCTCGGCCGCGATACACCCAATCTGGCAAACCCGCCGACGTTCAACACTGCCACCACGACCACCAGCGTCCTGGCGGTTGATTCGCCAGGGGTCGACCTCTTCCGGGTGTCGCGGGCGCCGGTGGGCTGTTTGCCGACCGCAACCAGCGGGACGGCCACGTCGTTTAATCTGGGCCAGGGCAGCTTTGTCCCCATCCAGTTGATCGTCTCGCAAGATGGCTCAAGCGCGTTCGTGATTGTCAGCGACCGGGCCGCGGTACTGGTCTTCAATATCTTCAACCAGACGTCTTCCGCGATTCCCATGTCCGGTGATGCCATTCCGGTCCGGGCATCGCTGACGCCGGACGGAAGCCGACTCTACGTCGCCGCTACCGACGGCCAGGTGCACATCCTCGACACGCAGAACGGCAGCGACATACAGCAACTTTCCTTCCCCACCGACGCCACGACTCTCCTGTCGGGCCTGTGCAGTGGCGTAACCTTCACTTGCAATCCAGATTTGATCGCGGTTAAACCGTAAGCAGTCGTCGGTCGTCAGTCGTCAGCCTTTCAATGTAGGCGCGAGCGTACCCGCTCGTGCCATTCTGCGAGAGTGTAAGGTTGGGCTATGGGGTGGCTGACAACCTAAAACCGACGACTGACGACTACCGACTGCTTTCCAGTTCTTTACCCACGCTGTCCAGCACGCCATTGATGAACTGCACCGACTCGGGACTGGAAAACTTGCGTGCAATCTCGAGAGCTTCGTTGATGACCACGGCGCGAGGAGTAGTAGGAAACCCCATCAGTTCCGCCACCGCGGCCCGCATCAGGTTGCGGTCGACAGCGGCCATGCGCTCCATGCGCCAGTGTTGGGCATGACCTTCAATCAGGCCATCAATCTCGGTCGCACGATCGGTCGCAACCCGGAACAGATCCTCGGCAAAGCCCTGAACATCGGCGCCCACATCTCCACGCTCGCGCCAAAAACTCTGGCGCACCTGCTCCGGAGTTTGCTTTCCCATGTCAGCCTGGAAAAGCATTTGCAGCGTAAGTTCGCGAGATTTGCGGCGGGTTCCCATGGGGAGCTGTCAGCTCTCAGCCTTCAGCTATCAGTGTACAACCGATGATCTTAACGTTTGATTTCGCGCTTGGCGCGGTGGACCCTTGGTTCTGATTTTTGGGTTTTTCTGAGAGCTGAAAGCTGAGAGCTGACAGCTTTGCTGACGACCGACGACTGACGACCGACGAGTGCTTTCAGATTTGCCATCTCCACCGCGGCCAGCGCTGCTTCAAAACCCTTGTTGCCCATCTTCAGGCCGGCGCGATCAATGGCTTGCTCCAGGGTCTCGCAGGTAAGAACGCCGAAGGCATGCGGCACTCCGGTCTCCTGCGCGGACTGGCCAATGCCGCGAGCGACTTCGTTGACGATCACATCGTAGTGCGCCGTATCTCCGCGCAGCAGGCAGCCGAGGCAGACGATGGCGTCGTATTTTTTGGTCTCGGCGAGCGTGCGTGCGGCGGAGGGGATCTCGAACGCGCCCGGGACGCGAACGATCTTGATGCTCCTGGTCTTGGCGCCGCACTGCACCAACCCGTCGAATGCGCTTTGTGACAGTCGATCCGTGATAAAGGCATTGAAGCGGGAAACCACGATTGCGAAGCGCTTCCCGCTGGCGTTCAGTTTGCCTTCGAGCGGCTTAAGCCGACGCTTAGACGGAGCTTTCAAACTCGATTCCTGTTCAAATCCCTTAAGAAAATCCGTGTTGATCCGCGTAAATCCGTGGCCACGAACTTACAGCTTATTCGGCTTCGGATTCGCCGGGTCCGAGTAATCGTAAAATCCCTTACCCGACTTGCGGCCATACCAGCCAGCCATCACCATTCGCTTCAGCAGCGGCGGCGAGGCGAAGCGGCGTTCCTTGAACTCGTCATACATCACGTGGGTGATGTAGTAGGTCGTGTCCAGACCGACAAAATCGAGCAGCGTAAACGGGCCCATGGGATATCCGCAGCCCAGCTTCATGGCGTTGTCGATATCATCGATCGAGCCCACACCCTCTTCGTAGGCGCGGATGGCGTCGAGCAGATACGGCACCAGCAGCCGGTTGACGATGAATCCGGTCTTGTCGCTGGTACGGACCGGGACCTTGTCCAGCTTTTTCGCAAACTCGTAGGCCGCATCGTACACGTCGCTGGCGGTGGCGATGGTGCGCACCACTTCCACTAGCTTCATCAGCGGCACTGGATTAAAAAAATGTAGTCCGATGAAGCGCTCGGGACGTTTTGTAGAGGTCAAGAGCTCGGTAATCGAAATGGAGGATGTATTGGACGCGAAGATCGCATCTTTTTTCACGATGCCGTCGAGCGCGGCGTACATTTTCTTCTTCTCGTCAACGTTTTCGATCACGGCCTCGACAACGATGTCGCAGTCGGCCAGGTCCTGCATATTTGTCGTGCCTCGGAGCCGGGCGCGCACAGCCTGCGGCGTTTCCTTGATCGAGCCCTTCTCGGCGAACTTGGCCAGCGATTTTTCGATGCCGGCAAAACCCTTGTCGAGATATTTCTGGTCCACCTCAAGCACGGTGACGTCGAATCCGGCAGTGGCCGCGACTTGCGCGATGCCCGAGCCCATCAGTCCGCAACCGAGAACGCCAACTTTTTTGATCTCCATACTTGGTCCTTCAATTCACCACAGAAGCACAGAGACACAGAGGAAATCAGAGAATCTGAGAATTTTTCTGTGCCTCTTTGGTGAAAGCCTCAATTCATACTCTCCACCACCATCGCAATCCCCTGTCCACCGCCGATACACGCCGTCGCCAGCCCGTATTTTTTCTTTCTGCGGCGTAGCTCGTACAGCAGCGTAACTACCAGCCGTGTGCCAGTCGCCCCCAGCGGATGTCCTAAAGCGATCGCGCCACCGTTGACGTTTACTTTTTCGCGGTCGAGCCCGAGTTCCTTTTCGACTGCGAGGTATTGCGCGGCGAAGGCTTCGTTCACTTCGATGAGATCAATGTAATCCAGAGTCAGTCCGGCCTTCTGCAATGCAATCTTGGTGGCGGGTACAGGTCCGCGGCCCATCACTTTAGGATCGACCCCGGCAATGCCCCAGCTCACCACGCGTCCCAACGGCCGGATGCTGCGCTTGCCCGCTTCGTCGAGCGACATGACGACCACCGCGGCTCCGCCATCCACAATTCCGCTGGCATTGCCGGCGGTGACCGTGCCAGTTTTCCCGAACGCGGGCCTGAGCTTGGCCAGGCCTTCGAGCGTGGTCTGCGGACGCCGGTGATCGTCTTCCGTCAGCGCTTCACCGGTGGCTTCGCCCTTGGAATTCTTCAGCGCCACCGGAACCAGCTCTTCCTGCAGGCGTCCTTCTTTGTAGGCCGCGTCCGCACGCTGCTGGGAGCGCAAAGCAAACTCATCCTGCATCTCGCGCGTGATGCCTTGTTGCGAGCCATAAAGTTCCGCCGTGTTTGCCATGTACAGCCCGCAATAGCTGTCGAGCAGCGCGACCATCAGCGAATCTTCCAGCTTGCCGCCGGGCGCGAGATTGAAACCGTCGCGTCCACGAATACTGAACGGGGCCTGCGACATCGCTTCCATGCCGCCGGCGAGAACCAGACTGGCCTCGCCTAACTGGATCATCTGCGCCGCATTGACGATGGCCTGGATTCCGCTTCCACAGAGCCGGTTCACGGTGAGCGCCGGCGTTTCAATGGGCAGGCCTGCGTGCAAAGCCACATGCCGCGCGCCATAGATGGCATCGCCTGACGTTTGTTGCGCGTTGCCGAAAACCGCGTGATCGAATTCCTTGGGATCAAGTCCGGCGCGCTCGATGGCGCCTTTGCCGGCGATGGCGCCCAATTCCTGGGCGGTAAAGTCTTTCAGCTTGCCGCAATATCGCCCAAACGGCGTGCGGGCTCCGCTCACGATGGCGATGTCGCCAGGTTTCAGCATATGTTTTTCCTGATGCTCTTTAGAATCAGACGGGTTCTACCTGCAGCGATCAAGGTGGTTAGTCTATCAGCGGGGATGCGCTCCCGGCCACAAGCGTGCACGAGCTAGGAGTTTTCCTTTGCGACCTTTGCGGTCCCCTTTGCGTCCTTTGCGGTAATGGGGTTGACCTCGCGTCAATCGTCTAAGAATCTTGAACCGCAGAGGACGCAAAGGGGACCGCAAAGGTCGCAAAGGAAGGCAGTCACAGGATTGCGTTAGTTACGCGACCGCTGCCGCGGCCACTGAAGCGGCCAGACTGACGATGCGGCCCATGCCCTGGGCCACCGCCGCATCGAGGGCCTTGTCGGCGCGATTAATGACCTCGGTAACGATATCCACGGGATCGAACTGCTGCCGCACAACGGCTTCGGCCAGCCCCGCGCTGAAGGGAACAATCTCGTCGGATAATTTTACTTCCGCGAGCAACTTACGCAGTTTCTCGATCGCCATCAGCGCTTCCTTCTCCCCAGTTTCCCCGAGAACCAGCGCGATCGTGGTCTTCTCGTAGCGGAAGGCGAGGTCATTCTGTCGGATGTTAGCGGCAAAGAGCTGTCCAATCTGCTGCATGGCGGCTTCGACAGCTTTTTCTCCGTGCTCCTTCATCATGGCTGAGCTTTTGCCGAACTGCATCAACGTCACCGTGACCGGAGTGCTCTGCTGGACGGCGCGTCGCGTCTCCGCCATCAGGAGATCGAGGTAGGAAGCCCGCTTGAGCAATCCCGACTGCTCATCGGTGACTGACAGACTCTTGACCAGGCGGCGCAGCCCGGCGTTGGTGAGCGCAATCACAATCTGCTCGCTGATGGTCTTGAGCACGACGACATCGGCGGAGTGCCAGCCTCGGGCTGTGTTTTGCGCGAGCAGGAGCACACCCATTTGGTCCTGACCATCGCTGAGCGGCAGCGCCAGCAGTGACGTGATCCCCAACTCCACCAGGACTTCACGAATCTCCTGCAACTCCGGCGCGGCGGGAGCGTCGGCAAGGGTCAATGTGCCCTGGCTGATGGCGGCATCCTGAACCGCTGTGACCAGCCTGCTCAGGGCCTGCGCGTCCCCGGCTTTGACGCCTTCGCCGAGGTACTCCTTGACCGCGCTGGGCACCATCCCCGGCTTGCGCGTGGCCACGATGCAGCGGCTGATCTTCCACTGCGCACCGATTTCAGCGACGGCGGTGGACATGACGGCATCGGCATTGGTCTGCCGGTAAAGCTTGCGTGTGATGTCCGCCACTTTCGTGAAGCTGTTGACGTCGGCGGATTCCGCCGGCGCAGCCGGGCGCGCCGGCGACGGCGCAGCCGCCGGAGCCGCTTTCGCCGTGGAATTCGCGGGCGGATGAGGAGCTGAATCGGAGTGATGGGGCGTCATGCCCGCAGCCAGGTACAACTGCTGCAGGTCCTGATTGCGCTCTTCTTCGCGCGGGAAAAGTTCCTGAATGCGTTGCAGACGTTCGATCGCCTTGGACCGCATTCCGTACTGAACCAGGATTTCAGCCTGCAGCATGAGATCCTGCAAGGCAGCGGCGCCCAGAGTCGGCCCTTCGGTTTTGACCGGTTCAGACGATGTCTTCGCCATGCTGGTGAAGCGCGAGGCGATGACCTTGAAGCGGTTTTCGTCAATCTTGCCGCGCAGCATTTCCAGGCGCTTCTGGTGGCCGGGCTCGTAAGCGTCCACATCGGCGGCGCGATCCAGGCATTCGGCGGCCTTGGCGTAGTTACCCATGCCGCAGTGCAGATCGAAGAGCTTGAGCAGAGTCTGACAGTAGTCGCCTTCCCGGTTGGAGGCGTTGAACAGCTCGCTCATGAACTCCAGCAGGTCGGGCGAGCCACGATGCTTGGCGGCTACATCCTGCAACATTGCGACAAAAGCGCGACGGTCGCCCTTGTTGCGCTGAAACTGCTCGAGCTTGCGGGCCAGCGCGACTGCCTCAGCATCCTGCTGCGCGTCGACCAGCAATCCGATAAGGTCAACCACCTCTTGCTGGCGGGAAGGGTTCTGCTGAAAAAGTTGCCAGACCAGCGGCTCGGCGTCAGTCAGGCGATTCGCGGACAGCAGCGCGTTGACATAGCTCTCGCGCGTTTCCAGGCTCGCGTCCTGCGCCTTGGCCAGTGGCTCCAGCACAAAAATGGCCGCCCCGACCTGGCCCTGCGCGATCAGGTTCTTGCCATAGCTCAGAGCCGCCTTCGTGTCGCCGGGGTCTTCGGTATAGGCACGTTCGAACCATTGGGCGGCGTTGGCACCGGAGGCTTCCGTTATCTCTGCCAGCTTGAGAAAAGCCGCCGCTGCTCCTTCTTTATCTCCGGTTTGCGAGCTGAGTTCCCCCAAACGCAGGAAGTTTCGTTCCGCCGGCTCGAGCGCCACCAGGCGCTTCAGGACCATCAGACAGTCTTGCTGGCGTCCGTTCTTGCTCAGGTCTTCCAGAGCGCTCTCGTAAGTCTCAAGCGCGAGTTTCCGATTCGAGGTTTCAAGGATCTGCCCGAAGTGCATTCTCTGGATGCTGGTTGGAACCGTGTACCGGGCCAGTTTCTTGTAGGTCAGGCTGGCGCGAGTGTTCTCTCCAGCCGCGATCTGACGCTCAAACAAGTCACCCAGCAGCTTCACCGCCTCCGCAGTGCGTTGCAACGAAAGGCAGATATCGGCTGCCATCTGCCGCACATTGTCATTTTGCGGGTCGTCGGCCAGCACCTGCATGTACTCGTCGAGGGCCTCGCCGGTCTTGCCTTTTTGCAACAGCTTTTCAGCGCGCTCGACTCGGCGCGCGATCTCGGCTCGGTCCATTCGCTTGGTCGGATCTGGCATGAGAGACACGGGTAACGTACGTAGTAACCCAAGTGAGATTTTAGGGGGCGGTACTCGCAGCAGCAACGAAGTCGGGACTGCGGAGATTACGAAAGTCACGCGAATATTTCTTTGGCAGAAAAAGTGTTTCCGGTATAAGTGCCGGATGCCGGAAGAACCGATGTCAGCAGAGGGCGAAGAGCGCGGACTTCGCCACCAGCTGAGCGCAGGCCAGATGGCGATGGTCGCCGTGGGCGGGTCTATCGGGACTGGATTGTTGCTGGGCTCGGCAGCCGCGCTCGAAATCGCCGGGCCGGGAGTGATCCTAAGTTTCATCCTGGCGGCATTTATCACTTTGACCGTGACCCTGGCCCTGGGTGAACTCTCAAGCATGCATCCCGCGGCCGGCTCGTTCGGAGTCTATGGCGATCTCTACCTGAACCCATGGGCGGGATTTATCGCTCGAGCCGGATACTGGGCGGCCATCTCAATTTCCATCGGCGCGGAACTCATCGCCTCCGCCACCTACCTTACTTATTGGTTCCAGTCCGTTCCGGCTGTGGTATGGGTGCTGCTTTTTTCTGTCTTGCTGCTGCTGATCAATCTTCGCAGCGTGGGCAACTACGCCCGCTTTGAATACTGGTTCGCCATGATCAAAGTCGCAACCATCGCCGCTTTCGTTCTGCTGGGGGCAGGGCTGTTGCTGAGCGGCCGGGTCGCGCCGCAATATACAACACAGGGCGGGTTCCTGCCGCGAGGCGCGTTGGCTCCGTTGCTGGCCATGGGCTTCGCTCTCTATACATTTGGCGGACTTGAATTTGTCGCCATCACCACCGGAGAGTCGCGCTCGGCAGAGGAAATTCCGCGCGCCATCAAACAGACTTTCGCAGTGTTGGCTTCGGTCTACCTGGGCGCGATCGTTATCCTGGTCGGAGTGATGCCGTGGAACCGCGCTGGCGTTACGGAGAGCCCGTTCGTCACCGTGTTTCGCCACGCTCACATCCCGGCTGCATCGCACATCATGACGTTCGTGATCCTTACGGCAGCGCTCTCAGGAGCGAACGGAGCGCTCTATGCCGCTTCGCGCGTCCTGTTTTCCCTGGCGCGAACGGGATGGGCTCCAGCGGTTCTGGGACGGCTCAGTGCGTCGGGATCTCCGAAACCCGCTCTGCTGGCTTCGTCCTACGGTATCGTGGTCGCGCTGGTGCTGGAGAAGTGGGCGCCGAAGAACGCCTTCGTCTCGATTCTTGGCGCGGCGCTGGTGGGAATGCTGCTGGCTTGGCTGGTTTCACTGGCCGCGCACGTCAGTTTCCGTAAGCAGCTATCGGCGAGCCAACTGGCTGCATTGCCCATGCGCTCTCCGCTCGGGGCGTGGGGATCAGCGCTGGGCTTCGTGCTCATTATCGTGGCGCTTCTCGAGACCGGATGGGCTTCTCACCTGACGTTGATCAGCGGCACCGTATATATGGTCGTCCTGACCGCGGCCTATTTCCTGCTAAAGAGGAACCTTCGCTCAATGTAGGCGCGAGCGTCCCGCTCGTGCGGCAGCGTTCGTGGTGCAGGAGCACGAGCGGGACGCTCGCGCCTACATTGGGCCTCGGACGTACAATATCCGCATGGCTGATGAACTTCTCCGCTATCGTTCCCAGTTCCCTATCCTGGAACGAACCACGTATCTGATCAGCAATTCGCTGGGAGCCATGCCGCAAGGCGTTTACGACGCCATGAAAGGTTACGCCGACATCTGGGCCACGCGCGGCGTGCGGGCATGGGAGGAACGATGGTGGATGCTGGCGGCGCAAGTGGGCGACGAGATTGGCGCGCTGATGAACGCTCCGCAAGGCTCGGTCTCCACCCATCAGAATGTCACCACCTGCCAGGCGGTCGTTGCTTCGTGCTTCGATTTCTCGGGTAAACGCAACAAAGTGGTGTACAGCGACTTGAACTTCCCCTCGGTGATGTACTTCTGGGAAGCACAACAGGCATACGGCGCCCGGGTGCACATGGTCAAGACCGACGACGGAATCACGGTCCCCATCGAGCGCCTGCTAGACGCGATTGATGAACAGACCTTACTGGTTCCGGTATCGCACGTAATCTTTCGCAGCTCGTACATTCAGGATGCGAAGGCCATCATCGAGAAAGCTCACAAAGTCGGCGCACACGTCGTACTCGACACCTTTCAGTCCCTGGGCACAGTGCCGGTGGATGTGCAAGCGCTCGATGTCGACTTTGCCTGTGGCGGCGTTTTGAAATGGCTCTGTGGCGGTCCGGGCGTCGGCTATCTATATGTCCGTCCGGACCTGGGCCGAAAGCTGCAGCCAAAATTCACTGGCTGGTTTGCTCACCAGAACCCCTTCGCCTTCGAAATTGGACCCACTCGCTACAGCGACCCGCCGTTTCGCTTCATGAACGGCACTTCTCACATCCCGGCGTTGGAAGCGGCGCGTCCCGGACTGAAGATCATCGCCGAAGTCGGCATTGATCGAATCCGGGAGAAGTCGAAACGGCAGACTTCCCGATTGATCGAACTGGCCTCGGCACACGGGTGGCGCGTGAATTCCCCTCGCAATCCAGAACACCGCGGCGGAACAGTCTCGATCGACATGCCCGACGCCGAGGCGGTCTGCGGTGAACTGCTCAAGCGGGACATCCTGGTCGACTATCGCCCCAAAGCCGGTGTCCGGATGTCTCCGCACTTCTACAGCAAAGATGAAGAACTGGAAACGGCAATCGCCGCGGTCGAAGAAATCCTGAAAGAAAGATCGGTCCCCACGAAATAGGACCAGCAGAACTTGTCGAGCTTCGCTCGACCTGGACGGGTCAGAGACCCGTTCCCACACGGTTCGTGCCGGGGTCTGACGTCCGAGATCTGACGCCGATCTCGCGAGTGCACCAGCCTTCTCACCTCCCACGCCCCGCACTCCTGAACTTCTCCACTAAAATAGCTAAGTGAGCGATCCCGTCCGCATAGGAATTCTCGGAGACTACGATCCCAAGTCTCCGACACTTCCCGCCGTAGAGAAATCGCTCCAGCACGCCGCCGCGCAACTCAATTTGCCGGTCGAGGGAGAGTGGATCGCCACCCCGAGCCTCCTGGATCCCGCCGCAGAAAAGAAATTAGAGAGCTATGACGGAATTTGGGCGGCGCCCGGCAGCCCCTACAAGAGTTTTGACGGCATGCTGAAAGGCATCGAATTCGCCCGCCGGCGCGACTGGCCGTTCCTCGGCACCTGCGGTGGATTCCAATATGCCCTGATCGAATGTGTCCGCAACGTACTGGGCATCAAGGACGCGGACACCGCCGAGAATAATTCCGGCTCGAAAAACATCGTTATTTATCCCGTGGCCTGCGCCGTTCCCGACCGCGCCAAGGGCGCGCCCAAGCTTTCCGGACCGATACCGGAGATCCGCCTGCGTCCGGGCTCCTATCTGCAGTCGTATTATTCGCAGGACACGGTGGTCGAAGAATTCTTCTGTAATTTCGAAGTGAATCCTGAATATGAGTGGGCCGCCATGGAAGCGGGGTTCCCGGTGGTGGCGCGTGGCCCGCAAGGCGAGATCCGCGCCATCGAATCGCCCACCCATCGTTTCTACATTGCGACGTTGTTCCAGCCGCAACTCTCATCCAAACCCGACAAGCCCCACCCCCTGGTGCAAGCCTTCGTGCAAGCCGCCGCCGACTGGGGCAGAAAGAAGCTGGACGACAGCGTCCTGGAATAAAGTGGCGTCAGACCTCGGACGTCAGACCTCGGCAAGCATCCAGCGCAGGTGTCGGGCGGACACTCTTGTCCGCCGCCTTTGACGTGGATTCTAAGTCCTCGAAATCTGCTTGGCCTCGGTGACAAAAATCAACTTCAAAAGCGGCGGACAGGAGTGTCCGCCCCACCCGTTCACCGAGGAATCAATTCAAAGGCGGGATAGCTCTGCACCAGCTCGCGAAAAGCGTCCACCGGCGACCCGGCCGGCACCGGAAAATACCTCTGAACTTCGCGCCTGAACTGATCCAGATAGGCCTTAAGGATTTCCGGCTTCTCCTGGTCCGAAAGAGCGCGAAGCCCGAACCTTTCCCGTTTACTTCCCCTCTTCAGCGTCACTTCTTCAGCCGCCTCGGCATTGCGCACCCACTGCGTGCGGCCACGCGGGGCCACCAGAAACCGCGTCCCGCCGAGTTCGAGCAGATCAATCGGCGTGGAATAAATCTTCCCGCTCTTGCGCCCGCGGACCTGCAGAAGATAGTTGTAGGAAAAGCCCAGACCGAGACCCACGACAAATCCAAAAATCCGGTTGAAGACGCGCTCACCCGCGCTGGGAGCACGAAACGAAGGAAGAGAGGCATTCATACGCGAACTCTATTCTACCTTGTCATCCCGAGCGCAGCTTTGTCGCGCAGCGCGACAAGGCAAGTCGAGGGACCTTGTGTTCAGGGGCCGGCACAGACCTAGGCTTTTACAAACTTGAGAGAAGCCGAATTCATGCAATAGCGAAGCCCGGTAGGCTGAGGCCCGTCATCGAACACATGCCCCAGATGCGCATCACACAGAGTACAAGCAACCGCGCTCCTCACCATACCGTAACTCGTATCGTTGATGGTCCGAACATTCTCCTCCGCAATCGGCTGCCAGAAGCTGGGCCAACCGGTGCCGGATTCGAACTTCGTCGCCGAACTGAACAGCGCATTGTCGCAGCAGATGCAGCGGTAGAGCCCCTGGTCGTGCAGGTTCCAATACTTTCCGCTGAAGGCGATTTCGGTGTCCGCATGGCGCGTGATATCGAACTGCCCCGGCGACAACTGCTTGCGCCACTCTCCATCGCTCTTCACCACCTTGGGAACACGGACTTTTTGCAGCCGCTGCCCGGAATCGGAAAACTGCACAATCGTGACCTCACCCGGATCGCCCTTCGGCATCGCCGCTTCGATCACCCGCGGCTTGTGCAGCGACCATAGCGCGGCGCCGGCAATCGCCGAAACAGAAAATCCCAGAAAAGCGCGACGCCTCACGTTGACCGATGAAACATCTTTATCAAGCTCAGAATCGAACATAGCTCACTCCTCGGTGCGCCTCTGACACGAACAGAAGCGCCACTACTTCCCCTTATACAGTTCGGGAAATTGCTGCTGCAGATGGGCCACCTTGGGCGCATCGTTATAGACGATGTAGGGCTGATCCGGATGAAGCGTCGCATAATCCTGATGGTAGGCCTCCGCCGGATAGAACGCCTTCAGCGGCACAACCTGGGTCACAATCGCCCGCGGAAATACTTTGGCCTTGTCGAGTTGGGCGATGTACGCTTCCGCAATCTTCTTCTGTTCGTCGTTGCCGTAGAAAATCACCGAGCGATACTGGGTGCCATCGTCCGGCCCCTGCCGGTTCAGTTGCGTGGGATCGTGGGCCACCGAGAAAAACACTCGCAGCAACTCTCCATACGTGACCTGCGCCGGATCGTACGTAATCTTCACCGATTCAGCATGTCCCGTTTCGCCAGTGCTGACGATTTCATATTGCGCAGTCTTGGCTTCTCCACCCGAATATCCTGAGGTCGCGTTCTTTACGCCTTTTACATGCTGAAAGACAGCCTGAATTCCCCAGAAACAGCCTCCCGCCACCACCGCGGTTTGCTCACCGGACTTCACTGTCTTCGCGGCATCTACAGTCGGTGCCGGAACGGCAAACCCGGCAGCATTGCCTGCGGTACAAGCGGCGGTGCCCGCGATCACCACTAAGAACAGCAGGAAAGCAAAAACAGAAAACTTGAACATTGCAGACACTCCTCCGGCTCGCTTTTCAGCCGCCATCTATTAGAGCCCTGAAACGAACAAAAGTTTCGCCGGGCCGATAGGCTGTATGTCACACACTCGACTCAGCTTTGCGTTGGTGGCCAGGACACGAGAGGACCGGCAGCCGGGGATACTTCTTGAAACCGGAGTCGGTCAAGGCCAGCTGGCAGAGAACGAATACCGAACCGCGGTCGGACTCGATGCGTCGCGCGTGAACGCAGTCCTGGCAGAGGCCAGGCAACGTCGGGGACGCTGCGTTTTTCGGAGGAGGTCTCACTGGTTCAGAATAACAGCGGGCTCCCTAGCTTTGAGTGACGCGGAGGGCGGGACGCCCTTCGGACAGCCGGCGGGACGCCGGCGCTACAGGGGGCGCTTCGATTATTTCTGCCCATTCGCGAGCGAATGGGCTGCCTCCGCACAGGATGACAGCTCTTAACTTTTGTTTTCTTGACATTCGCCTTCCCTTCGCCCAAAATTGCGCCATGGCAATCACTCGACGACAACGGCAGGTCTACGACTTCATCTCCGAGTTCGTACAGAAGAATGGATACTCGCCCTCATTCGAAGAGATTGGCCAGGGCCTCGAACTCAGTTCTCTGGCGACGGTGCACAAGCACATTTCCAATCTGGAGAAGAAGGGACTGCTCACGCGCGACTACAACCGCAGCCGTTCGATCGACCTGCTCCCGCCCAAGGGCCGCCTGAAGCAAGCCATGGCGGTGAATACGACGATGGTGCTTCCGCTGCTGGGCCGCATCGCCGCCGGCCAGCCCATCGAGGCAGTACAAAACAACGAGACCATTTCTCTCGCCGACTTCGTGCGTTCAAAAGAGGTGTTCGTGCTCGAAGTGCGCGGCGATTCCATGCAGGACGAGGCCATCCTCAATGGCGATTACGTGATGGTGGAGAAAAGCAGGACGGCGCACAACGGGGACATCGTAGTCGCTCTTGTGGAAGGAACCGACGCCACCCTCAAACGCTTTTACCGCGACGGCGAAAACATTCGACTTCAGCCCTCGAATGCCAATATGCAACCCATCATCGTGCCTGCTGCTTCGGTCGAGGTGCAGGGGAGAGTGATTGGAGTGTTGCGGAAGTATTAATTCAGCTTCTAGCTCCTGGCTTTTAGCTTCTAGCTACCTCCAGAATCCATCACCCCAACAACATTAACGCCCGGGCTATGAACCCGGGCGTTTGATCTTGGCTGACGACTGACGACCGAAGACTGACGACTGCCTCACCCAACGTGCTTATCAATCGCCTTCTGAATCGTCTCCTTGGGCACGTAACCTACGATCTGTTCCTTCACCTGGCCGCCCTTGAAGACGAGCAGCGTGGGAATGCCGCGGACTCCGTAGCGCATGGGTGTAGCGCTGTTGCTGTCGACATCCATTTTGCCGACTTTGATCTTGCCATGGTAGTCCTTCGCCAGTTCGTCGACGATGGGAGCGAGTGCCCGGCAAGGTCCACACCAGGCCGCCCAGAAATCCACCAAGACGGGCTGCTCTGACTTCAGAACATCCTGGTCAAAGTTTGCATCCGTCACTTCCAAAATTCCGTTGCTTGCCATTTCTCCTCCGGGAGTGCCGCTCGCCGCGAATCGTGGTCGGGGAGCGGTCCGTCAGCCAACGCTGGCTGCGTGTATCGTAACACTGTATTTGATGCATCGTAACCGCAGAAGTCGCAAAGCGGCTGGAAACACCTGTTACTGGTTTCCAGTTTTTGGTCCCCGGGACCGGGCATCAGGTTGAAGTCCCTGCATCGGACGCAAAAAAAAGCGCCCCGAACTTTTCAGTTCAGGACGCCTCGGCAGCCCTCCCCCAGAACTGCCAAACCACGAAATGGATAGTAGGCGTACCTCTGATTGGTGTAAACGTCACTTTGGTAACTCGAAGAAGTGCCCTTTCAATTCGGGAATCGTGCGAGAAGAGAACTTTGTGGAAAGCCTGTCAGTATCTTTGCCACGTCTCGCCGGCGTTGCTGGTGATCCAGGTTTCGTGCGTGCTGGTGGTTAGTTTGCCGTGCTGGGTGTCGCTGAATTCAACGGTGGCAATATCTGCGGTCAGGGACTGACCATCCGCTGCCGGATAGACGCGAACCCAGTGTTGGCCGGCATCGGAAGAATGGTAGAGCGCTCCGGCCGCGCCTCCTACCCAGATATCGGAATCGTTTGCTGCAAGCGCGCGGAAAGCGACGTCGCTCGCCACCGGAATCGTCTGCCAGGTTTTGCCGGAATCGAAAGAACGCTGCAGGACGCCGTCGGCCGAAAGTGTCCAACGGGGCGCGTTGTAGGCGGCCCGCGACCGCTTGGCATAGTTGCCGGAAGCAGCCTCTGCCATCTGAGCCGAGAGCGAGTCTGTCTTCCGACCACCCATTGCCGCCCCGCCCACAGCTCCAGCGCGTGCGGCCTGATTTTCTTTTCGCGCCTCGTTCGGAGTGGCTTCGTCTTTCGTTTTCCGCTCCGGGACCTGCACCGCTTCGAGCACCGTCACTGTATCCGTCATGGCGCTCGGTGCGGAAGCGACAGTTTCATTCCGAGCCTCGCCCTGGGGCGCTGCCTTCGCTGCCTTCGCCGATGGCACAGGAGCAGCCGCTACCATCATCCCCGCAGAAGGTGTTGGTTTGTCTGCCGGTTGGATCGTATCTGCCAGCCGGTTGTTGCTCAGCTCTCGATCCTTTTTATCTTGGTCGAGTCGGCGTGGTTCAGACGCAGCTGCCCGCGCGACCGTCGCGGCATCTCTACTCTCTTCGCGTTGCTTAGCCAGCTTGCCTGCGACCCCAAGATCCCGACCCGACTGGAAGGGCGCGGGCGGCGGAATGTTTGCCGCCAGCTTCTCACGCGGCGGTTGTTGCGGGACCTTGTTTTCCGCAGTGACACTCGCCGGCGCCGCGGGAGCTTTTTCGGCAATCGATGTTTCCTCGACCTGCCGCGGCTGGAAGTGAAGCGTGACCGCCGCGCCCACCACCACCACGCAAGCCGCCAGCGCCCCCCAACGGAGCACGGGCCAACTCAACCATAGTGACCTCTCCGCACTCGGCGATGGTGTGGATTCGATCTTGGGCATGGCGAGCGTCATGACATCCCGGCAATCGGGGCAGTCCGCCAGGTGTTGCAAGACTTGGGAGCGTTCGCGATCGGTCAGCGACTTCTCGACGAACGCTGCTAACAGGTCGGGATCAGGATGCACCCCAGGTTTCGCAGTCGCCTGCAAACGCCGTTGTACGATTTTTGGAAGCTGCTCCATTTTTCTTTCGCCCCTGAAAGGGGGCTTTCTCTTTGCGTTGCCTACCCAGGGCTTTCGCCCTGGGCTGCATTCTTCCGCCGCTCCGCGGCTGGCGACCCTGCTTCCCCTCTCACGGTCCAGTCCGAAGGCCTGGTCCAACTGAAGGCCGGGGTTCAGCCCGAAGGCCGAGGTCCGACGTCCGACGCCCGCACTTCAGCCTTCTTATCAGAGAACGCCGGCGGACCGGTTTCTTGCGCCATCCGGTTCCGAATGTTCAATCTAAGGTCACGCACATCCACCTCCATGGCCTCCTCGGCCTGGCGGCGGCTCATGCCTTTTCGCTCCAGCGTGGCCAGAATTTGCTTGCGCAGGGACTTGGCCAGTTTATCGAGCTTGCGGCTGATGGTGGATTCGTGCACCGCGAGCGAGCGTGCGATCTCGGCCAGGGTGCGGCCGTCCAAGTAATAAGATGCCAGAATGAAGCGATCTTCTGCCGCTGTTCGGGACAACACTTCATCGGTGGCCGCTTCAACGCGAGGATCGACCACGGCGGCAGGCGCGGAATCAGTCGCGGCAAACTGCGCGCCATCCTCACTCTCTTCATCCAGGCTGACCAGGCGGCGCTGCCGGCGGAAGCGGTTCACAAATTCCTGCGCCATCACGGTGCGCAGCCAGCCTTCCAGGGAGCCGCGCCCGGTGTAGGACGCGAGTTTTGAAATGCGCTGCCCGTCGCGGGTCGTGGTTCCGTAGAGATCGGCGTAGAGGGAGTCTGCAAGTTCGCGCGCCGCCGAAGTTTCCCTGGCGATGTGCGCCGCGATGTCGTAGAGCTTCTCGCGGTAGCGGGCCATGAAGATTTCCCAGGCTCGCTCCTGACCGACGGCGCAAGCCCGGGCCAGCGCCAGTTCTTCCACCCGCAAGCTGGCGTAAAGTTCGGCTGTCTCGCGGGGAGACGCGTCCGTCGGCAAGTACTTGGCGGCGACCTGGCTCAAGATGGCGGCGAACTGCTCGCGAGTAAGGCCCGAATTTCCGCTCTTTTCGTAGAGCCCGGTGATCAGGGATTCCAACCCTTCTGTAGCTTCCACAATGGGTTGGACACCGTGGATAGTCATGGCGGTCAGTCATCCGGATGCTATCAACATTTGGGCTGCAAGAAGCTGAATATTTGCCGTTCCTCGTGTAAGCGCGGGCACTGCCGGCGCGGCGGGCGGGACGCCCTCCGGACAGCCGGCGAGACGCCGGCGCTCCACAGGAGGAACACCATGAACCCCAAGATTTTGTTCGTGCTACCGGCACTCGCACTCGCCGGAATCGCCCTATTTTGGCCCTGCCATGCCCCCGCCGGAGGATTGCCGCCGACATCGGGCTACACCGTGCTCGCACCTATCCGGCACGGGAACCTGACCGTATTCCCGGTCGTGGCCGCTCGCTCCTACGACACCGACGACTTCCTCACATTGGACGAAGGACTGCGCTCGGGTGAGGTGATCGTGACCGAGTCTGGAGGCCTGCAGCCGTTGATGCGCCGGCTCCGGCCACCGACTCCGCCGGGCGCCCAGGTCAACCAGTTGGTGCTGGTCAACAACTCCAAGCGGCCTCTGATCCTGCTGGCCGGCGAGATCGTGACCGGAGGGAAACAGGATCGGGTCATCGGCAAAGATCGCATAGTTCCGGCAGAGAGCGATCCACTCAATCTCGGCGTCTTCTGCGTCGAACCGGGCCGCTGGACCGGCAGCAGCGACAGATTCGGGGTGGGAGCGGGAGGAACAGCCGCAGGCGCGCTGCTGGCGCCAATGGCAGCCCCCAACGTCCGCGCCAAGGCGATGGCCGACAAAGACCAGCAGCAGGTGTGGTCAGAGGTGGCAAAAACCAGGTCAGCCATGGCTAACACTGTGACCGTCGAGGCTGCGGCCGAAGCGATCAACGGCACCAGTTCGTACGCGCGTGTGATGGACAACCACGAGGTAAAGCAGAAAGTCGACTCAGTTGCCGAACCCATCCGGCGAAACTACCAGAGCCTGATTCAGCAGCTCCGCGATCAGCATGCGGTGGGCGTGGTGGTTGCGGTGAATGGCCGGATGGTTTGGGCCGATATCTTCGCCAGCACCAATCTCCTGGAGAAATACTGGCCCAAGCTGGTGCGGTCATACGCGGCCGAAGCGGTTGTGACTCGAACCAACGACCGCGAAGCCGACAGCAAACAGGCGCAGGAGTTTCTCAACCACCTGGATGGACGTCACGAGACGGTCGACAGCGAACCCGGCCTCTACCGCCACACGGAAATCGCCGGAGATGGTTTCCGGGCGTTCGAGCTGACGTCGTTATTGCCCAAGACCGGCTTCGATCTGCACGTGGCAAAAATGACGGAGTAGGAAGAAGCAGTTTCAAGTTTCTGGTTTCTGGTTTCTAGCAAATCCTTACGGCCTCTGGAGGTGATAGGGGCTCTGGAAACTAGAAACTGGAAACCGGAAACTGCCGTTACCGGTTTGCCTCGTACCAGCTTCTCCACGAAGAGGAGTCGTTGGGTAAAGTCTGTCCGGTGATATCGCGTAGTGCCTGGTAAACCCAGCCGTGAGTCTGTGCGTCGAGAGCGGCGTCGTCCGCGAAATCCAGTAATTGCGGAATCACGCTGCGGCGCTGTTCCTGGGTGAGCATGCCGGATTGCGCCAGGCTGCAGGCAGCGCGCTCCCGAACCATCGCCGATGTGTCGTCGTGAAACGTCTTCAGTAGAGGAGCAATCGTCTCATTGGTCCCGAGGTAAGCCAGACCTTCCACCGCCCAGTGCCGGACTTCCGGATCCGGGTCTTGCAGCTGGCTGACCAATATCTCGTTCACGCGTTGCGGCTCGACCCCGCGGTTGCCGAGCAGACCCAGCTCCCAAAGCGCCCAAACCCTTTGCGAACTTGGCCCGTCCTCGGCGTGCTGTGCCAAACGCTCTACCGTCGCCGGCGACTTGATCGCTCCCATAGCCGCCAGGTCCAACTCGATTCCCGCCGCCCGCACCCGCAGGTCGTTGGAGTTGAGCGCGGTAGTAATCAGGGAATTGAACTGCGGAGTAAACTTCAGCTTTCCCCACCAGCCCTCGACGCGCGTCGCGATCTGATCATTGGCGCCTTCGTAGTGGTTGACGGCGCGCTCCAGCAGCACCTCCGCCTGTCGCTGCGGAGTCTCGTGCTCCAGGTTCTCGATCTCGTGTTCGGAAAGCACCGCGGGCGAAGCCGGCTCTGGCTTGCCTTGCAGTGTCAGAAACCGGGCAATTTGATCAAATGCCGCGCGCGCATTGCCCGTGGCAAAGAATCCAGCCAGCATGACCCCCACCGCCACGGCGAACAGAATGCGCCAGCTTCCTGAGTGCGGATCGATAGACTGATCCAGCTTCAGGCTGCTCGAGCTCGCCTGAATCGTGCCGTATTCTGGCACGGGCTCGGGACGCGGATCCCCTTCCCAGGAATGCATGAAAGCAGTCTAGGAGGGTTTCAACTTAGGGTAAAGTTACGGTCGAGTACTTTGGTTATTACCTTTACATGATGGGTGAAGCAAATGAACCGCATGAAGCAATCTCGCGTTGTGAGAGCCAGCGCCACTCTGGTCACTCTGGTCCTGGTTACGTCTGGTTTGGCGGCAGCTGCGGGCTACCACGTAGTCAAAAGCTACAAGTTGGGCGGTGAGGGAGGATGGGACTATCTGACGTTCGACAACACCTCGAACCGTCTGTACATTTCCCGATCCACGCACGTCATCGTGATCGACGCGGATTCCGGACAGCCCGTGGGCGATATCCCTGACACTCCGGGCGTTCATGGCATTGCCCTGGCGCCGGAGTTTGGCCGCGGCTTCGTCAGCAATGGTCGTGACGGGACAGTGACTGTTTTCGATCTGAAGAGTCTGAAAGCGCTCAACAAGATTAAGGTTGGCGACAATCCGGACGCGATTCTTTACGATCCAGCCAGCAAGCGAGTCTTCGCTTTCAACGGCAGGAGCAATGATGTCACCGCGATAGACGCCGCCCAGGGCGAGGTTGTGGGCACGATCAAAGTGGACGGGAAGCCCGAGTTTGCGGTCAGTGACGAAAAAGGTGAAATCTTCGTCAACATTGAAGACAAGAGCGAATTAATGGCACTCGATCCCACCAAATTGGAGGTGAAGGCACGCTGGCCGCTGGCTCCGTGCGAGGAGCCGTCAGGATTGGCCATCGATCGCAAACATCGGCGGCTGTTCTCCGGTTGCAGCAACAAACGGATGGCGATCGTCGATGCCGACAGCGGCAAGCTCGTCTCGACGCTCCCGATCGGCAGCGGCGTGGATGCAAATGGGTTCGACCCGGAAACCGGGCTGGCATTCGCTTCCTGCGGCGAGGGCGTGCTCACCATCGTGCACGAAGACTCTCCCGGCAAATTCAGCGTTAGCGAAAATGTTCCGACCAAACGTGGCGCGCGTACCATGACGCTTGATCCCGTGAAGCACCGGGTTTTCCTGGTCACCGCAGACTTCGGGCCGCCTCCGGCACCAACAGCCGAGCAACCTCATCCCCGGCCCACGATTTTGCCTGACAGTTTTGTGGTGCTAGTGGTGAGCAAGTAAGAAAAATATCCGTTACATGACGGCCGGTACGCTGATGCCCATGACCGCCAGCACCCGCGCCAATTCCCTGCGCACAACCGCCACGGTGGCCAGTAGAAACTTCTGACGACCCGCGTCCGCCTCACTCAGGATGGGATGGCGATGGTAGAAGGTATTGAATAGCTGGGCCAGTTGGAATGCGTGCTTGGCCAGGTACGCGGGCTCGGTCGTGGCGATCGATTGATCAATGATGTAGGAAGTCTTGGCCGCAGCCAGCCACAATTCCCATATTTCGTTTGCCGTTTCACCGGTCAAGTATTTTGCCAGATCAGCAATCGAAGGCCGGGCCGCCGGATTCCTGTCAAATTCCTCCGGATCGAAGCCGCCCTTGCGGAAGATGTTGGCCGCACGCACCACGGCGTACTGCGCGTAAGGGCCAGTCTCGCCTTCGAAGCTCAACGCTTCTTTGAAATCAAACGCAATCACCGACGACTTGGTGAACTTCAGCATGAAATAGCGCAGGGCCCCGACCGCAATCTGAGTGGCGATGGTGATGCGCTCGGCTTCCGTCAATTGAGGATGGCGGCCGTCCACCTCGTTCTTCGCCGACGCGATCAGCCGGTCAAGCAGGTCGTCGGCTTTCACGCCAAACCCCTTACGGCCGGAGACTTCAATGTACGGGCGGCTTTTGTCTTCATCCGAAAGCTGGTACCCGAGCTCGGCGGCGCAGCTTGGTGTGAGCGCGACCATCTCGTAGGAGAAGTGGGTGTAGTGGTCAGCCTGCTCGTTGTATCCGAGACCGCGCAGCGCTTCAATGACTGTGTTCTGCGCCTCCGACTGGCGGGCGTCAATCACATTGTAGATTTCCGCGACGCCGCCGAAGTGGGGATGGTCCAGCGCGCCCACCGCAGTTGAAAGCCAGCAGTCATGTCCGTTGGGATAGCGATAGAACTTGCGATAGCCGAAGTCACGTCCCAGCAGGCCAAACTTCCACAGGTGATAGGCGATGTCTTTGCCGACGTAGCCCACCGTTCCATTGGAACGGACGATCACTTTCTGGTCTTCTTCAGCAACCTGATCTTTCCCTGCGTCCTCGGTGGAAACCTCGGCGCCCTCCGACTTTGACGTTCCCGCCCGCCGCATCACCCAGCAACCTTTATTCTTGCCTTCCGTTTCAAAGAAAAGCACGCCGCCTTCCTTCAGCTTGGTGAAAGCAGCGTCCCAGAAATGAAGATGGAGGATCTCGCTTTCGCGCGGCAGGAAGTCGTATTCAATATCGAGACGATCCATGGTCTCGAGATGACGCCGCAGAACTGCGATCGAAATCACATCGGCGACCGCGGCGCTCTCATTGTTGCCTTGCTCGATGGCGTGCAAAACCTCTTGGCGCACTCGCAGATTTTCTTTGTCCTCGGCGTACCAATGCGAAACCCTGGCGTACAGGTCCCAGCAGTAGTAGTCGAAGCGGGACTGGCGCGCCAGCAGTTCGATCTCGACGCGCGATTTTTTCTCGATGTTCAGAAATCCCACGACTACGTCAGCAACCTGAACGCCTGTGTTGTCAATGTAGTTCTGAACATCCACTTCCCTGCCCGCAAACCGCAACAGGCGGACAAACGTGTCGCCGAGAATGGCATTCCGCAGATGTCCGACATGGGCGGCCTTGTTGGGATTTATGCTGGAGTGTTCAACCAGAATCTTGCCGGCAGGGATCTCGGCGCGCGGCCTTTCGTCGGCGATCAGCTTGGCAGCAAGCTCTTCGCGCCTGAGCCGCGCGTTGATGTAACCCGCACCCGCCAACTCCAGCTTCTCAAAGCCCGGGATGGGGCCTATTCCGTTGACGATCTCCTCGGCAATCTTGCGCGGAGCCTTGCGTAACTTCTTGGCCAGCTCAAACGCCAGCGGCAAGGCGTATTCGCCAAACTCCACCTTGGGCGGCTGCTCGATGACGATTTTGGCCAGGTCCAGATCGTAAGTGCGCCGCAGAAATTCGCGCACGTGTTGGGCGAGCCGTCGTTCGAGATGGCGATACAAGAATTCCCCTAAGCTGTTGAAGAAAGAGAAATTGTAGCAAACCGCACAGCACCGCGAGGTTTGACGCAGGTTCCGCTGTTCCCTATGATGAAAATGTCGTTGGTCGGTGGTCTTTTGTCGTTGGTCCTTCGTCCGGCAGCGCCTCCATAGAACAGGGTTTTGACCAACGACCAAGGACGAACGACCAACAACCGATTTCCTATGCGCATAGCCTACCTCGACTGCTTCTCCGGCATGAGCGGCGATATGTTCCTCGGCGCCTTGATAGACGCGGGAGTGCCAGCGAAGCTCTTCGAGGATACGGTCGCGGCTCTAAACATCGGAGCTCGCCTGGAAGTTTCACGGGTTAGCCGCAGCGGTATCACCGCGACCAAAGTGGATGTGTTTGTGCACGGAGAAAAGGAATTGCCGCGCGAGGTATTCGCCGAGCAGCAGAGTCGCGCGCACAAACATGAACATGATCATGGGCATGAACACGGCCATAAGCACGGCCCTGAGCATGTCGAGCTTCGGGAGCATAACTACGTTCAGTCTGGACATGAGGGCACGCGGGCGGGGGCGCCCGCGCCACACAGTCGCGAGCATGGCCGCGGCCTGAGCGAAATACGCGAGATCATTCGCCAAGCCGGTATCAGTGATGGCGCAAAGCGCACCGCGATTGCTATCTTCGAGGCGCTGGGCGCAGCGGAAGCCAAGATTCATGACGATGACATTGAAAAGGTGCACTTTCACGAAGTGGGCGCTGTAGACGCGATGGTGGACATCATCTGCTCGGCGGTTGGAGCCGAAGCGTTGGGAGTGGATGAGATTGTGTGCTCTCCGTTGAACGTCGGTGGAGGCACGGTGAAATGCGCTCACGGAGTTTTGCCGGTGCCGGTCCCGGCGACGGTCGAGTTGTTGCAGGGCGCGCCGGTTTATTCCTCCGGCATACAGGTGGAACTGGTCACCCCGACAGGCGCGGCGATCGTCAAGACGCTGGTCAATCGGTTCGCGCCGTTCCCGGCGATGACGATTGAGAAATCCGGATATGGCGCCGGCTCGCGAGACTTTCCCGGTCATGCCAACGTGGTTCGTCTCACGATCGGCGAGTCACAGGGGGTTCGTGCGGAGAACACTTCACAGGAAACCATCAGCGTACTCGAAGCCAACCTCGACGACTTGAATCCGCAGGTGTTCGGCTACGTGGTCGAGCGATTGCTTGAAGCCGGCGCGCTCGATACTTTTGCCGTGCCGGTGCAGATGAAGAAGAATCGTCCGGGAATGTTGCTGACCGTGTTGTCGAAACCGGAAGACGCGCCCAGGCTGACCCAGATTATTTTCACCGAGACCAGCACGCTGGGCGTCCGGCGGCGCGAAGAGCAACGTCAGACACTGGCGCGAAAGTGGGTCAATGTAGTAACCCGCTGGGGAGACGTACGATTGAAGATTGCCAGCATGAATGGCACCATCACCAACTACGCGCCGGAGTATGAAGATTGCAGGAAAATCGCGGCCGCGAACCGTGTCCCGCTGAAAAGCGTGATGAATGAGGCCATGGAAGCCTATTTGAAGGCCCTTAAGAGCTAGGAACGCACGCTCCGGACAGTCAACGCAAGAAACCCAAATGAGCAAAAAGTTTTACATCACGACACCGATTTATTACGTGAACGCCCGACCTCACATCGGACACGCTTACACCACCATCGCCTGCGACACCATTGCCCGGCGCCAGCGCCTGATGGGCTTCGATACCTATTTCCTCACCGGCACCGACGAGCACGGGCAGAAGATCGAACGCGCCGCGCAAGCCGCGGGGAAAACTCCGCAACAGCTCACCAACGAAGTCTCCGCCGAGTTCCGCGCCCTCTGGGACCGGATGGGCCTGACCTACGACGACTTCATCCGCACCACGTCCGACAAACACAAGCAGGGCGTACAGGCTCTGTGGCGCCGTATCCGAGACAACGGCTACATCTATAAGGGGAGCTACACGGGGCAGTATTGCGTGTTTGACGAACTTTACGTAGACGTGGTCGGCGCCGGCGCGCCCTGCCCCGAATGTGGACGCCCCACCGAAACCGTGCAGGAAGACAACTATTTTTTCAAGCTCTCGGCATTCCAGGACAAGCTGCTCGAGCTCTACACCAGTCAGCCTGATTTCATCCGCCCCGAAACGCGACGCAATGAGGTGATGTCCTTCGTGCGCTCCGGCCTGCGCGATCTTTCGGTAAGCCGCAGCACGTTCTCCTGGGGCATTCCGGTTCCTGACGATCCCAAGCACGTGATTTACGTCTGGTGGGACGCGCTGGCGAACTACATCACCGCGCTGGGCTACGGATCGGAAGACACCGCGAAATACGACAAGTATTGGCCCGCCGATCTGCAGATGATCGGCAAGGAGATCGTGCGCTTCCACTGCGTCTACTGGCCGGCGTTCCTGATGGCCGCGGGACTGCCTGTGCCCCAGAAGATCATGGCGCATGGCTGGCTGCTGTTCGAAGAAAGCAAGATGTCGAAGTCGCGCGGAAATATTGTGCGCACGGAGACCATTCTTGACGTGCTGGGCGCCGACGCCTTGCGCTACTTTCTGCTACGCGAAATCGTCTTCGGACAGGACGGGTCGTTCTCCTTCGACGCGCTGGTGCAGCGTTACAACTCCGATCTGGCCAACGGGCTGGGCAATCTGGCCAGTCGTACGCTCACCATGATCACTCGCTATTTCAAAGGCGAGGTGCCGTATCCCTCGCGCGCCGCAACCCTCACGGCCCAGGAGAATGCGATTGCTGAAGCTGCGCGCCGGACGATCGCGGAATTCAATACGCTATTCGACCAGTGCCAGTTTTCGCGCGCTTTGGAAGTGGCGTGGGGCTTGGTGGGGGCAGTCGACAAGTACATCGTCGAGAGTCAGCCCTGGGCGCTGGGTGAAAAGCAGGACGACGAAAGCCGCTCGCGCCTGGCCACCATTCTCTATACCAGCGCAGAAGCCCTTCGCATCGTGACCGCGCTGGCCCATCCCGTGATTCCGGAAGCCACAGCGAAAATCTGGGGACAGCTGGGACTAGGCGATATCAGAAAATTCTTGCTGTCGGATTTGCAGTGGGGGCAGCTTAGGCTCGGGACGAAGCTCGGCGACGTACAACCCGTATTTCCCCGCGCGGACAAAAGCGCTATTGAAAGGATGCAGCAAATGGAAGAACTGGGACGCGGCGCTACGGCTGCGGTCGAAGAAACGAGGATTGAGGAGAAAAACGACAAGAAGGTTGATGCTCCCGCGCCATCCGTGAGCACGCCCGCACCGAAACCCGCCGCGACCCTCCCTGACGGCAAGATCAGCATTGAAGACTTCGCCAAAGTTGAATTGCGCGTGGGCCAAGTGAAAGTCGCCGAGAGAGTTAAGGGCGCCGACAAGTTGCTGCGACTGGAAGTTGATCTCGGGACTGAAGTGCGGCAGGTGGTAGCCGGGATCGCCGAGGCCTATTCGCCCGAGACGCTGGTGGGCCGCAAGGTTGTTATCGTCGTGAACCTGGCGCCCCGGAAATTGCGTGGACTCGAATCGAATGGAATGATCGTCGCTGCATCGCCCGAGGGCGGAAAGCCGGTGTTGGCGGCCTTTCTCGAAGATGTGCCGGTCGGGACGAGGCTGAAGTAGATTTGGGCAGAAACCCCTGCCGAGCTTCGCTCGGCCTGGACGGGTCAGAGACCCGTCCCCACATGGCCGGTGCCGATTCCCGGATGACCGACGACCAATGACGAACGACCAACGACTGGGTCAACGACTGTGTTCATAGACTCCCACGCTCATCTCGAAATGGAGCAGTTCGACGCCGACCGCGAGCTGATGATCGCGCGTGCGCGGGACGGCGGCATCGAGAAGATCGTTGCCATTGGCAGCGGAACCGGCCCCGGGTCCTTGGACTGCGGCATTCAGTTAGCCGAGCGGCACGAATTTATCCTCGCGACCATCGGGATTCATCCGCACGAGGCCAAACTGGCCACGGACGCCGACTTTCAGGAACTTGAGCACCTGGCGAAACGTCTCAAAGTCATCGCCTGGGGCGAAATCGGGCTGGATTACTTTTACGATCACTCGCCGCGCGAGGTGCAGCAGCAAGTCTTCTTGCGACAAATGGAGTTGGCGAGCGCGGCCAAACTGCCGATCGTCATTCATTGCCGGCCCTCCGCGGGCAGCGACAACGCCTGGGACGACTGCCTTAATCTTCTGGAACAACATTGGAAAACCAGTGGACTGGGAGGGATTCTGCACTGCTTCACCGGCACCTGGCCTTACGCCAAACGCGCCCTCGACCTGGGCTTCATGATCTCGTTCGCGGGCAACGTGACCTTCCCCAAAGCGCAGCCCATCCGCGATGCCGCCAAGGAAGTGCCGCTGGAACGCGTGCTCATCGAAACCGATTCGCCATTTCTCGCGCCGGTGCCGCATCGCGGCAAGCGCAACGAGCCGGTATTTGTAAAGGAAGTGGCCCGGCAACTGGGCGAACTCCGCGGACTTTCGACGGAAGATATCGGCCAGCAAACCGCCTCCAATTTCTACACCTTTTTCAAACTAGCTGAATCCAACCAAAACAAAGAACTGCGGCGTTGAAACCGCTTCTTCTGGTACCCTCAGAGGTTACATTTTCATAGATTTCAGAAAGCGCTACGGACATGCCCGAAAATACATTTGACATCGTGAGCAAGATCGATTTGGAAGAGGTCTCCAACGCCATCCAGCAGGCGTCGAAAGAAGTTCACACGCGCTTCGATTTGAAGGACTCCAAGTCCAAGATCGAACTCGAGAAAGATGCGATCGTGCTGCACTCGATCGACGAATATAAATTGAAGTCGGTCAGCGACATCCTGCAGCAAAAGCTGGCGAAGCGCGGCGTGCCGCTGAAAGGACTGACTCACGGCGTCATTGAATCGGCCCTGGGCGGCACCGCCAAGCAGAAGATCACCCTGCAGCAGGGGATCCCGATGGAGAAGGCCAAAGAGATTGTGCAGCTGATCAAGAGTTCGAAAAACAAGGTGCAGGCCTCGATTCAGGGAGACCTCATTCGGGTGAGTGGCAAGGACCGGGACACGCTACAGGCGGTCATCGCACTGCTGAAGCAGAAGGATTTTGGGATTGATATGCAGTTCACGAACTACCGGACAAACTAGTGAGCATGCCCGCGGCCATCAACGGAAAAGAAATCTTCGAGCTGCTGCGCGAAGACCTGGCGGCCATTGAGCGCGAGTTTGGCCGGGACACGGTCTCGGGCGTCGAAGCCATCACCGAAATTGGCGAATATCTGCGGGGTGGCGGCGGCAAGCGCCTGCGTCCCGCGCTCTTGCTGCTAGCGGCAAAATTGTTCAACTACCAGGGACGCGGCGCCATCCGCATGGGTGCGGTGGTCGAGATCATTCACACCGCGACGCTGGTTCACGACGACATCATTGACGAAGCCCAGACGCGGCGTGGCCGGCCCGCGGCCAACACGCAGTGGGGCAACTCCAAATGTGTGCTGGCGGGCGACTGGCTCTACATGCAGGCCTTCAAGGTCGCGGTGCAGGAGCGCAACTTCCGCATCCTCGATACGCTGATCGACCTGACCCAGCAAATGGTCGAAGGCGAACTGCTGCAGATGGAGAAGCTGGGCAAGCTGGTTTCGCTCGACGAGTATTTTGATTTGATCTTCCGCAAGACGGCTTGCCTTTTTTCGGTCTGCATGCGCATGGGTGCGATTCTGGGCGGGGCCACTCCCGAACAGGAGGCAAGTCTGGGACAGTACGGGCGCGACCTGGGGATGGCCTTCCAGATCGTGGACGATGTGCTCGACCTCACCGCGTCAGAAAGCGTACTGGGAAAACCCGTGGCCAGTGACTTGCGAGAAGGCAAAGTCACGATGGCCGTGATCCACGCTCTGGAGCGCTGTTCGCCTCACGAACGCGAAATGATCGAGACGGTCGTGGAAGATCGGGCCTTCGAGCGAGTCACACATCGCGAGATTATCGGGATTCTGGAGCACTACGGATCGCTCGAGGCGGCCACTGCACGCGCGCTCCAGTACGCCACCCTGGCACGAAACGCGATTTGCAGTTTCCCGGACAGCGAATTCAAGCGTGCCCTGTTGTGGGCCCCGGATTTCGTCGTCGCCCGAGAGAAATAAGTCGCCCGCAGCGGCCGGATTTACCACCGCCCACGTAGGGGCGGATGCCCCACCCGCCCAGCCGAGCGCAGCTCGGCAAACGCGGCCAGCCCCCCTGAATTCGAAGCGATCCCCCCAGGCGAGCTTCGCTCGCCACCCGGACGAGGGCGTCCGGGCCTACGCGTGATCGTGCGCCCTTCAATGAAGTCTGGGACGTGGTCAATCCCGAGGCCTTCAAGGGACATGAAGGTCATCACGTGGAAGTGAGCGCGCATGTCTATGCCGACAAGGACCAGATTCACGTCATGAGCGTGAAGATGCTCAAGGCCGACAAAATGGGCAACATGGATATGTCGAAGTAGTGGTTCGCGAACTGAAGGACCTGAGGGGCGGCAGAGGCCGCCCTTTTTCTTTATACTAGCGCAGGCGCAACCAGCCTGCGGATGCAACCGTTACTCTCACTCATCGGACACCACGGATATCTGTTGGTGTTCTTCATTGTCCTTGCCGAAGCCTTAGGAATGCCCGTGCCCGCAGCCGTGGCCCTGGTGGCGGGCGGTGCGGCCGCCGCTTCCGGAGTTCTGAATCTTACCCGCCTTTTGCTGCTGGCACTTCTGGCCATGATGCTGGGCGATACCCTGCTCTTCGTGGCCGGACGCTACACGGGGTGGAGCCTGCTCGGGTTTCTCTGCAAACTATCGGTCAACCCCGAAACCTGCATCCTGCGATCGGCCGAATCTTTCTACAAGCGCGGTAAGGCCACTCTGCTGTTTGCCAAATTTGTTCCCGGGATCAACACCATGGCGCCACCGCTGGCCGGAAGCATGCGGATGCCTCTGGACACCTTTTTGCGGCTCGATCTCCTGGGAGCGTCGCTCTACGCCGGCGTCTATGTTGCGGTGGGTTACTTGTTCCGCGATGTTCTGGTTTCCGTAATACACGGCTTTCAAACCGCGGGCCGCGCCGTCGAAGCCGTAACCATCTTCGCCATCATCGGCTACGCGTTATACCGGGTCTGGCTCTATCGAAAGCATGCCGTCTACCGAGTTGTGCCGCGTGTACAGGTGCAGGAGGTGACGCGCCGGCTGTCTTCCGAGGACAAGGACAAGGTTCTCCTCATGGATGTCCGCAGCCATGGCTACTACGACGCAGCGACAGCGAGGATCAAGGGATCGATCCGGCTGGAACCAAACAATATCAAGGAAGAACTCAAAAACATACCCAAGGACAAAGACATTTATGTCTACTGTACTTGAGCACGCGAAGCGACTAGCGCCCGGGTGGCGCACATGCTGCGGGAAGAAGGATTCAACGCGTTCGTGATCGTGGGCGGACTGAGCAGCCTGGCGCAAGGCGGGCAATCCGCTGGAACCCGTGCCGCGCGACGATTTGGTGAAGCTGCCGACGTTTTCGTGATGCGGGCACTGCACAAACCACGTAGGGACAGATGTCCTCATCTATCCAGCGGAGTAACGCTCCGCTATTTGTGCGGCAAATAGAAGTCGAGCTTCGCTCGACTGGACAGATGAGGACATCTGTCCCTACGTGGTTTGTGCAGCGCTCCGACGTCTATGCCAAACGAAGTTGAAATCAAGTTTCGTGTCGACAATGTCCGCGAACTTACGCGACAGCTGCGGGCGGCGAAGTTTCGTCAGGTGACGCGACGGACCCACGAAACCAACACTCTGTTTGATCTGCCGGGACAGCCTCTGCGCAAACGCGGCGAACTCCTTCGCCTGCGCAAGTACGGGACCAGTTGGCTGCTGACCCACAAGGCCAGGAGCAAGGTGACCTCCCACAAGACCCGAGTTGAGACTCAAACCGGAATTGACGACGGCGAAGAGTTTGAAAAAATATTGCTGGCACTCGGTTACGTCCCATCCTTCCGCTACGAAAAATTTCGCGCGGAGTGGAGCGACGGCGAGGGCCATGTCGTCCTAGATGAAACCCCCATCGGATTCTTTGGCGAGATTGAAGGGCCGGCGCGCTGGATTGACCAGACCGCCCGCCGCCTGGGAATCGACCGCCAGTCATACATCACGGAAAGCTATGCTGAACTTTTCTTTGCCTGGAAGCGGCGTACCCTAAGCCACGCCCATGAGATGACATTCCGTGCCGTGCGCCGTCCGAAACAGCCACAGTAGTTTCTTCACAACGTTTTACATCCTGGGAAAAGGCGTTGCGTGACCAGGCGCTCTCGCCTGCGTCTAAAGCAACGGTAGACCAACAACAACTAAGGAGACGGGCTTGCGTTGGATAGGAACAGTACTGTGCGGCACGGCGGCCATTGTGATGGCCGTGCCGGAACTCCTCCTTGCCGCTCCGCCGCCGACCTTTGGTCAGGTCAATATCCGGCGTGTCAGCAGTCCTCCCTCGCTGGAGGACTTTTTGCAGATGAAGCCCGGCCCGGCATGGGAAGGCAAGCTGGCGAAGGTTGATCGCTTCATTCAGCGCACTCCCAGCGACGGTGAGCCGACTACGCACCGCACCGAGGCCTACCTTGGCTATGACGACAAGAACCTGTATGTGATCTTTGTTTGCTTCGACAGTGAGCCGGAGAAAGTTCGAGCCCGGCTTTCGCATCGCGAAGACGTATTTGACGATGATGCGGTTGAGGTGATGCTGGATACCTTCCACGATCATCGCCGGGCCTACGCTTTTTTCTCCAATGCCCTGGGGGTTCAGGCCGACGCCCTCTGGACCGAAGGCCAGGGTTTCGATCTTTCGTTCGACACCGTGTTCAGCACGGAGGCAAAGCTCACGCCGGAGGGCTTCGTGGTCAGGTTCGCCATCCCATTTCGCAGCCTGCGTTTTGCCTCGAACGATCCTCAAACCTGGGGCATCCTGCTCAACCGGGATACCAAACGCAACAATGAAGAGGCATTCTGGCCCCAGTATTCCAGCCGCATCATCGGCCGTCTGAATCAGGAAGGGGACGCCACCGGCCTCGAAGATATTTCTCCCGGACACAATTTCCAACTGATCCCCTACGGAATTTTTCGCTCGTTCCGGGAGTTGGACCTGCGGGACCTGGACCATCCCACATTCACGCAGCGCGATGCTTTTGGGCAGATCGGTCTCGATGCAAAAGCCGTCGTAAAAGACAAGTTCGTTGTGGATGCAACCGCGAATCCCGACTTCAGCCAGATCGAATCCGATGACCCCCAGGTCACGGTAAATCAGCGTTTCGAAGTCCAGTTTCCGGAGAAGCGCCCGTTCTTTCTGGAGAACTCCAACTATTTCCAGACTCCGATCCCGCTGCTCTTCACTCGCCGAATCGTGGACCCGCAATGGGGTGCGCGTCTCACTGGTAAAGACGGGCCGTGGGCCGTCGGCATGCTGGTGGCTGATGACGCTTCTCCAGGAACTGAGGTGGCTCCTGATAACCCGCTATTCGGACAGCATGCCTACTTTGCTGTAGGCCGCGTCAGTCGCGACCTGGGCAACCAGTCGTCGCTGGGAGTGATGTTTACCGATCGCGAAGAAGGCCCGTACTTCAACCGGGTAGGCGGAATCGATGGCCGCTTCAATCTGAATTCGAACTGGGTTGCGAGTTTCCAGGGAGTTGTGAGCTCCACGCTGTGCAGCGACACTCGCAATAACGTTTGTACGCTGGGCACGTATCTCGCGGGCCCCGCGGCCGAAGTTTGGCTGAATCGGGAGGGCAGAAAACTTACCTACGCACTCGACTACTCCGACCGTAGTGACGGATTTCGCACCTTCACCGGCTTTGATCCGCAGCCTGACATCCACAATCTCTATCAGCGGGTGCAATACAGTTTCCGTCCGGAAGGCAAGCACCTGATTTCCTGGGGACCGCAGATGGAGATTTACCACACGTTCGATCACGAGGGGAATTACCTGAACTCCGGTTACTTCCCCGCCCTGAAAACCGAGTTTGTAGGCCAGACCTTTCTCAACTTCTACTACGCGAAAGAGATGGAATTGCTGCGGCCGAGGGACTTCAGCGTCCTGACGTCGAACCAGAAGTATGTTCGCCACACCACCGAGGTTGAGTTCAAGACCAGCCTCTACCGGCCAATCTCTTTTCAGGTGGACTATCGTTTTGGCACCCGCATCAACTACGACGCGCCCGACGGCGTAGCCCCATTTATCGCGGGGCGGAGCAGTGTCAACGCCACCTTAACTGTGCGGCCGAGCCGATCGCTGCGGGTCGACAACACGTACATACTCTTCCGGTTGCACAACCGGCTGGGAGCACCCGGCAGCCTGAACAATCACATCATTCGTTCCAAGTGGAATTACCAGTACACGAAGAGACTGTCGTTGCGCTTTATTGGAGAGTACAACTCGGTGTTGGCCAATCCTGCATTCACTTTTCTCGAGACCACCAAGAATTTCAACGCCGACTTTCTGATCACCTACCTGGTGCATCCCAGTACTGCAATCTATGTCGGCTACAACAGCAATCTGGAGAATGTACTGCTGCCTTTAAGGAATGACGTGGATGGAGATCTTCTGCACGGCGGCCGCATGAGGAATAACGGGCGAGGCCTGTTCGTAAAAGCGTCGTATCTTTTCCGCTTTTAAAATTTACCGTAGGCTTCACGAACCACGTAGGCCCAGATGTCCTCATCTGGGCGGGCGAGCAAAGCTCGCCTAAGGTCTAAACCCGCGCGGAGCTTCGCTCCGCCGGGCAGGTGGGACACCTGCCCCTACGTGGTACGTGGTGTTATGTGACTGTTACGCGAGTACAGCGGGTTTGACGCAGAATTTGTCGAAGACCCTTTTCAGTTCGGTGGCGATGTCCACGGCCTCGCGATGTTCAATGTCGCTGCGATGCATCATGTGGACCACTTTGCCGTCTTGCAGCAGCACAATCGACGGGGAAGATGGCGGATATCCCACAAAATAAGAACGGGCGCGTTCAGTGGCATCTTTGTCCTGGCCGGCAAAGACGCTGAAAAGTCTCTCCGGACGAGTGGAGTGTTGCAGCGCGGCCCGGACCGCGGGGCGCATGCGGCCGGCGGCACATCCGCAAATGGAGTTCACCACTACCATGGTTGTGCCGGGTTGATTGGGTATGGCGCGATCGACGTCAGCTGCGGTACGGAGCTCCTCAATGCCGAGACGGGTCAACTCCTCGCGCATCGGAACCACCATCATCTCTGGAAACATTTCTTCTCCTCAGGGTCGTTTTAATACGACGCGAAATTCCGGCTCCGAGCGGCGCAAGTCACAGCAGGATGTGTCCTGACGTACCGCTCCGACGCTGCCACAGGTGCCTGTTCCCGTCGTATATAGTGAAGCCATCATACCACCATGACGGTTCTGGAAAACGTATACTTAGCCCCTCTCACAACCTTCAGAGTGGGAGGGCCGGCACACTATTTTACCGAGCCGAAATCGGCGGCCGAGGTAGCCGAGGCCGTCAATTTCGCGCGCTCGAAAGACCTTCCCCTGTTTGTGTTAGGCGGCGGCAGCAACTTGGTGGTCTCTGACGCAGGCTGGCCCGGCCTGGTCCTGAAACTCGCGGTTCGGGGAATCGAGGAGCGCGCCGAAAGTGGCAAAATGTTCTTCGAAGTGGGGGCGGGCGAAGAGTGGGACAGGTTCGTGGCCCGCACCGTCGCCATAAACTGCGCCGGAGTTGAGTGTCTGAGCGGTATTCCGGGCAGCGTGGGCGGGACCCCCGTTCAAAATGTCGGCGCTTACGGCCAGGAAGTCTCCGAAACCATCGAGTCGGTCCTCGTCTTCGATCTTCACGACGGACAGGTTCGCGAGCTCTGCGCCGAAGCTTGCGGATTCCAATATCGCACCAGCATCTTCAACACCAGCGAACGGGGACGCTTCATCATCCTGCGCGTCACCTACGCCCTGATACCCGGCGGCAAACCTCGCATCGACTACGCAGACCTGAAAAGGCATTTTGCCGGGTTTCAAAACAGTCCGTCATTGACCAGCACCCGCGAAGCCGTGCGCCGCATACGCGCCGCAAAAGCCATGCTCATCACTCCCGGCGACGAGGACTGTCGCAGCGCCGGTTCGTTCTTCAAAAATCCGGTGCTCTCGGCGGAACAATATGCCGAACTCGTCCGGCGCGCGGCGGCCAAGGGATTGCAGGTCCCCAGCTATCCTGCCCTTGATGCCCAGAGAAAAGTTTCCGCCGCCTGGCTGGTCGAGCACTCCGGCTTCAGCAAGGGTTACAGCAGCGGGCGAGTCGGGATCTCGCGCAAACATGCGTTAGCCATCGTGAACCGCGGAGAAGCCACCGCCGCTGACATTCTGGGACTAAAAGACCACATCCAGCAGCGCGTAGACGAACTCTGGAGCATTCATCTTGAACCCGAACCGGTGTTCGTGGGCTTTTGACCTTGGTTTTTGCTCTCCAAGAACCCTCCCGCAGGACTGCAAATCATACTAACCTCCGCAGAATCTTGACCTTGTGTTGCCTACCAGAAACAGATTGACACGTTACATAGTGTTGTAGTTAACTATAACACTAGACAAGAAGATCGATTAGCGCTGGTCGATCGCACTTGAGCACGCATGCCCGGAAAGTTCAAAAGACTGAGGAGAATGAAAATGAAATCCCTTCGAATTATGTTGCCCGTTGTTCTGCTGTCGCTCTCGACCGTTATGGCTTTCGCGCAGTCGGACGCGCAAAAGTCCTCCGTGGCTCCGGTGCCGTCCGAGGCGCAGAAGTCCTTCGCAACCATGAAAACCCTGGCGGGAGAATGGGAAGGCCCCGTCGCCGTGCCGGAGATGCCGGCGATGTCAGGCGGCAAGCCGCTCCACGTCTCACTGCGCGTAACCTCTCGGGGGAACGCGCTCGTGCACGAGTTGCAGGAAGCAGGGACGCCATTGGATGCGACTAAGTACGACCATCCGGTGACGATGCTTTACGTGGACGCAGACCAGCTCACGCTGGTTCACTATTGCGATGCGGGGAACCGGCCGCGAATGACCGGCAAGATGTCGCCCGACGGCAAGACGATCGAGTTCGAGTTCAAGGACATCAGTGGGAGTACGGAGTACCACATGCACCATTCGGTGTTCACTATCCTCGACGCCAACCATCACACCGAGGATTGGACGTTCATGATGAAGGACAAGCCGATCCACGCGCACTTCGACTTGCACCGGACGAACTGAGGCACGTGGTATCTCTGGTAAGGTCTGGTAAGGGCTCTCTGGAAAAACCTGATGGACCGTGAGTGGAACGACAGTCAGCCGATCTACCGCCAGCTTCGCGACCGCGTGGTCGCGATGATACTCGACGGCGTTCTCAAGGAAGGCGATCCGCTGCCCTCGGTGAGAAATGTTGCGGCTGAATACCGGGTCAATCCGCTCACGGTTCTGAAGGGCTACCAGCAACTGGTGGACGAGGGTCTGGTCGAGAGCCGGCGGGGCCGCGGCATGTTCATCAATGCCGGCGCACGCAGTCTGTTGCTGCAGGGCGAACGGCAGAAGTTCCTCGAAGAAGAGTGGCCCCGGGTCCACGCGACTATTCAACGGCTCGGCCTGAGGGCGGAAGAACTCCTGAACGGTGCAACCCGCCCATCGTCTTCGGATCCCACGCCGTCGGAAACCGCGAAGTCAAATCCCCCCGAGGAGGAAAGCTGACGCCATGGCCTGCATAGAAGCCCGCAGCCTCCGCAAGACCTTCGGCACAACCATCGCGCTGGACGGCATTAATTTGCGCGTTGAAGAGGGCCGCATCCTTGGGCTCATCGGTCCCAACGGTGCAGGCAAAACCACCGCGCTCAACGCGATTCTCGGCCTCACCCCGTACCAGGGAGAACTAAGGGTGCTGGGCCGCGACCCCTGGGCCGAGCGCGACCAGCTCATGCAGGATGTCTGCTTCATCTCCGACGTCGCGGTGCTACCGCGCTGGATAAGGGTTTCACAAGCTCTCGACTACGTCGCCGGCGTGCATCCGAGATTCGATCGGGCCAAGGCGGAAAGTTTTCTGGCGAAGACCACAATCAACCGAGCCAGCAAGGTCAGAGAATTGTCGAAGGGCATGGTCACCCAACTGCACCTCGCCCTCGTGATGGCCATCGACGCCAGACTTCTGGTGCTCGACGAGCCGACGCTCGGTCTCGACATCCTGTATCGCAAGCAGTTTTACGATTCCCTGCTGAACGACTACTTCGATCGCAGCCGCACCATCGTGGTGACGACACACCAGGTGGAGGAGATCCAGCACGTCCTCACCGATGTGATGTTCATCAACCGCGGCCGCATCGTTTTCGACTGCAGCATGGAAGAGTTGGAGTCGCGCTATCTGGAAGTGATGGTTCATCCCGAGCAGCTCGCCGCGGCACGGGCGCTCAAGCCCATGCACGAGCGCCAGGGATTCGGTCGCAGCATTCTGCTGTTCGATTTAAAGCTCGCTCATGTCGAGCGCAAGCAACTGGCCGCGTTCGGCGACGTGCACACGCCCAGCATCGCCGATTTGTTCGTGGCGGTGTTGGGAGATACGGCCGGAGACAAGTCCAGCAAGGCCGGCCATGCCCCGGTGAATTATGAAGGAGCGTCGCGATGAATACTCAATCGAACGCCATGCCCGAGTCTCATCTCGAATCGCAGATAGTCGCGCCTGCGGCCATCTCGGGCGACCCGCCGCATGTACTGGTCGCTGCGGCGCGAATTGTGGGAGTACCGTTCCATCTACGTGGCACCGCTGGCCGCCGCCGCGGTATTTCTTTTTGGCTTTCTGATCAGCACGATTCAGCTACCGGCCAAGATGCGCAGCCTGTCGGCGCTCGACCCCGCCCAGCAACGCGAAGCGATCCTCGTGCCGTACAACATGGCCGCGGGTCTGATCATGTTGACCGCTCTGATCGTGGGGGTGTTCTACACTCTCGACGCGCTGCACGGCGAACGCCGCGATCGCAGCATCCTGTTCTGGAAGTCGCTGCCGGTTTCCGATCTCACGACGGTGCTCTCGAAGGCAAGCATTCCCCTCGTCATCATTCCACTGCTGGCCTTCACCGTCACGGTTGTCTTGCAGTTGATCATGCTGCTGCTGAGCAGCGCGGTACTGCTGGCGAGCGGTCTGAGCATCACGACGCTCTGGACACAGTTGTCATTTGTACAGATGTCGCTGCTGCTGCTCTACCACCTTTTTACCGTGCATGCGCTCTGGTACGCGCCATTTTACGGATGGCTGCTGCTGGTTTCAGCCTGGGCGCGCCGGGCAGCATTTCTCTGGGCGGCTTTGCCGCTCGTGGCGATTGCGGTCGTAGAAAAAGTTGCGTTCAACACTTCGTATTTCACTGCCATGCTGCAGCACCGGCTGGATGGCGCCGCGGAAGCCATCGTAGCGCCGGGTACCTTCCCCATGGATCCGATGACACACGTCACTCCGGGTCATTTCCTGGGCAACCCGGGTCTGTGGCTCGGCCTGGCAATCTTTGCGGCATTCCTCGCCGCGGCGGTCCGGTTGCGCCGCTATCAAGGGCCCATCTGAGGGTCCACTCTTCCCTGGTAGTGGCTCAGTTTGAATTTCATCTATCTCACGACTTGTCATCCTGAGCTTGCGAAGAGCCTGCCCTGAGCGAAGTCGAAGGGATCTGGCGCGCAGCGGATATGGACCCTCACGGCAACTGTGGTGGTACCCGCGAGCTCCTTCGCGGCCTGAAGGCCGCTCAGGATGACGCCCGTGGAATGGACTTGTCCGAACTGAACCACTAACTACTTCTTGGGCAGCTTGCGAAACGGGTGCTCGAAACTCAGATAAAGGAAGACGGCCTTCTCACCTGCGCTGGGCCCGACTCCCAGCGGCACCCCGATTCCGGGAACGATCTGCAAACCATTTTTGAAGTTATAGGACCAGCGGATACCGGGGCTAAGGAAGAGCGAGTTCGTCCACTCCGTGCGGTCGCTGGCCACGACGGCCTGCGACCGGATGAACACAGTTTCCAACATGACATTGAATCGAGTATGAACCAGCCAGATAAGGCTCTGACCCAGGTTGTAGGCGGCCGATGAGGCGCGGTCGCCCGAGGTATCCTGGGCACGCGGGAAGTACGTGGTGCCCACATTCCAGTGGCTCACCAGTTTCTTGTTGAGAACTACGCTCAGGGGAAGACTGCTCTGCACTCCGAAACTGCCGGCACCCCGACCTTGCGTAGAATCGCCAGTGGGAAGAATCAAGCTGAGGCGAGGCGAGAAGGCGACACGGGTATCTCCACTTCCTACCAACTGGTAGCGGTAATTCAGGAAGACGTCCCCGATGCCGACTCCGGAACCGGGAGAGCCTCCGGAGTGCAAAGCAACCAGCGTGTAGCTGAGCTGGTGACGTTCATCGCCGGGGACCGGCCATTCCTGGGTGAAGCTGTAATTCCAGTCTTTGCTGTCCCAGAAGCGGGTGAAACTGGAAATGTGCTGCACCACGCCGAAATTCTGGTTGTAGGCTTCTTCCACCAGGAAGCTATTGTCCTGGATGCCGGGTTCGACCGCGGGCGCCGAGTCCTGCTGGCCCATGGAATTGACGCCGAGCAGCAGAGTTACCGCCAGGATGAAGCGGCGGGGATGGCGACTCTCGCGAACCCGGCTCCATAGAATAAGATTAACCATGGTTAAGTAAATCACATGATCATCGGTTAACTCAACCACTGCTTTCACAGCTCTTGGCGACCCCACTGCCGGCGAGCCGTGCGGCCTCTGCAAAAATCTTCATGAACATCGGGCGGGTAAGTTTGCCGGTTTGGGTGTTTTGGTTCGAGGGATGGTACGAGGCCAGCAAAATCCTGCCGTCGGGCATCTTGTAGCTGGCGCCGTGCTGGAAGGGATAAGGATTCCTGCTCGGAAGCATCGCTCGGCGCTTGAGGTAGTTGAGGTACGCCTCGAATCCGATCCTGCCCAGGGCCACAACCACCCTCACGCGCTTGAGCCCATCCATTTCGCGGTCAAGATACGGCGCGCAGTTGGCCAGCTCCTCGGGCAGAGGCTTGTTATCGGGCGGCGCGCAACGGACTGCGGCGGTGATGTAGAGATCCTTCAGTTCGAGACCATCGCCGCGATCCGTAGCACTGGGCTGATTGGAGAATCCGGCCTCATACAAGATGGGATACATGAATTTGCCGGAGGCGTCGCCGGTGAAAGGGCGTCCGGTGCGGTTTGAGCCATGCGCTCCGGGCGCGAGTCCGAGCACCAGGACGCGCGCCTCCGGATCGCCGAAACCCGGAACGGGCTTTCCCCAGTATTCCCAATCGAGGTAGGCCCGCCGTTTCTCGCGAGCGATTCTCTGGCGATATTCGACCAGGCGCGGACAACGCGTGCAAGCGATTACTTCGCGGTTCAGTTGAATAAGCCAGGCGGGCATTCGAATCATTGTATGCGGAACCGGAAAACCGGATCTAAACGACGGGGGAACGGGTTCTGTGTGGTCGCGGGCGACCTCGCCCGCGGCTTTTGATCTCGACCTCAGGGCCACGCGGGCGGTCGCCCGCGACTACACAGAACCTCTCGCCCCTAAGTTACGTTTGTCACCTTATTTTCATCCCGGCCAGTTTGACGCTTCTCTCCTCTAGTCTTTACACTCAGATTTACAGCCCATGTCGTTCGACTCATCCCAAAATGGAACGGTCCGAACGGTCAAAGCCTGAAAGGCAAATGTGAGCCCCACTGAAACCAGTAGCAGCACCCGGCGGGAGATTGCGGTCGAAATTCCCGTCGAAGAAGTAAACCGCGAGACTGCATCCCTGATCCAGAAGTATCAGAAGCTGGCGCGTATCCCCGGCTTCCGCCGCGGACATGTTCCCGCATCCATCATCCGCCAGCGTTTTTCCGAAGATCTGAAGAGCGACGTAGTGGAAGCCCTCGTCCCTCGCTATTTCCGCAAAGAGGCCGACAAGCAGGGACTGATTCCGGTCTCGCAGCCGCAGGTCACTGATCTCCAACTGAAAGACAACGAACCCCTGCGCTTCAAGGCCAGCTTTGAAGTCATGCCCGAGATCAAGGTCGAGGGCTACAAGGAATTGCGCGCGGAAAGACCCGAGATTACGGTTACCGACGAAGAAGTGGAGCAGTCGCTGAACGGGGTGCGGGAGCAGCATGCCACCTTCACATCGGTTGAAGGCCGGGCGCTGGCCGACGGAGACTACGCCCAGGTGTCGCTCGACGGCAAGCCCAAGGACGGTGAAGACAAACCCGTCCACATGGATGAAGTGCTGGTCGAAATCGCGGGCAAGAACACCATGCCCGAGTTCACTGAGAATCTGCGGGGAGCCTCGCCCGGCGACGAGCGAGTCTTCGAAGTTACCTATGCGCAGGATGCTCAAGAACAGCGGCTTGCGGGAAAGACCTTCACCTATACCGTCAAGGTTCAGTCCATCAAGCAAAAATCCCTGCCCGAACTTGACGACCAGTTTGCCACGCAACTGGGAGAGTTCAAGACCCTGGACGAAGTACGCCAGCGTATTCGCGAAGGCATGGAATCGGAACGCAAACATACCGCCGAACACGAGGCCAAAGACAAACTGGTCGCGGAACTGGTGAAGCGCACCGAATTCGAGGTCCCGGAGGCGCTGGTGGACCGCCAAATTGATGTCCGCCTGGAACGTGGCCTGCGCGCCCTGGCGGCGCAAGGCATGAAAGCCGAAGACATCAAGAAGATGGACTTGAACCGGCTGCGAGTGGGACAGCGCGAGCAGGCGCTTGCAGGAAGTGAAGGCTTCCCTGGTGCTGGACAAGATTGCGGAGGAGGAGAAAATCGAGGTCAGCGATGAGGAGATTGATCGGGAGATCGACGCGCTCGCAGCACAGTCAAAACAGACGCCGGAAGCAATCCGCGCCCGTTTGACACGTGATGGTGCGCTCGATAGAATCCGAAATAGAATCCGCAGCGAAAAGACCCTCGATTTTCTATATCGCCAGTCCGCGTAACGCGGACGCTTTCGATCCTCCCAGATAGACAAGTGGTCAGGAACAGGAGTGTGGACGGTGAATGTGAACGATCCCAAAATGATGCTGGTCCCCATGGTCATCGAACAGACTGGCCGGGGCGAACGCGCTTACGATATCTACTCCCGGCTGCTGCGGGACAACATCATTTTCATCGGCACGCCGATTGACGACAACATCGCCAACCTGGTGATTGCGCAAATGTTGTTTCTGGCGCAGGAAGATCCCGAGAAAGACATTCAGCTTTACGTGAACTCGCCCGGCGGATCGATCACCGCGGGAATGGCGATTTACGACACCATGCAATACGTCAAGAACGATGTCACCACGATTTGCATCGGTCAGGCAGCCAGCATGGCGGCCCTGTTGCTCGCCGCAGGCGAGCCCAAAAAGAGACTGGCTTTGCCGAACTCGCGCATTCTGATCCACCAGCCTTCGATGGGTGGACTGTCAGGTCAGGCCACCGACATCGACATCCACGCCCGCGAAATTCTTCGTATGCGCGAGATTACTAACCAGTTAATGGCAAAGCACACCGGTCAGAAGCTGGAAAAGGTGGAGAAAGATGTGGAGCGCGACTTCATTATGAATTCGCAACAGGCTAAGGAATACGGAATCATAGACGATATCATCTATAAGACGAGATAAAGGTATGATCGGGGTTCGCCCGATCAGAGCAGTCTCGGCGCGAAACGATCTGTCCCGCCGACCTGGCAAGGGGGCATTGGAGCGGGGTAGAAAGGGTTAACGAAGGAGTAAAGCCGAGTGAAAAACAGGACTGGTACCGAGGAGATGCTGCGCTGTTCGTTCTGCCACAAGTCGCAGGACGCAGTGGCCAAGCTTATTTCATCCCCCAGCGATTATCCCAGGGCCTATATTTGCGACGAGTGCGTCGCGGTCTGCAATTCCATCCTGGAAGATGACCGCACGGCTACGCCTCCCACCACCACCCCCAATCAACTGCCCAAGCCGCAGGAAGTCAAAAGCTTCCTCGACGAATACGTCATCGGCCAGGAGCAGACCAAGAAGAAACTGGCGGTGGCGGTTTACAACCACTACAAGCGCATCTACATGAATCGCCAGCGCGCCGGGGACGGCGTCGAACTGGCCAAGTCGAACATCATGCTGATCGGCCCCACCGGGACCGGCAAAACTCTGCTCGCCCAGACACTGGCCCGCATGCTGGATGTTCCCTTCGCCATCGTGGACGCCACCACCCTGACCGAAGCCGGATATGTCGGCGAGGACGTCGAGAACATCATCCTCAAGCTGCTCCAGGCGGCGGACGGCGATGTAGGACGCGCCCAGACCGGCATCATCTACATCGACGAAGTGGACAAGATCGGACGGAAAGATGAGAACCCGTCCATCACCCGCGATGTTTCGGGTGAAGGCGTGCAGCAAGCCCTGCTGAAGATCCTCGAAGGCACCATCGCCAATGTGCCCCCTCAGGGCGGTCGCAAGCATCCCCATCAGGAATTTACTCCCGTGGACACGACCAACATCCTGTTCATTTGCGGCGGGGCGTTTGTCGGTCTGGAAAAAATTATCGGCAGGCGCATCGGGAAGAAGTCGCTGGGCTTTAAGGCTGGTGTCGAGGAGGGCGAGCCGGAAGAAACGCCAGCCGCAAACCGCAAGCGGAATTTCGAGATGCTGAGCGACATACAGCCCGAAGATCTGATCAAGTTTGGTCTGATTCCAGAGTTCGTGGGCCGTCTGCCGGTGGTGGGCGTCCTCGAAGATCTGGATGAGTTCGCTCTCATCGAAATCCTGACCCGTCCCAAAAACGCCATCATTAAGCAATACCAGCGCCTGTTCGAATTCGAGAATGTACGCCTCAAATTCAGTGACGAAGCCCTGAAGGCGATCTCGCGGCAAGCCATGGCGCGGAAGGTGGGCGCCCGCGGATTGCGTATGATTCTGGAGGAGTTAATGCTCGATCTCATGTACCATCTCCCCAGCCAGAAGAAGGTCAAGGAGTTCGAGGTAACGCGTGAGATGGTGGAGAAGCGCAACGTAACGCTCGCAATGATGGATAAGGCGGGGTAAACTAAGCGTCCGTTGGGTTAGGATCGAAGCCTTAGGCCAGGAGCTAGAAGCCAGCAGCCAGAAGCTACCAGCTACGAACGCAACTTGGGTGTTCGGGAGAATAAGTGAGCATAGTCAAGGAAAAATTCGAGACCAAAAAACTTCCCATGATGCCCATCCGTGACGTGGTCATCTTTCCTTACATGATGACTCCGTTTGTCGTAGGACGGGAATCGAGCGTTCGCGCCCTGGAAGAGGCGCTGGCTGCCGACAAGAAGATCTTCCTTGCCACGCAGCACGACGCCAGCATTGATGAGCCCAAGCCCAACGAGATTTACCAGGTAGGCACCATCGTAAATATTGTCCAGAGCCTCAAACTGCCGGACGGCAACATCAAGGTCCTGGTCGAAGGCATCGAGCGCGGCAAAGTTTTACAGATCAGCGAGACCGAAGGTTACATGCAGGTTTCAGTTCGCGTGGCCCGTTACGCCACCGAGACCAATCCCCAGATCGAAACCGGCATGCAGCGCGTCACGGCCCTGTTTGAGCAGTACGTAAAGCTCTGCCAGTCGCTGAACTACGAGACCATGATCGCGGCCGTGCGCATGGAAGATCCGGCCAAGCTGACCGACACCATCGCCGCCAACCTGCAGCTTTCCATCGAAGAAAAACAGGAGTTGCTGGAAATCTTCGATCCCGGCGAGCGCCTGACCCGGATCGGCGACGTGCTCGACATCGAAATCGAAAAGCTGAACATGGACCGCACCATCCAGTCGCGGGTCAAGCGGCAGATGGAGCGCGCCCAGAAAGAGTATTACCTCAACGAAAAGATCAAGGCCATCCAGAAGGAACTGGGCCGGGGCGAGAAGAGCGAGTTTGATGAGCTGAAGAAGAAGATCGAAGCCGCCGGCATGCCCAAGGAAGTGCGCGACAAGGCGGTGCAGGAGCTTAAGAAGCTCGAAGCCATGCCGCCCATGTCGGCTGAGTCGACAGTCTCACGCAATTATCTGGACTGGCTGCTGGCGGTTCCATGGAAGAAGCGGTCGAAGGAAATCCGCAACATCAGCCGCGCAGAAAAGGTCCTGAACGAAGACCACTACGGGCTGGAGAAGATCAAAGACCGCATCCTTGAATTCCTGGCTGTGCGGCAGTTGGTAAAGAATCCCAAGGGCTCGATCCTGTGTTTCGTTGGACCTCCGGGAGTGGGCAAGACCTCGCTGGGAATGTCGATCGCAAAAGCCACGGGCCGCAAGTTTGTCCGGATGTCGCTGGGCGGCGTGCGCGACGAAGCCGAAGTCCGCGGCCATCGCCGCACCTACATCGGAGCCCTGCCCGGACAAATCATCCAGATGATGAAGAAGGCCGGCACCAAGAACCCGGTCTTCATGCTGGACGAAGTGGACAAGATGTCCATGGATTTCCGCGGCGATCCGTCGGCCGCGCTGCTCGAAGTGCTCGATCCCGAACAGAATTTCATGTTCGTGGACCACTACCTCGACGTCGAATACGACCTCTCGCAAGTCTTCTTCATCGCCACCGCCAACGTCATGCACACCATTCCCCCGGCGCTGCAAGACCGGATGGAAGTGCTGCGCTTGCACGGTTACACCGAGCAGGAGAAGGTCGAAATCGCCAAGCAATTCCTGGTCAAGAAGCAGTTACAGCAGGCCGGATTGACCGACAAGAACCTGAAATTCAGCGACGACGCCATCACCTCTCTGATCCGCTCCTATACCCGGGAAGCCGGGGTGCGCAACCTGGAGCGCGAAATCGGCAACGTCTGCCGCAAGGTTGCGCGCAAGGTGGTCAAGGAAGGCGAGGGCTTCAATGCCGCCATAACCCAGGAAAATGTCAACGACTTCCTGGGCGTGATCAAGTTCCGCGACACGCTGGCCCACGAGAAGAGCGAAGTTGGCCTGGTCACTGGCCTGGCTTGGACCGAAGTCGGAGGCTCGATTTTGAGCACCGAAGCTACGGTTGTGGATGGCAAGGGCAAATTGACACTCACCGGCAAGTTGGGCGATGTCATGCAGGAATCGGCGCAAGCGGCCATGTCGTACATCCGGTCGCGGGCCCATCGCCTGGGCCTGCAGCGCGACTTTTATCGCTCCCTCGATATCCACGTGCACGTTCCAGAGGGCGCGATTCCCAAAGACGGTCCGTCCGCGGGCATCACGATTGCCACCGCAATTGCCAGCGCCCTGAGCAAGATCCCCGTCCGCCGCGATCTGGCCATGACCGGCGAGATTACGCTGCGCGGCAAGGTATTGCCCATCGGCGGGTTGAAAGAAAAATTGCTGGCTGCCCACCGCGCCGGACTCTTCGAAGTGATCCTGCCTCAGGACAATGAAAAAGATGTGGCCGAAGTACCGGAGAACCTGCGCACCTCGATGAAGATGCATTTCGTCGAGACCATGGACCAGGTGCTGAGTGTAGCCCTGGAACGTCCTCTGCCAGAGAGCACCGAAGAGGTGACACAACCGATTGCACCCATCGGGCCTCCGCCTCCCGAGAGCCCAGCGGCACATCAGTAAATCAAGAGCAGTCTCCCAGGCAAAGGCCCGCGCAAGCGGGCTTTTGCTGTGCGTAGCGCCGGCGCTACATTCAGATAAAATGATGGCAGGGAATTGCTGTGGAACGGAATCCTGAGCCGGAAGCCCCCAGAAACTACCTGCGCGGCGGAGCAAGTCTGCTCATCGCGGCGGCGCTGGTCTGTATCCTGCTGATCTGGCTGCCAGCCTATCGCTGGTTCTTTCTAGGCAGCGTCGGTATTGGCATCGTGGTGGCAGCACTACTTTATTTCTGGAACAAGTACAAGCCAGTTAAGGCAGAGGACGTCGAGAACAAGCGGCCCCTCGGGCTTGGGTAAGCGGGGTTCAAAGAGCGCCAGACGAGTGTTCGTAGGCGCCCTCGCCGGGAAAATCTGCATCTTCCAATCTTTCTTGGGAAGTGCCGCGCTTGCAACTTCCGAGGCGAAACTGCAAACTGATTTATGCGCGTTCTGGCTCGATTCATCCTATCGGCGAGCGATCCCAGCCAATTCCCGGCTCCGGCGTTGCCCGAGGTGGCATTCCTGGGGCGGTCCAACGTGGGCAAGTCCAGTGTGATCAACTCCCTTGTCGGCTCGAAAATAGCCAAGACCAGCTCCACACCCGGGCGCACCCGGTCGATTAATTTCTTCGCAATCCGCTGGCCCGGAAAACCCGAACCAGAATTGATCTTTACCGACCTGCCGGGCTATGGCTACGCCAAGATCTCGCGTGAGATCTCGCAACAGTGGCCGAGTTTCATCGATCCCTATTTGAAAGACCGCCCCAGCCTGGCTCTGTGTGTCGTCCTGATTGACGTAAACGTGCCGCCGCAGCCGGGGGACCGGCAGTTGCTGGACTTTCTCTCCGGAATCGGGCGGCAGACCTTGATCGTGGCCACCAAGAGCGACCGGCGATCGGGGAACCAGTTGCGGAATTCTCTGCAGACCATGGCCCAGGAATATCCTCAGGCGCACGTCATTCCGTATTCGGCCAAAACGGGAGAAGGACGCGAGGAACTTTGGCGGCAGATCCGGGGCGGAGTAGAGACCCATTCGCGTCGCTCCATTGTGGACTCCTTCCCGTTTGAGGAACCCGCCGACCTTCCGTAAGTCAGCTCCTTACTCCGTAGACGCCACGTAACCACCAAACCTCCGTAGAATCGTCGCAGAACCCTGGAGCTCCTTTCCCCGGAGATGCGGGCTGGAATCAGGAGACGGGTTTTCTGAAGGAAAGGGCCTGAACACCGAGCCAGTATCATGTCCACGAGCAACTCGGACTTTCTGCGGACCATGAAGGAAGACGTCACGGGTGCGGCGGCCACGGGCCGAGCGCCCTTGCCTGCGCCGGGAGCGAACCCAATCCAAGAATCAGGCCCATCTCAAGTCGCGGAAAAGCGGGGAGCGCCGCGTTACAAATGCGAGGGCAGCGCGGAGTTTCGCACGGAAGGCTTCGAAGTGCGCACCTGGGCCCGTCTGACGGACCTCAGCCGCAGCGGATGCTACGTAGAAATGCAGGCGACCTCACCCCTGAACACCGCGGTCAACCTGATGATCGAAGTGAACGGACTGCGGTTGCACCTCAAAGGAGCAGTGAAGACTTCTTACCCGATGCAGGGGATGGGCATAGCGTTCACTGAAATCCCGGACACAGATCTGCAGCAGCTGGAGGAAATCATCCGCCAGCTGGCCAGCAGCCCGTCAGAGACGCTGGAGGCAAAGCCCTCGGGAGGCCTGGATCTATTGATGATTATTGACGCGAGCGCTGCCTTGCATGCGGTGGCCAACTTCTTTCAGACCCATCGCATGCTGACTCGAGAAGAGTTCAAAGATCTGGTGGGGACGAGCCAGAGTGGCAACGGAGGACGCGATCGCTGACCCTTTCTTGCGCTCTACGCACGCCGCTCCCACAACCCGCCCCCGGGTGTAAACTTTCTTGGTTTCCATCGGCGGTGACCCTTGAAACGCCTCCTTTCAGCTCTCCTCGTGGTTTGCCTGGTTCTGGTCAGCGTGGGATGCGGAAATGTCTTCATCCGTGGCGCCTTGCCCGGCGGAATTTCCAGCGTCAGCGGTTCGGTGAGCTTTGTACAACTCACCGCGATCATCGGCGAAAATGGAACAACCGTGGATGTCACGTTTGTTACGTTCCTGCAAGACGGCGCATCGTCCACGATTGGTTTTTGCGGCGATCAGCGTAACCGCTTCTCCATGCGGGAAACCGTCCGCGCCAACTTCACTCCGGGACAAACCTGCGCCAGCATCGTGACGATTGTTATCACTTGAACCGGAGTCTTCGGTCGTCAGTCGTCAGCAAACCCGTCCACGCGGTCTTCCTGCTGACGACTGAAGACTGACGACCGACGACTTGCTTCGCTTCGTTACCTTGGTGATCTAGGGGCTGGTTACGCACCCGGCTACAGTTGCCTCATGACACTTTCATCCATGGTGCTCTCGCGCGATTTTCAGGAAATCAGCGTTCTCGAATGCATCCTCGGTGGTCTTCACATCGGAGTCGACGTAGAGTCGGAGCCGGACCGGGCCCGGACCAAGCTGGCCAAGTCGAAAATTGACGCTCTCATCATTGACTGCGATCTGTGCGGAGCTTCCAGTTTTCTGCAAGGGTTACAGGACGGTACCATTCGCAACGCCGTGCCGCTCATCATCGTGAGCGGTTCTACGGGCCGCAAGCACCTGGAGTCCAAAGGCGCTTCGTTCGTCTTCGAAAAACCCATCTCGGTCGAGCAGGCGGTCCACACCCTGTCTGCGGCGCGCAACATGATCCTGGATGAGCGGCTGCGCTATCATCGCGCCACACTGGATGTTCCCGTATCTCTGACCGGCGCGACCAGGAATCGGCAGCGCGCCCATCTTCAGAACCTGAGCCAGGGCGGCATCGGCGTGCGTCTGCAAAATCCTCAAGAGGCTACTGGCAAAGTGAACGTGAACTTTACCCTGCCCGGAACCAGGCTGGCGATGAAGTTTCAGGGAGAAGTAGCGTGGAAGGACAAGCAAGGCAACGCCGGCATCCGCTTCCTGGAAGCCGCCCCAGGCATGAAGCGGGAACTGCAACTCTGGCTGGAGCGGCAGTACTTCATGAACTAGAGCGGACGTCGGGCGTCAGACTTCGGACCTCACCTCCTGTCATCCTGAGCGCAGCAAACCGATTCGCGCGCGAATCGGTCTGCGAAGTCGAAGGACCCCTATGAGCTTCACAACTGCTTGCTGAACTGGTCGCCGCCAAAATACATTCCCACCATGACAAAGTTCGTAGAATCTGTAGGGGTCCTTCGACTGCGCTACTGCTTCGCGAAGCGAAGCAGTGGCTCCGCTCAGGATGACAGGTTCGTAGGAGGTCTGACGTCTGAGGTCCGCCGGCTGAACTTAGCGAAATCGGGGCCGATCATCGATTGGAACTTCGTGCCGATCGCATGCCTCGGTGAGTCCCGCAAGCCAATTGCCGGGCGTGCCGCCCATCCAGAATAGAAACAGAAACCGGTACAACACAGCGAACACCGCGGCCACTCCGATTCCCATCACTAATGCCAGTGGCCACGCTGGAACCACACCGACCATGCCCATGCAGATCAGCGCAAAAAGCAAAACAGCCGAAAGCAAGATTAGCCCATCCACCAGAAGCGAAAGGGCAGGCGCTGAAATCGCAAACGGAAACCACGGCAGATGCACTGCCCGTTGCTGTTTGTCGGCTTCCCTCAGCCGGGCGGCAGCGGCTCCTGGTTCCAGCCGGATCGCCGGCCGTGCCCCCGAGGAAAACAGGAGTTCGGCGGCTTCCTGGCCGCTCATGCCGTAGAGCAGCGCCGAATCGCCGGCGGAGTGTTGGGCCGAGGCCATGAGCTGGACAAAAATCCATTCCTTCAACAGCCGCTCGGAACGCTGCGAAAGAGTGAGAAATTCCATGCCTGCCTGTCCCATGGGATCAACCCACGCCACGCGTCCCGTGGCTTCGACGCGCACGCGCGGGTTGGCAAGCTCGAAGCGCAGGGAAACATGTTGGTTTACCAGGAGAGGAGCGACCGCTTGAATCGCAAGTCCCGAGTCGCCCAGGTTGCGGATGATGCCGCCGTTGCCCTGATCCAGATTGACATAGGCCAAGCTTTGAACTTGATGGCGATAGTGACGACGACGCCCGAGCGGTGAAAGACCGCCTGCGTTCGGTGAGGTCGCCACGCGAAAATCCATGGCGAAATTCTAGCCAAGGGCGCGGAAACGTCTCAGTACCGACGTTGGTTCAAAGAATATTGCTTCTGATTTTCAGGAAGCGGGACGTTCTTCCTGAGGATAAACTTCTCCCTGGTGGGCGCGGTCCCAGGCGATCAGACCATTGATGTCATAGCGGTAGGGCCCGTAGGCGCAGAACGCCTTTTCGTCGAAAAGACGTTTGATCCCACAACCCATGCAAACCTGGTAAGAATATCCGTGGGCACGGACGGGCCAGCTCATCTTGCTATGCCAGCACCCCCGTAAAAGCACGACGGCAGCGCCGGTCAGCCCCGTGGCGGTAACGCCCAAAGGCCAAAGCCAGCGCGATTTCTTCTTCTTCGATTCATCTGCCACAGCCTGTAAACTCCTCTATTTCAGAAGGATACGCCTATATCGGTGCCGAGTGCAAGAGTCTGCGGTCGGGGCCCGCCCCCAACCTCGCACCCACCGGCCCAGACCTTGCGTGCACAGTCAATGTTGCGATCAGTGCAAATCCACTGTAACTTAAGAGTTGTCAGGTCGGCGATCCCCCAATGGCCGTACCAGATCTGTGGACGTGTAAGTCTTGATTCGAGAGGCATTTCTCTCGCACAGCCGATTCGGCTGAGGAAAAATAATCCACAGGAAATTCCACTGCGTAGATGAGCGCTAATCCACACAACCCGAACCGCGGGCTACGGGACAACGATCTCCGGGACAATGACTTGCCTGGCAACGAATCGCTGGATTCCGCTCCCATGGGCGAAAACGTAGTCGCCGTTCAAGCTTCTCCGCCCGTCGACCACGTGCCCGGACACGAAGCTCTGCAAGCTCTGCTTGCGTTTTCCAGCCTGCACGAGCAGCTGCGCCAGCGCCGCGCTCTGGAAAAGAGTGGCGTCCCACTCGACGCCGACGTTTGGCAGCTTGAGCAATTCGTTCTGGACGAGGTGTTGCAGTTGGTCGCAGAGCGGGCCCGCACCCTCACGGGTGCCGACGGCGTCGCCATCGCCATGGCCGAAGGCGATGCAATTGTTTGCCGGGCCACAGCGGGAACGATCGCTCCCGAACCCGGAGCGCGGCTCGATCCGAAATCAGGATTTTCCGGAGCCTGCCTGCGTACCGGCGGAATCGTGCGCTGCGATGATTCGGAGAACGATCCGCGAGTAAATGTGCAAGTGTGCCGTCGCCTGGGCACACGCTCTATCGTGGCCGTGCCGATCGCATCCGCGCACGGCACCATCGGATTGCTGGAAGCTTTCTCGGCTGAGCCGCACGGCTTTAACGACAGCGACGTTCGCAGTTTGAAACTGCTCGCCGAACTGATTCTGTCTGCCATGAAGCCGGAAGAAGAAAACCGGCTGGCCGAAATTTCACAGCGGTTGGTGGCCGGGGAATCAGCCGAAGCGCCGGCGGAGTCCTCCAGTGCAAATGAAAAGGCCGGGATCACGGAACCGCAGAGTGGCCCAGAGATTTTTCAGGAGTACGGGAAGAAACAGAATTTCACCGCCGTTCTTGCAGTGATTGTTCTTCTGGTTGCTCTGGTCCTGGCCTTGGGAGCAGGAGTGTGGTGGAAGTTCCGCCACTCCCCCACAATGAAGCCGCAGACCACCGCGACGGTTACCGCACCTTCTGCAGCGCCTCCGCCAACCGTGGAGAAGCCCGAACTGGCGCCGCCTGTGCCTGCAGCCGAAGACGAAGCGCCCACCGGGGCGGACGAAAAACATTCTGGACGGACCCTGGTCACGGGCATATGGCATGTCTCATCGAAGGACTCCAATGACCACACCAGTACCATCATCATTGAGATGCAGGGCGAAGTTCAATACGAAGCCCACCGTCTGAGCTCTCCGGAACGAATTTACTTTGACCTCCACGACACCACGCTGGCTCCGGGCATGTTCGGCAAGACGATTGAGATCGGAGACGCGCACCTGGCGCGAGTTCGCATCGCGCAGCCGGCCAAAGGCATCAGCCGAGTAGTACTGGAAACCACGGGAGCTTCCGATTTTTCGGTCAGCCTGAAGTCGAATCCCTTCCGGCTGGTTGTGGAAATCCGGGAAGCTGGCCAACCGGAGCACGGCGGCGCACTGGCTAACTTGCCCAAGACCACTTCGGTCGTGGCGCCATCTGCGATGGTTCCTGCGCCTCCAGCCAAAGCGAAGAACAAGCTCGATGGGCAAGCGCGGGCCCGAGTGCCGAAGTTCCGTCTGGTACTTGATGCCGGACACGGCGGCTGGGACCTCGGAACAGTAGGACGCAAGGGACTGATGGAAAAAGACCTGGTCCTGGATGTCGTGCATCGCCTGGGAAAATTGGTCGAGGAACGCCTGGGTGCAGAGGTTATTTACACTCGTCAGGATGACACTTACCTTCCCCTGGAAAAACGCACCGAGATTGCCAACCTGGCCCAGGCGGACCTCTTCGTTTCAGTGCACGCCAATTACAGCAATGATTCCGCGGCGCGCGGCGCGGAGACGTACTACACCAACACCTACTCTTCGGTGAAAGCGCGCACTCCCGGAGCCGACGCCGAAGGCGCGGCCAGCGAGAACGTCAACTGGACCAATGTTGATATTCGGGAAAAGGTACAGAAATCTCGCCGCTTTGCGGCCGCAGTCCAGCGGGCTCTTTTCGGTGCACTGGCGAGCCAGATTCCGGACATGCGCAACCGCGGCGTGAAAAAGGCTTCTTACGTGGTGCTCACCGGAACCTCGATGCCGGCGATTCTCGCGGAAGTGTCCTTCGTCAGCAGCCCGGAGGATGAAGAGAAATTGAAGAGCTCAAGCTATCGCGACAAGATCGCCCAGGGATTGTTCAAAGGAATCGCTCGGTATGCCGCGACCTCACGTGGCGTGAATGTGGCCAGCGTCGGCGGCAAACATTCGGGGCTTTGAGACGGCAAAACCGTAGCGCCGGCGCTACTTTGATAGAACGTATCTTTGATAGAGCGTATCAGGGTACGGGCTCGGCGTTCTTCAACGCGTCATTCAGCCCCTGGCTGCTTCGCAGAGAACCACTTTCGATGACGCGCCAGCCGTCATCGTAATGCGCGAAGCCAACCGTCGAATTGTATTCGGTGCCCTTGGCGTAGAGAGCCGCGCCCACTTCATTCACCGGGGCCCATCTCCACTGAAAATCAACATCCGCGAAATTCCCGTTCTTGCGGATTCCGCTCAGCCCCAGCAACTCTCGCTGTGCCACCGGCACGCTGATGTACTGCGAACTGGCGGCGGTCGCGGCCACCCAGTCGCGCAGGGCGTCAACGCCCAGCGGCGTGATCACGACGTCCCAGCATGGCGCTGCGCCCAGGTCAGGCGTGCAGGCTGCGGTCGAGCCCGTGATCCAGCCGTGGCGGCGCAGCACCAGGTACTCCGGAGACGTGTAGTCCTTGTTGGAGATGACCCCGGTGCGCAACCAGAACAGCTGCGTTGTCTTGAAGGTTTCGGAGCCCGCAATCAGGTCGGTCGCCAGCCGCCGCGTAAGGAAGTCGCGGGGCGAGCAGGCAACGCTAAGACACAGCAGCGCGAAAATGAAGGCCGTCCGCCGAGATCGCATCCTAGCTCGGAATTGTAACCAAACCCGAGCTTCTACGCGGCAAGAAAGGACGATCCGCAATCTGTCCGGCAAATCTGGCCGCCCAGCGGCCCGGAATCGCAGTCTGGCAAGAGGGACACTTTCCCTCCGGAGTCACGCGGTAATTCCTGCACAAAATATCCGTCCCGCTTGATCAGAGTGTCGCCGCACTGATGACAGCGCGTGTCTTCAAAGTCGCCCACCCTGCCGGGCAGGTTCCCGGCATAGACGTAGCGCAGACCCGCCTTCCTGCCGATCTCAGCTGCGCGCCGCAAGTCCGCCGGGGTGGTGTTTGCAGGATCATCCATTCTGTAGTCTTTGTGAAACGCGGTCACATGCCAGGGGATATCGGGAGAGACGCCGGCCAGAAAATCAGTCAGCCCTTTCAGCTCGTCTTCTCCGTCATTGAAGCCCGGGATCAGCAAGGTGACGATCTCCAGCCAGACACCCATCTTGTGCAAGCTCCGAATTGTCTCGAGAATCGGGCCGATCCGTCCACCCAGTTCGTGGTAATGGCGATCGTCGAAGCTCTTGAGATCCACTTTGTAAAGATCAACCCACGGCCGGATGTATTCCAGCACCTGCGGAGTGCCGTTTCCATTGGAAACAAAGCCAGTGACGAGGCCGGCAGCCCGCGCGTGCTTGAATATCTCGACCGCCCATTCCGCTGTGATCAGGGGCTCGTTGTAAGTGCTGACCAGAACTTTCGCTCCCTGGCGCAGAGCATCCTGCACCAGGGCCTCCGGCGAGGCCTGCAGCGGCTGCGACACCGCATCCGGATCACGCAGCGCCTGGGAGGTCACCCAGTTCTGGCAATACGCGCAGTGCAGATCGCAACCCAGCATTCCGAAGCTGTAGGCCAGGGCGCCCGGGTAAGCATGGAAGAAGGGCTTCTTCTCGATGGGATCGCACTGCACTCCGCCCACGTAGCCCCAGGGCACGTAGAGCGTGCCACCCTGGTTGTAGCGTACCTTGCAAACTCCGGGTTGACCGTCGGGGATAGGACAGCAATGACCGCAGGCATAACAGCGCACCCGGTTGCGATCGAGTTTCTCGTACAGATCACCCTCACGCACGTTCTGGTAAACGATGTCGCGAAGGGTGGGCACGGAAAACCTCTAGGTTTATTGTAGACCGATTTCAAATACGAAGGACCTCTGAATTCCGTGCCACCTTCTCTCTCTGTAGCGTCGGCTCAAATCCAGAGTGGAAGCGCATCAGCAGATCTGGCGAGGGTTGGGTGCCGCTATCGTCGGCAATGCATGGGTCCTTCGTCGGGAGCCCTTCGCACAGCGAAGGACTCCACTTCCTCAGGATGACAGTGGGTCAAAGTTCAAACGAACCCACTAAAGGGAGCCTACTGCGTCGCGGGAGGATGGCTCGCGAAGTTGCTAAGCCAGTCGTTGGCTTGCTGTTGCGCCGCCAGCACCTGGCTTCGGCTCATGCGGGAGGCGAGAACCGCGACCCGGTATTTGCTGGCCTGGTCTCCGCCAGCCTGGGCGAGGACCGACCAGTAGTAGGCTTTGGTCAAATCCTGCGGCACGCCCCGGCCGGCCCAGTAGTACGCGCCCAAAGTTGCCTGGGCCAGGATGTGTCCCTGCTCGGCCGCCTTTGTGAACCAGCGCACCGCTTCGGTGTAGTCCTGTTTGACCTCTTCGCCGGTGGCATAGCGCGCGCCCAACGAGAACTGTGCTGCCGGGTCACCCTGTTCCGCCACTCTCCGCAGGCTGGCCAGGTCCGTGACGCCGGCAGGCAGTCCATTGGCAGGCAGAGCCTGAGATTTAGGGGCTGCCGGTGCTGCTTGTGCACGAGAAGGGGCTCGCCCGGAAGAGCGCATCGCGCTCGACACCCAGGGTGCGATCAGCCATAGAAGCGCAAAAACAAAAGTGCCGATGGCGGCCACAAAAAGAGCTTTGGCCGCACTGGGCTGGGTTGACCTGGCCTTGGTTATCGGGGCCTGGGCTGACGCGGGCTGGGTCGGTCTGGCCTGAGTTGAGGCCGACTGCATCGAGATGGTTTCACTCGAAGGCTTGGCCACAGTGACGGACAGCGGGGTCTCTACCATCGCGGCCTTGGCCGCAGGCGGTTTGTCAGTGCGAGGCGGCCGCACCGGCGCTGTCGGCGTCGCCTGTATCGGGGACGAGACTTGTGCCTTCGTAGCCTGGGCCTTTTCGGGCTGCGCCGAAGTAAGGATGCTTCCCGTCAACTGCTGGAGGGCACCAATGTCATCGGCATTGAAGGCGTACGGCTGAGGTGAAAACACTTCCAGGAGCCCAGCCACTTTGCTTCCCTGCCGAATCGGCACTGCAACCAGAGAGCGAATACCAAGAGACTTGCAGCCTGCCCGATCCACGCGATCGTCGGTCTCGGAATCATCGCAGCGCAAGGAACGGCCGGTGCGCACACATTCCCCGGAAAAGCCTGAACCGACCTGAAGCCGAGACCTGACCGGCGGAGCGTCATCTCCCGCGCTGGCTACGCAAATCATCTCGCTGTCGTTGCCCGCGGACAGGGCGATGGCAGCTCCGGTGGCCCGGGTGAGGGTCAGCGCCCGGTCGGCAATCGACTGTAACTCGGTTTCGCGATCGAACTGCTTCGACTCCAATTCGCTTTCTCTTTCTGTCACTCTTTCTCTGGCGTACCCGTCTCTGCTGGTATCGAAGTTCAACGTACCGGCGCTGGTCAGCCCTTCCGGCTGCGTCGCACCTCCGTCGCTCCCGGAAATCAGGCGAGTTCCAGAAGTAAACTCACCCTTTGGAATAGTATGCGATGGAGGCAGTACCTTGGAAGCATAGTTCCACCTATCCTCATCGGCCGGGTTGGCTCCGGCATGATCGAAAGCGGTGAGGACATTCACGAAAAGCCATTCCTTCAGCCGGTCCAGGGACTGTCCCGAAAGCCTGGCAAAACGAATTCCAGCCCGTCCCGAAGACTCCGACCAGACCACCTGCCCGGTGGTGACGATAGATGCGCTGGTCTCCGAAAGATCCAGACACAAGCTGAGATTGCGTTCGACCTCCAACGGATTTGAGGTCTGGATAGACATCCCGTCTTCGCTGATATCGAGGATCTCGCTGAGGTCGGTGGCATCTGCCTGGGCTGCGTTCAAGCGCGCGTACGCGGGACTGTGCGCCCTGTGCCGCATGGTTTGACGGCGCTCAGTTGCAGGTCGAGATTGCCGGGGATTTCCGGCGAGGTTTGACGCGGAGGGCTCCATACCAAGTTCTTAACATATTAACCCAGACCGGCAGGGGCGGACGGAAGCCGTCCCGCCCGAAAGTGCCGGGGGCCGGCAAGTTCTTTGTGCGTTAGCGTTTATGCGGTCTGGCGGAGAGGTGAGAGACGGGAGAGAGCGGCCACCATGACGCTCGAGAGAAGCTGCATGGTGGCAACGTCGCGCTCGGCGAAGGCATGCGGCGCGCCAGAAAAAACTTCGAACACTCCCAGAGTTCTGCGAAAGTGGCGCAGCGGCGCAGCCAGAATGGAGCGGACTCCCAGGCGCTGGCAGACCGCGACGTCCACATGAGGATCATCCTGCGCATCGTGGCAGAGTACGACCTGGCCGGTACGTACGCAGTCGGCGGAGATCCCGGAATCAGACTGAAGACGAACGCCCAGGTCAGGCGCGGTGCGCCCGGCGCGGGCCCGGCACACCATTTCATCGCCCTTGCGCAGAGCGATCGCGGCTCCGCTTGCGCCGGTGAGAGATTTCGCTCGCTCGGCAATCAGGCTAATGGCGGGCTCCAGGTCAACGTCCGCAGGAAATGCTACCGGCGCCGAAGCTGGCGGCAGAATTGCAGGCTGGGTTGAGCGCCTGACATGGCTCCGCCCGGGAGCCAGCGATGCGAAGGATACGGGCAGGTGATCTTCCTGGACCGGCAACGCAGTGACGGGCACAGTGCGAATCAGTTCGTGGACCAGGCGATCGAGCTCGGCGTCCGCAATCAGGTGAGCTGTCTGCTGGCCGCGCAACGATCCGCCGAGCACTCGCGACAGGCTGATCACGGCCTGGCTTCCGCACGCCAGGCAGTGCGGAGTGTTGTTTTCGCTGATCAACTCGCAAGCCACGCAGAACACCGCAGTTTGCAGGCCGAGAAAATGAGCGTCGCGCGCCTTGAACCAATCCATCTTGCTGTCGTTCTCCTGCCCTAAAGGAAAGTACGAAGCTAAACGGAGCCGCGACTGGCAAGAAGTGACGCAATTGGTTCAGCCTGTGGATAACGCGGACTTAACAGAACGCCGCTTCGGCCGCGGGGCCGGCCATTTGGAGTAGCGGCTGTCGCGCTAATGTTTCGTCTCCGCAGCGCCCGCGGCAGGCACCGGCAAATCACCAGAGCTCAGGCGGCGATGGAAAAAATCAAACACCAGCCCGTAGAGCTGATAGGCCAGCTCCGGGTCGTAGCGAATGCCCTCATCGCGCATGAATGCATGAGCGCCGTTCACCTCATGCCAGCTGAACTTCGCATTCACCTCGTTTAACCGCGCCAGCACCGTCATCCGGCCTTCCAGAGGGATGTGCGGGTCTTGCCGTCCCCATATCATCAACAACTCGCCCTTGATGTCCTTGGCGCGCAGCAGCGAATCGTCCTTCATTCCCTTGCCCAGGCTGCCTTTGTGTATGTCGGTCGCATAAAAGCACGCGGTTCCTGCCACGTCCGGATTCATGGCGGCGCGGAACGCGAGATGGCCGCCGATGCAGATGCCCATGGCTCCCAGTTTGCCGGTGCAGTCAGGACGCGACTTGAGATGGTCGAGTACCGCGCGTGCGTCCGCGTCGAAGCTCGCCAGCTCTTTGGTCGTCTTCAGCACATTGCCGCGATCGGCGCCGGCCTGGTCGTAGGTCAACACCGTCCCGGCGGCTTCAAACTCGTGATAAATCTCGGGGACCGCAACGATGTATCCATGTCCTGCGAGCATCGCCGCGGTCCTCCGGATCGGTCCAGTCACTTGAAAAATCTCAGTGTAGAAAACAATTCCGGGATACTTGCCCGGCGCCGCCGGCCGGACAACGTGCGTCTGCATCGGTCCGTACGGGGTCGAAAGCTGCACTCGTTCGTTGTCGATCACGATCATTGCGGGTTGCTCCGTTTGATTTGTTTCATGGCCGGGCCTCAAAGATCATGTTGAATGGCGTCTGGGTCGCCCGCCGAAAATGCTTCAAGCCGCCGGCGGAAACCACATCCCGGAGCCGTTTTTCTCCCGCTTGCGCGCCCAGCGCCAGACCTACTTCCTGGGACAGCGATGCCGGAGTACAGAGCAGCGTAGATGCCCCGTAGAAGGCCCGGCCCACAGGATGAAGATTCTCTTCAATCGCATCGTGGGGTCTTCAAGGTGGGATGGGTCTTTACCTTCGCGGCCGCGGCCTACAACTTAGTCCGGATGAGGAATCTGGCGATTCAATCGACGTAAGCCGAGGTCGCACTGTGTTCGCAGGCCCGAAAATGAATCAGCGGGACACCAGCGGATGCAGCCAGAACCCTTCCCGAATCACAAAATCACTGGGACTGGAGAGAACCTAAGTCGCGGAGTCCATTTTTCCGCAGCCTGCTAGGAATTGGGAGGGGATCGATAACGCAAAATCATGATCATGCGCGCTCAGCCGATCTCCAGCTTCCTACGAACGTGGCCCTCGAAGCGTCGCACAGAACAAACTAGTGATGGGTTTCGAGGACATCAGCATCGCCGACGTCGTAGAGGGTGACATACCCGCTCACTCTGTTTCCCCTGACCGAATTAGCAGAACTACTGATATTTAGCGCGAAACCCAGACTGTCTCCTAGGGTGATGCCAACGCTTGAGGCACCGTCACCACCAAGACAGACATTGCGCTCGATTGTATTGCGGTAGCTACCTCGAACAAGGATGCAAGCTGCACCAGTGCCAAAGGAAGTCCGACCGCATCTATTTCCCCTTAGTGAGATGTCGTGTACACCGGAAAGCAGCGTGACACAAGCCTGAAGATTATTACCAATCGTATTGCCATCGAATGTGGAAAAGCCTGTTCCAAAATCAATCAGCAATCCGCCGGTCTGTGGAGCGACAAAGCCGTGTAAGTCATTCCCCGCTTGGTTCATGTGGTTCCCGATTGCTGTCGTGTCGACCTGGCTGGCGAATTCAGGATAGACCGCGCTGTTCATGTGGTTGTCGACAAACACCAGCCCTTGATCCAGATACCCTGCGTAGCAATTCGACGACGCATCGTCGCAAGTCACATTGTGGATGTATACGTCGAGCGTATCGCGGGTCACGATGCCGCTCGCACCATTGCCATTGATGACATTCGGAACAATGATATTTATATCCTTAATCGTTAGCGCATGCGCGACGTTGGTAAGCTTGCGAAAGCTCAGTCCACAAGGTGAGGCCGAAATGCAAGCTGCAGGAGAGCCCGAGGTATTGAAGGTGCGCGCATTCGGGAAGCTCATGCGAAACGGCCCACGATGTTAACCGTGGTCCCCACAACACTGCTGACCTGGACCCAATCGGCGTAAACCACATCGGTGGCGCCACCATCTTTCTCGGTCATGATGACCCAGTCGCCCCTGCCGAGCTGCGGCGGCATCACTTGGGTTCTTTGCGCGTGAACGAAGTAGCCCCTCTGGCGATCGCTCCCGAGCGCACCGGGAACGGTCCCGCGGCCTCGCGTGACGCGATATAGAACAACCGATCGTTGGTCCCGCGGTCAATGGCCCTTGCGGCGCAAAGATGAGCGTTCCCGTGCCATCGATCATTCCACCGGCAACGTTCGCACCCGCAACGTTGATGGTGGTTGAGGCGTTGCTCATCATGAACCTTGCGCCGTCGTTGATTGTGCATCGTCCGCCGAGCAGCGTCGAATTCTGAACGCAGGAACGAACTGCTGCCGTGTCGTCTGTGCCGTAATCGGCCCGCGCCCCCGAGACTGTCGTTGAAGCCTCCGCGCTGAGGGTCACGCTTGTAACGCTGTTGACAACTGAAATGAGACCGACCAGAGCAGCGCCCATGGTCCCAGCCCCGCTCACGGCGATGGCCTTTCTCACGTCCGCTGAGGTAAATCCCGCCGACGAAGAAGTGAAAATCGCTGAGCCCGATGAAATCGCTCCATCGGCCAGAGTTTTGGCATCCCCCTTTGCGCCGTAGTCTCTAGGCGTGGCAAAGACACGGTCCCCTATGGCGAGATTGGTTTCGATCGTGGTGTGCCCGCTAATAAATGAGTGGACCGAGAATGCCGGATAGAGCGCATAGATTGGGTCCGCGACGATCGTCGCGATAATCGCGGCACAGCGCAAGACTTAGCTTTCTCCTGAAGTTCGGGGACGGCATGAGCAAAAGCTGGTGGTCCCACACGCGCCATCTCATGACCCAATGGCGAACAGCCTTGTGAGTACCTGCACCAACCAGTTCTATTCCAGTGAATCAATCCGGGAGTTTAAACGAAAGCAAAGCGAGGGAGATATGTGGGCCCTCAGAGCGATGAGTGGTCTCTCATTGACCCTGAAGTTGAAAAGCTAAGGGGGAAGGGGTGGCGCAGATTGTCCAAGCACCGTATCGATGAGCAGCCCCAAACTGCACTCTGTCTCGAGCAGCGCGGCGGCGAGCGCCTGACGCTGTTGTCGGCCTTGGGACCCCGCCTGGTCCAACACTTGCCTGAGTTTTTGCATCAGCACATCCAGGTCCCAGGAGTCGGCAGTGACACCGCAGGCGGTTTGCCGGAGTATATCGGACAGTTCCGACTCCGACGGGCAAATTGCAAGAACGGCGCATCCCATAGCGAGGATATTAGGCAGCTTCGAAGGCAGACAGGCCTCTGCGGTGTGCTCCAGTTGGGGGACCAACTGTACATCCGACCTTGCGTAGAGTTCCTCCAGATCGGCCTCGCTGACCAATCCGTTGAAACTGATCCGGTCCACTGGGCGGGCCAAATGCCTCTTGCGGAGTTCTTCGAATATCGGACCATCCGAAAACAAATGGAAGTGGACCCCGGGAAACCGCGAGACCGCAGCTCTAAAGAAATCGAAAAGACCGTATGGATTCTGTTTCTTCCCCAACGCTCCGGAGTAAACAACATGCTGAAAACCGTCTGGAAACTGGTCGGTGAGGTTCGTTCCGGACCGAACCACTGACTTTACGGTGACAAACGGATAACGGACCACGACCCGGTGGCTTGGGAGTTCGTATTCATTGACAATCCTTGCCGCCATGCTTTGGGAAAGCACGATCAAGGTATCGCAGGACCGAAAAGCCCGCTTTTCAACCGCGTGGACTGCGCGATAGAGCGCGCGCTTGAGCCAGCCACCGCCGTTGAGCCCAAGGATCCCCTGCAGATCATGCACTATGCCGACCTTCTTGGCGGAAGCCGGGAGCAGACCCATCACGATCAGAAAGAACAGGGTTGGGGGAAATACTGCAACGGCGGTGGAACACCCGCCTCTCAGGCGCCATGTTGTCCAGCCCGCGTGCAACGCGAACCAGGCCTCAAGGACCATTCGCCGCAAGATCATGGAGCGCGGATATCGCAACCAAGCCCCGCCCCGATGGATGGCCACACTCTCGAGTCTGTCAGCTGATCGGACCGGCCTCCATGCGGGGTAAAAAGGATGCGAGCACACAACCGTCACATTTACCCCACGGTTGACAAGCGCCTGTACGAGCACACTGTTGTATTTGCCGGTGGAGATAGCGTCTGGATAAAAGAAGGGCGATAAGAGCAGTAGGTGGGCAGGTTTCACTGTGCAGTGTCGATCGGCGAGTTCCGGCTTCTAACTGCGCCCGATCTGCGAGCAATAGTCACGATATGTCATTTCGAGACCGTCCCGGAGTGACGTGGCCGGACTCCATCCCAATGATTGCAGGACAGTCACATCTAAAAGCTTACGAGGCGTACCGTCAGGTTTGGTTTGATCGAAAATAAATTCTTGGTCCGAACCGACCACTTCTGCAACAAGTTTCGCGAGTTCGCGGACCGTCAGGTCCTCACCCCATCCGATATTCACCAATGGGGGGCCGTCACTTTTCCTGGTGAGCCGGGCAAATTGTTCTGCTGGTAGATTCATCAGAAACACACATGCGTCAGCGGCATCATCAGAGTATAAGAATTCTCTTCTTGGGTTACCGGTCCCCCAGACAACTATATTGGCGCCACCCTTCGTCTTGGATTCGTGGCACTTGCGAATCAAGGCCGCGATGACGTGCGAATTCTGCGGGTCGTAATTGTCATTTGGACCATAAAGATTGGTCGGCATCGCAGCTAGAAATTCGGTCCCGTGCTGGCGGTTGTAGGCCCAACACATTTCGATCCCGGCAATCTTGGCCACAGCATAGGGTCGGTTCGTGATTTCGAGAGGTCCGGCCAGCAGACAATCTTCTTTTATTGGCTGAGCGGTAAACTTGGGGTAAGCGCAGCTTGAGCCCAGGAAAAGCAGTCGTTCTACGCCAGTTCGATACGCTTCGTGGATGATATTGGTTGCGATACGCAGATTGTCAAGAATGAAGTCGGCAGGCCAACTGCTGTTTGCGACAATGCCGCCGACCTTGGCAGCAGCCACGAACACGTACTGAGGCCGGGCCTCCGAGAAGAACCGCTCGACGGCGCATTGGTCCCTCAAATCGAGCTCGGCATGGCTTCGAAGGACCAGATTTCCATACCCGGCGGCATGGAGGCGCCTTACCAGGGCCGAGCCCATGAGGCCACTATGACCCGCAACATAAATTGTTGCGTCGGAATTCATATCTACTCGTGCTCGGCGAAGATTTTATATCCACGGTCACGGACCAGTTTGTCGCGCTCAGCTGCTTCCCAATCCACCTTTACCATCTCAGCGATGAGCGCTCGAAAGGTAATTCGCGGTTTCCAGCCCAGTTGTCGCCGCGCTTTCGCGGCATCGCCGAGCAGCGACGCCACTTCCGTAGGACGAAAATATTTTGGGTCGATCTTGATTATGCACTTGCCTTTTGAATCGTGCCCTTCTTCATCAGTCCCTCTGCCGCGCCAATCGATCGAAATTCCCAGTTCATCGGCAGTCGCTTCAATAAACTCGCGCACAGAATGTTGCTCGCCGGTGGCAATGACGAAATCCTCAGGCCTCTCCTGCTGGAGCATCAGCCATTGCATTTCTACGTAGTCCTTGGCATGTCCCCAATCGCGCTTTGCGTCCAGATTGCCCACATACAAGCAGTCCTGCAGACCAGCGGTGATACGTGCCAGACCCCGGGTTATCTTTCGTGTCACGAAGGTCTCTCCTCGGACTGGCGACTCATGGTTGAATAAGATCCCGTTACAGGCGTACATACCGTATGCTTCGCGATAATTTACCGTAATCCAATGCGCGTATAGTTTCGCAACAGCGTAAGGGGAGCGCGGATAAAAGGGTGTTTTCTCCGTCTGGGGAAACTCTTGAGCTTGGCCGAAGAGTTCCGAACTGGAGGCCTGATAGAAGCGCGCCGTCCTCTCCAGTCCGAGAGTACGAATGGCTTCAAGGAGCCGCAGAGTGCCGAGCGCGTCAGTGTTAGCGGTGTATTCAGGCTGCTCGAACGACACACCCACATGGCTCTGGGCCGCCAGGTTGTAGATTTCGTCCGGCTGTACCTTCTGCATCACGCTGGTCACGCTATTCGAGTCGGTCATGTCGCAGTAGTGCAGAATCAAAGTCCGATGTGGGACATGAGGATCCTGATAGAGATGGTCGATACGTTCCGTGTTTAAGTACGACGCACGACGCTTGGTCCCATGTACGACATATCCTTTCGCGAGTAACAGCTCCGCCAGGTACGAACCATCCTGGCCAGTGATTCCCGTAATCAAGGCTTTTCTCATCGCGGCGGACGCTCCTACGACCCCTCCTAGTACGCGTTTCGACTGATCAGCCCACGGAACACGGTGAGGAATATGATCTTAAAGTCAAGCATCATGCTCCAGTTTCTCAGGTAGTACAGGTCATACTGAATTCGCTAGGGGGATGGAAGTGCCGCTGCCACGAAATCCGTTAACTTGGGCCCAGCCGGTCATCCCACACTTGACGTTGTGCCGGGCCATGTACGATGGAATTTCTGTACGGAATTTTTCAACGAAAAAGGTGAGTTCCGGTCGCGGACCTACGACGCTCATGTCTCCCGCCAGAACATTTATGAATTGCGTCAATTCATCCAGGCTCGTCCTTCGCAGAAGCCTTCCCACCGCGGTGATGCGGGGGTCACTTGGTTCCGTATGCTTGGTATTGGAACCGTGCCAATTTTGAGCCGACATAGTCCGAAACTTGAGCATCCTCAAAGCGGCCTCCGTTCAGACTTACCCGCTCTTGAACAAATAAGACAGGTCCTCGAGAAGTAAGCTTGATAGCGAGGGCAATCATGAGCATGAGGGGCGCACTTAAAATGCAGCGCTAACGCGGAAAAGCAAATGTCAAATGCCCCATTTCCCACCGCATAACCTACAGTATCGAGGGGATACGACCGCACATCAAGCAGAGGAAGACCATAGAAGTCGAAGATCCTGTCCGCAACGGAGATGCCCTTGCCCCAGATCCAACACCATGCGAGCTGGGATGTAAAGATGTTGGAGGTTTTCGAGAACTTGTTGGGTTTC
>CAVRZO010000008.1:0-89792 GCA_963725615.1 Terriglobia bacterium | reverse complement strand
TGTGACGGTCACGGCGGGCATCCAGGGTGAAGCTGGACACATTAAGGTGCTTCCCGAGTCTCGTTCAGTCGACGGTACTGTGGATGGTCTGCAACTGAATGTCACTTTCATCGACTACGACCACGACGGGGACTTGGATCTGTACGTCACGCAGACTGCCAACACTCCCGTCCCTGTCAGTATCGGGGGTTCTCAGGCGCTGCCGTTCTCACCGCACCAATTTTCGTGCGTGATATGGCGCAACAATGGTGACTCCACTTTTACCGATGTTACCGATTCGGCCGGACTGGGAGGAGAGGGCCCGAGCTTCGCCGCCGTAGGCACCGACTACAACAATGATCGCGCCATCGATATTGTCGTTACCGGAAAAGACTCGCCCACGATTTTCCAAAACCCGCGCGAAGGCAAGTTTGCGGCCCGGCATCCATGGTCTACGCCTGTCCCTTCCCCCACGCTTGGTGTCGCTGTTGCCGATCTCAATCACGACGGCTGGATGGACGTTGTTTTCACCAACTGGGGTACTGGCCTGACCTTGTGGAAGAACGATCATGGAAAGAGTTTTGATCGCGTTGATCTCCCCAAGACGAATTGGGTTCGTGCCTGGGGCGTAGCCGCATTCGACTACGACAACGATGGCTGGATTGACCTGGTCGCCGTAGGCGAAACCGCCGAAGGCAAAGGAGAAGTCCGCCTCTTCCGCAATCTCGGTCCGGACGGCTTCAAAGACGTTACCGCCGATGTCGGACTCGACAAAATCCAGCTCAAAGATCCGCGCGCCATCATCACTGGCGACTACGACGGCGACGGCGCTACCGATCTCCTCATCACGCAGAGTCACGGCCCGGTTGTGCTGCTGCGCAACGAAGGTGGCAACAAAAACAACTGGCTGCGCCTTTCGTTCAAAGGCCTGGCTGACAACAAGAGCGCGATCGGCACCAAAGTTGAGGTCTTCTCCGGAGCGAATCGGCAGAAATTTGAAATCGCGGGATCGTCCGGCTACCTGGGACAAAACTCGATCGACTTCATCGTCGGACTTGGCCAAGCTAAAGAGGCCGACGTAGTGCGCATGCTATGGCCTTCCGGCGTAATCCAGGATGAAATTCAGATTGCCGGAATGAAGGACCATAGCTTTATCGAAATGGACCGCCGCGGCAGTTCCTGTCCCACACTCTTCGCCTGGGACGGGACGCACTACAAGCTGGTGGGAGACATGCTGGGCGCGGGCGTGGTCGGCCACTGGATCGGGCCCGGCCAGCGCGACATTCCGCGGCCGACGGAATATATCAAGGTAGCCCGCAACTCCATTCGCGAAAAAGAAGGCAAACTCAGTTTCCGCTTCATGGAACCGCTGGAAGAAGCGGTGTATCTCGATCAAGTGAAGCTGCTGGCCGTTGATCATCCCGGCGCGGTTGATGTATTCCCCAACGAATATTTCGCCAGCAATCCACCGTATCCGCCGTTCAAAGTTGTGTATAGCCGCGGCGCCGTTCCACCGGCGGCAGCGCGCGACGAGCATGGCCATGATGTTTTGCCCGACTTGCTGGCGCATCGTTATTTCGGCGACTTCGATGTCCTGCCGTTTCAGGGTTTCACGAAAACGCACACTCTCGATCTTGATCTCGGCGAAGCTTATCGCGGCGGCCCGCTCTGGTTGATGATGCACGGCGAGATCGAGTACTTCAGCGCCACGAGTATGTATGCGGCGTACCAGTCCGGCATCGAACCCGTCGCGCCTTACGTCGAGGCGCAGGACGCCGGCGGGAAATGGGTTCGCGTAATTGACGACATGGGCTTCCCCGCCGGTGGCCCGCGCACCATGACGGCCGATCTGACAGACAAACTGCCGCAGGGAACGCAGCGCGTCCGCATCACCACCAACCTGCAGATTTATTGGGACAGCATTCTGATCAATCGTGCGGAACAGAGCGGCAATGCGCGTCTGACTCCGGTGCCACTGGCCCGCGCCGATCTGCGTTACCGTGGCTTCCCCCTGAAAGTTGAAAACCAGCCCCCGGGCAACGTGCTGTACGTCTACGAGAAATCTAGTCCGACTGGACCGTATGCGAGGCCGGCGGGCACATACACACGTTACGGCGACATCCGTCCTCTGCTTGCGGGATTTGACGACCGCCTGGCCGTCTTCGGATCAGGAGACGAAGTCGTTCTCGACTTCGATCCGGCAAAGCTACCGGCGTTGCCCAAAGGTTGGGTGCGGGATTACTTCTTCGTAGCCAACGGCTACGAAAAAGATATGGACTTCTACGCCGCCGAGGCCAACACGGTCCATCCACTGCCCTTCAAAACCATGGGCACATATCCGTATCCCAGGAGCAGGTCGTTCCCGCTCGATGACGCCCACGTTGAATACTTCCTGAACTACAACACGCGCCATCTCTCGGGAAATGAGCCCAAGGGATATCGCTTCGACTATCCCCATTGACCCGGCAGTTCGCGGACTGGAAGGGCACGCAGTATGGATGACCTGCGAAAACCGATTCTGCCAGGCAAAGGCGCGTCGGACTACGAGCGCTACCTGCGCACCGATGAACTGTTGTCGCTGCAAAAGAGTCCGGAAGAATTCCTGCACCCGGACGAGATGACCTTTCAGGTCATTCACCAGGCCTCAGAGTTGCTTCTCAAAGGTGTTACCTGGGAACTCGAACGGGCCCGGGCCTTGATCTCCGACGGAGACTTCTTCAACTCTGCCCAGCTTCTGCGCCGCGGCAATCACATGCTGGAGTATCCCATCTCCATGCTGCACGAACTGGAGACCATCACACCCTACGATTACCACCTGATTCGCGCCGGCCTGGGACACGGCAGCGGCCTCGACTCCCCCGGCTTCCTCGGATTGCTGCACATCGGCCCGCGCCTGGGTGAGGCCTTCCAGTCCCAGCTAAGCAAGCTCAACCTGACCGTGGACGACCTCTACCGCCGCCATGCGGAATTTTTCGGTCTGCACGACGTAGCCGAGCGCCTGCTCGATTTTGATGAACGCGTCCACCTCTTCCGCTTTCACCATCTCAAGCTGGCCCAAAGAATCATCGGCGGCGGAGTCGTCGGCACCATGGGCACCCCGGTAGAAGTCCTGCACCAGCGCATGGAGCACCTCTTCTACAAAGAGCTCTGGGACGTCCGCAACCGCATCACAGCGGAATCCATGAAAGTGTAGGCGGCGAGCGCCCCGCTCGTGCGGCAAAGCTGCACAAGCCATTCCGTTGTCGCCCGTAAACCGGCGTCATCCTGAAGGACTTCAGTCTTGAAGGATCTCGCGCGCAGAGACGCGCGCCAGATCCTTCGCAAGCTCAGGATGACCCTGTCAATCGCCAGTGATTGCTGCAATCTCGCCACCTGTTTATAATCAAACACGCCGAGCGGGAGTAGCTCAGTGGTAGAGCGCGACCTTGCCAAGGTCGATGTCGCGGGTTCGACCCCCGTCTCCCGCTCCAGATTTTTGATTGCGAAGCCCCGCGCCTGGCGAGGGCTTTTTCAATGTTAAGGGGCCGTTTCCCGGGATGGACAAATTACCCGAGATGGCGCTAAGTTAGGCACTAAGGCGCGGTACCCAAGTGGTAAGGGAGAGGTCTGCAAAACCTTTATACGTCGGTTCGATTCCGACCCGCGCCTCCAATTCTTATCCGGCCTGATTTGCACCACTTTCAATTCCGTGTTGGGGATCGGTGCTAAGAATGTGCTAAGTAGAATTGCGCAAGAACTTGCGCACTGAAAGGGTCTGCACACTTTGTAAATCGCCTTGATTTTCGACTCTCGTCTGCTAGAGTGTTGTTCCCTCCCCCGGTACGATTTCCCCATTCTTCCCAAGAGCCTGGACCCATGCGACACGTGTGTGCCCAGGCCGATGTGAGGACCGAAGGAGCAGGTTGCAATGAGTCGAAACCGGGTTTGGTTGGCAGTTGGCGGATTGTTGGTGGTTGGATTTACGCTGAGCGCTGTCGCGGGGTTCCGTCTTCCTAACCTGATGCCATTCCGCGATCCCAGCGGCATTTTTCGGACGCTCGCGTTGGGACCGGTTGATCTTGGGAATCCATTTTTTAAAAAGCTGGGAACCAACGACCGAAGCTGCGCCAGCTGTCATGATGCCAGCGAGGGCTGGAGCATCACTCCGCCGCAACTTCAGCATCGCTTCGATATCAGCCATGGCATGGACGCCGTGTTTCGTCCCGTGGACGGCGCGAACTGCCCCAGCGCGGATGTGTCTTCGCTGAAAGCCCGCTACATCAATTACAGCCTGCTGCTGAACAAGGGACTGATCCGCATGTCGTTGCCAGTGCCTGCCAACGCCGACTTCAGCATCGTCTCCATCAACGATCCATACAGTTGTCCGGAAACTACCACCACCCGGCCCGCGCTCTACCGGCGTCCGCTTCCTTCCACCAACCTGCGCTTTCTCAACGGGATTATGTGGGACGGCCGCGAGCCCAACTTGAAAAGCCAGGCCAACAACGCGACGCTGGTGCATACCCAGGCCAAACATCCACCGACGAATTCGGAACTGCGACAGATTGTTGACCTTGAGACGTCGCTGTTCACTGCCCAATCAGAGGACAACGTGGCGGGAAGCCTGATCGCGCAGGGTGCACGTGGTGGTCCGATCTTCCTCGCATTTCAGCCTTTTCGTCCCGGGATCAACTCCGGCTCGAAGTTCAATCCCAACGCCTTTAACCTGTATTCCAGGTGGACCAACGCGAGCGGTCCGAACGCCGGGGCACGGCAGTCCATCGCGCGCGGAGAAATGTTGTTCAACAATCGTCCCATGAACATCTCCGTCGTGCCCGGGTTCAACGATGTTCGGGGCCAGGACCCGATCACGGGCACCTGTACCAGTTGCCACAACACGCCGAACGTGGGCAGCGATTCGTCGTTTGCCATGATGAACATCGGAACCGTCTCTCCGAGCGAAGACCTGCCCTCCTACACGATTCAGTGCAACGATGGTTCGGGCGTGACGGTCAGCGATCCGGGACGCGCCCTGGTCACCGGCAAATGCGCTGATATCGGGAAGTTCAAGGTCCCCGCCATGCGCGGTTTGGCGGCGCGCGCGCCGTACTTCCACAACGGCTCGGCTGCGACCTTGCTGGACGTGGTCAACTTCTACGATCAGCGATTCAATATGGGGCTGACGGATCAGGAGAAGGCAGACCTGGTGGCGTTCATGAACACGCTGTAGTTGATGGAGGACGGGCGTCATCGCCCGTCATGCAATGGCCTCTGCTCGACGGACGGGACGGCCCGTCCTCCATTATTGTTGTCTGGTTCGGTCCTCGGTATAGTGTTGGCCATCGGCGCAACCCGCGCCTCCGGTCTTCACTATGAAAAACGCGTTCTCGCATCTGGCCATTCTGCTTGCCTTTGTAATCACGGGCCGAGCGCAGCAGCCGGCTACCACTGCACCGCACGCCGCGCACGCCCCAGCCACCCACGCGCCATCTCCGGACGAGATCTGGGCCAATCTAATGGCGGGCAACCAGCGCTTCGTTGCTGGTAAACCTCAGTCCCACGCTTTGCTCGCCCTTCGCAAAAGACTCGCGTCGGGACAGCAGCCCCACACAATCGTCTTATCATGTTCCGACAGCCGGGTTTCCCCTGAGTTGGTATTCGACCAAAGCCTTGGCGATCTTTTTGTGGTGCGCTCGGCTGGAAACATCGCCGATCCGGTAGGTCTCGGAAGCATCGAGTACGCGGTGGACCACCTTCACAGCACGCTGCTGGTCGTACTCGGACATCAGAAGTGTGGCGCTGTGGCCGCCGCCTGTTCGGGCGACAAGATGCCGAGCCGCAACCTGGAAGCGATCGTCGACAAGATCAATCCTGCCGTCACGCAAGCCAAAACTTACGCCAAGGCGGATGACCTGCTCAACTCCGCAATAAAAGAGAATGTGCATCAGAGCGCGAAAGATGTGCTGGCCAACAGCGAAATCCTGCGCGACGCCGTGAAAGCTGGCAAGCTCACGGTTATCGAGGCCGAATATCAACTCGATAGCGGCGCGGTGGTTCGCCTCAACTCACCCGCGAGTGGTCAGAACTAGCAAGCCATCCGGGAAGAGACATCGCACAAAAATTCAGGGGCTGACGGTAGTCAGCCCACTCTTCTCTAACCTGGACCTCGGTCTTAGTCGTCGTCCGAAGGCATGGGTTCCCCCACGATGTTGTAGTAGACATTTTTCGGCTTCTTGGGCTTGGCTGGCTCCACCTTCGGCGCGGGCGGCGCGGGTTTCGACGCCACCGGCTTCGGGACGGCCGGCACAACCGGAGCAATGGTTGCAGGCTTCGCCTCTGGCACTGCCGCAACCGGCGCAGCCTCCGCAACCGGCGCAGCCGGTTCTGCTGAACCAGCCGGAACAAGAATGGACGGAATCACCGGATACATTCGTACATCCTGCGCTGGGGCGGACACGGGCGACGCGGCTGGAGCGATTCCAAATTGCGGTGGAGCCGTCTCGGTTAGCGCGGATGACGGCGTTGCTTGAGAAATCACTCGTATGGGCCCGGGAGGCGAAGTTGGAACACTCTTCACCGTCTTGACTCTTCTCGCGGCCGGCCGCTGGAAGAAGTAATTGATGACCGCCGCCACCAGTCCCGCAATACAAAACTCGAACACGGAAACGAATAGTTCCGGATAGTTATAGGGCCGCTGGGTGAAGGAGGTCGGCAATCCCGAAGACGGGCCCATGACATCGCCCACCCAGGGCACGATCACGTTGTTCATGACCGACACGATCAGGCCCCAGAGAGCTTCTCCAAGGATTACCGCAATGATGAGGCGTCCAATCCATCTGCGTCCGTCTGCGCCCTCGGAGAGGAAGGGTTTCGCTGGTAGGTCCATAGTTCTTCTGCCTTAAGGAGATTGTTACACAGTGGCCTTTGGCGCGAAAGGCGGTTGAAATCGAGCGTTGATCTTCCGGCCCCCGAAGGCAGCGTCATCCTGAGGGACTTCAGTCCCGCAGGACCTCGCGTGTAGCGGATTCGCACCGTGGTCCGGCAATTCGCGGCGATGCGCGCCAGATCCTTCGCAAGCTCAGGATGACGCCCGTCATCTTGCGGGTGGCCTAAGAAGATCCAGCAAAAAAACAGGGCTGACCGAAGTCAGCCCTAAACAGTTCCTATTGGTGACGCCTTACTCGTCGGCGGTGACCAGCGGCATATTCACCAGATGCTCACTCAGGAACCACACCTGCAACTCGTTGAGCCGCAGGGCGTCGCTAACGGCCAGGTCGTTGGTCCCGTCGTCGCCTAGTTTGTCCGCGCGCTCCGCCAGCTCACGGCACTCGCTGATGATGGTCTTATGTGCCTCCAGCAGGCGCGAGAGCTGCACCGGCACTTCTTCTCGTCCCCGCGGAGGCCGCTCGATTCGCGTGGTCTCGGCGATGTCGTGCGCCATGGCGAGGCTCACCCCGCCCAGCAACTGAATGCGCTCGGCGATGGTGTCAACCAATTCCGATTGCTCGCCGTAATGCTTATCGAACAGTAGATGAAGCTGGTAAAAAGTGGGTCCGGCGACCTGCCAGTGCGACTTCTTGTAGAGATCGCGCAGGGTCATGGTGTCGGCCAGAAGCTGGTTGAGGTGCTCGGTCATTTCCAGACGGACTGGTTCTTCCAGTTCCAACGGCAGAGCGTGGCTTACGGTGCCGTACTTCTGGATTTCAGGAGCTCGTTGGTTAAAGTGAGGCTGGGCGGTTATGCCACCGTTGTGGCCGGCGGTTTTCTTCGACATCGGGATTCTCCTCTTTAAGATTTCCTGGTACGTCTTTTAGATGGTCTGACGGACGGAACGGGTCTAGGTTGCTGGTAAGATTTATCCGACAGAGTATGCGACAGAGAGCGAAGCGAATCCTTATTATAGCCCTGCCAAATCGGTACGGCCGCTCAAAATATCTGCTTCGTTTTCGCACTGGGGCCGGTGATCCAGCAAAATTCTGCGCAATTGTCTATGATAAAGGGTTAAGCGTTTTTTGATGGAGAAAACCAGACGTGGCTGAGACGCAGACCAACGGCGTGGAAGTTCTTGAGACCCGGGAGTGGCTGGATTCGCTGGACTATGTGTTGTCCCAGGGTGGCCCGGAGCGGGCGGGACGTTTGCTGCAGCAACTCTCGCTGCACGCCCGGCGCGCCGCCGGCGTAAACCTTCCTTTTACCGCTACAACTCCTTACCAGAACACGATTGCTTCCCGGCAGCAGCCGCCTTTTCCCGGCAGCCAGGAGATGGAGCGCCGCATCAAGAGCCTGGTGCGCTGGAATGCCCTGGCCATGGTGGTGCGGGCCAACAAGGTCGAAAGCGGCATTGGCGGACACATTTCCACCTTCGCCTCCGCGGCCACGCTGTATGAAGTCGCGTTCAATCATTTCCTGCAAGCCCAAACCGATTCCGGAGACCGTGATCTGGTCTACTTCCAGGGACACGCCGCGCCCGGCATGTATGCGCGCGCTTATCTGGAAGGCCGCATTCCGAAAGAGAAGCTGCAGAACTTTCGCCGCGAACTAAGAGAAGGTGGAGGCCTTTCCTCTTATCCCCACCCCTGGCTGATGCCGGACTTCTGGGAATTTCCTACGGTGTCGATGGGACTCGGTCCGATTCAGGCTATCTACCAGGCCCGTTTCATTCGGTATCTGGAAAATCGCGGTTTGAAGAAAGCGACGGGCGGCAGAGTCTGGGCCTTCATGGGCGATGGCGAGATGGACGAACCTGAATCTCTGGGCTCCATCACCTTGGCTTCGCGCGAGCGGCTCGACAACCTGATCTTTGTGATCAACTGCAACCTGCAGCGGCTGGATGGACCGGTGCGCGGCAACGGCAAGATCATTCAGGAACTGGAAGCGATTTTCCGCGGCGCCGGCTGGAACGTCATCAAGGTCGTCTGGGGGACTGACTGGGATAGCCTGATTGCCAACGATCGTGACGGCATACTGGTCAAGCGCATGGGCGAAATCACCGACGGCCAGTATCAGAAATACTTCGTCGAGAGCGGCGCTTACTTCCGCCACAACCTGTTCGGCAGCGATCCGCGCCTGTTGAAGATGGTGGAGCACCTTTCCGACGAACAGCTTTCCCGTATGCGGCTGGGTGGTCACGATCCCATCAAAGTGCATGCTGCCTACAAAGCCGCTACCGAACACAAGGGAGCGCCCACGGTCATTCTGGCCAAGACCATCAAAGGCTACGGACTGGGCGAGGCGGGTGAAGGCAAGAACATTACTCACCAGCAGAAGAAGCTGAATGAGGACGAATTGCGTATGTTCCGCTCGCGCTTCGGGATTCCCATCGCCGATGAGGAACTGAACGACGCACCCTTTTATCGCCCTGCGGATGACAGTCCGGAAATCCGCTACATGCAGGAACGCCGCAAGCAGTTGGGTGGCTACCTGCCGGAGCGCAAAGTGCGCTCCAAACCCATTGCTCCGGTAGCGGAATCCCTCTTCGAAGAATTTCACAAAGGCACGGACGGCCGCGAAGTCTCGACCACCATGGTCTTCGTGCGGCTGCTGGGAAAATTGTTGCGTGATCCGGAAATCGGTAAGCTCATTGTGCCGATCATCCCGGACGAAGCCCGCACCTTCGGCATGGAAGCGCTTTTCCGCCAGGTGGGAATTTATTCCAGCGTGGGCCAGCTCTACGAACCGGTGGACATGGATACGCTTCTTTATTACAAGGAAGCGAAAGATGGGCAGATTCTCGAGGAAGGCATCACCGAAGCTGGCTCGATCTGCTCGTTTATCGCCGCCGGAACCGCCTACGCCAATCACGGGATCAACACGATCCCGTTTTTTATTTATTACTCGATGTTCGGTTTTCAGCGGATTGGAGATCTCATCTGGGCCGCCGCCGATATGCGCACTCGCGGCTTCCTGATCGGAGGCACGGCTGGGCGCACCACGCTGGCCGGTGAGGGATTGCAACATCAAGACGGTCACAGTCACCTGCTGGCTTTGCCCGTTCCCAACTTGCTCGCGTATGACCCGGCGTTCGCCTACGAAATCGGCATCATTATTCAGGACGGCATCAAGCGCATGTATGTGGATCAGGAGTCCATCTTCTATTACCTGACCGTCACCAACGAGCCTTTGCCGATGCCGGCGATGCCGGAAGGCAAGGATATTGCCAAGGGCATTCTGAAAGGCATCTATTGCTTCCGTGCGTCCACCAAGAAGGATGCCAAGCTACGCGCTCAGCTCTTCGGCAGCGGCACCATCATGTACGAGGTGCTCAAGGCGCAGCAGATCCTGGAAGAAAAATACGGCGTGGCGGCGGATGTCTGGAGCGTGACCAGCTACAAGCAGCTCTATCGCGATGGCAACGATTGCGATCGCTGGAACATGCTGCACCCGGGCGAAACTCCGCGCGTTCCGTTTGTCAGCCAGGCACTGAAAGATGCACCCGGAGTGCTGGTGGCGGCATCGGATTACATGAAGGTGCTGCCGGAATCGATTGCCCAGTGGCTGCCTCGGCCGCTGGTGGCCTTGGGTACCGATGGTTTCGGCCGCAGCGAAAGCCGGGCGGCTCTGCGCGATTTCTTCGAGGTGGACGCCAAGCATATTGTGCTGGCTACGCTGACTGCGTTGCTGCGCGAGAAGCAGATTAAGCTCGAAATGCTGCAGAAGGCCGCAAAAGATTTGGGAATCAATCCGGAAAAAGCGAATCCGGCAAATACTTAATGTGTAGCGCCGGCGTCTCGCCGGCTGTCCCGAGGGGCACCTTGCCCTCGGCAGTGAGGCGAGACGCCTCACGACAGCCGCCGGGACGGCTGCGCTACGACGACCCGCCAGGAGTGAATACTCAGTGACAGAATTCAAGCTTCCGGAACTCGGCGAAAACATTGACCAGGGTGATCTGGTCCGGCTGATGGTCTCGCTCGGAGCGAGCGTCACCGAAGGCCAGCCTGTCATGGAACTAGAAACCGACAAGGCAGTCGTCGAAGTCCCATCGTCAGTTAGCGGCACGATCAACGAAATCCGGGTCAAGGAAGGCCAGAAGGTAAAAGTCGGCCAGGTGATTTTCACCGTCGAAAATGGGGCGGGTGCCAAAGCAAAGGCAGTCGAGTCCTCAGCCCCTCCGGCAAAAGCGCCTGTCGAACAACCAGCGCCTGTCGCCAAGCCGCCGGCCCAAACTGAAGCTCAGCCATCGGCTCCCGCTGCACCGATTCCTGCCGCCAGCCCAACGGCAACCGACTTCAAGCTGCCGGAGCTGGGAGAGAACATCGATCAGGGAGATCTGGTCAGGCTGATGATTTCGCCCGGCTCCAAGGTTTCCGAGGGCCAGCCTGTCATGGAACTGGAAACGGATAAGGCCGTGGTAGAGGTGCCGTCTTCCGTGAGCGGCACGGTCAAAGAGATTCAGGTTAAGGAAGGCCAGAAAGTAAAAGTCGGCCAGGTGATCTTCACGCTGGAGGGCGGCGTGTCGGCGCAGCCCGAGAAGACGAAGCATGTTCCGGTCGAGCACATTTCCGAACAGCACGAAGCGCGGCTGTCGGTTCAAGCCGCCATTCAAGCCGAGGGAAAGACTCCCGCCCAGGTTTTCCTGCCGGATCAGCCTCCGCCTTCCGCGCCCAAAGGTTTCGCCATGCCGGAGCAACTGGGAAAGGTGGCGGGAACCGAGCATCGCGCGCCAGCGCCTGCGGCGCCTCACGTCCGTCGTCTGGCACGTGAAGTTGGAGTAGATATCTACGAAGTGAAAGGCAGCGGACCGGGTGGACGCATCAGCGAAGCTGATGTGAAGTCACACGCCAAGGCTTTGCTGACTTCTGCTGCCGCGGCTCAATCGTCCCAGGGACGTCAATTTGCTCAGCCCGAGCTTCCCGATTTCACCAAATTTGGAAAAGTCGAACGAGTCTCTATGCGCGGCGTTCGGCGCAAGACGGCACAGCATCTGTGGGAGGCGTGGACCACCATCCCCCACGTCACGCAGCAGGACAAGGCTGACATCACCGAGCTCGAACACCTGCGTGCCCGCTTCGCGCCCAAGGCGCAGGAAGCCGGAGGCAAGATGACGGTGACGGCGATTGCATTGAAGGTCTGCGCCTCGGCGCTGAAAGTGTTTCCTCAGTTCAATGCCAGCATCGACATGGCGAAGGAAGAGATTATTTACAAGCAGTACGTCAACATTGGCGTTGCGGTGGACACAGACCGCGGGCTGCTGGTCCCGGTACTGCACGACGTGGACAAGAAAAATATTGTAGAACTGGCTGCCGACCTGACCCAGCTTTCGAAGAAGGCCCGCGACAAGAAGCTCACACCGGCAGAGATGGAGGGCGGAACGTTCACGATTACCAATCTCGGCGGTGTCGGCGGGACCGGATTTTCGCCCATCGTGAATTTTCCTGAAGTTGCGATCCTCGGGCTGTCGCGTGCCAGCATGGAGCCAGTCTGGATGAATGGCAAATTCGAGCCCCGGCAAGTGCTGCCGCTTTCGCTTTCCTACGACCATCGCTTGATTGACGGCGCCGATGCGGCACGGTTCCTGCGCTGGATCGCGGAAGCCTTTGAGCAACCGTTCCTGCTGTCGGTGCAAGGATAGGTCATGTGGGCCGGGACACTCCCTTCGACTTCGCTGAAGGCAGGCTCTGTCCGCCGCCTTTGTTGATTTGTGTTTCAGGATATTGATTGCTCCGCATTATTGGGGAAGCTGCGGATTAAGTTGAATAGCTCGAGTCCAAATCAAAAGCGGTGGACAAGAGTGTCCGCCCCACACGGTCCATCTTCTTATCAATGACTGAAACTTCAAATTTGCACATTGCAGTGGTGGGCGGCGGCCCGGGTGGCTATGCCGCCGCGTTTCTCGCCGCCGATCTCGGATTGAAAGTCACTCTGATCGATCCGGAAGCGAATCCCGGTGGAGTTTGTCTCTATCGTGGATGCATTCCTTCGAAAGCCCTGCTGCACGTGGCCAAGCTGATCGACGAATCGCGGCACGCCAAAAATTGGGGAATTGAATACGCCGATCCCAAGATTGACCTAGCCCGCCTGCGCTCGTGGAAAGAGGGCGTCGTCAAGAAACTGACCGGAGGCCTGGGCCTGCTTTCGAAGCAGCGCAAGGTCGAGTACATTCAAGGGCGGGCAGCATTCGAAAATTCCAACTCCTTGCGAGTTTCGAAGGCCGGCGGCAGTGAAGAGAGTCTGACCTTCGATCGCATCATCCTCGCGACGGGCTCCCGTCCGGCGATCGTTCCCAGTCTCAAACTCGACACCCCGCGCGTCATGGACTCCACCTCCGCGCTGGATTTGAGCGAGGTGCCGGGAACGCTGCTGGTTGTAGGTGGCGGCTACATCGGGCTGGAGTTGGGCACGGTCTACGCCGCACTGGGCTCGAAAGTTTCCGTGGTTGAGATGCTGTCCGGATTGCTTCCCGGCGCTGATAGAGACCTGGTTCTGCCTCTGCACAAGCGTCTCGAAAAAAGTCTTGCTTCCATTCTTCTGAACACGACGGTCGCCGCCGTGAAGGAAGAATCCAACGGCATCCGGGTCACCTTCGAAGGCCCTGAGGTCAAGGAGCGCGAGCAAGTTTTCGACAAAGTTCTAGTGTCGGTCGGGCGCAAGCCGAATTCCGAAATACCGGGCCTGGACAAAACACAGGTCCAACTTGGCGCGCGCGGATTCATTCAGGTGAACAAGCAAATGCAAACCAACGATCCCGCGATTTATGCGATCGGTGACGTGGTCGGCGAACCCATGCTTGCCCACAAGGCCTCGCACGAGGGACGCACCGCTGTCGAAGCCATCGCCGGACATAAAGTGGCATTCGAGCCCGCGGCCATTCCTGCGGTCGTGTTTACCGATCCCGAAATTGCCTGGTGCGGTCTCACCGAAACCCAGGCGCAGAAAGAGGACCGCGAAATCAAGGTCGCGAAGTTTCCCTGGGCTGCTTCGGGACGGGCCATGACGATTGATCGCACCGAGGGCATGACCAAACTGATCCTCGATCCACAGACCGAGCGTGTACTGGGGGTCGGCATTGTGGGCGCCGGGGCGGGAGAGCTCATCGCCGAGGGCGTGCTGGCGGTGGAAATGGCGGCGCTTGCCAGGGACATCGCCATGACGATTCATCCGCATCCCACGCTCTCTGAGACCTTGATGCAAGCGGCCGAAGTCTTCTTCGGCACCAGCACGGACCTATACCGGCCAAAGAAGCAGGTTTAATGTAGGCGCGAGCGCCATCGCTCGTGCGGAGCCCGTCACACTGCCGCACGAGCGAGGGCGCTCGCGCCTACATTACAATCCTTGATGGAATTATGTTTTCATTTCTGAAACGAACGCGCTGGCTACTTCTCTGCCTGGCGATCGCTCCCCGGCGCTGGCTTATCAACTGCTACCCGGGCAGCCGAGCCAAGACCGACAGCTACCACGAACGGCGCTACCGCCGATCCCCTGGGCCGCGATACTCCGAGCGGCACGTTGTATGGATTTCTTCAGGCCGCGCAGTCAGGAAATTATTCCACCGCCGCCCAGTATCTGCAGATGTCAGCCGCCCGGCGGCAGTCCCAGGGAGAAGATTTCGCCACCAAGCTGAAAGTAGTCATTGACCGCTGCTTCAATGGCGACTTGCGCCGCATCAGCAATCAGCCCGAGGGGACGCCGCAGGAAGGCATGCCGCTCGACAAGCAGCGTGTCGGCAGCCTGATCGCCGGAGACCTCGAGGCCGACCTGACCCTGGTCCGCGTCTCCGATGCGGGCAGCGGACGCATCTGGCTTATCTCCGCTGACACTCTGGCTCGGCTCGCTGATCTCTACGACCAGGCCGCCGTGCATCAGGTGGAAACTCATCTGCCGCATTTTCTGGTGAGCCATGAGTTTCTTGGCATGCCTTTGTGGCAATGGCTGGCAATCCTGATCGCAGTTCCCGTCGCTGCGGGCCTGGGATGGCTGGCGGTCCAGTTCCTCCGGTTGCCCTGGTATCTCTGGGCGCGCTATCGCAAGCATGAAGTGGCCGCTGCCTGGAGTTCGTTCGTGCGGCCGCTCTGGTTGGTGTTCGGGGTCCTCGCCCACGGGATCCTGGTGTCCTACCTGCGCATTCCCGTTCTGCAAAGGCACCACTACCAGCAGGTGGCCGGAGTGGTGGCGGTCATCGGTTCCAACTGGCTGCTGTGGCGGATCCTGCGGCAAGTGCTAAGGAGCGTGAGGCAGCGGGCTCTCCTCTCCGGGCGCATGGGCACGGAATCGCTCATCATCCTGGGCGAGCGGATGCTCAAGGTCGCAATCGTCGTTCTGGCGATTTTCACCGTGATGGGCACGCTCGGCTTCAACCTGAGCGCGCCGCTTGCCGGACTGGGCATCGGCGGTATCGCCATCGCATTCGCCGCGCAAAAGACGCTGGAGAATCTCTTCGGCGGCGTTTCGATTCTCGGCGACGAAGTCATCCGCATCGGCGACACCTGCCGCTTCGGCGACCGGGTGGGAACCGTCTCGGACATCAGCTTGCGCTCCACCCGGATCCGAACTCCCGAGCGGACCGAGCTCTCCATTCCCAACGGTTCGCTGGCCACCATGAATGTGGAGAACCTGAGCCGCCGCGACAAGATTTTGTTCAACACCAAGATCGGGCTGCGCTACGAGACGTCGCCCGACCAGATGCGCTACGTGCTGGTGCAGGTCCGTCGGTTGCTGTACGAACATCCGAAGGTGGAAACCGAAGGGGCTCGCAGCCGCTTCGTTTCTTTCGACATGAGCGCGCTCACCATGGAAATCTTTTGTTACATTCTTACGCGCGACGACAGGGAATTCCTGGCAATCCGCGAAGACCTTCTGCTCCGCATCATGGACATTGTAGATGCAGCGGGCACCGGTTTTGCCTTATCGTCCCAAACCGTCTACCTGGGCCGCGATACCGGAATAAACAAGGACAAAGCGGAAGAGGCCGCGCGCGAGGTGCAGAAGTGGCGCGACGAACACCAATTACCCTTCCCCGACTTCACGCCCGACGATATTTCCGAGATCAGTAATTCGCTGCCCTATCCCCAGCCGGGTTCGGCGGTCGGAAGAAAGCAAGATACGCCTGAGCAGAACTAACCGGCCGGCGGTTTCGATGCCGTGGAGGCATTCCATGCGATCAGCAATTTATCTGGCTACACTCATTGCCGCGGCAGCGCTCTTCGTGCCGCAAGCTCATTCCCTGGAGGTTCCCATGCCGAGTTCGACTGCCACGCCGACGGCAAGCCCGGCGCCTGCCGCGGAAGTCACTCCTTCGTGGGTGAAGGATTCCGTTGCAAAACTGGAAAGGGAGCTGGTCACGAAGTATGGAGAGTCGCAGCGCGCTCGAGTGCAGCGCGGATTGCAGCAGGTGGCTGAGTTCTGGCGCGCCGGAGATGGCGACGCTGCGACGTTCGAGGATTTTGTCCGAACCGACTTCGCCGGAGATCAGGCCACGCTGGATACGATGTTCAACCGCCTGGAAAGTTTGCTGGAACAACTGGGCGGCCACATGCATGAGATCAACCGGGAGTTCCGGCAGCAGTCGGACCTCGACCTCGGCCCGGTGCTTCCCTTCGACGAAATTATTGGCGGCTACGATCCTTCCGCCCACATCCTGGATGATTTCTTTCAGAACAAACTCGCCTTCGTGGTGCTGCTGAATTTTCCTCTGACCACGCTCGACCAGCGTCTGAAGGAAGGCCCCTCGTGGACGCGCCGGCAGTGGGCCGAAGCACGCCTGGCGGAAGGTTTCTCCAAAAGAATCCCAGCAGATGTCAATCTGAGTATCGCGCAGGCGGGAGCGCAAGCCAGCCAGTACATCGCGGATTACAACATCTGGATGTACCACCTGGTGGATGCTCAGGGACAGCGCCTCTTCCCGCCGAAGATGCGACTGCTCAGTCACTGGAACCTGCGCGATGAAATCAAGGCGGACTACGCAGACTCGTCCAGTGGCCTGGCCAAGCAGCGCATGATCCAGCAGGTCATGGAGCGGATCGTGACCCAAACCATTCCCGCAGTGGTCGTCAACAATCCGGCATTCGATTGGAATCCGCTGACCAACGATGTGACCACAGCCGCAGTCAAAGATTCGGATGCTGCGACCACGCCGGCGCCGAAGCCCAGCAACGCGCGCGAACCCGACACCCGTTACGCGACCCTGCAAAAAACATTCTTAGCGTCGAAGAAAGCTGACCCGTACTCTCCGACTGCGCCTACGCTGATCGCCCGCCGCTTTGACGAAGATCGCGAAATTCCGGAAGCCCGGGTCCGCGCTATGCTCGAACAAGTGCTCACGTCGCCGCTGGTTCCCCAGGTGGCGAAACTGATCGAAGCGCGGCTGAAGCGTCCGCTGGAGCCGTTTGATGTCTGGTACAGCGGCTTTCGTCCCGGCAGCCAGTACACCGAGGCGCAACTGGATGAGATGGTGGCGAAGAAATATCCGACTGCCCAGGCCTATCAGCAGGACATTCCGAACCTGCTGATGAAACTCGGCTTCTCTCCCGACCGGGCGCAATACGTTGCCAAAAATATTGTGGTAGATCCTGCCCGCGGTTCCGGTCACGCCATGGGAGCGGAAATGCGGGCGGAAAAAGCGCACCTGCGAACTCGCGTGGAAAAGGGTGGCATGAATTACAAAGGCTATAACATCGCCGTCCACGAAATGGGACACAACGTCGAGCAGACGTTCTCTCTTAACGACGTTGACCACACTTTGCTGAAAGGCGTGCCCAATACCGCTTTCACCGAGGCGCTGGCCTTCGTGTTCCAGGGTCACGACCTCGAGTTGCTCGGTCTTCCCGCACCCGACGCCCGCAGCCAGGCGGAAAAGACGTTGAACGATTTCTGGGGCACCTACGAAATCGCCGGAGTTGCGCTGGTAGATATGGCGGTATGGCATTGGATGTACGACCATCCCCAAGCCACGCCGAAAGAGCTGAACGATGCCACGGTACAAATTTCAAAAAATATCTGGAACCAGTACTACGCCCCGGTCTTTCACAAGAAAGATGTCGTGCTGCTCGGAATTTATTCGCACATGATCGACTCGTTCCTCTACCTGCCCGACTATCCCATTGGACATATGATTGCGTTTCAGATCGAAGAGCAGATGAAGAAGGCCGGATCCATCGGGCCCGAGTTTGAACGCATGGCGAAGATGGGCGACGTCACGCCTGATCTGTGGATGGTGCATGCGACTGGGCGACCTGTAGGACCGGAGGCTTTGTTGGAAGCGGCTCAGGCCGCTCTGACTGCGGTTGGGAATCACTAAGTGTTTCGCTTAATGCCAGTGATTCCAGTGTCATCTTGAGCGGAGGGAACGGACTCGCTTGCGAGTCCATTCCCGAAGTCGAAAGATCGGCTGTTGGCCTGCGGAGCCAATCCGCCTGCTTTTAGAGGTAACCTTCCACCTCGACTTCCAACACAAGGTCCTTCGACTTCGCTCGGGATGACAGTGCAGAGAAGGGGCACGATGGTCTAGAGACTTTAGAACAGGGCGGAATCGCCGCTGGCCTTCGATGTCGCACCGTCTTCCCCGCAATAAACCAACAGTAAGCACACCGAAAATCCCCAAGTAATAGGAATACCGCCAGTTCGAAGAACCGGGTTCGTGGCAATCGCAGTGCCTCTGCATCGCTGGTTTGTTCGTTCCCCGAAGTTGGCGGCGAAATTGCCCCCTGCAAGGCCACTCGTGCGCCTTCCAATTACCACAGTAACTTGCCGCTCCCGAATGCCCTACCTACCATTAAACGCTATGAGTTACCAAGCCCTCTTATTCTGCCCGGATGAAAAAACGGCCCGCGTAGTGAGCCAAGTTTTAAGTGAACTCGAGTTCACGGTCGAACCTTGCCACGAGCCTTTTTCCGCAGTCAAAAAATTGATGGTCCAGCACTTCGATGCTCTCGTGGTGGACTGCGACAACGAGCAGAACGCAGCCCTGCTGTTCAAGAGCGCGCGCAACTCCGGTTCGAACCAGGCGTCACTAGCCGTGGCCGTGGTCGAAGGGCAGGCGGGAGTGGCCAAGGCTTTTCGCCTCGGAGCCAATTTGGTCCTGACCAAACCCATTCATGTCGAGCAGTCGAAGGGAACCCTGCGGGTGGCCCGAGGCCTGTTGCGCAAGGGACAAGCAGCCAAGGCGGCCGCTGCGGCTCCGGGCGCGGCTGCTCCGACGATGTTCCCGCAACCGTCAGTGGCTGCCCCGTTTCCGCCGTCACAAAAGAACGCAGCGCCTCCATCGCTCAGCGCTTCTGCCTTCGAGCTTGATGCGGAACCAATGCCGGCGCCCGACGCAGCCGACGCTGCGCTGCTCGAGTACATGCCGGACTCTCCGGTCTCCAGCGCCGAGCATTCGACGCCGGCTGCGGCAGAGTCCGACCCTTCGAAACAGTATCCCTGGCAGCCGCGCAAGCCTCTGGCTGAGCCGATGGCTTCGGCCCTACGCCGGGCCGCGGAAGCTGCGGGAAAATCCGAGTTTGACGCTGCTGCTCCGCGTCCCACAGCTGCTTCGCAGGCCGTGAGCCCACAGGCCGCCATTCCGCAGACCACGATTTCGCAAGCCACCCTTTCACAAAGCGGGATGGCTCCAGCAGGGTTTGCCCCGACAAGAGGCGGCGCCGCCGCTGCACCAGCCCGGGCCAAGGAGATTCCTGCTCCCGATGCAAGAAAGCTGGGTCTGGAACCGACCGCGAGTGCCATCGCAGCGCTCTCCACGCAAGACGCAGAGATCAAGAGAATCGAGGATCCATCCGCCAGCGACGGCTGGGATTCACACTCAGCTTCAGTGCCCGCCGAGGCACCCGGTTTTGCTTCGCTCGATGACGACACCCAGGCTTCCGACGCCGGCGGCAGCAAGAAGACCCTGCTGATCGCGGTGTTGGTGCTCGGACTCGCGGCCGCCGGCTATTTCGGCTGGACAAAGATGCAGTCTGCGCATCCCCAGCCAGCAGCGCCGCAATCGTCCGTTCCGGCCAGCCCAGAGACGGTTATCCTGCCGCCCCAGCCCACCTCTTCGTCCCCAGAGACGCAATCTGCGACGGGTGAGGTGGTGACACCACAGTCCGAACAAGGTTTGAGTGGGACAACCGTCGTTCCTTCTGCATCCAAGCCTTCGGCGGCCGTGATCGCGGAGGGCCCGGGGACCAAGACACTGGCACCGGCCAAAACAACGCTCGCGGAAGATGAAATCACAGTCGTCAAACCGCCCGCGACTGAGAAGGCAGAAGGTTCGCCGGTATTGATGGTCCAGAATGGATCGTCGAGGCAACCGAAACCTGAGCCTGAAGCGCAGGAAGCGGAGCAAGCCCCGGCGGCAACCAGCATCGCCACAGGCACCAGCACGAACGCTCTGTCCGGCATTGTAGATACGACCGCGATCAATGCTCAGAAAGCCCCTCAGCAGACGCTAAGAATTTCGCAGGGCGTTTCGCAGGGACTGATCGTCAAGAGAGTCCAGCCGGTCTACCCTCCGCAAGCCCGGCAGATACATCTGGAGGGCAAGGTCGAACTGCAGGCGAATATTTCCCAGTCGGGCAGCATTGCCAGCGTCAAACAGTTGAGCGGTGACCCGATCCTGGGGCGGGCGGCCATGGACGCAGTTCGGCAGTGGAAATATAAACCGTACTATCTGAATGGTGAGCCAGTCGAAGTTGAAACCCAGGTTACGGTGAACTTCAAACTTCCGTAGAGTACGGGACGAAACGAAAGGTCTGGCGGCGCAAGCATCACTCTCGGCTTGCGCCGTTTATTTTTGCATTGTAGTGATATAACTTCGTCAGAGTAAACACAGCTCTCGCAATGACGCTGTGTTTGGCAGTTGGTATCACGAACACGATCTGGAAAATGCGAGACTTGTTGGTGGCATGAAATCTAAAACAGTGCCGGATTGGGTTGGTAGCGTCGGATTGGCGCTGAATCCATTCCTCGGGCCGCTCGTTAGCTTGGTCCTACACTTGCGGAAAATTGTCGGTCGTGCGTGGCGCTCAGCAAATCGAAATTAGATCGACACCGCGGTATCCCGCCCCACAAACGTCTTAATCCCACGAGTTATAATTAAGAGATGCCCACTCGCCGAAATTGCTCTTCTGTGAGGGGTCGAGAGCCGATTTTATGGACTTCAAGTTAGTCAGCGACTACAAACCGCGCGGCGATCAGGCCACCGCCCTTGAAGCGCTGGTTCGGGGTGTGTTCGATCGCGAGCAGCACCAGGTTCTGCTGGGGGTGACCGGGTTCGGGCAAGACCTACACCATGGCCAAGGTAATCGAGCAGGCCAACCGGCCCTCGATCGTGATGGCGCACAACAAGACCCTGGCGGCCCAGCTCTATCATGAATTCAAGAGCTTCTTCCCGCACAACGCGGTCGAATATTTCGTCTCCTACTACGACTACTACCAGCCGGAAGCTTACGTTCCCGCCGCCGATCTTTACATCGAAAAAGAAGCCACCATCAATGACGAACTGGACAAGCTGCGGCTCTCCGCCACCCGCTCGCTGTTTGAGCGGCGCGACTGCCTGATAGTGGCCTCGGTAAGCTGCATCTACGGACTGGGTTCGCCCGAGGCGTACTACGGCATGCTGCTTTTCCTGGAAAAGGGCCAGAAGATCAAGCGTGAAGACATCACCCGCAAGCTGGTCGAGATTCTCTACGAGCGCACCGATGGCGACTTTCGGCGCGGCACGTTTCGCGTGCGCGGCGACGTCATCGAAATTTTCCCTACCTATGACGACATGGCGTATCGCATCGAATTGTGGGGAGACGAAGTGGAGTCGCTGTCGCAGATCGATCCGCTGTTTGGGACGGTCAAGCAGAAATATGTCCGCCTGCCGATCTATCCCAAGACGCACTACGTGATGAAGCCGGAAACGCGATACAAAGCGGTGCAGTCCATCCGGGAAGAGCTGGCGTGGTGGGAAGCGGAGCAGGAGAAGCAAGGCCACCTGGTCGAGGCGCAGCGGGTCCATCAGCGCACCATGTATGACCTGGAAATGATCAAGGCCATGGGCTACTGCCATGGCATCGAAAACTACTCGCGCCACTTTACCGGACGGCTGCCGGGCGAGCCGCCGCCGACGCTGCTCGATTATTTTCCGCGCGACTACCTGATGTTCATCGACGAATCGCACCAGACCGTTCCGCAGTTGCACGGCATGTACCACGGCGACCGTTCACGCAAGGAAACCCTGGTGGAATATGGCTTCCGCCTACCCTCGGCGCTGGACAACCGTCCTCTGACGTTCGAAGAATTCGAACACCGCATGAACCAGATCATCTATGTCTCGGCCACGCCCGGCCCCTACGAGCTGACCAAATCGGCGGGCGTGGTTGTGGAGCAGATTATTCGTCCGACGGGCCTGGTCGATCCGCCGGTTGAGATTCGTCCGGTCAAAGGACAGATCGACGACTTGCTGCACGAGATTCGCGAACGCGTGGCCCGCGGCGAACGAGTGCTGGTGACGACGCTCACCAAACGCATGTCAGAAGATCTGGCTGAGTACTACAGCGAAGTTGGCGTGAAGTGCCGCTACATGCACTCCGAAATCGAGACCCTTGAGCGGGTGAAGATCCTCCGCGATCTGCGCAAGGGTGAGTTTGATGTGCTGATCGGCATCAACCTGCTGCGCGAAGGACTCGACTCTGCCCGAAGTGTCGCTGGTAGCCATTCTCGATGCCGACAAGGAAGGCTTCCTGCGCTCGGCCGGATCGCTGATCCAGACCATCGGCCGCTGCGCCCGCAACCTCAACGGCCGCGCCATCCTCTACGCCGACCGCATGACTGACTCGATGAAGAAAGCTCTCAGCGAAACCGACCGCCGTCGCGCCATACAGGTGGCCTACAACGAGGCCAACGGAATCACTCCAGAGTCGATCGTGCGGCCGCTCGAGATGTCCCTGGCCAGAATCATCGAGGCCGACTACACCGACCTCACCGACGTCGAAACTGAAGGGCTTGCCCGACTTCAAGTCCCAGGAAGAGCTCGACGCGTACATCAAGAAGCTGGAAAGCGACATGCGCGAGGCCGCCAAGCGCTTTGAATTCGAGAAGGCGGCCAAGCTCAGGGACATGATCAAAGAGTTGCGGACGAAGGAATTCTTGTTTGCCTAACGTCACCGAGCAATTTTACGGGCAATTTACCTTCAATGGCGGCTTCTTCTTCCGCTATTCCCTGAATGATTCCAACTGCTCTCCGATCACCAATCTGCGAGATCTCATGCGCTTCGTTCCAAAGCGCAAGCACATTGCTGAAAATCAGCGGAATCCCTTCACTCACGGCATCAAGAAAGCCGAGTTGAGACAGTTGCAACAAATCCTTGTGTGCAGGCCGGGGTTCTACACGTAGATAAGCGCCACAAGTACAAAATCTCTCACCATCCGCGTTGACATTTCGACAGGTTGCGCCAGTAATCCAAAAGTTCTGTTGTTAATAGATTGTCTGAGATGTCCGTCTGATCGCGCTAGAGAATTCCGAGCATTATTGAAGGGCTTTGATCAACATTTGGCTTAAGGGTATATTTGCGCGTTATTACAACACGATGCTTCATGACCTTGCTGAAGTAAGACGCATCGTTGACTTCGACAGGAGGAGCGTCTATCGGGAGGGCGACTACGGAGAATACACTGCACCCAATGCCATCATTCACTGGAGAGAACGCAGATTGTACGTGAGCTACGTTAGAAACGATGACGGCTCCCATTCTTGGCAGGCTCCATATCCGCCCGATCTTCTTGATGGACAAATTCCGTCAGGCGTCATCAGAGTTACGCAAGCCATGAGCAACCTCGGGCTGTTCACAGAGGCCAGACTAACCGAAATTGCCGCCTACTGGCGAAAGATTCCGTTTGAGGCAGTGGATTCAGACCCGATGCAGGACGATCCTGCGATAAACGTCTCGCGGGCGCAGTTGCAAGAGTACAACTCGAATATGTTTCAGGCCGGTGGGGTCAATTTTGAGAGCTATGATCTCGCTGCCGCCCAAACGCTGGTAGACCAATGGCTATTCCCTTTGTACCCTTTTGAGTTGGAAGAATACGGCTCAGTCGCAGACCTTGCTCCACCGGAATCGCCAGATTGGTATTGACATCTTGGAATTGGTCCGCCTTAGACCGAGGCAGGTGACCCAGACCATCGCGCTCGATAATCTCGGGGCACCTAGCGCGACTTTACCAGATGCCTGAGCACCGCTGAGTTGACAATTTAGATCGAATTCTGATAGCACCTTAAAAGGTGCTCTACTGGAGGAACCTGTGCTGGACATCACCAAGGACATTCAATCCCTGACCACCTTTCGTCGGCGGTCTGGCGACTTCATGAAGCAAATCAAGAAGAGCAAGCGGCCGGTCGTGCTTACGGTAAACGGCAAGGCGGCCGCCGTGGTGCAGGATGCCGAGGCCTACCAGCGCTTGCTCGATGTAGCCGCCAGCGCCGATGCGGGGGAAGGAATCCGGCAGGGAATGGAGGACGCAAGAAAAGGAAGAATCCGGCCAGCGAACGAGTTCTTCGAAGAATTCGAAGCCAAGCATGACCTACCTCGTTAGGATCGCGGCGCGTGCTGAACGCGATCTGGTCTCTTTGTATGAGGAGATAAATGCCCCGGGTTCCGCCGGCGCCCGGCGTTGGTATCGAGGTCTCAAACAAGCGATTCTGAGCTTGGCGGACAAGCCCAATCGCTGTCCAGTCACGCCGGAAAATAAGAGGCTCAGGCACCTCCTGTATGGCGAAAAGCCACACCGTTATCGCGTCATTTACCGCGTCCATAGCCGCCTGCGGCAGGTCGACGTACTGCACATACGTCATGGCGCCAGGAGAAGGTTTCGTGCTTCTGACCTGGAGTGACACGATCGAGGTGCCAGACTGCGGTTTCGCGAGTTGCAAGAAGGGGCTGGCTAAGAATGCGGGCGAGGCACGTGTACGGCTGTGAACTATTCAGGAGTTCGAGGCAGCGACCCGAACCCGGGTCCGGGCTTCGTTTTCTGCCTGCTGTTCCACCGCGTTAAATTCTTTTTCGATTGACGAGAAGCGCTGCAAAATTTCGTGCATGCGCACCGCCATGTTGCGGATGGTTTCAATCTGCGAGCGAGACGCCACCGAGAGCGATCCCGGTTCCAGCAACAACAACTCAGAGTTTCCCAGGACCGAGGTCAGCGCATTGTTCAGGGTGTGCCTGACGTCCAGCATGTAGCGGCCCAGCGCGGCCTGCCGCTCCAGTAGTTTGACCGACTGCTCGGCACGCTGCGCCCGTGCCAGCGTCTGCCCGTGGCGCAAGATTTCCGTGGATACCAGCATCAGCGCATCCAGCCAGCCTTCCTGCTGCTGCACGACATGGACGCCCGGCTTGATCTGGCGCGTCTTCTGCGGGGATTGCTTTCCATGATCCACGAACACTACGGGGTTGCCCGCCGGATCGAGCGCTTTGAAGACGGCGGGAAGAACGTCGGGGCGCACTGCACCCACAACCGCCATATCGAAACCGTCAGCGTCAAGATCGCGGCAGATATCGCCGCTCATGAGGGTAAATGCGGGAGCGTTCCGTTCGCCTTGCCAGCGGTCCATGACGGCGCGAGAAAAGTCAGCGTCGTCTGAAATGATTAATACCGTGGACTGATCCAAGTTCTGCTCTCCGTTCCCTTTACCTAAACCTTCTCGTCGTCTCCCGGTGCCTGGTCCGTAGCAGACGAATCCTGGTCCCAGTCGGGAGCGGCAGTGACTTCGAACTCCGCCCCTTCCGAGTCGGAAGTGGCAAAGCTGGGAGTGGCAAGACTGGAAGTCGAAAACTGGGCGCCCGCTGCGGCTGCCTTGGCCTGAACGACCGGCGGTTCAGACGCAGATTCAGACGCCGGTTCAGACGCCGGTTTGGAAACCTTCTCTGCCTTCTTGCTGGTGCGGGACAGGGCTGCATCCACGACATTGCGCAGGTCCACGAGCATGCGCAACGGGCTGCCGGACGAGTACTCGGCGTGGAACATCACCTTCCAGGACTGGCAGATCATGCGCAGCCGGGTCACAGGCTCATCGGCGGAAAATTGGGCGGAGCGGCAATCCAGAGTGTTGACGCCGCGAGCTTCCAGTTCGCGCAATCCGTCCAGAATAGTGTTCAGGTCCCGGTGCATCAGCCGGAAGAAGACCCGCCGCATCAGGAAGCTGAAGCGGGTGAATGCGACCATGGCGATGGGTTCGAAGTAGTCTTCTCCCGCAGAAACTTTCAGTTTCCTGCCTTTTTCCAGAATGCCGCTGGTCAGCAACTCGTTCAGACTGCGGCATCCGTTGGCCGATTGAATGAAATCGTCAATGGGTTCGAGCCACGAAGGAACGTTGAGGTCAACGCTTCCCAGAACCGGTTCCAGCGTCTGGGCCACATAGCCCAGGTCCACGTCTGCGTCTTCCAGCCGCGAAGGAGCACAATGGGAAAAGAACTGGACCAGCAGGAAATCGATCTTGTCGCGGTCCGAGTCAACCCGCGTGGCACGGTTGAGATGGTGCTCGAGCAGGGTTTGCAGGCCCGTCTCGCTGGTCAGACTCGTGGTCTGCAGGAACTGGCGCAGTTGATGGACCTGGATCTTCTGGTCCATTTCGAGCAGCCACTGGCGGGCCTGCTCCACCGATTCCTGCGGCGGATCTTCCAGACCGGATTCCAGGTCGGGGCAAGAGGAGGGCAGCTCGATCACGAACTCGCGCCCCAAAGCGCTGTACAGAGGATGGAGCAGGCGCGCCTCGCGCCACTCCGCGGCCAAGTCCTGCGTTTTCGGTTTCAGAGTCATGGTTTCACGATCCAGTTAGAGACTTCCTGGGTAAAGCGGGCAGCGACCGCGGTGCGTCCGCTGGTATATTGCAGCGCCACCACGGAGGCTTCAGCGTTCAGCGTGCCGTCCGAATTCTCCAGGCGCAGCCGGTCGGCAAATTCCAGCGGCAGGGTGGAAGAGAACAACACTTCACGCGGCGTACCGAACTCAATCACCGTACTTTCGGTACAGACATTTCCTTCCCCCATCACTCGCGTCAGGCGCACAGGAATGCGTACCGGACTAGCCTCCGGAAAAAACTTGGCTAGCTTGGCGGTGCAGCTTTCCTGCCGGACCCGCGCTCGGCCCGTGGCCTGTGTGGACACTGCGAATACCTCGGTTTTCCAGGGTCGACGCGGCCTGGGTCCCCAGGCTGCCGGTTAGCATGGCAAGGGCACCCGGACCGCATCGGCGGTTAAGGATGCACTCTCGCAACCAAAGTCGACGGCCGAGGGCATTTTACGTAAGTTGCTGATTATGATGATCGTAGATGGGATAAGGCGGTAGCGAGAGTGGGGAATTCTTGTCTCAGAATGAAACACTGTCTCATGGACGACGGGCGGAGGCAGCTGGGATCAGCATTCCAACATTGTCATCTTGAGCTCTTGAGCGGAGGGAAGGGACTCGCTTGCGACTCCCTTCCTGGAGTCGAAAGACCTTGTGTTGGCTTGCGGCGGCAGGGCGGCCGCCTGACGAACCGGCAGTGTCGGATTCAGCTCTGGCAGAAAGCAGATCCCTCGGCTCGCTCGGGATGACAAAGTGGAAGAGTAGCGCCGACGTCCCGCCCGCCCATCGGGCCGGTCGGAGGCCGGCGCGACCTTACTGCAGCGCCTGGATGGCGGCCGCTACCTCCCGGCCTCCGATGTTGTAGCGCTTGAGCTTGCGATAGAGTGTGGCCCGGCTGATCCCCAGCATCCTGCCGGCCAGCGCCTTGTCACCCTTCACCTGTTCAAAGACCCGCTCGATGGTGGCGCGTTCAATATCCTCGAGGTCAGTCGTTGTCAGGCGTGAGGATGGAGCTTCCAATCCCTGATCAACCGGTACTCCGGAGGTAATCGACGGCGGCAGATCGTTGAAGTCGATCGTCCGGTGGTCGCCGAGGGCGACCGCACGCTCGATGCAATTTTCCAGCTCGCGAACATTTCCCGGCCAGTCATATTGCAGCAATGATTTCATGGCGGCGGTCGTGATCTGAATCGATGCGCCGCGCGCGTAGCGCTCCAGGAACCAGTGCGCGAGCATGGGAATGTCCGAACGGCGTTCGCGCAGCGAAGGCAAGTGTACGGTCACCACATTGAGGCGGAAGTAAAGATCTTTGCGGAAGGTGCCGTTGCGATACTCGGCTTCAAGATCGCGATTGGTGGCGGCAATCACCCGCACGTCCACCTTGATCTTCTGATTGCTGCCCACAGGACGAACTTCCTTTTCCTGCAGAACACGCAGCAGCTTGGCTTGCATCTCCTGCGGCAGTTCGCCGATCTCGTCCAGAAAGATGGTTCCCCCGTTGGCCGATTGAAACAGGCCGGTACGGGCTTTGACCGCGCCGGTGAATGCGCCTCTTTCGTAGCCAAACAGCTCACTCTCGATCAGTGTTGGAACCAGCGATCCGCAATCCACTGCGACGAACGGACGCTTGGCGAACGAACCGCGGAAGTGGATGGCGCGCGCCACCAATTCTTTGCCGGTACCGCTTTCTCCTGTGATCAAGACCGGCGTATGCGTGTCCTTCAGGCGCGAGATCATGCGCAGCACATCCTGAATTTTCGCGGACGCGCCCACAATTCCGTGCAACTCCGTCTCGGTATCCACACGCTCGCGCAGGAACTCGTTCTCCTCCACTAGGCGAACTTTTTCCGCCATGCGACGGAGGAAGAGGCGCAGTTCTTCCAGTGGGGAGAAGGGTTTGCTGATGTAGTCGTAGGCCCCCAGCTTCATGGCCTGCACCGCGGTTTCGACCGATCCGTGGCCGGTCATGACCGCGACCTCGGTGCGGGGCAGCATCTTCTTTACCTTTTCAAGAAATGTCAGGCCGGACATGTTAGGCATCACCATGTCGGTAAGAATGATGTGCGCGGGTTGTTCTTCGAGCAGGGCCAGGGCGGACTCTCCGCCGTCGGCCTCCATGCAGATAAACCCCAGGCCTTCGCCCACGGTCATGCACAGCTGGCGGATGCTGTGCTCATCGTCAACGATCAGGAGGCGGATTCGCAGGTCTTCATTCATGCAGACCTCCCTATGGTTTTTTCGACTACTGAAATGAACTGCTGCACGCGAAACGGTTTCTCGACGCAGGGTGCGCCCGTCTCGCGCAGGGTGGCTACGGTTTCTTCGTTGGCGATATCGCCGGTGATGAAGACGATCCGGGCCGCCAGCTCGGGGCGGTATTGCGCGACCCAGGCGTGGACATCCGCTCCGTTTACGCCCCCCGGAGTGCGCATGTCGGAGACGACGCCTAGAAATTCTCCCGACTCCAGCAGCCGTAATCCATCGGCGCCAGACTCGCTGCATACTACGGAGTAGCCGTTGCGCTCCAGCGCGGCTCGGACATAAGCCATGACGGCGGGCTCGTCCTCGATAAGCAACACCGGTAAGATTGCGGGTTTAGTGACAGGTTGTGTGGTCATCGTTGTATGACTCCGGCAGCGGCCCCGACTGAGGCCGTCTCTGGGGTTGCGGGCAGACGTACGACGAAGGTCGCCCCTGGCCCGCCCGTGTTGTTGTGGCAAAGAATCTCGCCGCCATGCTCGTGCACAATGCCGTAGCAAATGCTCAAGCCCAGGCCGGTCCCTTTGCCCACCTCTTTGGTGGTAAAGAACGGATCGAAAATGCGGTCCGGGTGCGAGATTCCAGGCCCGTTGTCGCGAAACGAAATTTCAACCGACTTGCCTTTGTGGATGGTCGTAATCTCAATCTTTGCTGGACGGCCGGTTTCGCCGACTGCGTCGTAGGCGTTGTTCAGGATATTCAGGAACACCTGCTGCAACTGGTGGGAGTCGCCGATCACGCTGGGCAACTCCTGGTCGAGGTGTTCGATCACTTCCACCCCGTGGCTCTGGAAGTCGTAAGAGCGCAGTTGGACGGTCCGCCGCAGAATGGGATTGAGTTGTAGCGCCTTTCTTTGTGGCGGCATCTGGCGGGCAAAGCTGAGCAGGTTCTGAACGATCTGCTTGGTTCGTTGTGCCTCTTGCAGAATGACTCGCATGTCTTTGCGGGCGCTCTCGGGCAGTTCAGGATTCTCCATCAATAGGTCGGCAAACCCGAGGATGGCAGTCAGCGGATTGTTGACCTCGTGGGCCACGCCCGAAACTAACTGGCCTACCGCGGCCATCTTCTCGGCGTGCATCAGTTTCGATTGCAGGCTGGCGGCGTCGGTCACGTCGGTCATGACCACGACCAGGCTGATCACGTGCGACTGCTCGTCGCGCATGGGACTCAGGTTGATGGAGAAGTGGCCGATTCGGCCGTCCCCGCGCAGGATCTGCAGTTCAAGGTTATCCACCTGGCGTCCGGCCAACGTTGCACTGAGGGCCTCGGTCAGAATGGTGCGCCGGGCCGGCGCCACCAGGTGTTCCAGTGGCAGTCCCAGCAACTGCTTCTGTTCGTAGCCCATGTCTTGCCAGCGGCGGTTGGCGTAACTGATGAGTCCGGCAGTATCCGCCACCAGGATCAGGCTTTGGGTGTTGTTCAGAATCTTGCCGGAGAAGTCCCGTTCCCGCTGCAACTCCGCCTGGAAGTTTTTCAGCCCGCTGATATCAAGCATCAGGCCGCGGAATTGCGTTACCCGGCCCTGCGCATCGCGCACCGCGAAGGCATTGATGAGTACATAGACCGCCGATCCGTCACGGCGGCGGAGCGTCTCCTCGTGGTTCCGCACTACGCCGTGCTCTTCCATCTCCTGGGCAAGGTTCTGATGGCCTTCGGCCGAGAAGTAAACCTGGGAGCGGACATCAACCTGCAGCAAGTCTTCCCGGCTGCCGTAGCCAAGCATGCGAACCAGCGCGTCGTTGACCTCGATGAAGCGCCCGTCGGGCGTGGAGAAAAACAGCCCTTCCTGAATATTGTCGAACAACTCGCGGTATCGCTGCTCGACCTCAAGACGATCGCTGATGTCCTTCAGCACGTGGATGGTCTGCATGCCCTCGCTGCTGGCGCCGTGTACCCGAGACGTGGAAACCAGGTAAGTGCGTTCCAGCACAGGGTGGACATATTCGTCATCTCCCTCCGTAGTGGAGCGGCAGAAAGGGCAGGCCCGCGGCGGCGGGGTAGCGCCCATGGTCAGCAGGGCAGACATGTTGACCCCGATGAGCGCCTGTGGCTGCACCCCAATGAACTCCGCCAGCGAGCGGTTCACGCGCAGAACGTTGCCGGCTTCGTCGTGAGCCACGATGAAATCGCTGATGGCATCGAAAATCTCGACCCAGTGCCGGTTGGCCTGGTCCATGCGGGTGAAGAGCCGGGCATTTTCCAGCGCCACCGCGGCGTGCCCTGCAATGGCCTGCAGAACCTGGTTGTCTTCCTCGGCCAGCCGCTGTTCGCGGTCTCCCAGGAACAGCACGCCAACCAACTCTCCCGACGCGCCCAGCAGCCGCACCAGGGTGGCGTGGCTTTCCCCCAGTTCCGAGGCCATCGCGGCACCGAATAACTCGGTTGCGCTGGAGGAAACAATCGCGCCCTCATGCCGTTCCAGGGCTTCTTCCAGAGCATGGCTGAACCGCCGCATTAGGGAACGTTCGTCAATCTCGTGGCCGTCGGCGCCCCGTATCACCAGGGTTTCCATACCGCTTTCTTGTTTGACGGCGAGCGCCGCCTGATGTGCGCCCAGGATGTTGGCGGCCCGGCCCACAAAGCGTCGGGCAAAGTCGGGAAGCCTCAGATGGCCGTTGAGTTCGAGGGCCAATCCCATCAGCGACTCGGCCCGGCGGCGATGCTGTTCGGATTGATGGAGATTGCGCGTCACCTCAAGCGCGACGGCGACTTGCGCCGCCAGGGCTCGGGCCCGACGAATCTCCTCCTGCGAGATGCCCGCCTGATCCACGCGGTCCAGCACACCGAACATTCCCAACACCTCGCCCTCGGTATCGAGCAGAGGGACGGTCAACAACTGCCGTACATCGAAAGTCGTCAGGATTTCCTGGTTCACCCCAGGGACTTTGCTGGGCTCGTCCGACCAGAAAACTTCCTTCTTGAGTAAAGCCTGGCTGGCGGGTCCGGAAGGAAGCAGGAAATCCACCTGCTTCTTCTGCCCGTTTTCTGCCGCCCACCGTACGTGGAAGGAGCCATCTTCGAGCAGCCCGATGAAGCCGCGCCCAAAGCCGAGGAAGTCCGCCGCGCGCAGTGCGAACTGCTGCAGGAACTCGTCCAGCTGGCCGATGGATCCTAGTTCGGCGGAGATATCCAGCAACTGGTGCAGTTCGTAAGCCCGGGCCCGGGCGGTGTTGTAGAGTTCCGCGTTGGCGATGGCGACCGCCGCAAAGCCGGTGACCACCGATATCAGCGACTTTTCCTCCGCGCTGAAAATCCCCTCCTGCCGGGGATAGATCAGAACTGCGCCCTGGGTAAGGGAAGTTCGAAAGGGCGCGGCAATCAGCATCCCAGGCGGAACCAGTTCGCCCAGAGCATGGGTCGCGGGATCAATGGCTACGCTGATGGGCTCGCCCGCCGCGACTGCCCGGCTGGCCAGGTCCGCGGCAAACTGGAGTCCCCGGCGATCATGCCGGGCCCGGACCGAAGCCGCCAGCTGCGAAGACTCGGCGGCGACTGCATTCAAACTAAACCCGGCCCCCTCCCGCACCATCATGCAGACCAGGCGGGTGCGCAACAGCACCCGAAGACGGTCAGCCACGGCCTCAACGACCGCAGCAGACTGGGGCGCGGAATGGATCGCCTGGGCGACCTCCGCCAGGATCTTGGTTCGCCGGTGCTCCTCACGCGAAACCTGGGTAAGGCGGCTGGCTTCGAGCAGACTGCCTAGCTGCCCGGCCAGGATGGTGGCCTTCGCCGCCAGGTCGGGGGTGAAAAAATCGGGGTCCGAACAGTGCAGAAAGACTGCTGCCCCTATCGCGTCATGGCTAACCACCAGAGGGGCGGCCATGATCGAGCGAGCACGATACTCTGCGGCCATCAGATAACGGGCGGGATCCAGTTGATTTTCGTAGACAGTTCTTTGTTGTCGGATGGCTTCGGCTGCGATTGCCACCGAACTCTGGCTGGCGTTTACTCTCGTTCCCGGGAAGCGGTCCGCCATTACACCGTCGGCCTCGGCTCCAACCAACTCGTCGGCCGAGACCCGTTGCCAGAAATACGCGCCATCCACTTGAAAGAATTCGCGAGTCGCCCGGCAAAACAGGCGGATCAACTCCTGGGCCTGGGTACCTTGAGCGGCGGCGTCCGAGAATTTGAGCAGAAGGCGCTGAAAGGCGACGTCCGAGCGGGGATTGTTGTGTTGCACCGCCGCGTCCTCAGCCGAGATGGTCAAGGGGTCACCGCCCACCCGCTCTCAATCTACAAGTAGTTGATATATAGCAAATTAGACTGCAATCTCAATTTGAGTCAAGGGAATAAGCGGCTTGGGTGCCCAGATGGTGACAAGCGAAACGAACCAATATCGACGCGTCTCACACTGAGATAACAACCGGATGATGAGACGATTCTTATCCGCGCCGAGGCCCATCTCGAAAGCAATACGCACCAGCTAAAATACAGAAAATAATGGTTTAGATAGGAACGGTTACCGTCTGGAGGCCCTTCTCAATGGGCTGGCATCGGCATTGCACTTGAGCTGTGGGGACTTTTCTCTTTACCCCAGGAGGATCGGTGCGCCTGACGAGGATTGAGCAGCGGGTAACCAGCATGGTTCTGGCAATTGGCCTGGCGACAGTCGGGATCACGTCGGTTTCTCCCTCCCAGGCACAGGCCCAAGCCCAGGAGCAGGCGAAGGGCGACGATCTGCCGCGCAAGGCCAAACTCAAAGTTGAGCCGGCCTATCCCGATGTGGCGCGCCGCATGAGTATCGGCGGCACGGTTCGGCTGGCTGTGATCGTCGCGCCCAACGGCACCGTCAAAAGTTCGAAGCCGGTCGGTGGGCACCCGCTTTTGGTCAACGCCGCCATGGATGCCATTAGGCGATGGAGATTCGAGCCTGCGGCGACAGAGAGCAGCGGAATCGTGGAATTCAAGTTTCAGCCCAGAACTAGTTCGAAATCGGAGCGGTTTGCCCGCGGCAACCAGCGCGGCAGCAGAGAGTGGAGGAAATAGCATGACGATCGGTAGAAAACTCTATGTGAGCTTCGGCGCAGTGCTCGTCATGGTGGTGGTGCTGTTCGCCGTAAACCTGGCCGCCGTATATCGCGAACACAGCGCCAAGGCCTCCGCTTCTCAGGCTCTGCAACTGGCAGACGCCACCGACAAGATCAGATTTCAGATGATGCAGAACCGCCTCTACTTGACCAACTACCTGCTGAGCGGAGACAGCCGCGAAGCCGACCATGTCAATGACGGCGTCCGCACCCTGGTTGACCGGATGCAGAGCGCCACGACTTTGTCTACATCCGAGCAACAGCGAACTGCCTTCGCCAAAGTGCAACAGACGGAACAGAACTGGGCCCGGGACTTTGCCGAACCGCTGATGCAAAAGCGGAAAGAGGTAGACCAGGGGAACTCAACCGTCGCTGAACTGCAGATCTTCTACTTGCAGAAGGATGCCGGCTCCTGGGTGAAGACTTCGACCGAATATCTTGACCTGGCAGACCAGGAAAGCAAGCGCGTACTTGAAGAGCGGCGCCAGAGTGATGACTCCGCCAGCAACTGGACCGTCGGAATCGCGCTCCTGGGCACGCTGGCGGCCCTGGTTCTTGGCACCGTCATCGCACTTCGTACCGCCAAGTCCATCACCGAACCGCTGGGCGACCTCATGAAGGTCACCAAGCAGATCGGTACGGCCGGTGATCTGGACCACGAAATTGACATCAAGCGCGAAGACGAGATCGGAGAACTGGGCCGAACCTTCAACAGCATGGTGGGATACCTCAGGGAGATGGCAGCGGTCTCCGAGGCCATTGCCGGAGGAAATCTTTCGGTAGACGTCAAACCGCGTTCCAAGGATGACACGCTGGGCAATGCCTTCGTGCGCATGGTGGATGGTCTGAGAAACCTGGTGCGCAACGTGCGCGATGCCGCTTCCCAGGTGGCCAGCGCTTCCAGCCAGGTGGCCGGTGCCTCCGACGATTCCGCCAAAGTCAGCCTGCAAACTGCTTCCGCCATCGACGAAGTGACCAGCACCATGCACGAGATGAGCGTCAACGTGCAGAACATGGTGAAGAACACACAGACCCAGGCCTCGAGCGTAAGCGAGACTTCAGCTTCCATCGACCAGATGGTGGCCTCGATTCAACGCGTGGCTGATACCGCCAAAGTTCTGCTCGATATCTCCAACCGCTCACGCGAAGAAGTGCACAGCGGGATCAACACCATGGAGAAGGCCACCGACGGGCTGAACAAGATCAACATCACCATCCGTTCCTCTGGCGAAATCATTGATGTGCTGGGGCAACGGGCGGATGACATCGGCAAGATCATCGAGGTCATTGACGATCTGGCGGAGCAAACCAACCTGCTGGCTTTGAACGCAGCCATCGAAGCAGCCCGCGCCGGCGAGCATGGCCTGGGATTCGCGGTGGTCGCCGACGAAGTTCGCAAACTGGCGGAAAAGTCGGCGCAGTCCACCAAGGAAATTTCTGAGCTCATCCAGAGCATCCAGAAAGAAGCACGCAAGGCGGTCGAGAACATGGACCGCAGCACGGGTATCGTCAACGACGGTCTCGGTCTGGGCCAGGAACTCAATGCCGCCCTGCGCAAGATTTCTAACGTGGTGACCGAAGTCTATAAGTTCGCCCAGGAGATCGGCGCCGCCACCAACGAGCAGTCGCACGGTTCGTCCCAGATCGCACGCGCTACGACTCGCCTGAACGAGATCACCCACGAGATCAACTCTGCGGTCGAGGAACAGGCTTCCGGCGCCCAGGCCGTGGTCAAGGCCATGGAGCGGATGCGCGAACTGGTGCAGCAGACGACTTCCGGTTCAACCGAACTGGCGGCTTCGGCGGAGCAAATGTCGAAGATGTCGCGCGAGTTGCTGGATGCCATGCACCGCTTTGCTCTGGAGCAAACGGAACGCGTTCCTTCGCGCTACGAGGAAAAGGCGGCAGCTTCCAGCGCCAAGCGCGCCGCTGCCGGTGCCCGGGCCTAGTATCCACCATGAACCCTGAATTGCAGATTGTCGGATTCCGAGTGGGGCGCGAGACCTACGGCGTTCCCATCACCTCACTGCACGAGATCGTGCGCGTGCCGGAGATCACGGCTGTGCCCGATGCTCCGGACTACATGGAAGGCGTAATCAATCTCCGGGGCAAAATTGTTTCGGTCATCGATCTGCGCAAACGCTTTGGCGAGCCCAAGACAGCACTGAACCGGCGCAACCGAATTCTGGTGGTGGAACATGGCGGACGTCTTTCCGGACTGATTGTCGACTCTGCTTCGGAGGTCATCAAGATTCCGGCGGCTGAGATCGAGCCCTCTCCGGCAACGTTGCAAGACGGGGGGCTCAACTGCGTGACCGGGCTGGGGAAATATCGCGGCCGCCTGATCGTGCTCCTGGATATGGCCAAGCTGCTCGACAGCAGCGCCCGGAAAGAACCAGCAGATCCGGCCGATGGTGAGACACGCAGTGCTGCCGCAGCCAAGTAGCTTTCTTTGAAGAAGAGGCGAGGACGAACCGGAACTCATGGGAACATCCAGCATACCTGCGCAGTTTTCCGAAGCTGAGCTGAAGCTTCTGCAGGTGCTCGTCTACCAGGAGTGCGGCATGCACTTTGACGAGAGGCGCACCCATTTCCTCCAGGACCGGGTGCAGCGTCGTTTGAGGGAATGCCATCTCGATTCCTTCTACAGCTACTACCGCCTGCTGATCAGCAAGGAAGGCAAGGCGGAGCTGGCGCGGCTGCTGGAAAATCTTACGGTCAACGAGACCAGCTTCTTCCGCAATAAGGCGCAATTGGATTTGTTTCACAAGCACATCCTCGACGACCTGATTCGCCGCAAGCAGGCGCAGCGCGACTACTCGTTGCGCATCTGGAGTGCGGGTTGTTCCACCGGTCAGGAGCCTTACACCCTGGCCATGCTGGTCGCTGACAGCCTGGCCTACTACTACCTGCGCAATCCGCAGTCGGTCGCGGTGCCCTCGCCCAAGCCGCTGATTCCGCCGCCGTGGAAGGTCGAGATCATTGCCAGCGACATCAGCTACTCCGTCCTGCGGACGGCCCAGGAAGGCCTCTACTCCGAGACCCAAATGGCCAGCGTGGATTACAGCTACCGCTTGCGCTACTTCGACAAGACTGGTGACCGTTACGCCATCAAGAAAGCGTTGAAGGAAGTCGTCCACTTCGACTTCCACAACCTGAAGACCGAATATCTGCCGCAGCGCAACGACGTGATCTTCTGCCGCAACGTGATGATGTATTTCGACGAACCTGAACAGAAGCGTTTGCTGGAAAAGTTTGCGCGCTGCCTCAATCTGCAGGGCTACCTGTTCGTTGGCCACGCGGAAAGTCTGCTGGCCCTGACCGACAAGTTCGCCATGGTGCATCGCAACAGCGGGACCGCCTACCAGAAAGTTGAGGTGACGGCGTGACCCAGTTTTCCGATGAGCGTGGCGCGGAAATGCGGGAACTCTTCTTCGAGACGGCGCAGGAGCTGCTGCAATCGCTGAACGAAGAAGCGCTGAAGCTGGAACGCAACCCGACCGATGCGGAACTGGTGCGCAGCATCCGTCGCATTGTGCATACCATCAAGGGCGACGCCGCGGCTTGCGGCTTTCGCGAACTGAGCAACGCGGCCCACGAACTGGAAGACGTACTGGCCCTGGAATCTGCATCTTCTCATGGCAGCCTGGCAGAGGTCGCTTTCACCGCCGCCGACACTTTCGGCGCGATGCTGGCTGCCTACCGCCGCAAAGGGAAGCTGCCCTCTTCTGCGCCGCTGGCCAAGATGATTCGTGAGCTGGCGCAGCAACCCAGGGGCAAAGGTCAGGGCAAGGGGAAGAAAGGCTCAAAGAAGACCGTCAAAGCCGCCGTCCCACCTGCGGCCTGGACTGAATACGAGAAGCTGGCGATCCAGAATGCAGTGTCCCGGGGCAAGAGCGTGTACCACATCACCACCGGAATCGATCCGCATTGCGCCATGCCGATCGCGGCCCGGCAACTGGTCCTGAACGGGTTGGCGTCGTCCGCCGAAGTTTTGGGAGCACGCCCCGATGCCGGCTCGCCGGCCAGTACCCAGCGGCTGGAGTTGCTGGTGGCCAGCGAAAAATCGGCTGAGCAGTTGACCACGCTGTGCCGCATTCCCACCGTGATTTCCAGCGTCGTTGTGGAACTGGTACAGGCCGCCGAGCCTAAGGTAAAAGCAGCAGCGTCGGCGGCGCCAGCTCAGAGCACGCCTTCGCCCGATTCCGGAGAAGAACTGGCGGCAGCCGGCAAGCTCAATCATCCGGTGCTTGCCGAAAACATCTTGCGGGTGGACGCCGAGCGCATTGACAGCGTGCTCAACCTGGTTGGCGAATTGATTATTGGACGGTCCATGCTGCAGCAGGCATTCACTGAACTCGCCCGTCACGTTCCCAAGGAGGCCTTGCGCGGACGCTTCAGCGATGCCATGGCTTTTCAATCACGCGTGCTCAGCGAGCTGCAGCATTCGGTCATGAAAATCCGCATGGTGCCGGTCGAGCAGTTGTTCCGGCGCTTTCCCCGCATGGTGCGCGACGTGGCCAAGCAGTGCGGCAAGGAAGTGGGACTCGTCATGAAGGGCCAGGAAACCGATCTGGACAAGAGCCTTCTCGACGTCATCGCGGAACCGATGACCCACCTGGTCCGCAATGCCGTCAGTCATGGTATCGAGAGCGCCGAGGAGCGGGTGCGAAAGGGAAAGCCGGCGCGCGGAACCATCCATCTCACTTCGTATCACCAGGGCAATCAGGTTATGGTGGAAATCACCGACGACGGCGCCGGCATTGACGCGAACAAAGTCAAAGCCAGGGCTCTCGAGAAGGGTCTCCTTACCGCGGAGGAGGCAGACAGGCTGGGAGAAGCTGAGATTCTTGCACTAGTGTTCCGGCCCGGGTTCAGCACTGCTGTCGAGATCACCGAAATCTCGGGCCGCGGCGTCGGACTCGATGTGGTGCAGACCGTGATGCACCGCCTGAAAGGCTCGGTCGAAGTTGAGACCCGGGTGGGGCAGAGCACGACCTTCCGCCTGAAGTTGCCACTCACGCTCGCCATCATCAAGGCCCTGCTGTTCAGGGTCGAGCAGCGACTGTATGCCGTTCCCCTGAACGCGGTGGCGGAAATTGCGCGCGCCCGGGAATCCGACGTGCACCAGGTACAGAACTACGAAGTCTTGCAATTGCGCGATCGCGTCCTGCCCGTGGTCCGTCTGGGGTGTGCCCCTGGTGAGGGCGAGAAGGCTGGGTCCGGAAAAATCTTTGTGCTCGTGATTGTGATGGGTGAACGCAAGCTGGGGATGATCGTAGACCGCCTGGAGGGCGAAGAGGAACTGGTGATCAAGGCACTCGACGACCAGACCGTCGCGACGGACTTGATCAGCGGAGCCTCCATCCTCGGCGATGGCCGGGTTGTGCTCATCGTCAATCTTCCCGCCATCGTGGATCGTCACAGCAAGGTGCGCGCTGAACAGGCAGACAGCGTCGTCTCCGGAATTCTGCTTTCGCACGCCGACCGCAAGAGCCTGCGCGAAGCCGCGGCGGAGGCGCACTCATGAGCCCGGTGCGCGTACTGGTGGTGGACGATTCCGCACTCATGCGGAAGCTGATTCCACAGATTCTTCAGACCGACAGTTCAATCGAGGTGGTGGGCACCGCGATGGACGGAAATTTCGGTTTGAGAAAAATTGAAGATCTGAAGCCTCAGGTTGTAACCCTTGACCTGGAAATGCCGGGCATGGGCGGCATCGAGATGCTTAAAGAAATCATGCGCCGCCACCGCCTGCCCGTCATTGTGGTGAGTTCCCACAGCACGCAGGGAGCTTCCATCACTTTGCAGGCCCTGTCATTGGGGGCGTTTGATTTCGTAGCCAAGCCGAATGATGTCTCCGCCCGTATGCCACAGATCGCGGCGGAGTTGATCGGCAAGATTAAGGCGGCGGCCCAGAGCCGGGGCGTAACCATCAGGCCGGTAGGCGTAACCGCGCGTCCGGGAAAGAAAGCTCCGCTCGATGCCAAAAAAACTCCGACCAAAGTTATCGCCATCGGTGTTTCCACCGGGGGACCGCAGGCATTGCAGTACTTATTCTCGCAATTGCCGGCGGATTTTCCGGCTGCCATCGTTGTGGTGCAACACATGCCGGAAGGCTTCACCGAAATGTTTGCCCGGCGTCTGGATGACATTTGCGCGGTTGGGGTCAAGGAGGCGCAGTCGGGAGATGTCCTGCTGGCCGGACGGGTACTCATCTGCCCGGGCAGCCGGCACATTAAGGTGAAACGCCTGCCGCTCGGTGACGTCGTCGTGCTGAGCGACGAGCCGCGAGTCAACGGCCACCGCCCGTCAGCAGATGTCTTGTTCAAGAGCCTGGCCGACGAATTCGGGTCGAAAGGTGTTGCTGTCCTGATGACTGGAATGGGAGACGACGGCGCGTCGGGCATGGGCGCGGTCAAGGCCGCGGGCGGAATGACGATCGCGCAGAGTGAGGAGTCTTGTGTGGTCTACGGCATGCCCAAAGCAGCCATTGATCGCGGCTTCGCGGTCCGGGTGGTCGGGCTGGATGTTCTGGCCAACACTTTGCAGGCCCAGGCTATGGCAGATCGAAAAAGCGTATTCGGAAACGAGCCCGGCGATGGCGGAAAAGCCGCAGGCGCCGGACGCGATTAGTTTTTGTAGCGACGGTTCGGTTCGATTTTTACAGATAAAGGCAGGAGGATTTATGGAGCAGTTTGCATCGCTAAAACGCAGCAAGGACGGTCAACCGATCCGCTACCTGGTGGTGGACGATTCTGTCTTCGCCCGCAAGAACCTGGCGCGCATCGTCGAAACCTTTGGCGGCCAAGTGGCTGGCGAAGCCGGCGACGGCATGACCGCCATCACCGAATACGACCGCACCAATCCCGACATCGTGCTCATGGACATCACCATGCCGCAGATGGAAGGAATCGAGGCGGCCGAAAAGATCGTGGCCCAGCATCCTGAGGCCCGCATCGTCATGGTGTCTTCCGTGGGCTATCAGGAAAACATCGTGGCCGCGCTGCAGCGCGGAGCTCGCCACTTTGTGCAGAAGCCGGTCAAGCCGGAAGTTCTGTATGAAGTGATCAAGTACGTGCTGGGCGAGGATGGGGCCGTGGCCAATGCCAACGCCGCCGGCGCGGGAGCCTGATCTATGAAGATGGAGTTGATCCAGCCGTTCATCAACGCGGCGGACGCCGTCCTGGCCCAGGGCCTGCAGTCTCCCATGTCCATCGGGAACCTGAGCATGGAGCAGGAGGCTTACCGGCGCAAAGGCGTGGCCGCACTGGTCGCGATCACCGGCGACATTGAGGGCCGCATTGTGTTCGACCTCGATCCCGAGACTGCGCTGCGTGTAGCCAGCTATTTCGCCGGCGCCGAACTGCCCGAGTCCGATGACCTAGTGCGGGAAACGGTTTGTGAGTTGGCCAACCAGGTGACAGGAAATGCCGTCACTACTTTGAACGACCAGGGCTTCCATTTCCGCGTACATCCCCCGGTTCTGCACACCTCGGAACACGGTCCCACCAATACCGAAGACACTGAAGCGCTGGTCATCTGCTGCGAAACCGCCAGGGGGAATGTGTTCATGAACATCGCCCTGCGCTACAACGAGAATACCCAGACGGCGGCAGCGGCGAAGTAAGTCGGACGTCGGAGTTGACGCAACACGTTTCTTGCCGATGTCCAACACCGACCTCTGGCGCTCGCGTTGCCTGGCGCTGCTTCCCCTCCAGTCTGTCATTCCGAGCGAAGCCGAGGGACCTTGCGTTTTGCCGGCGCTAAGTCTCGCGTCGCCGATTCGTCGACCGGCTGCCTTGCCGCCGCGAGCAAACACAAGGTCTTTCGATTCCGAGAAGGGACTCGCAAGCGAGTCCCTTCTCTCCGCTCAAGATGACAGTGTTGAGAAACGGAGATAACGATCCCGACGTGACGGCGATAGTGGAATCCCGCCTTACGGTCCTGCCAGAACGAAAACGGGATTTTGCGGCAAGGCATTGCCGCCGTTGGGTGGGGTGACGGTACTTAACGGGGCGGGCATGTCGAGCACCGGAGTGTCATCCGAGGTGCGGAGGATTGTGGTGCTTCCGGCATCGCACTTTCCTACAACTACTTTCGTCCCGTCGGCCGAGGCGGCAGCGGAAAAACGGAAGCGCACTCCGCCCAGGACACCACCCGGCACGCCCAGGCCGCTGACGTCGCAACCGGTGGGGATCGCCGTCGCAATCTCGACTACAACGGCTCCAGTTCCGCTCTGACTGTTCGCTGTTGTTCCGTTGGCGTTCACTACCGTGAAGTTTCCGGCGTTCACCCCTTCCAGCGTGAATGTTCCGTTGTTCCCGGCATCCGTCATGCCCGAGATCACCATCTCCATCCCCGGCCGGAGCGCGGGGCCGGTAGCCGGAGTGTAGGTGTAGGTCGTGTCGGAGCCGTTTTGCGTGGCCGCTGTAATGCTGACCGTGGGCTCGAGAGGAACGGTCTTCCGGACGCTGCCGTCGCTGGCGTTGATGACGGTAACGACGGAGCTGATGCAAAGCTGGGTGTCCAGAGGATCAGAGGTGCAGGGTACGGTCTTGGTGGAACTCACGGCGTAGGCGCGGCTGCCATCAGGCAACACAGCGACGCTAGCCGGTCCGGGCGCAACCGGGGTGGTAAAGAGTAGAGTCGGCGGATCCGTGGCAATGTTCAGGGCGGTCACGGTGTTGGCGGTCGGATTGTTAACGTAGACACGGTTCAGCTTGCTGTCATACGCCATGTAGTTCGCGCCCGCGCCCACGGACACCGAACTCAGCACGGTGTCAGTCGTCGTGTCGATTGCAGAAACCGTGCCACTCCCGCTGTTGAGAACGTAAATCCTCGCACTATCAGAGCGTGCTACTGCCCAGACGGGAGCGGTCCCGGTGAGAATGGCCGGGCCTGTGGTCCGGTCCACCAGCGTGATCGGGGTGACAGTTCCATCGCCCTGGTTGACGGCGTAAAGCTTCTTCTGGTCGGGAGTTTCCGCCAGAGCGACTGGCTGTGTGCCCACGGTGATCAGCGGGGTCAAAACAACGTTGGTTGTGGTCGAAATGGCTGCAACCGTTCCCAGCCCGAAGTTTGCGGCGTAAACCGTGCCGCCTTCTGTGGTAGTGACAAATATCGGGTTCGAACCCGGGGGGAGAGATGTCGTGGTCACGATCGTGGCCGTCGATCCCGGTGTCGGAGAGTAGGAAGACACTGAGTCTTCGCGGGTATTCGCGGCGTACACTCGAGCGCCGTTCGGGATCAGCGTGGCATGGGCGGGCCCGAGCCCAAGCTTGGCGACGCCAATATTGGTGTCACCGGAAATATCGACGCGACTACTGGCGCCCGGATCAATCGCACCGTTGACGCTGAACACCAGAACGAAGTGAACCGCCTGGGGATCGGGCGGTGGCGGCACAATGGGAATGGCCACGGGACGGTATTGATCTCCGCAGCTGATGCAAATCAATCCAAGAATCGAAATGCCCAGCAAGCGGGCCGCACGCCAAAATGTCATCCCCACCCCAGCAGAACCGTCCATGAAAGAGTTTCCATTTTAATGTCTGGTGGGAATATGCGCCAGCGGAGCTCGGAACTTAGCACTTAGCAATTGGCAATTGGCCTTTAGCCTTTGCAGTCTGATGCCCGTTAGCAGGTGAAAGGCTGCCCTGAAAAATCGACAGGAATTTCTTTGGAGACGGAGATGGTCAGATGTCAGATGAAGGAGATTGCAAAGTGGTTACTGCTAAAAGCCGAATGCCAAGAGCCAAGAGCCAAGAGCTTAAGAGCTATTTTCTACGCCTTTCCTCTCGATCGCTTCCCCTCAGCTTCGCGTGCGGGCGCTGCCGGCTTCTTTTTTCCTTCCATCTCGGCCAGGCTTTGTTTCAGGGCAGCCATCAGGTCCACCACCGGGGCCAGTTTTTTCGGCTTTTCTACTTCGGTGATCTTGCCGCCTTCCAGTTTGGTCTCGATGAGCTTTTTCACGTTCTCCTGGAAGGTGTCGTGGTACTTTTCCGGGTCCCATTCTGCGGCGAGAGCTTCGATCAACTGGTGAGCGACTTTGACTTCGGCGGCTTTCAGTTCGACCTCGGGTGCGCCGAAGCCTTCCACCTGGCGAACTTCTTCCGCGTAGTACATGGTGTGAAGCATGAGGCCGCCGGAATGCGGACGCAGAAACACGGTGTACTCGCGGTTGTGCATGGTCAGCTTGGCGATGGCGACGTACTCGCTTTCTTCCAGGGCCTTGGTCAGCAGTCCGTATGGCCTGCGCCCCGCCTCTTCCGGCAGCATGTAGTACGACGATTCGAAAAATACCGGATCCACTTCGCTGGCCTTTACGAACTCGAGGATCTCCATCGTCTTCGCGGTCTGCGGCTCGATCTTCTTGATCTCTTCGGGCTCGATCACTACGTACTCGTCCTTGCGGAACTCGTAGCCCTTTACGATTTCACTGCGGTCGACCACGCGATTGTCGGCGGGACAATAATATTGCTGCTTGACCCGCTGCAGGTCATCGCGGTGCAACATGTTGAAGGAGATGCCGCTGCTACGCGCGCCGGAAAAAAGGCGCACCGGCATGGAGATCAAGCCGAAGGTAAGGTATCCCGACCAAACAGAGGCTGCCATAAGTTCACCCCAGAGCAGAAAAGGCGCAAGCGTAGTGCAGTTTAGACTACTCAGGAGACTTTGATGCACTTCGTAAGCATTGGTATCTGAAGTCCAAGCCCTATCTGTAGCATGGCTGGAAGTTCTACCCTATACCTTGTGGGTGGGGATGGAGTTCCGGTGTGCACCGCACCCATTTATTGTGATCAATGTGGACGGCCTCTCCCGACTTTCCGAAGTAAACGCCTCCCCGGGACAATGGGTCGTGGCGAGTCTGCTCACGCTCGCTTTCACCTTGCTCGCCCGCCGGATGCGCGGAGTCACGAACTCGGGCGCGCTTGTGGGGGCGGTAGTCTGCCTTGTCCTCTACCTGTGCGCCGGCCCCGGAGCTTTTGCGGCCCTGATTACCGTGTTCGCGCTGACCTGGATCGCGACCCGACTCGGCTATCAGAGAAAGCAGAGGTTGGGGATCGCGGAGCGCCGGGAGGGCCGGAAGGCATCCCAGGTGCTCGCCAATCTCGGGGTTGCGACGGCTTGCGCCGTGCTCTCGGTCCTCAGCCATGGTCGCGGGTTTTTCCTGCTGGCCATGGCGGCAGCACTCTCGGAGGCCGCGGCTGATACGGTTTCCAGCGAATTGGGACAGGCCTTCAGTGAGAAGGCGCGTCTGATCACCACCTGGAGTCTTGTCCCTCCCGGGACCGATGGGGCCGTCAGCCTGGCCGGAACCGTAGCCGGCGTCATCGCCGCCGGAACTGTGAGCTGCGTATGCGTCCTGGGTGGCCTGCTGCCGCGACCGTGGCTGGCCATCTCGGCTGGCGCCGGCATTCTGGGCATGGTCGCGGACAGTTTTCTGGGCGCGTGTCTGGAGAGGCGTCACCTGGTTAATAACGACTCGGTAAACTTTCTCAGCACGCTGGTAGCGGGTCTGGCTGCGTTCTGGTTGGTCTGACGTACCCCTTATTCCGTGATTTACCCCGGTAGGTCATGTACTTATGGACCTTGCCGGAGGTGACCGTCCGCGCGAGAATCCTTACAGAGCATCTTCGCGCGACCGTGCTCGCATCTCACTGCTTAACTTGGGTTTCCAGAATTTCTCAGCGGGGCCTGAAAAGCAACGAAAGACGTTTAGAAGTAATGAGGATTCATACCTTTGTAATCGGTTCGGTGCTGGCCGTGGCACTGTTTTTGTTCGCCCAACAGCGTCCGGAGACGGCCCAGCCGGGTGGCTTTCGCGAGGTCGTGGACCTCACTCATTCGTTACCGGCGAGCGGCTTTGAAAAGTCGCAGAAGTCAGGCTATCGGCTTGAGACTGTGGCTTTGTCGGAACGGATGCCGTCGTCAGCCCCGGAATCCCATGTCTCGGAATTCCAGGCCTCAAAACAATTTGCTACCCGCATTGATGCTCCCGCGCGTTTAAGTCACGGCATGTGGACCGTCGACCAGATTCCAGCCGGCCGGTTGATCGGGCCGCTGGTGGTGCTCGACGTCAGCGCCGATGCGGAGAGCAATCCGGACTACGAGATTTCCGTGCAGGACATCGCACGCTGGGAGCAGGCCAACGGCCAAATTCCCCTGGGCGCGGTCGTGATCGCCCGCACGGGATGGGGCTCGCGCTGGAACTCCGTCAGAAGCTACCGCAACGCCGACGCCACAGGCCTCGCGCATTTTCCCGGATACTCCAGAGACGCCGCCCGCTTCCTGGCCGAAGGACGCAACGCTCTCGGGCTGGGCATCGATACCTCCGATCTCGATCGCGGCTCGGCCAGAAAATCTGCCGTCGCTCAATATGCTTCGGAGCACGGGCTCTATCTTCTGACCAATGTGGCCAACCTCGACCGCATGCCCGCCAACGGCGCTGTCGCGATGGTGGCTCCTGCGAAAGTAGCAGGAGGATCTGCCGCACCGGTGCGCATTCTCGCGCTGGTGCGATAGGAAACCTGAGTTGCCAGTTTCGATTCCGGTTCGAGCGACCACACGTCTAGACAGCATCTGTTTCCAAATCTCTCTGTCGTCTCCGTTCTTTCATTGCTTTTCTGTGGCCTTTCGCGTTTCCTATTAGTCGGTTGTGAGGTGCGGGCGCCCTCGCCCGCGAACGCGTCAGGAGGCACCGATGAGCGATCCGCGTTACCCCATCGGAAAATTTTCATACGACGGTCCACCAGACGAGCAACAGCGTCAGAAATTGATCAACGACATCGAACAGACTCCGGCTGCCTTACGCGCCGCGGTCCAGGGACTCTCGTCGCAGCAAATCGAAACTCCCTACCGCGACGGCGGATGGACCGTGCGTCAAGTCACGCACCATGTGCCGGAAAGCCACATGAACGCGTTCATCCGCTTCAAACTGGCGCTCACCGAAGATGCGCCGACCATCAAGCCGTACATGGAGGACCGCTGGGCGAAGCTCGGGGATGTGCAGTCCACTCCGCTGGAAGTGTCGCTGTCGTTGCTCGATTCGCTGCACAATCGCTGGGTGCGCCTGCTGCGTTCGCTCGAGGCCCAGGACTGGAAGCGTGTCTTCAACCATCCGGAACTCGGGACCATGCCGCTGGAAAAGAACCTGGCCTTGTATTCGTGGCACGGACGGCATCATGTGGCCCACATTACGGAGTTGAGGAAAAAGATGGGGTGGTTGTCATCCTGAGGCTTCGCGAGAAGGATCGACAGCTACGCGGGAATGTTCAGCTTCCATACCAGATAACTGGCGGCTTCGCGCAGGACTGCCAACCCTCGCTGCCATGCCGATTTCGGGCGAGAGTCCGGTCGCGGGGCCACGTACACCTGCACTCCTTCGTGCTCCAGCAATTTGCGAATGCGAAACACGTGGTAGGCGTCGCTGACTGCCACGCAACTGTGCATCCGGTTGGTGCTCATAATTACGGCAACGCGTTCCGCGGATGATGCGGTGTCAGAGCCCTGGGTTTCGGCGATCAGTTGGGATTCGGGGATGCCACGGTGCATCAGGTAGTCGTGGCCTACTCCGCCTTCACTGAAAGTCGGATCGGCCCCCGATCCTCCGGTGGTGATGACCACGGGAGCGGCGCCGCGTTGAAACAGATCGTAGGCGTGATCGAGGCGAGCGCGGAACACCGGGGACGGACGTCCGGCATACTCAGCCGCGCCGAAGACGACGATTGCGTCCGCGGGATGAACTTCCTGCAAGCCGGCTTCGTGCACAATCCGGACGCTGGTGATCCCGAGAAAGGCTGCGACCGTCGCCGCAGCCAGCGCCACCGCCCACAGGGGCCAGGGGTTGGGCCGCCGCTTTGTTACTGCGTTCATCCTTGCGCGAAGAACTCGGAAATCTCCTGGGCCGGAATAGCGCCTTCCCGCATGATGCGCCAGCGCGCTTCTTCGTCGGTGAGGTCAATGATGGTTGAGGCCACTTCGCGGGGCGAGGCACCCCCGTCGACGATGATTGCGATGCGGTCCTGAAGCTGATCGCGGACCGCGAGCGCTGTGGTGCACTCGGATTCGCCACTGAGGTTGGCGGAGGTGGCGGTAATCGGAATCTGCGCCGCCTGGACCACCGCCAGCGGAATCGGAGCCTTGGGCACCCGCAGGGCGACGTTGCCGGTATTGGCCGTCACTTTCAGAGGAAGACGCGAAGAGGCTTTCACGATGATGGTCAGCGGTCCGGGCCAGAAGCGGCGCGCCAAAGCGTAGAACTCTTCCGGCAGAGGCTGGGCCAGTTGCTCGGCCTGGTCGACGTCGGCGATCAGCAGGGACAGTGGCTTGTGCCGGGAACGCGACTTGATGTCATAAACGCGGTCTACCGCGCGCAGGTTAAAAGGATCGGCCGCCAGCCCGTAAAAAGTGTCGGTGGGCATGCCGAGGACTTCGCCGGCGCGGATCTGGTCCGCCGCATAGCGAATGAGTGAAGGCTCCGGGTTGTCGCAGTTAATCTTGACAATCTCTACACGCACTCCAGGTTGTCCCTTCCCACCCCAAGTGTCGAAATCGAGAGAGCTAACATAACATGGGAAAGCGCAGAAAGCCGAGAGGAACAGGTATGATTCTGGGCGAACTGGCGCGAACATGAAGGAAACCACAGTCACCGGCGGCCACATAGCGAATGCCCGGTTGCGCCGCATCGAGGGACGGCACAATGCCCAGGTGAAAGAACTTCGCCAGGCCTTTGCCCGTGGCGAGCTAACCTCTGACGGTTATTGCGCGATTGAAGGCTTCCGAATCCTCGAGGAAGCCATTCGAAGCGGCCTGCGGTTTCGGGCGGTCTTCTTCAGCGAGTCGGGCGCGGCGCGGGCGGACAGACTACTCTCGCAGCTCGGTGCCCAGGTCGAGACGCTCCTGCTGCCGGACAAGCTGTTTGGCAGCGTCGTCCCCAGCGACGCGCCCCAGGGTGTGGCAGCGTTGGCGCGCTGGAAGGATTTCTCGCTCGAAGATGTGCTGGCCAAGTCTAAAGCCGGGCCGCTGCTGGCCATTGCGGGAGTGCAGGACCCGGGAAATCTGGGGACGATCCTGCGCTCGGCGGAGGCGTTCGGCGCCGGCGGAGTGCTGCTGGGGCAGGGCACGGTCAGCGCGTTCAATCCCAAAGTTGTGCGAGCTTCGGCGGGTTCGGTTTTCCGGCTACCTTTGGCGCGGGCAAAACTGTCTGACGCTATAGGCCTCATGAAAGAGCACGGCTTGAGGCTGGTCGCCACCGCGTCGCACAAGGGTGCGCCGCTCGATCAGGCCAAACTAACCGGGCCGCTGGCGATCTTTGTTGGCAGCGAAGGCGCCGGATTGTCCCGCGATCTCATCAAAGAGATGGATGAAGTGGTGGCCATTCCGCAAGCGCCTCAGGTGGAATCGCTGAATGTGGGTGTGGCGACGAGTATTGTGTTGTACGAAGTAATGAGGCAGAAGCAATGAGGCTTATCACCACAGAGGCACAGAGACACGGAGAAAACCAGAGTTTTTAGAAATCCGTGTATCCGCGTCTCGGTGGTGAATTGATTTGCATGAGCCTGTTTCAAACCATTCCGAGCGGTGATAACCCCGGCGATCGCACTCGCCCTCTCGCCGACCGCATGCGTCCACGCACACTGGACGAGTTCGTCGGACAGGAGCACCTGGTCGGTCCCGGCAAGCCGTTGCGCACCCAGATTGAGCGTGACGACATTGGCTCATTGATTTTCTGGGGACCACCCGGTACCGGCAAAACTACGCTGGCCCAAATCATCGCGCGTCTCACCAAGGCCGAGTTCGTTGAGTTCTCCGCCGTGCTCACCGGCATCAAGGAAATCAAGCAGGTTATGGCCGACGCCGAGCGCGCCAAGCAATACGGCACGCGAACGATTGTCTTCATTGACGAGATCCATCGCTTCAACAAAGCCCAGCAGGATGCGTTTCTGCCGCACGTGGAGAAAGGCAACATCCGTCTGATTGGCGCCACCACGGAGAATCCTTCGTTCGAAATCATTTCCGCGTTGCTCTCGCGCAGCCGGGTGTACGTACTCAAGCCGCTGACGGAAGAACAGGTGGTCGGGCTGTTAAGGCGAGCGCTGAGCGATGAAGAACGCGGTCTGGGAACGATGAAGCTGCGGGCTTCTGATGATGTTCTGAAAAAGATCGCGGCCTATTCCAGTGGCGATGCCCGCAGCGCGTACAACGTGCTGGAAGTCGCCGCGTCGCTTGCACGGGGACGTGATGGAAAAGAAGTGGGCGCGGAGATTTCCGACGACCTGGTCCAGGACGCGCTCCAGAAGCGGGTGTTGCGTTACGACAAAGCCGGAGAAGAGCATTACAACCTTATTTCCGCGCTGCACAAGTCGGTGCGCAACAGCGATCCCGACGCCGCCCTTTACTGGCTGGGCCGCATGCTCGAAGCCGGAGAAGATCCGCTCTACATCGCACGCCGCGTAGTCCGGATGGCGGTGGAGGACATCGGCCTGGCCGATCCCAACGCGCTCTCGCAATGCATGGCCGCACGCGATGCCGTCGATTTTCTCGGCATGCCGGAGGGGAACCTGGCACTGGCGCAAGCCGTGGTTTATTTGTCGGTGGCGCCCAAATCGAACGCCCTCTACACCGCCTACAGTGAAATTCAGGGTGACGTGGAACGCACCGCTGCTGAACCCGTCCCCCTCCACCTGCGCAACGCGCCAACCGGTTTGATGAAGGGCCTGGGGTACGGCCAGGGATACCAGTACGCCCACGATCTCGAAGACAAAGTGGCTGACATGCAGTGTCTGCCCGACAACCTTGTCGATCGGGTCTACTACCGGCCTACCAGCGAAGGCGTGGAAAAGCGCATCCAGGAGCGCCTGGAAGAGATCAAGCGGAGGCGGGCCCAGAAGGGTGTCTCCCGACGCCCGAAAACAGAATCCGGCGCCTAGATCGTGGCATCCAATCGAATGTAAGGTTCTATTCTCTTCCCCAATTCAGCAAGGAGGTTGGATCCCCATGGCCGCAAGCCCAAGACCTCTTGTTCCGGACACGACCGCTATCCGCCCCGTACAACTCGATCAGGTCGAACATCTCCTCAAATTGCAGAAGTGGGCGCAGAAGATCACGTCCATCCTCGATCTTGATGAGCTCATCACCAAAATTGTAGACGATGTCGCCGCGGCATTCTGCTGCGTGGAAGCGACCATCTATCTGCACGACGAAGAACGCGGCGAGCTGGAGATGGCCGGCGTCCATGGCTGCACGCTTCACGAAAAGGGATCGCGGCTGAAAGTAGGCAAGGAAGGGATGGTCGGGTACGTTGCGGCCACCGGGCAGATGCGCTACGCGCCCGATGTGCGGAAGGACCCCTACTACATCGCCTGCGAGGAGGCCGCGCTTTCGGAAGTGGCTATCCCTCTGCTGGTGGACGGCCGGCTGGTGGGTGTGTTCGCGGCTTCACACCACGAACTGGACGCGTTCACGCGCGAACATCTGCGATGGTTGCAGGGACTGTGCGAACACGTCGCAGTCGCGGTACACAACGCTCGCCGCTTTCAGCATGAACGGCACCAACGGCAGAAGATGAGCGCGGAGGCCAGCGAAGCGCGCGCCATCCAGGAGGCGCTGCTGCCCAAGAGTTCTCCGTACATTCCCGGCTTCGCGGTTTCCGGTCTTTCGATTCCGGCCGGCGCCGTGGGCGGCGACTGGTACGACTTCATTTCGTTCGACGATGGATGCTGGGGTCTGGTGCTGGCCGACGTTTCGGGAAAGGGAACCGCCGCCGCTCTGCTGATGTCCGCCACCCGCGGCATGCTGCGCTCTCTGGCGCAAACCTGCAGCGGTCCGGGAGAAGTTCTGACTCGCCTGAACCGCCTGCTGGTGGAGGACTTTCCTTCGGGCAAGTTTGTGACGATGTTGCTGGCGGTGCTCAACCCGTCGACCCGTGAGTTGACGTTTTCCAGTGCCGGCCATCTGCGGCCGCTTCTGGTGGATGAGCACGGCGCGCGCTTTCTGGATAGCGAACGCGGACTGCCGCTGGGCCTCGGTACCGGAGAATTTTCGGAGAGCCGAGTGCAGCTTTCCAAGGGCTCGCGGTTAGTTTTCTACAGCGACGGAATTACGGAGGCGACCGGCGGCTCCGACGAAGAGTACGGCGCGGAGCGGATGCGTGACCATGTGCTGCAACCGGGAGCTTGCGCGGAGAGTATCCTGGCCGATGTTCGGGCCTTCGCGAACGGCGAAGGCTTGCATGACGACGCGACGGTCATTTTCATAAGCGCATAACTGGTTGTTGAGGACGGGCGTCCCGGCCAGGCCGGTGGCCAGACGGGCGGGACGCCCGTCCTCCCGATACAATTCTTCGTTGGTTTAAGCCCTCTGAGCTGCCGACCTACCCGAAGCGGGCGCGATGTTCTTTCAGAATGCAGCGATCCATCACCACGAAGATGCCTGCTTCGCGGGCCTTCTGTGCCGCCATCTCGTGGACCACCCCCTCTTGCATCCAAATCACCGGCACCTTCAGCCGGATTGCCTGGTCCACAGCTTCTTCCACGAATTCGGGCCGCCGGAAGATATTTACGACGTCAATTTTCTCTGGCACGTCGAGCAACGACCCAAACGCTTTCTCTCCCAGTGAGCCCCGGATCTTGGGATTAACTGGAATGATGCGATAACCCTGCGTCTGCATGTACGCCGATACTCCGTGACTGGGGCGCAGCGGACTGTTGGAAAGACCCACGACCGCGATGGTCCGGGAGCGCTTCAGCAAATCCGTAATGGGATCGGACTCCGGCAAGGAAGCCATGCCGGGATTGTAGTGCGCCAGTCGCCGGGAAAGCCAGTCGAGACCACGTGGGGAGCTGCCCCCCGGCTGTCCGGGTCGAGCGCAGCTCGACAGGGTTTTGCCGGAATCCGAATCGCGGAGCTTTGCTCCGCCGGACAGCCGAGGGCGGCTGTCCCCACGTGGTCCGTGGAAGCTCAGCGCTTGGTGTTGCTCTCCATCTTTTGCTTGAACATTTTTGTGGCCAGCTTGCGGACCGTGTCCGAAATCTCTTTGTTGCCGGAGAGATTGCGAAGATCGCCGACCAGCAGGTTCTTCATGAGCGAAAGTGAAAGATCCAACGGGGTGCGCGGGTTGAAGACCAGATTGCGCACGACCGCGTAATTCTTTGCAAATCGCCGCTTCATCGGGATGCCGCGAAGCACCGCTTCCAGCACATTTTTCTGCGTGGCAAATCTTTCCACTTCGCCATCGCTGATCTTGGGCGATTCGAGGACCGCCAGCGCGACGATCTTGGTGCCGTCCCGGATCAGTAGCGACCGCTCTTCCTTCGAGCCCTTCATGGCCAACTGGATGCGGCCTTTGATGTCGAGCTTGGCGATTTTCTGCAGGGCGCTGCCCCGTTCCTCCTTGGGTGACAAGTGGGTCTTCTTGGCCGGTGCTTTCTTGGCGGCAGCTCCCGCCCCGCTGCCCGCGGATGCGGTGGCGGCCGCCGGCGCGGCCAGAGGCTCATCAGCCGCCGAGAATTCTTCGTGAATGCCGCCAATCGGTTGATAGCCGTGGTCAGTCTCGGCGGCGATCTCATTCGCGTGCTCAGACATATAGGCCATGACGCCCTCATCGAGCACGTTTTCAGCGTCACGGACCTCGTTCGTGGGCGCAGCCTGAAAAACCTCCTCCGGGCTGGCCGCGATTTCCTCGGGCGCTGGGGCTTCGACGGGGGTTTCGATCTCGGGAGCACGGACGGGGGCCGTGGGCTCTATCTTGCTCCGAATGCTCTCCGACTGAATTCCACTCAGATTACGATTCGAAAGCAGCGCTTTCAAGATGGCGGGCGACCCATTAACGCGGTCGCTCTTCAACATGATCTCGACCACATCGCGCCCCGCGCCCGGCGCCATTTCAAGCAGCGATTCTTCCGGTACCGACGGGTTCGCCAGCAACGCCGGCAGCAGCGCTGGCCGCAGGTTCTTCGGAGAGATCAGATAGTCCAGAACTTCTTTCGGCGTCTTTGGATCACTGGCCGCAGCCCGCGATGCTGCTTCGTCCCAACCGGCGAGCGTGAACTGGGCCTGCTCGCTGAAAACCTTGTTGTGAACTGCCAGATAGACCAGGATTTCGATCATCTCCCGGGGAGGAACCGAGAGCGACCCCTTGGCGGCAGACTGCATCAGGTTCGACGGCACCGCCGACGCGCGGATTAGATCGACCATGCGGGCCATAATGCCGAACTCCTCCCAAAAGTTATGCCTTGTTCACGTTCTGCTTTTCGCCGCGCCGCATACGCAAATAAGCGCGGATAAAGGGATCAATGTCGCCATCGAGCACCCGATCCACGTCGCCGACTTCCATCTTCGTGCGATGGTCTTTGATCATGCGATAAGGCTGCAACACGTACGAGCGAATCTGCGAACCGAAGTCAATGTCGAGCTTGGAGTCTTCAATCTTGCGGGTGACTTCGCGCTGTTTCTCCAGTTCGAATTCATACAACTTGGATTTCAGCATGCTCATGGCGCGTTCCCGGTTCTTATGCTGCGAGCGCTCATTCTGGCAGCTGGCCACCAGTCCCGTGGGAATGTGCGTAATGCGGACGGCGGAGTCGGTGGTGTTGACGTGCTGTCCGCCTTTGCCGCTCGAACGGTAGGTGTCCACGCGCAGCTCTTCCGGCTTGATTACGATTTCGATGCTGTCGTCTATTTCAGGCGAGACGTAAACGCTGGCAAACGAGGTATGGCGGCGCTTGGCCTGATCGAAGGGCGAAATGCGCACCAGGCGGTGGACGCCAATCTCGCTGGTCAGCAGACCGAAGGCGTACTCGCCATTCACTGCGAAAGTCGCGGATTTAAGTCCGGCCTCTTCCCCGGGCTGGTAATCATAGAGAACGGTCTGGAAGCCGCGCCGTTCCGCCCAGCGAAGATACATACGCAGCAGCATGTCGGCCCAGTCCTGCGATTCGGTTCCACCCGCCCCGGGATGAATGGTCACAATCGCGTTGCGGCCATCGTTTTCGCCGGAGAGGAGGCTCTCGGTCTCCAGGCGGTCAACCAGATTGCGCAGCCCGTCAATCTCGCGCCGCAGGTCGGCTTCGACGTTTTCCCCTTCACGGCTCAGATCGAAATAGGCGGAGATGTCGTCGCCGCGCCGAACCAGGTCAACCTCGGTCGCCAATACATTCTCCAGGCGTTTCTTTTGCCGCATGACCTGCTGAGACTTTTGTGGATTCGACCAAAGACCTGGGTCAGCCGCCTGCTTGTCGATTTCCGCTAGCTGTTCACGAAGTTTGCCGGCGTCAAAGGTACTCCCGAAGATCGCGGACTTGGTCCTGCAGGCCGGCGTATTCGTGTTCGAGCTCTTCATTCATGGCTAGATTCTGTCCTGGTGCGTAACTGAAAATTGGGCAGCAGTCCCGCTACGGAAATTATCGCACACAGGTAAGCGAACCAATCACCGTGACGGGTGTAGAACGTGGTTACGTTGGTGAGGGCGTAGCGAGCATCGAGAGCGGCCCGGACCTTGCGGGGGATGCTGGAGACGACTCTTCCGTAAGGATCGATCGCCGCCGTGACTCCGGTATTGGTGTCGCGCAGCAGCCAGCGGTCATTTTCGACGGCACGCATGCGGGCTTGTTTAAGATGCTGAGCATAGGCCCCGCTGTCGCCGTACCAGCCGTCGTTCGAGAGGTTCACAAAGACCTCGGCGCCGTTGGCGGCCAGTTGCCGGATTTCGTCGGGGAAGATCGACTCGTAGCAGATGAAGACGCCGAGCTTGCTGCCGGCCTGTAGCGCCGCCCGCGATGTGCCGGGCGAGAAATCGCCGACCTCCTTGGTCAGGCCGCCGGCAAAACCGAACACACGCTTGAACGGCACATACTCGCCGAAAGGAACCAGGTGCATCTTGTTGTACCGCTCTGCCCACTCGCCGGCCGGGTTGACCAGGCTTCCGGAGTTGTAGAGTTCGGTGGCGCGTTCCGGAGTCTCGCCCGCATTGCGAATGCCCAGGCTTCCCACCAGCATCCAGGTTTGCGCCTGGCGTGCGATATTGCTGACGGTGTCCCGAAACACGGGATCGGTGCTGTAGAACGGGGCCGGCGACTCCGGCCATACAATCAGGTCTGGAAGCACTGGCGAAGGTTGCGGCTGATCCTGGCCAGACGTGTTGGAGCCGGCCGCACTCAAGCTGAGGCGGCTCAAATCCCGCAGCGTGCCCTCGAAATATTCCTTGGTCCAGTCGCCTCCCTGCAGGACGGGAATATTCTGCTGCACCAGGCGGGCCGTGTGGTCCGTAGGCACGGGGGGCGGACTGATCAGCCTTCCGGCTTGCAGCACGAGCACAGCGGCGGCTGTCGCCAGCAGGAGCGGTTTGCGTCGGCTACGCTGGCCTCTTACTGTGCGCAGCACGAAGGCGGCGGCCAGCGCGGTGTTGACCACCATGATTTCGAAAGACAGCCCGTACACGCCGGTCAGCGTGGCAATGTGGGCGAGCGGAATATTGTCGACCTGAGAGATGCCCAGCAGGTTCCAGGGAAATCCGGTGATGCGAGTGCGTGCCAGCTCCACCGCGACCCAGACGAACGGAGCCAGGAGAAGGGCCCGGCGATTGAAAGGATTGGTTCCATCACCCTTGCCAGCACTCGCCAGAAGACTGATCAGCAAGCCGAAGACGCCGTGATAGATCGCCAGATAAAGGCAGAAAAGAAACAGCAGCCCGACAGCGGCGAGCGTGCCCACCCCTCCGTACTGGCGCATGGTGTTGTAGATCCAGTAGCAGGTTCCGGCGTACCAGAGGATGCCGCAGGCATACGCCAGAAGAAAAGCTTGTCCCGGCTTTGCCGGCAACAGCTTGACTCCCGCCAGGAGCTGCAGAGTGTCGGGCTCGCGGGCCCGCAAGAGCGCAATCAGCAGGGGAGCGACAGCCGCCCAGCCCAGAAAATACAGGTTGGACAAAGGGAAGACCAAGGTCTGCAGGACGGCCGAAAGCAGGACCAGCAGCCACGCGCTTTTATGAATCCGCAACAAGCTGCAAGCATAACAAACGTCGGACTTCGGACGTCGGACCTCAGACTTTGGACCCCAGACCTCCGACTTCGGACTCAAACCTCGAACCTCAAACTCCGGACTCCAGTCCCAGGCTGCACGAAAGGGAGCCTTCACATGTTCGGCAGTGTCTACAGGTCCAGGGTCCGAGGTCTGAAGTCCGACGTCCGAGGTCTGGCCCTACACCGATTGGGTATATTCGATTTTTCGATCCACGCCACACTTGCTCGATGAACTAAGATGTGGGGCTCGTATGGGGCTTCTCCTCAGGGATAGAATTCTTCTGCTACAGTTTATAAGCGTTGTTTATGACCCGCCGCCGGATGGCGACGATTGCAGCGCGCACATCGGCTAGCCCGCCTCGCGATGGCATCCCCTCCACAACCCGCGGACTCAACCAGTAGCCGCGTTCGCATCGTGGTCGCGACGTCAGTAATGCTGACGTTTATCTCGTACTGGCGAGCGGCGGCCATCGTGTTGAACGATCTCGGGTCGTCCGCATTCTATGCCGCGGGTATCGCCGAGCAGGCCATCGGAAAATCTGCCCCCTGGTTCATTGTGGCGGTGATGCTGTTCTCCTTCGCCGTCCGCGCTGTTTACGTGGAAAGTTGCTCCATGTTCGTCCGCGGGGGCGTTTACCGCGTGGTCAAAGAAGCGCTGGGCGGTACCCTGGCCAAGATCAGCGTGTCGGCCCTGATGTTCGATTACATCCTGACCGGGCCGATTTCCGGGGTTTCCGCCGGGCAATACATCGCCGGACTGATCAACGACACCTTCGCCACAGCCGAAGCTCACGGCTGGATTCCGCGCGCCCTGCACAACATGTTTCACGGGACGCCGCACGTTGACGTCAACTGGACCTCGGTCATCTTTGCTCTGCTCGTGACTACTTACTTCTGGTGGCAGAACACCAAGGGCATCCAGGAATCCAGCGAAAAGGCGTTGCGGGTAATGCAGATCACCACGGTGATGGTGGTCATCCTTCTGGGCTGGTCGGCGCTGACCCTGCTGAAGCAGGGATACCAGTCCGTGCCGCTGCCCACCGCCGACAGTCTGAAGTTCAGCGAAGAAGCCCTGGGCTTTTTGAAACACACCGATCTGGCGCACGGGCTGGCTTCCAAGTTCGCCATACTCGGCATCTTGATCGCCTTCGGACACTCCGTGCTGGCCATGAGCGGCGAGGAGTCGCTCGCCCAGGTCAACCGCGAGCTGGCGCATCCCAAGCTGAAGAACCTGAAGCGGGCGGCGATCATCATCGCGGTCTATAGCTTCGTTTTTACCGGACTCACGGCGCTTCTGTTCGTGATGATTATTCCGGACTCGGTCCGAGTCCCGGTTTACAAGGACAACCTGATCGCCGGGCTGGCCATGTACCAGTACGGGCCCCTGCTACTGCGGCTGGCTTTCCGTGCGTTCGTGGTGGTGGTGGGTTTCCTGATCCTTTCGGGCGCAGTCAATACCGCTATCATCGGTTCCAACGGCGTGCTCAACCGCATTTCGGAAGACGGCGTTCTCACCGACTGGTTTAGGCAGCCGCATCCGCGGTTCGGCACCACCTACCGAATTGTCAACCTGGTCGTGCTGCTCCAGGTTTCTACCATTCTGGTGAGCCGCGGCAACGTCTATCTGCTGGGCGAGGCGTACGCCTTCGGAGTGATCTGGAGCTTCACCTTCAATAGCCTGGCCATGCTGGTACTGCGCGTCAAGTACAAAGGCGAGCGGGGCTGGAAGGTGCCGCCCAACATCACCATCGCCGGCCACGAGTTACCGGTGGGTCTTTTCTCGGTCTTCCTGGTACTGCTTTGTACTGCCATTCTGAACCTGTTTACCAAGTCAATTGCAACGGTTGCGGGCCTCGGTTTTGCCGGCGCGTTCTTCCTCATCTTCACCATTTCCGAGCGGCTGAACCGGAGCAAGCATGCCCTGGCCGAGCAGCGTATGAAGGAACACTTCCAGCTGCTGCAAAGCGATACGGTGGAGCGCACCGGTCTGGGGATCCGTGCCGGGAATGTGATGGTCACGGTCCGCGATTACAACACGCTCAGCCACCTGAAGTGGGCGCTGGAGCGCATCGATACCAAGGAGCAGGACATCGTCGTCATGTCTGCACGTGTGAGCCAGTTCGGCTCCGCGGCCTATGATCTTTCGACGGAGCAGATCTTCAGCGACTACGAGCAGCAATTGTTTACACGTGCGGTTGCGGTGGCGGAAGGCTTCGGCAAGCATGTGTCGCTGCTGGTGGTGCCGGCGCGCGACCCGTGGTCAGCGATCGTGCAGACCGCCAATAATCTGGAAGCTTCCGCGGTGGTCTCAGGGCTATCGAGCAAGATGAGCGCCCAGGAGCAGGCTTTTTATCTGGGACATGCCTGGGAGGCAATGCCCGAGCCGAAGCGGCAATTTATTTTCCAGGTCGTTTACCCCGACCTCAAAGTTGATACCTTCCACATCGGCCCCCACACGCCGTCGTTGAAAACCGAGGACGTCCATCTTGTCCACCGGCTGTGGCTGAACATCACGCGCGAGCCGGGTTTGGAGACATTGCATCACCACGACATTCTGACCGAGGCCCTGACCCGCTTTGCCCGCGAATACGCCGGCCACGAACGGCAGGACATTCTGCGAGAGCTGCGCAAACAGTCAGGCCTGACGGTGACATCGCGGGCTTTAGGAAACGAGGGCGCCGGACTTACCCAGGCCAACGTACTTCCTCCCGTTGCGCCTGAGCCAGAGGCCGAGAAGACCGACGACGGACCACCCAGCCCGCCAGTAGTAGGACCATAATCGGTCCAATGTAGGCGCGAGCGTCCCGCTCGTGCAGCAGCGGAACAAGAGTTACAGGCAAAGCTGCCGTTGGCTGTCCGGTCGAATGTACCAGCATTCGGGCATCAACAGCATCGCCCTTCTGCACTCGCAGTAACGAACTCACTGCGACAGGCCACTAGGCTTTTAGGAAACGAGTAGCTCTCCGCTCTGCCGGACAGCCGGGGGCGGCTGTCCCCACGTGGTCTCGTGCGCTACAGGCACGTTTGTACCTTGCCCGCCGCACAACCCTCTTCTATGATCGAAGCAGGCGCGGTCAACATGCCCGATAAGAACCCGAACAAGCCACCAGTCGCCGAAAACCCGATTGCCGATGTGTTTGAGGGACGCCGTCCCTCTCCGGGCGAAAAAGAGTGGGCGGAGAAGACTCTTCTTCCGACCCTGGAAAAAGCGCCGGAGAAGCCGATCGGGGCAAACACCGGCATCAATCGGGACGAGCACGGCCCCGCCCGCTTTACCACGATATCCGGCACGCCGGTTCGCCGCCTCTACACCCAAGCCGATCTGCCCGAAGACTGGAGCGCCGAAAAATATCTGGGCTACCCCGGGCAGCCGCCCTTCACCCGCGGCATTCACGCCAGTGGGTACCGCGGCAAACTTTTTACCATGCGGCAATTCTCCGGCTTCGCCTCGCCGGAAGAAACCAACCAGCGTTACAAATACCTGCTGGAAAGCGGCGGCAGCGGACTGTCGGTGGCCTTCGATCTCCCCACGCTCATGGGTTATGACTCCGATCATCCCGCGAGCGAAGGTGAAGTCGGCAAGTGCGGCGTCGCCATCGATTCGCTCGAGGATATGGAGATTCTGTTCGGTGGCATCCCCCTGGAAAAGACCACGGTCTCGATGACCATCAATTCGCCCGCATCAGTGCTCTGGGCGATGTACTTGGTCGTCGCCGAAAAGCAGGGCGCGGACTGGAAGAAAATCTCCGGAACACTGCAGAATGACATCCTCAAGGAGTACATCGCGCAGAAGGAATACATCTATCCCCCGGCGCCCTCGATGCGCCTGGTGGTAGACACCTTCGAGTTCGGCTCCAGATTCACGCCGAAGTTCAATACCATTTCCATCAGCGGATACCACATCCGGGAAGCAGGCTCAACCGCGCTGCAGGAACTGGCTTTCACCCTGTATGACGGCGTCGAATATGTGGAGTGGGCCCAGAGGCGAGGCCTGGATGTGGACGACTTCGGCCCGCGGCTCAGCTTCTTCTTCAACGCCCACAATGATTTCTTCGAGGAGATCGCAAAGTACCGCGCCGCACGCAAGATCTGGTATCAGGTAATGCAGGACCGCTTCAAAGCGAAGAACCAGCGTAGCTGGTTGCTGCGTTTTCACACCCAGACCGCGGGAGTGTCGTTGCCGGCGCAGCAACCCATGAACAACATCGCCCGCGTGGCGCTGCAGGCCATGGCTGCGGTGCTGGGCGGTACTCAATCGCTGCACACGGATTCCTACGATGAAGCCCTGGCGCTGCCCACCGAAGAAGCGGCGCGCATCGCGCTGCGCACCCAGCAGATCATCGCCTACGAATCCGGAGTGACGCAGACCGTCGATCCTCTGGGCGGGTCGTATTTTCTTGAGAACTTGACGCTCGCTATGGAAAAAGGCGCGTTCGACTATTTCGGCAAGCTGGATGCGATGGGTGGCATGGTCAAAGCCATCGAGCGCGGATATCCGCAGAAGGAAGTCGCCGAGGCCTCGTACCAATACCAGCGTGCCGCTGAAGCCAAAGAAAAGATCATCGTGGGCGCGAACGAATTTGTGATCGAAGAAGAGCCGCTGCACACTCTCTACATTGATGAAAGCGTGGCTCGGCAACAATCGGCGAAACTGAAATCCTTGCGTGCACGCCGGTCTAATGAGGAAGTTCGACGGCGTTTGGATGCTTTGAAGAAAGCCGCGGCCCAGGAGCCGCGACAGTCAGCCAACGGAGACATCTCCCCGGCCAATACCATGCCTTACATCGTCGATGCGGTACGAGCCTATGCCACGGTCGGCGAAATCTGCGAAGCCCTCCGCGAAGTGTTCGGAACCTACACTGAAGTAAGCATCACGTAGTCTGGTCGTCGTGGGGCGGGCGCCCTCTCCCGCCTGCTTGCACCTTGTCATAACTCCCAATCGGCAAAATGTTTGAGGTCACAAATTGCAACCTCAAACAGGACCCTATGAATCTTGAGGTCGCAATTTGCGACCTCGAACCGCGCTGTATACTCTCCCCGGGTCTCATGTCAAAACGCCCGTCCCATCTCGCAATACCGGTAGAATCGCGAATCCTTTTCCTTCGCCACCAGAGGGTCATTCTCGATAGCGACCTCGCCGAGCTCTACGGCGTCCCAGTCAGACAGCTAAACCAGCAGATAAAACGCAATCGGGACCGGTTTCCGACAGATTTCACATTCCAGCTTACGGCCAAAGAAGACGAAGCTTTGAGATCACAAATTGTGATCTCAAAGAAAGGCCGCGGTGGCCGCCGCTATCCACCTTATGCCTTCACCGAACACGGCGCGATCATGGCTGCAACCGTGCTCAATTCGAAGCGGGCCATCGAGATGAGCGTCTTCGTCGTCCGCGCCTTCGTGCGCATGCGCGAAATGGTGGCCAAAAACCGCCAGCTCGCAGCCAAGATAAACGAATTGGATCGCCGCCTGGAGACCCATGACACCGCGATTCAGGACATCATTGAAGCCATCAAGGAACTCATGGTTCCGGAGCGACCGTCAAAGCGCGGGATTGGTTTTCAGTTGCCACCCGGCAAGACTTGAGGCTTTCGCGGGCGAGTCGCCCGCGACCACGCGTGCACGAATAACTACTTGCGGCGTTGCCGGTACAGAGTTCCGTCTACCTGCTTTGCCATGGCCTCGACATCGAGCGGGACTTCCAAAAACGTTGCAACGCTCTCTGCGGTCTCTTTAGGCTCGCGTAGCACAGCGTGATATTGAACGCGGTTCACTCTTACGTGGGGTTTGCCATTGAGCCAGCCATAGACGTCGGACAGGTGGCCCTGAAACGCCCGTGCCACCACGGAATTGTCCTCGCCCGGATCAAAATTTCCTCGCCGGCGGAGCATCTCGTCCTGTGACGCCATCACTTCCGGCAAAGGACGTTGCATGAAGATGACACGATACTCATGCTGTGCTGGAAGCGAAAGCAGAAGTTGGGAAATCACTTTCACCGCCTTGCCCTCCGCTTCCGCAATGCAGCCCGGGTCCTTGGGCAACTGCTTAATGCGTTCCCATTCCAGATAGCCCCGCGGGTTATCAACGTCAGCCCGGCGTTCGCCGTCCGAGAGGATGGGCATGCCGCCCGCAGCCAGCATCTGCATCATGAGCGAAGTGCCGGAGCGGGGCAGCCCGGAGACAATGGTGATCATGGTCCCAATAGTAAATGGTGAGGCGCTCGTGTGGACGCGGGCGACTCGCCCGCGTGCTGGGCGCTACGGCAAGCTCGACCGTGCTAGACTGACCAACTTGCCGACGACTCGAAGACGATTCCTTGAGCAATCCGCGACCGCCACGGTTGGAGTATGGCTAGGACCGGCTTTCGCCCACGCCAGCTCTGCTCCCGATCTGTATTTCCCATCGAAACCGCGAGACCGCATCGCCATCGCCTCATACCCTTTCCGGAAGTTCATCGCCGGAGCGGAGTGCAAAGCGGCATATCCCATGGACCTCAAAGACTTCGCCGCCCACGCCGTGGAGAAGTTCCAGATCAACAAGATCGAGCCCTGGTCCGCACACTTTCCTTCGACCGATCCGAAATATCTGGAGCAGTTTCGCGCGGCCGTGGAAAAAGGGAGATCAACGGTGGTGAACATTGCAGTGGACGGGGAGCATAGCCCCTATGCGCTGGACCGCGCCGAGCGTGAACGGGCGATCGCCTTCAGCAAAAAGTGGGTGGACAACGCTGTCGCCACCGGTTCGCCGGGCATTCGCACCAATCTTCCTCCGGCAAAAGACTCGAAGCCGGACCTGGATCGCACCGCCGAGAGTCTGGCGCGAGTAGTCGAGTACGCATCGGTCAGGAATATCGTCGTCTCCCTCGAGAATGACAATGCGGTCAGCGAAGACCCGTTCTTTCTGGTCTCGCTGGTCGAGAAAGTGAACAGCCCGTGGCTGCACACCTTGCCCGACTTCGGCAACACGCTGGCCGCGAAGGATACTGACTACGCTTACCGGGGGATTGACGCCATGTTCAGCAAGGCTTACTCCATCTCGCATGTGAAGTCCTCCGAGATCAATAGCCAGGGCATCACGGTGCATGTGGATATGGCGAAGACTTTCGGCTTCATGAAGCGGCACGGCTACCAAGGTTATTGCTCAATGGAGTGGGACGATGTTGCCGATCCTTATGAGGGTACAGTCGACTTGATCCGGCAAACCGTGCAGTATCTTTCCTGAGATTTCGGAAACCGTCCTTTGCTATCCTCCAGCACTTGAACCACGTCAAAAATATTGGCATGCGCAAAGCGATCAACCATCTCAAGAAATCCGACCCTATGCTTGCCGCCATAATTGAGCGTGTCGGCGGCTTCCGCATGGAGTTTGGCCCGCCGGAATTTCACAGTCTGGCGGAGGCCATCGTCTATCAGCAGCTAAACGGCAAAGCTGCGGTAACTATTTTCAAACGTTTCGCAGCTCTGACTGGAGAACCAGTTACGGCAGAAGGAATTCTCCAACTGACTGACGCCCAGTTGCGCTCCGTGGGACTATCCAAACAGAAATCGTCTTACCTCAAAGACTTGGCCGCACGCGCGTCGCGCGGCGAACTCGACTTCACCCGCCTGCCCGAAATGACCGATGATGACGTCATCAAGCACCTGACCCAAGTCAAAGGGGTGGGCGTATGGACTGCACAAATGTTTTTGATGTTCACCCTGCGCCGTCCCAACGTGCTGCCCACGGGAGACTACGGCATCCAGATGGCGATCAAGAAACATTACAAGAAGCGCAAGATGCCCAGACCCGAAGTGATGGCGAAGATCGCAAAGCCGTGGGAACCCTACCGGTCGGTGGCCTGCTGGTATCTGTGGCGAAGTCTGGATATCAAGACCATGTAGTGGCCCGCCCGCCAAGTCTGAGAACTGAGATCTGAAATCTGAGATCTGAGATCTGAATCCACAACCTAGTCTAAAGTCGGCAATCCCCAGTAACTGTGCACCTCCCCGCCCTCTGTGTTTAAATGGAGGTCAATGGCCGACCTGAAGATCCGCGTGCTGGTAGCCAAGCCCGGCCTCGACGGGCACGATCGCGGAGCCAAAGTGATCGCTCGCGCATTGCGCGACGCCGGTATGGAGGTTATCTATACCGGCCTGCGTCAGACGCCGGAGATGATCGTCAACGCGGCGTTGCAGGAAGACGTTCACGTCATCGGACTCTCGATTCTTTCCGGCGCGCACAATGCCATCGTCCCCCGCGTGATGGACTTGCTCAAGCAGAACAAGATGGACGACGTGCTGGTGGTGGTTGGCGGCATTATCCCCAACCAGGACGTGGAAAATCTCAAGAAGATTGGTGTGGCAGCCATTTTCCAGCCGGGCACATCCATGGATGACATCGTCCAGTTCATTCGCGGCAACGTCAAACCTCGCGGCGTGCCCACGGCCACGTGATATTGATGGCCGAGATTAGCACCTCACGCCTTAAAGATATTCTCCAGCACACGGTCGGGCCCACGCCCTGGTACTGGAAGACTTTCCCCGCGTTCAGTTCTGTAGCTGGCCAGCGCTTCACCTGGACCCATCACGGCAGCGAGGGACCGCTGGGCTACGTTGTCACTCTGGCCTTGCAGCAGGAACCGGACAAACCGCGACTCGCGCTGAACACATATTGCCGCCCGTTTTTTGTGGCCCCCGCCCACCTGGGAATCTGGTGCCCGGAAGGCCGCAGCATTCGCATCACCTGTTTCGATCCCGATCAACTCCAAGCTTTTGATCTGATCGAAATTGCCGGCTGGTTCAAACCGTCGAGTGAGCGCATCTATTCGGCGGCGGCGCCCCTGGCTGAATTTGAAATCTCACTCGGCTTGTCTGCGGGCATAAACAAGATTGAAGTGCCGCCCGAGTTGCAGACGGTGGACGAGTTGATCGTCCCGACCAGCTATCCCGCGAAAGGCCCGGACGATCCGGCGTTCGCGCTCTACGTCGTCTATCCCAACGCGCGGCTGGTCGAAGTCCTACCGCAAAAATGGTTCACGGCCAGCCAATACCAGGTAGGGAAGCAATGGATTACACGCGCAGCACGCGATCCCGAGTCGCATCGCATTTTTGGCGAGTGCTTTGGAAGCGGCAGTTTTTTTCTGGAGGAAGATGGGTGCCGGCTGGAACGATGGTTGGAGAAGAGCGTGTAGCCGGTTGGCAGATCGTATAAGAGGGCGGTTCACAGCCGCCGTTTGCGCCTTCCAGCTTGGCTGTTATACCGTAACTCCTTCCACTCATGAACGAACGCATTGATCCCGGAATGCCCTCGAGTTCCACCGTTCTCGAGTCGCACATCGATCCCACCTCGGCACGTTTTGAAGCCAATATGCGCTTCCTGGCCGACCTGGTCTCGCAGGTGCGCAACGAAGAGGAGAGGATACGCGAGGGCGGCGGGCCCAAAGCGATCGAGAGCCAGCACAATAAGGGACGGCTGACCGCGCGCGAGCGCATCAATCTGCTGGTTGATCCGGGAATGTTTTTCGAATTGGGCGCCTATAGCGCTCACGGCATGTATGAAGAGTGGGGCGGCGCTCCCGCTGCCGGAGTGATTACCGGATTGGCTCGTATTCAAACCCGCCTGGTGATGATCATCGCCAACGATGCGACCGTGAAAGCCGGCGCTTTCTTCCCCATGACGGCGAAGAAAGTGATTCGTGCCCAGAACATATCTATCGAGAACCGTGTGCCGACGGTTTATCTGGTGGACTCCGCCGGAGTCTTTCTTCCACTGCAGGAAGATGTCTTCCCCGACACCGACGACTTCGGCCGCGTCTTCCGCAATAACGCGGTGATGTCGGCCATGGGAATTTCGCAAATCGCGGCCATCATGGGCATGTGTGTCGCTGGCGGCGGCTACCTGCCGGTGATGTGCGATCACGTGCTCATGACCGATGGCAGCGGACTGTTTCTCGCCGGGCCGGCACTGGTGCAGGCCGCGATCGGCCAAAAGGTTTCCGCCGACGAACTGGGCGGCGCAGCGATGCATTCTGCCATCAGCGGCACGGTGGATTTCCGCGAGCCTAACGACGAAGCTTGCCTCACTCGTATCCGCGCGATCATCGAGAAATGGGGGTACCGCCGGCAGTCTCCGTGGGACCGCCGCAAGCCGCAACCGCCGGCGCTGGCCTCGGAAGAAATTTACGGCATCTACGATTCCTCGCCGGCGCGCCCGTATGACACGAAAGAAATCCTGGCCCGCATCGTGGATGGCAGCCGCTTCGACGAATACAAAGCGGAGTACGGCAAGACCATCATCTGCGGCTACGCGCGCATCGGCGGCTTCGCGGTGGGGATCGTGGCCAATCAAAAGCTGCACGCGCAGCAGACCGACCATGAAGGCCACAAGCGACTTGAGTTCGGAGGAGTGATCTACACCGAGTCGGCGGAGAAGGCGGCCCGTTTCATCATGGACTGCAATCAGAACCTGGTCCCTCTCGTCTTCTTTCACGACGTAAATGGATTCATGGTGGGACGCGACGCGGAGTGGAGCGGCATCATCAAGGCCGGAGCGAAGCTGGTGAACGCGGTGTCGAACTCGGTTGTTCCCAAGATCACGGTGATTGTCGGAGGCTCGTTTGGCGCCGGCCACTATGCCATGTGCGGGAAAGCCTATGATCCGCGCTTCGTGTTTGCCTGGCCCACCGCGCGCTACGCGGTCATGAGCGGCGATTCCGCGGCCGGCACGCTGGTCGAAATCAAGATCAAGCAACTCGAACGCAGCGGCAAGAAGCTGAGCGACGAAGAACGGAAAGAACTGTACGAGTCGGTGAAGAAAACCTACGACGAACAGACCGATCCACGCTACGGCGCCGCCCGGCTGTGGATTGATAAGATCATTGATCCGGTGGAAACCCGCGAGGCCATCACGCAGGCACTCGAAGCCGCCGCTCTGAACCCGGACGTGCCCGAGTTCAAAGTTGGAGTGCTGCAAACATGATGCAAGACCCTACGGATTGTGTGTATTAAGACGACGGAGAAAGTGGGATAGCATCACTTGCTGAGTGGACGGACCAAGATTCTGGTCGCTCTTGCTGCCTTGGCGCCTGCGTCAATCGTAATCACCAGGTTGCACGAAGCGGCCGTGATCAGCCAAGCAAGAGAAAATGGAGATCTTGGGGCTTGGGTAGATCCCGGCCCATTGTTCTATCTCCTTTTATTTGTCGGTGTCGGCTGCTTTGTCGCGGCGGTGATTTCAGCCGTCATTGACGTCCGACATCACAAATGATCCGGGACGAGCTTGCTCGGTGGAAGTGAAGCCTGGTATGTCCAATTCCGTAAAACTCGTTGAGTGTCCGCGCGATGCCTGGCAGGGGCTGAAGGGGCAGATTCCTGCGTACATCAAGACCGACTATCTGAAGGCGCTGATCAGCGCCGGGTTCAAACACATCGATGCGGTTTCTTTCGTCTCGGCCAAGGCCGTGCCCCAGATGGCTGATTCGGAAGAGGTCGTGAAAGAACTCGATCCACCCGACGATGTTGAAATTATCGGGATCGTGGTTAACGAAAAAGGAGTCGAGCGGGCGATTGCCACCGAGGCGGTGCAGACGGTGGGCTTTCCCTATTCCGTCTCGCCGACGTTCTTGCAGAACAATCAGCGCCAGTCTCTCGAAGACGCGATTGATGAACTCGAGAAGATCAAGAACAAGGCCGAGCCGGCCGGACTCGAGACTGTGGTTTACATTTCGATGGCGTTCGGCAATCCTTACGGCGATCCCTGGAATGTCGGCGAAGTGGTCGATGCAGTGGACCTTCTCGAATCCCTCGGGGTTCGCACGATTTCTTTGGCGGACACGGTGGGGCTGGCCGGGCCAGCACAGATTCGCGAATTGTTTTCGGCGGTGAATTCGAAGTTCGATTATCTGGAGATTGGGGGGCATCTGCATAGCCGTCCCGAGCAGGCGGCAGAGAAGATTCTGGCCGCGTATGATGCGGGGTGCCGGCGTTTTGATGCCGCATTGGGTGGACTGGGCGGGTGCCCCTTCGCGCAGGACGCATTGGTGGGAAATATTGCGACGGAGAAAGTGGTGGAGGCGCTGCAGCAAAGCGGAGCAGAGTTGCCGGCGCTGAAATCATTGGATGTCCTGCTGCGGATTACGGCTGAGTTGCGGGCTCGCTACAGCGAGTCGGCCGCCGCCGATTGAATTGCGACAACATGGAATATAAGACAATTCAGCTTGGGTTCGACTCCGGCGTCGCCACCATTACGCTCAACCGTCCGGAGAAGCGCAATGCCATCAGTCGGGCGCTGGTGGAAGAATTGCTCGCCGCTCTTGATGAAGTCGAGAAATCTGCCGCGCAGGTTGTCATATTGACCGGCGCAGGTAAAGCTTTTTGCGCGGGCATGGACCTCGATGAGTTGAAAGCCCTGCTGGGGAGAACGCACGAGGACAACGTGCAGGACTCAGCGCGCATGGCCCGCATCTTCCGTCGCATTTACGATTTTCCTCTGCCCACGATCGCCGCGGTAAACGGTGCGGCTATCGCCGGCGGCACGGGATTCGCCACCATGTGCGATTTCACACTGGCTGTACCTGAAGCCAAGTTCGGTTACACCGAAGTTCGCATCGGATTCGTTCCGGCCATCGTTTCTTCCATGCTGGTCTGGCAGGTCGGGCACAAGATCGCGCGCGACCTGCTGCTGACCGGACGGCTGATCGACGCGGCCGAAGCTCACACCTTTGGCCTGGTGAACGAAGTAGTCGAGCCGCTGCGACTGATGGCCCGAGCGCGCGACCTGGCAGCGCAGATCATGGAGAACAGCCCGTCGTCGGTGCGAGCGACGAAGCGCCTCATCAACGGATTCATCGCGGGGCAGCTCGACCATCAGATTGCCGAAGCCGTCCAAGACAACGCGCGCATCCGCACCACCGCCGACTTCCGCGAGGGCATCACGTCGTTTCTGGAAAAGCGTAAGCCGCGGTGGAGCAAAGAGTGAACGACCAGCGAGTGAACGCGCGGAACAATCATGTAGGCGTAGTCTCGGAGAGCCGGGTGCGGGTGCGCTACGCCGAGACTGATCAGATGGGAGTGGTTTACCACGCCAATCACTTCATCTGGTTCGAAATCGGCCGCGTTGACCTGATGCGGCAGCTCGGGTTTAACTATCGCGACCTGGAACGGGACCACGGGTGCTTCATCCCGGTGGTGGATGCGCGCTGCCGCTACAAGGCGCCGGCACGGTACGACGACGAAATCATTGTCCGGACTCATCTACGGAATGTACGCGAGTCCATGATTCATTTTGGCTACGAGTTGGTGCGAGCCGACGACAACGAGGTTCTAGCGGAAGGCGAGACCATGCACATGATCTTCGATTCAAAGATGAAGGCAACGCCGCTGCCGGAAAATTACCTAAGAGCGTTCCGCAGCGCGATAGGGAAGTAGGGATTTTGAAACCCGAAACCAGAAACTGGAAACTGCTTTGAAAGCTCTTCATATCAGCGGCAAAGACCTCACTCTCGAGGTGGTCCGCGAAGTCGCGATTGATCGCCTCCCCGTCCTACTTGATCCCGACGCACGCGAAGCGGTCGATCGTGCCCGCGCAGTGGTGGATGCGCTGGTCGCGGAAAATCGCGTGTCTTACGCGATCACCACGGGGGTGGGCAAACTCGCTGACGTCCGCATTGCCGGCGACCAGATTCGAGATCTGCAACTTAATCTGGTGCGTTCCCATGCCGGGGGGATAGGCGAGCCGCTCTCCGCCGCTGAAACTCGCGCCATGATGCTGCTGCGCGCCAATTCTCTCTCTAAAGGACACTCCGGAGTGCGCGGGGCTGTCATCGATACGATTTGCGAGATGCTGAACCGTGGCGTCACGCCGATGGTGCCCTCGCAAGGCAGCGTGGGAGCCAGCGGCGATCTGGCTCCATTGGCCCACCTCGCGTTGGCACTGATTGGCGAAGGCGAATGCCTGGATGAGAAAGGCCTGCGCGTTCCCGCCGCTGACGCCATGCGGCGCGCTCAAATCAAGCCGCTGATGCTCGAAGCTAAGGAAGCAGTCTCTCTCATCAACGGCACGCAGGCGATGCTGGCAGTCGGAGTCCTCGCGCTGTTGGCGTCCGAGATCCTGGCAGATACGGCAGACGTGATCGGCGCCCTCTCGCTCGACGCCTTACGGGGCACCGACGTCGCCTTCGATGAACGCATCCATAAGGCTCGTCCGCATCCCGGCCAGCTCCGGACGGCGGCGAACCTGCGCAAGATGCTGGAAGGCAGCTCGCTGCGCCAGTCGCACGTCGACTGCGACCGCGTGCAGGACGCTTACTCTCTCCGTTGCATGCCCCAAGTCCACGGCGCGGTTCGCGACACGCTCTCTCACTGCCGCGAAGTCATGGAAATTGAAGTGAACTCAGCGGTAGACAACCCGCTGGTATTCATGAAAACCGTTCCAACTCACGTAGGGGCGGACGCCCTCGTCCGCCCAGCGGAGCGAAGCTCCGCCAGCATCGAAGCCGACGTCATCTCCGGTGGAAATTTTCACGGCCAGCCCCTGGCTTTCGCCCTGGATTTTCTCGGCATCGCCCTGAGCGCGCTGGCAGGCATCTCCGAGCGCAGGCTGGAGCGCCTGGTAAACCCGGCCCTGAGCGAAGGTCTGCCTCCATTTCTAGCCGCCGGCGCGGGCCTCAATTCCGGATTCATGATGGCGCAGGTCGCTGCCGCATCGCTGGTCAGCGAAAACAAGGTGCTGGCGCATCCCGCCTCGGTGGATTCGATTACGACCTCCGGCAACAAGGAAGACTATGTGTCGATGGGGATGACAGCCGCCCTCAAGTTGAAACGCATTGTGGAAAACTCCCGCAATGCGATGGCGATCGAAGCCATGGCCGCGGCCCAGGCCCTGGATTTTCTGGCTCCCCTCAAAACTTCGAAGCGGGGACAGGCGGCGCATGCAGCGATTCGTTCCGTTTGTGCCACCATGGACAAAGACCGAGTGATGTATCAGGACTTCGCGCGGGTCGCGGATCTGATTGCCAGCGGGAAAGTGGCAGGGGCGCTCCGGTGACGGGCCCCACCCTCGTCTCTCCGTTTTCTGGAGAGACAGGGTGGGTGTGCGACCGACCCCCCGCCCTGTCGTTCCAAAGTGCGGAACGACGAGGACGGGGCACCCGCGGTTAACCTATTTTTCCGTCTAGTCCCAGCTTGTCCGCGATTTCCTTCAGTGCTTCTACACAGAACGCGATGTGCTCTTCCAGGTCTACTCCCAGATCTGCGGCGCCATTTATAACATCTTCGCGCTTCACGCCGCGGGCGAAGGCTTTGTCCTTCATTTTTCTTCGGACTGACTTCGCGTCGACTTCCGCCAACGACTTTCCCGGCTTGACCAGCGCGCATGCGGTGATGAATCCCGCCAGTTCGTCACAGGCGAAGAGCGCCTTTTCCATCTGAGAATCCCGGGTCACGCCGGAATATTCGGCGTGCGACATGATGGCGCGGCGGATTTCGTCCGAATAGCCGCGGTCTCTCAATATTTCGTTGCCCTTGTAGGGATGATCGTCGAGGCTGGGATACTTTTCGTAATCGAAGTCGTGCAGCAGTCCGACTACGCCCCACAATTCTTCGTCAGGGGCCGAGCCAGGATGAAATTTCCGCGCATAAGCACGCATGCAAGCCTCGACTGCCAGTGCGTGCTTGCGCAAACTTTCCGATTGGGTGAACTCAGTTAGTAAACCCCACGCCTGCTCTCGAGCGTTCATGGTTTCTTACCTGTTTTCTCCGGTTTTTCTCCAGCTCGTTTTGCTTTTACCACGACGCGTTTTGTGTTTGACCCCGAAATGTTCTTGACATCCACAGGTGTTGTACCTCAGATTACGCTGCAGGTTGGAATGAAGGAATTTTCCTCGATTATTTCTTCGTTCCGGAGAAGCCCCGCTCTGGCCCTCCCACACCTAGATGGCCACTACCCTTGCACCCGTAGATTCAAGGGAAGTAGTTCGTTGCGATCACTGCCTGCTGGTCCAGTTCCGTACCACCAATGATCTTTGCCGCCGCTGCCATGCCTCGTTAGATGAGGAAGAGCCGGAAGTCGTCATGGCCCCGCCACCGCCGCAGATGATGCCGGCGAATGGCAACGGCCGTGGACATCTGAACCTGGCGACTTCGATCCGTTCGCTCCGCTTGCGGAGCGGACTCAGCCAACGCCAACTGGCGGCCCGCATGTCGGTCCCCCGGACCTACGTGTCGAAGATCGAAAACGAAAAGGCTACCCCGACCCTTTCCTCACTGGAACGGCTGGCCCGCGCGCTGGAAGTTACCGTGCCCGATCTGCTTTCCGGCGGCGAACGCAACCGCCAGGAAGAAATCGGTGAACTGATGAAAGATCAGTTTATCGCGGAACTGATGCCGTTCGTGGCGCAGCTGAACGGGATGCAGTTATCGAGTGTACTGGCGCAGGTTCGTGATCTGACCCTGCGTCCGCGCCGCAGCGCCTAGAAAATGTGGGCGCGAGCGCCCGCCCGCACGAGCGAGGACGCTCGCGCCCACATGAAAAAGACTTTTATCCGGGCAACCACCAACTGAAACCGGGGCCGCAAGGCCCCGGATTTTTTCGCCGCTACTTTTCCCGCAGGTAAGAGTCCTTGTACTCCAGATAGTTCCTGGCATAGCGCATGATCGTTTCCTGATCCTTCTCCTCCAGCTTGCGGCGGAACTTTCCCGGGGACCCCATCCACAGCGAGCCTGGCTCGACTATGGTTTTCTCGGAAATCAGGGTGCCGGCCGCGATAATCGAACCTGCACCAATGCGCGCCCCATTGAGGATGATTGATCCCATGCCGATCAGGCAGCGGTCTTCAACGGTGCAGCCGTGCAGCGTCACGGTGTGGCCCACCGTGACGCACTCACCCAGGAAAACTCCGTACTGCTCTTTCATGCCATGCAGAACGCTACCATCCTGCACGTTCGAATACGCGCCTACGCGAATAGAGTGGACGTCGCCGCGCAGCACAGCATTCATCCAGATGCTGGCATGTTCGCCGAGAACCACGTCGCCGATGATCTGCGCCGAGTCGTCGACGTAGCAGGATTGGGGAATGGTGGGCGTAATACTCTTGTAAGAACGAATCATGATTAGCTCAGAAGGAAATTGAACATAACACGGGCTTGGCTTTGAAGGTAGGGGTGCGGAAACATGGAGGACGGGCGGGACGCCCGGCCTCCATCTTGCGAAGTTCCCTAGTTCTCCGTAGGCACCGGCACCTTGGGGACGGCGGGGATCTTGGGCAGTTTAGGCAGCGCCGGAGCTTCCGCTACCACCGATCCCTTGCGGAGCTCGATGCCGCCGTGTTCATTGTTGATGACCAGGTGCGGACCACCTGAACCGACGGTGCCTGTGGCAGTCGCCTGGTCGTTGGTGTTCTCAATCTTCAGCGCGCTAAAGTCGGACTCGATTTCGCCGCCGCGAGAGTGGGCATCCAGCTGGAAACCGGCTTTGTCAGGAATGTAGATCTGGACATCACTGTTGCGGTTGCTGAGCTGCATGTTGCCCAGCTTGCTCATGTGAATCTCGATTGCCCCGTTTTCGTTTTCCAGGCGAACGTTTCCGTCGACGCCGTTCAGCCGGACGTCCTTGGAGCGCGTGATCAACCGGAACGGACCGACCAGATCGCTCGCCCGCAAGTCGCCCGAATCCATGTCAAGATCGCCGTTCAATCGGGAAAACTCCATGTCGGTGCGGGCGGATTTGAAGCCGACCACGCCGGCGATTTTCCCCAGCTTGATGGAGTCGAACTCTCCGGTCAGTTGGGCCGCGCCTTTTACATCGGCTACGGAAATGTCGTCCGCTCGTCCCTGGACTGAAACATCCCCCGAAATATTCGAAACCCGCGCTGAGCCTCCGTTCAGATTGACACTTACCTTGCCGTTGACGTCGGAGGCAGCGACTTCGCCGTGCTGGCTGGCAATTTCAACGTCGCCGTCGCGGCCCAGCACGCTGACATCCCCGCGCCGGTTCGAGATCACGACTGCGGCTCTGCGTGGGATGCTGACATCCAGATCGGTTGTCACTGTGCGGTCGCCCGCGCCCTGCGTATTCGCGTTCAACGTAATGACATTGCTGCTGACGTTGATTTGCGGCTTGGTCGCGGGATTGAATTTGTCGGCTTCCTGTTGATTGTCCGCATTGATCCGCTTGTGCGCGGCCACGTGAATCTGGTTATCGTCTGAGACCGTCACGTTTACGGCGCCACGATCGTTCGTGATGCGCAAGCTGCTGCCCGCGGGAAAATCCTGCTGGAGTTGATCGTCGTAACTGTAGTTGTGTCCGAACAGGGCCAGCTCGTCGCCGCCCAGATTGATGTGGTCGCGGATCTCATCCCAATTGAAGCGGGAAGCCTGAGTCGCCGACATCCCAAAAACGATCAGGAAAATCAGCAGTACGACTCCCCCTGCGCCAATTCCCTGGGGGCGCGTACCTTCTCTCTGGGCTTGCTGATACTCGACCAGCTTGATCACGCCCCAGAGAATGATCAAGGCCGGCCAGTAGGTCCCGAACCAGTGCAGAAGCGGCTGCGGGTGCAGGACGCGCATTGTAGTCAGCAGCAGCACGACTCCCAGCAGGATCAGCACTACCGGACCGGCTAAGGAACGCCGCGGTCTTGGTGGTGGTTGAATCGGTTGAAACGGGGGCGGTGCCTGTACTGGGCTAGCCATTTTTCACCTCCGGCTTTACCTCCGGATATGGCGGCGGCACTTCGCCGCTGCCAAATCCGGACGATGGCATTGCACCCGCATCGGATGGTGGCGGCCCTGCTAGCGGGCCGGGGCCGGCTGTGCTCTGGAAAATTTTGACCAGTCCAATCACCACCAGCAGCAGAGGCAGGGTGCGGCCGAACCGGATCACGCCCATGCTGTCGAGCAGGAACTGGAATCCCAGAGTCAACAGGACTGCGGGTCCCATCAAGCCGCGCTTGCAACTGCGCATGCGGTCAAACCCTGGCGGAACTTCGCCCACCAGGCCCAAGCGGCGCACCAAAAGCCAGCCACCGATGCCGATGAGCACCAGCGGCCAGATGCGGTGAGCGCTGAAGTCCCAGATGTCGAGTGTGTGCAACAGGAAAATTACGCCCAGTCCGATGAGGACCAGCGCTCCCACTGGAACCTTGCTTGCGTCCACCCGCTCGCCGGTACCAAAAGTCGTTGCCAATCCGAACGGATCTGGGGGCGCCTGCCCCAGTTGGAGGGCTCGGGCACTGCGCACGGAATCGATGATCTGATAGAAGTAGAATCCTGCGATACCCAGTCCGCAGATCGTGGCCACGGCCGCGCCACTGCTGTTACTGGCCCCCAGGATAAGCAGGGTGAAGATCACCAGGTGGGCCAGTCCCTTGGCATATTGCCCGGTATAGACCGCGCCGACGCCGAAGGGAAAGAAGCCGGCCAGAACACCGGCCAAAGCCGGATTCGGTCCCCCCACCGGCACCGGAACGCCGACCGGGGTTGCCGCTACGAAACCGCTGACCGGTTGCGCGACGTTGGGCTGCACGCCTTCCAGTCGCGCTGCCAGGCAGCTCTCGCAATAAATGACTCCGTGCACCGCACGGGTGCAGTTGGCGCACAGCGGTTTTCCGCAGGTGCGGCAGAATGCAACCTTCTCAATATCGGGATGGTTGGCACAGTTCATGAAATCCTCCTGTAAGTGGTCGCGGTTTCTACAGGCGGATCATTCGGGATGGAGGCCAGCACGGGCTGGTTCTCCCCCTGGCTGTAGTTGCGTTCCTGTCTTGGTTCAGGTTGTCCACTGGTATTGTTGTCTTTCTTTTCTTTGTTGTTGTTCTGCTCCTTGGGGCTCGGTTCCGGCGGGGCAGTGACTCGTTTGAATTCCCGCACCCGCGACTCGATTTCGTACACGAAGCGAATATTTTCGTAATACTTGACTACCCGGCCGGTGGTCTCGTAATAGGCGCGCTTGATCGCGCTGGGCCGCATGTCCACACGGCGCACGTCGCTTACTTTCACTCCGGCCAGGCTGAGCGAAATGGATAGAGAGAAGAACGCCATCCCGAATGACATGGCGAAACGGGGCTGTCGGCCCATGGAAAGCACCGGAGCGAATACAGGTCGCAGCCAGCCGGTGAGTGCGTCCGTCCAGGAAGCCTTTCCTTGGGCCCGGACAGCGACGCGCTCACTCTCGTATCCCGTCGTAGCCACCAGGATGTTGTGAACCAGGTTGGCCGGCGGTTCCACGTCAGCCAGCGACTTCAGCCAGCGACGTCCCCCATCGGCTTCCGCGAACAGCGGGCCGCACGCGGCGCAGACCCGGGCATGGGCATGAAACCTTTCCAGGTTGGTCCCGGCCAGCGTCCCGTCGAGGGCTTCGATCAGCAGTGCGTCAAACTCTGCGCACTGCATGCCGTTTTTGATTTCGCCTGACATCACATCACCTGCCTATATGTACGTTGGAGCAGCCGTGCAAGTTCCGCACGCCCGCGATTTATCCTGGATTTCACCGTTCCCTCCGGAACCTTTAGTACCGTGGCAATGTCTTTGTAATCCATATCCTGCAGGTCGCGCAGGATGACCGCTTCGCGCAGCTCGGGGGAGAGTTTCTGCAAGGCGTTGTGGACCAGTTCCCGGGTCTCGCGGCTCTGCACACTCAGGTCCGCGGCCGGCGCCTTGTCTTCGATCTTCTCGCTGAGCGGCATGGCGTCTTCGTGCTCCGAGGGCGTCGTGTCCAGCGACTCGGTCACTCTGTCCTGCTTGCTCTTGCGGAAATGGTCCACCAGCAGGTTGCGCGTGATGGTTGTGACCCAGGTCATGAACGCTCCCCGCTCGACATCGTAAGTATTGAGGGTGCGGAACATCTTGATGAAGACCTCTTGGGTGAGATCCTGGGCGTCGTCGCCCGACCCGGCGAAGCGATAGCAGATGTTGTAAATGCGCCGATTGTAGCGCTGCACGATTTCTTCCCAGGCCACTACGTCGCCGGCAACGCAGCGACGGACCAGCATGGCTACGACCTGGGCGTCTTCCAACCCGCACTCCCTGGAACTCCTGGTCTGTTACCCGGCCGGCATCTCCGGCAAAGCCCGGGGTTTAACACCACAATAGAGATACGTCTTTGTGGTCCCAAAAGTTCGGCAACTCTACAAGGCAAGGCATTGTAGCAGGGGTGGCAAGCGCGAGGAGAATAAAAGGCGAATAAACTGAGAACCGAGAACTGGAGACTAAGAACCGGGTTTCCTAAGAACCCGTGGTGGCAAGAACTTTGACCCGCCGCCCCTTCCAGGCCAGGAACCGTCGCACTCCGAGCGAAAGCCCGGTAAACACGAGCAAGGAAGCACCAGCCGATGCAAAGACCGCGATCGTCTGCCCCAGCAGCCCTCCCGCCTCGCCGGTATGAGTGAAGCGGGCCCAGGCTCGCAGCTTCCATCCGCGGTTATAGCTGGAGAAGGCCTCCCAACGGACGATTTCTCCCGAGGCAGGGTTAAGACTGAGCTGCGATCGCAAGTCCGGCCGTCCGCCATTTCCGCGATCGACGGAGAAGGTGAGCGTGTTCGCGGGCGGATTCGGCAGGCGCAGGCTGATGGTGGTGAAGTCCGGGACCTGCTGCCCGGCGCGCTCAAACAATTTCTCCAAGCCGTCAAAGCGGGAGAATTCGACCCGCGCCGCACGATGCTCCGTAGTCGTGCGCGGGCCAGAATTTCGGCTGCGTTCAGGAAGGCTCTGCGCTGCAGGCGGGCCCTGGGGTGGCGGCGCATTCCCCGTCAGGCGGTAGAGCAGATTGTTGGCCCATCCATAGGACATGATCACGCCGGTGATCACAATCAGAAATAGCGGCACGACGCACCAGAACCCCAGGACGTTATGCCAGTTCCAGTCGCGCGCGCGAACCCACGCTCCGCCCCGGAACAGCGTTATCTTTTTCAAGTTGGCCCAATTCCATTCCTTCGGCCACCACAGGAAGGGCCCGGTTGTCACCAGGATGAGGAATGTTAGGTTGCACGCTCCAGTAACCGCGCGTCCCGAAGACCGGCCCTCGCCGCCGACTCCCAGCCAGCGATGCACGTCTTCGACGGTCGAGAAAAATCTCCGCAGCCCGGGTGACCCCTCGCCCAGGATTTGTCCGGTGTAGGGATTTACGAAGACAGTGCGTTCCCGGCCAAAGTCGAACGCCACCGGAGCGGCCGAGTCCGCCCGCACCGTAATGTTGGAGGGCGGCCGTCCCTGTGCTTCTTGCGTTGCGGCCAGCAGGTCCTCCAAGGGCAGGCGCTGAGCTCCCGCCGCAGGTTGCGCCCGGAAGACGCGGTCCCCCCAGTTGATGATCTGTCGCCGGTAGGCGAGCAGGATTCCCGTCACCGACATGACGAGGATGACCAGCCCGGCCACGCAGCCAGCCGTCAGATGGAACCAGAACAAGAATCTGCGGGGCGTCATAGGGAGGTTGTCGAGCTCAAATTTCCGCCCAGCGCCGAAGCAGGTTGTGGTAGACGCCCGTGAGTTGCACCACCGTGGATTCGTCAGGCTTCGAAGGATTCAGCCGCTGGATGGCGGTGTCGAGATCAAATAGCAGTGTGCGCTGCCCATCGTCCCGCACCATGCTTTGAATCCAGAAAAATGACGACAGCCGCGACCCTCGCGTCACCGGCGTCACGTGGTGCAGGCTGGTCGAGGGATACAGGATCATGTGACCGGCGGGAAGTTTCACGTGATGCAGGCCGTAGGTATCTTCAACGATCAGTTCGCCGCCGTCGTATTCGTCGGGCCGGGAGAAAAACAAGGTCGCTGAAAGGTCGGTGCGAATCCGGTGTCCGCTTGCACTGACCTGCCGAATTGCATTGTCCACGTGGGTGCCAAACGACTGCCCGCCCTGGTAGCGGTTGAACAGAGGAGGAAAAACCCGCGCCGGCAACGCCGCGGAAACGAACAGGGGATTTTGCCCGAGCGCTGTGAGAATGGTCTCACCCAGTTGGCGGGCGGCAGGATGGTTCTCCGGAAGCTGCATGTTGTCCTTGGTGCGTGCAGACTGGTGGCCGGCCGTGACTCGGCCGTCCACCCATTCCGCAGCGTCCAGGATTTTTCGCGCCTCCGCCACCTGCTCGGAGGTCAACACCTCGGGGATTGGCAGTAACAATTGGTTTTGTGTCCTTCCCAACTAAAATTTGAAAGTGACGCCCAGTAGTGCCGAACGCGCTGCCCCGGGCACGATGTGCGCGGGATGGATCTGGTCGTAGTAGTACTTGTCGGCCAGGTTGTACACGTTGCACCGGATGTCTACGTGCTCGCTCAACTGATATTTCGCCATCACATTGAAGACCCAATATCCCGGGACTTGTTTCACCAGGCCTGTAACTGGATCGAGCGGCGTAGTGGAACTGGCGGGGCGGCTGTCCACAAAATCCGCGCCACCACCCACGCTGAAACGCCAGGGCAGCTGGAAGGTGTTCCAGGTGCTGAAAGTGTTCCGGGGAACGTTGGCCAGTTGAGCGCCCACTGAGAATGGGAACACCAGCGAGCGTGTGACCACTCCTTCCAGATAAGCGTAGCTGGCCAGGATTTCCCAGCGGCTGGTAATGTATCCGTTGGCCTGTATCTGAACCCCGCTAACCCTCTGGCTGCCGGAGAGTACCACCGTAGTCGCATTCACGGTTTCCCGGGCATTGGTCTTGTCGGTGCGGAACGCCGCTGCCCGCAGCGAAAGTTTTCTCGCGAACAAATCCCACTTGGTGCCAACTTCGAAGGTGCGGTTCTCCTCCGGTGCCGCATCCTGCGTGGCCACGGTGAGCGCCAGGGTCTCTGCGGAAGGATTGAAAGAGGTACCGTAGTCAAAGTAGATGCTTGCACCGGCTACCGGCTTGAACACCAGCGCGCCGCGCCAGTTGGGCATGACGTCTACCCGCTTGAAGGGCGAAGTTGGCGTGACCGGCAACGACTGGTCAACGGTGGCATCGAATCTGTCCACACGAACTCCAGCCATGAGGTCGAGCTTGGGCAGCAGGTTGATGGTATCGATCGCGTAAGCACCCACGCTGATCGCAGCCGCATGTGTATCGGTAATGCCACTCTGTGGCACAATGCCGGCAAAGGGCTGGCTGGTGTCGGGATGCAGCAGGTTGGTCTTTGGAACCGTGGCGAGATCGAAACGCTGACGGTACGGTGACGAGGTCTCGCGTCCGCCCTCGACTCCCGTCACCACGGTGTGACGGAGAGAGCCGGTGCGGAACTTCATGGTCACATCGGCCTGGTCTTGCAAAAAAGTTTCCGTGCTGTTCACTGCAATCTGGTTGCGAATCACCCCGATCTGTCCCAGCGGCGTCGCCAGCGGGTTCGTGTCCAGTGTGGTCGCGTCAATCTGCGCCTCGGTGATGCGAACGTCGCGAGTGTAATGTGCGTAACGCGCCTGGTTGCGGAAGGTGAAGCGGCTGTTGAAGTCGTATTCGAACTTAACCGTCCCGAGATCCACGTTGGTTTTCAGGTAATTGCCGTGTTGAAAGCCGTAATAGTTGCGGCGTTCCACCGGAGCCGGGCCGTTGAACAGCCAGGGGATGCCGTAGTCCGGCGTGTCGTCCGATCCCTCACGCAGATAACTGAGTGTGAGACGAGTCGGCGTGCCCAGTCCGAAGGCCAACGACGGAGCGACGCCGTAGCGGCGATTCTCAGCCATGTCCCGCCCGGCGAATTTCGAATCGTGCCCCATCAGGTTCAGCCGGAAAGCAGTTCCGCTTCCCAGGGAAGGCAGCGGGCGATCGAGATCGGAAGTGATCCGCTTGGTCTGGTCTGTCCCGAGTTCCACAGTCCCCGTAAAGAGCGCGTCGGACTGCGGGACCTTGGTTTCCTGATTGACGATGCCTCCGGTGGATCCCCGGCCGAAGGTGACCGACGACGGGCCCTGCAGAACCGCGACTTCCTGCATGTCGAACGGGTCACGATAGTAGCTGCCGAAGTCGCGCATGCCGTCGAGGAAAATGTCGTTGCGCGCGGTGAATCCTCGGACGGTCAGGTTGTCGCCCTGCGCGCCGCCTTCTCCCGCTGCGATACTGATGCCGGCAACATTGCGCAAGGTGTCGCGCAGCGTTGTGGCGCCCTGGTCGTGAATGATGTGCTGGGGAACGATATCAATGGATTGCGGGGTGTCCACCAGCGGCTGAGTGAACTTCGGCAGCGAAACCTCGACGCTGGTGGCGGTCACATCGACAGAAGTCGCCATGCCCTGAATTTCGAGGAGCACCTGGTCGGGGCCGGTCAGTTGAAAACCGATGCCGCTGCCGGTTAGCAGCTTCTGCAGCGCCGCCTGCGGGGTGTAGAGGCCCGCCACACCGGGCGACCAGATAGCGCGCATCGAGTCTCGGGGCACGGTTACATGGAACTGGGATGTCTTTTCAAAGGCGGGCAGGACAGCGTCCAGGGTCCCGGGCGGAATATCGAAGTGGCGGACGGTCAATCCCAGGGTTTGGCCCGGTGTGTTGACCGTGGGAGCAGGCCGATCCTGTTGGGCGTAAACCTTGAACACGGCATCGCTGCCGAATGCGGCATAGGCAGCGACGGTGCCTACCGCCATCCAATACCTGGCGCCGCGACGGCGGTGGTCCGATGTCTTCTTATTCTTCCTGATCTTGATTCTGGTTTGGCTCATCTCCGCTCCCCCCAGCATTTGGTTTTGACGCGGTCACATCCGGTCAGCTATTCTTTGCGACGCCCTGACCCAGATGCAAATGAGTTGCAACTATTTGGAGAGGAATTCCAAGTTGCAAATGAGTTGCATCTACGCTGATTAGTCTTAATGGTGCACTGCGCTGTCCGCCGCTGTCAAGGAAGGGGGATGGATTTTGTTGCAATTCCGGTGCAACTAGATGACACAGGCGGGTACAGGCAACGAAATAGCGGCTCTATACCTGCGGATTGAAAGGTCCCGGAGGGGCCACTGACAGTAGCCCGCCACTTCAGTGGCGGGTATGTTGCGACGACGATGCGCGTGCCGTAGGCACGGTTGAAACGCACTCCGGACGCAGATGGGGGAGTTTCAGCCGTCCCTACGGGACGGGCATCCCGGCGGACGGCTACCCGGCGTTGAAACGCCGGGCGACTAGCAGGCGCCCCTCCGGGGCGCGCTCGCGGCGGTGTAAAGATCGAATAGGTCTACTCGCTGGTGAAGTAGTCCACCGTGACCGGATTCTCGAACAGGGAATAGTCGCGAGTGACGACCGTGATTCCGCTCTCGGTCACAAAATAGCGCTGGCGATCGGCCTCGGTGTCATATCCGATGGTGGTGCCTTCCGGAATGTGCACGTCGCGATCAATGATGGCCTTGCGTATGCGACAATGCCGTCCCACATTCACATGGGAGAAAAGAATGCTGCTCTCTATTTCGCTGTAGGAATTCACACGCACATCCGGCGACACCACGCTGCCCTTTACCATGCTGCCGGAAACGATGCAGCCTGCCGACACAATGGAATCAACCGCGGTCCCGGTACGTCCGGCTTCGGCGAAGACGAACTTCGCCGGCGGATACTGGCGCTGGTGCGTGCGGATGGGCCAGTCCGAGTCGTACAGGTTGAACACCGGCGATACGGCCACGATGTCCATATTGGCTTCGTAATAGGCTTCGAGCGTCCCCACATCCCGCCAGTACAAAGCTTCTTTCTTGTTCTCATCGACGAAGTCGTAGGTGTAAACCCGGTATTCGTCTGCCATCTTGGGCAGGATATCTTTGCCAAAATCGTGACTTGAGGCGGGGTCCTCCGCATCTTTCAGAAGCACAGGGATGAGCACGTCGGTATTGAATAGATAAATGCCCATCGACGCGCAAACCTTCTCGGGATTCGACGGTGAGCGCAGCTTGGTGATCTTCGGCTTCTCCTCGAAACCCAACACCCGGTGATCGCGGTCCACGTCGACGACTCCGAAGCGGGCAACTTCACCGGGATCGATCTGGATGGTCGCCAGGGTCACGTCCGCACCCGAGTCGTTGTGCCGCTGCAGCATCAGGCCATAATTCATCTTGTAAATATGATCGCCGGAAAGGATCAGCACGTGCTTGGGCTGCTCCGAGCCGATCGAGTAAATGTTCTGATACACCGCGTCGGCCGTGCCCTGGTACCACTGGTCGCTGACCCGCTTCATCGGCGGCAGCACCTCGATGAACTCACCCATCTCGCTGCCCATAATGTTCCAGCCTTCGCGGACGTGCCGGTTCAACGACAACGCCTTGTACTGGGTGAGGATGTAAACCCGGCGCAGGTCGGAGTTCACGCAGTTGGAAAGAGTGACGTCAATGATGCGGTAGATTCCGCCGAAGGTGACGGCAGGCTTGGCGCGGTCGCGAGTGAGCGGATAGAGCCGCTCGCCCGCGCCTCCAGCTAGTAAGACTCCCAGCGTGTCTTTCATAGCGCTTCCGCCTCGATGGGGCTGCTTGGCCCGGGGAAGGTCTGCAGTCTTTAATTCCGGAGGCTGCAGAACGCGACAGTGTACCAGAACCGTCCCGCACTTGCCCTGACCCGCAAGTTCGGAGGTGGGTCAGTTTGGTAGTCATCCCTGGCACAGCAAGGCTGTCATCCTGAGCGCAGTCTTTCGGCCCGCGAAGCGGGACGAAAGCAAGCGAAGGACCTATGTATTTCGCGCTGTTCTCACCTGCAAGAGTCGGCTCAAATCCAGCGTGAAAGCGTATCGCCAGATCTGGCAGGGTTTGGCGTTGCTATCATCCCGCAATACACAGTTCCTTCGTCGGGAGCCCTTCGCAAGCGAAGGGCTTCACTTTCTCAGGATGACGGCGGGTTAGAATTTCAAACTGAATCCATTGCCAGACTTCGGGGACAATCCAAAGGGTCGGCCATCTGCGTATTACTTCAGGGCGGAGACCTCATGAATGCGCAAACCCATCGCGTCTTCGTTACCGGGGGCACGGGATACGTCGGTCGTCCCCTGATCGCCCAGTTGCTGGAGCGCGGCCACGAAGTCCAGGCGCTGGTCAGGCCGGGCTCGGAGCGGAAGCTTCCGGCGGGATGCCAGACGATTCCCGGCGACGCTCTGGATGGCAGGTCCTATGCCTCAAAGATCAACCCGGCCGACACTTTCGTGCAACTGGTCGGGGTCTCGCATCCCAGCCCGGCGAAGGCGGCGGAGTTCCGCAATGTGGATCTGGCCTCCGGCCGCAGCGCGGTCGAGGCGGCAAAAGGCGCGGGCGTGCGGCATTTTGTTTACGTCAGCGTGGCCCACCCCGCACCGGTCATGAAGGCCTACATCGAAGTCAGGTCACAATGCGAAGACATCGTCAGCCAAAGCGGAATGAACGCCACAATTCTGCGTCCCTGGTATGTCCTGGGGCCGGGACACCGCTGGCCGTACCTGTTGATTCCGATCTACAAGTTGATGGAGTTGTTGCCGTCCACCCGCGAGGGCGCCACACGCTTGGGACTGGTTACTCGGGAGCAGATGGTTCGCGCGCTGGTCGAGGCTGTTGAAGCTCCAGCGCAAGGAGTTCGAATCGTCGAAGTCCCGCAAATCCGAGCCGCTTCTTTGTCATCCTGAGCGGAGTGGCTGCTTCGCTTCGCGAAGCGGACGCGCAGTCGAAGGACCCCTATAAGCTCATCAGTGGGTAAAAGAGTAGGGGTCCCTCTACTTGCTCTCACCGTGCCGGCGGCTCGAGACGGCGCTCGGGATGGCAGGGTGGGCGGCAGTTCGCGTGGAGATCTTCGCTCGGAGTGACACATTTTGGCGTTAGAGAATCACCTCAGACCAAAGTAATCGCACGAATTACGAAAGCGCATGCACATGGGACATCTGTTCGCTGTCAGTGGTGAATGAGATGGTGAGTTGGTCGTTATCTCGAAGAAGCCGGGGCCCATGGGAAGAGAAGATTACCTCGACGAAATCCACGTCCGCATCCTGCGCGTGACTGAAGACCTGCGCTCGATCCAACGCCAGCTCAACTGTGCCGCCATGGAAGCGCCCAGCGATCCAGAGCTCATGGAAGCCCTCAGCCAGTTACCCGAGATGGACGCGCTCCAGATGCTGAAGTCGTCCCTCGACCAGATGCGCCACTTCCTCTGGTTCTACATGCAGGTGATGACCAACGAAACCGAGTCCGGCGAAAGACTGCGACAGAGCATCCGCCAGAAAGCTTCTGCGGATGCGGTGCTCAGCCCGGAAGCGTCGTTTGTGGAAAAATTCAAGAACGCGTCTGACACCGCGCTGCTGCGCTATCTTTCCGACAGCAAACACAGAAAGCCCAACTAAAGTCGTCGGTCCTCAGTCGTCGGTCGTCGGCCAATCCAACATCCAACTAGTTCGGCACCTTCTCGCAAGACGGAGGATCGGTCGCGCTTGCTCACTCCCATCAGAATCGAAACACAATACCTGTTGAGTAGCGGAAGCTATTCTGGCGATTACCGAAGCTGCTGGAAAGCCCGGTGGTTAAAGCATCAATCGTGTTGAACTGCGTCCGGATGTAATCCACCTGCACTGCTCGGATCGCGAGATGTCGAGTCAGCCCGATATCAATACCGCCGCCGAAGGCCATGGCGAAAGCATTGGCGCTGGTGAGGCCTGTGGAGATACCGCCGACAATCGGAACCGTTAACCCCGCGCCCAAGCTGGAATGCGCTTCGCCGAACAATGCGTGTGCGAAGACTGCGCTTCTACCGAGTTGGCCAGTTACAGTCGGACCAAACAAATAGTTGTTCAAGTGCTGATAGGTGCCGGCTGAAGCACCGAGAAACGAGAATGAGAACGGGCTAAGGCTGGCGCCGCTTATGTCGGCTGTGACACCGAGGTAGCGGTTAAAGTTGAACGTGCCCTGTCCTTCCCATCCATTAAAACCGTTGCTGCCATTGCGGAGATAAGAATATCCGCCGAACACTACCGCTCGTGTTGCGTTCTCGCCGCCGGCCGGCATGGCTCCCCCGATTTGCGCGATGAGCGATAACGGTAGACATAAAACGATAGACATTAAGATCCCGAATTTCTGCATTGTTCTCTCCTCGACAAAAGCACCACAACACCTGTGATGCGTGGAGGAATAGAAAAAAATTCAGATGCGAAGATTTATTGTTGAGAGAAGTCCGCTAGATTAAGCGAACCTTAAAGAGGGGCATCAAAGCGCTTACATCCGACCAACAAAAACCCATCGTGGCGCGTGCATTAAGGTTCCATTCAGCTTCCTGCGATAGTCCACCACTACTCCAGCGTCACCGACTTCACCAGGTTTCGCGGACGATCCACATCCAAACCTTTTTTTACAGTCATGTAGTAGGCGAACAACTGCAGTGGCACAATTTCCAGAAGTGGCAGCAGAAGTTCAGGCGCATGCGGAACAAAGATGGTATGGTCGGCCAGGCGGGGAAGCTCTTGATCGCCTTCTGACGCGATCGCAATCACACGCGCCGACTGCTGCTTGAATCCCCGGATGTTGGCCAGGTTCTTCTGATAGCGCAGCACCGATTCCGAATCCTCGCGGTCGCAGGTCGCGATGATCACCACCGGCAAATTCTCGTCAATCATCGCGTTCGGACCGTGTTTGGTTTCGCCCGTCGGATAGCCCTCGGCGTGGATGTAGGAAACTTCTTTGAGCTTGAGCGCGCCGTCCATGGCCACGGGATAGTGAATGGCGCGTCCCATGAAAAGAAAGTCTTGTACCTTGTAATATTTGTCGGCCAGTTGCTCGCAAGCCGCGGGCGCGGACTTCAGCAGCACTTCCATCTTGCCCGGCAGATCGAGCAGTTCGCGAATGTAGTGTCGGCGCTGCTCTTTGGCAAACTTGCCGCGCACTTGTCCCAGGTAAAGCGCAAACAGATAGAGGACAGCCATCTGCGCGGTGAAAGCTTTGGTGGACGCGATGCTGATCTCCGGTCCGGCGTGAGTATAGAGAACGCCGTCCGCTTCGCGGGCAATGGTCGAATCCACGACGTTTGAGATGGCAATCGTGCGGGATCCTTTGGCTTTGGCTTCGCGCTGCGCGGCTGTGGTGTCGGCGGTTTCGCCAGACTGCGTAATAACAATGGTGAGTTCGCCAGGGCCGATCAGAGGATTGCGATACTCAAACTCGCTGGCGTAGTCAACGTCCACGGGGATGTTGACCAGGTCCTGGATCATATACTGTCCGGCCATGCCCGCATGCCGGCTGGTGCCCGAGGCCACGATGTTGATCCGCCGCAGAGCGCGAAGCTCTTCCGTGCTGATGCGGACATCGTCGAGGCGCACCACCGCCTCCTCGAGCGACACCCGGGGCTCGATCGTATTGCGCAAGCCCTGCGGCTGCTCGAAAATCTCCTTCAGCATGTAATGGGGGAATCCCCCTTTATCAGCCATTCGTTTCTCCTAAGAGCTTCAGCGTAGCGCCGGCAGAGCCTGCCCTGAGCGAAGTCGAAGGGATGCCGGCGCTACTTTTGAGTCGTGCGAATTCCCGCGCCGCGCACTATCGTATTTCTCACTTCGCCGCTCGAACTCAAGACCACCAGGTCGGCGGGCGCGCCTGCTTCGAGCACTCCACCCTTCTTCATTCCCGCCACTCGCGCCGGATTCAAGGTCGCGAGGCGCACTGCTTGCTGTAAATCCCATCGAGCGAACTGCACAACGTTGCGGACGGCGCGGTCCATGGTCAGGACACTGCCCGCCAATTTTCCTCCCGCCATGCACCTGCCATCTTTCACATCCACTTCAAGCGACCCCAGGCGATAGCGGCCGTTCGGCATGCCAGTGGCGGCGGTGGCGTCGGTGATCAATACGGCGGCGTCCGGCCCTTTGGCTTTGAGGAACAATTCTACGATTACTGGATCGAGATGAATTCCGTCCGCGATGATGTCGGCGGAGAGGCGCGCATCGGTCAAGACTTCACCCAGAATCCCCGGATCACGATGGTCGAGCGGCCGCATGGCGTTAAAGGTGTGAGTTGCGTGACGGGCGCCGGCTGCGAATCCGGCGCGGGCCGCGTTCAGGTCAGCGTCGGAGTGCCCCAGGCTCACGCAAACTCCGCGTGCGGACGCCTCCGCGATGACCTCTACAGCGCCCGGCAATTCAGGCGCAATCGTAAGCACACGAATGTGCCCCCGCGCCGCCTGCCAAAAGCGATCAAAGGCGGCCACAGACGGAGGCAACAGATTCTCAGGAGGATGAACCCCACGCCGCGTGTGGCTGATGAATGGACCTTCAAGATGAATCCCCAGCGGCCGCGCCCGCAACTCGCCCGCCGACGAGTTTTCCGCAGCTTCGATCGCGTCCGCGAGCCGCGCCAGAGCGGAGAGTGTCGCATCCATCGGCGCTGTAACGGTCGTGGGGAAATAGCTGCAGACGCCGTGCGCTGCCAGAAGCCGCTCGACTGGGGGCAGCGCGTCGGCTCCGGCTTCCATCACATCGTGCCCGCCGCCGCCGTGAATGTGGATGTCAATAAAACCGGGCGCCAATATGCCGTCGCCAAAATCCACCGAGTGGCAGCTGCTGGGAACCTCGCGCCGCTCCCGCGAGGTGACTTCCGCAATGACCCCGTCTTCCACGAGGAGCAGCGGCTGCTCGATGCGGTCCAGTGGCGTGAACAAGGCTCTAGCAGTAAGCGCGATCATGAATGACTGGATTGTGAGCGAAGCAACATTCTATAGGAAAAATCCTGACGCGCTTGCCGGGGTCCGGTGTAGCGCCGGCCCTTCGACTTCGCTCAGGGCAGGCTCGCCGGCTGTCCGGTGGGCGTTCCGCCCACCGCACCGGCAGTACCCCGCCAAATGATCTGCGGCGGAGTAAAGGCAACCACCGTAGAGTGCTATACTTTTTAGCGGAATCAGAGTGCCTTCGGCCTTCGTGGTTCCAATTCAGTCGACCTTGTCGGGGCGTGGCTCAGCCTGGTAGAGCACCTGGTT
>CAVRZO010000007.1:0-74822 GCA_963725615.1 Terriglobia bacterium | reverse complement strand
GCATAATAAATGTTTTAACTTGGTGGAGGCGGCGGGAGTTGAACCCGCGTCCGAAAATGTTACTGGTCAAGAGACTACATGCTTATTCCGTTCATGCCCCAGGCATTACCCTGGGACGTTCGCGGCTGCTGCTCAGAACGGACAAGAAACAGCAGACGCTAGCCTGAGATCTTAGCCTCCCTGCCCAGACGTAGCAGAGAAGAGCAGCCCTCTGTGTGACGCTCGCTCACAGCCCGAAGGCAAAGCTGTGGAGAGCGGCTGCCTAATTAATTAGGCTGCGTATGCCATTTGTTGATTGGCAATTATCATTTTGCCCACGATTACAGGTGCGAGCACCCTGGCATGCCTCTTGGCCGCAAGCATCTCCGTCGAAGCCGTGACGCCCCCACTGGTGGGAATGGCCTTCAAAGAACAAACAACAGAGGCCCTTAAGGCCCTCTTCCAATCTAGGGGTCAACCCGACTGGAAGTCAAACACACCATTTGATGTAGCCAAGGTTACAAAAGGTGCTCGACCTGGGGGTGCCCGCAACCACCCGTTCGGGGGATAGGAGAGGGGATAGCGGGCGCATCATACTTGAAGGGTCCGAACCTAACCTCAGGAGAATTGATGACCACCTTTTCGAAGACCTTGCTAGTCGCCGTATTGACGATTGGTGCAGTGTTTTCATGACATCGGCGGTTGCCCAGCCCACGGCCGAAACTGCCGAGCAACAGCTTTTCCAGGCCATTAACCGGGAGCGGGCGGCCAACGGACTGCCTCCCCTGAAATGGGACGAAGCCCTGGCCAATGCCGCCCGCCAGCACGCGGAAGCGATGGCGGCCCAGAGATCGATTTCCCACGGATTTGCCGGGGAACCGAGTCTGCCCGGCCGGGTCACGCGAGCGGGCGCCCGTTTCAGCTGGCTATCGGAAAATGTCGCAGCCGGCCCGAATGCCCAGAATATCAGCGAGCAGTGGATGGAGTCTCCCAATCACCGCGCCAACCTGCTCGACGCTGACATGGACACGATCGGCGCCGGAGCCGCCGAGCGCAACGGAGTCGTATTCGCAGTAGCGGATTTCTCCAAAGCCAAACACTGATAACAGCACTCGAGGGTAACCCGTCCAAGCTCCACTTGGGCGGGGGTTTATGTCAGTTACCAGATCGAAAATCGTGACTTCACAATCGCAGCAAAATCCCCGCCCAAGCGGAGCTTGGACAGGGTCACCCTCGAGGACCAAGGGCCGTTAGGGGCAGGGCGCTCCGGCGGCCTGCCATTGTTTTACTTTGGCGGCGAACTCATCGTGGGACATCGGGACAGCCGTTCGACCCTCGCCCGGATTCCAGGCCCACATCACCAGTTTGTCTTCCGTGAGGTGCTCGACCAACTGGTCGAGGTTCCGGTTCTTGTTCTGCCTCGGGTCTTTGATTGACTGGCAAATCTGGCCATCCGTCAGGCCCTGCCAGATCATGGGCACGTTCGCCGGGGGCAAGGCCCAGTTGGGCGCGCCGGGAGGAAGATTTGCACCTTCGAGATTGTGGTCCTGATGACAGGTGCTGCATTTTTCGGCGGTAACACCATGACCTCCGGCGCCGCGCTGCACATTCATGGCGTGGGGATGCCCGTCATCGCCCTGCCGGGGAAAGTCTCCCGTCGAGTGGCAATTCATACATCGGGGATGGCGCAGAACCGGGACAAACGCGGTGAAGAGCGATCCATCTCGACCTGCCGGTGGGGGAGCGGAGTTGTTTTTCGCCGGTGGTTCTGCTGCTGCGAAAGGCCGGCAGAGCAGCAACGCACCGCCGAGAGCAAGAATTGTGAACATGGTCGAGTGCCTGACTGCCGCGAAGTGCTTCATACGGCCTCCGACAGGCGGATAGGCAGCCGCCGGACCCGTTTTCCGGTTACTGCGAACAGGGCGTTTGCGATCGCCGGAGCGGCGCAAGGAACACCCGGCTCTCCAATTCCACCGGATTTCTCCTTGTTCTCGACGATGTGGGTTTCGATCTCGGGACATTCGTTGATGCGCATAACCGGGAAGGTGTTGAAATTAGTCTGCTGCAGGCGCCCGCCTTCAAAGGTTAGCTCCTGAAAGAGCGCGGCTGATGCGCCGAAGATCGCTCCCCCTTCCGTCTGCGCGGCGATGATGCCTGGATTCACATACTGACCGCAGTCGATGGCGCACACCATGCGATGTATCTTGATCTTGCCGTCGGTGACTGAGACTTCGGCAACGTGAGCGGAGTAACTGCCAAAGGCAAAATGCACAGCGATTCCACGGCCCACACCCTTGGGCAGCGGCTTGCCCCATCCCGCTTTCTTTGCCGCAAGATCGAGAACACCGAGATAACGCGGCTGCTTCAACAACAAATCCCGCCTGAACTGGTAGGGATCTTTCTGCGCCAGAGCTGCCAGTTCGTCGATGAAACATTCAACCGCAAACGCGGAGTGGGAGTGTCCCACAGAGCGCAGCCATTGCACTGGAACATTGAGATCCACCTGGTGAGACTCGATGGCAAGGTTGGGAATGGCGTAGGGAAGATCGTCAATACCCTCTACCGACGACGGATCGTATTCTTTTCCCTTCATGAACATCGCCTGAAACATCGTGCCCGCCATGATGGACTGGCCGACCGAACGTGACGCCCAACTCACAGGATTGCCGCTGGCATCGATGCCGCTCTCGATGGCATGTAGAAACGCCGGGCGATACCATCCGCCTTGCATGTCGTCTTCGCGAGTCCACACCACTTTCACTTTTGCGGGCCTTCCCACTGCCTTGGCAACTTCGACTGCCTCAACCACAAAATCGGACTGCGGATTGGCGCGGCGGCCAAAGCCTCCGCCCAGAAATGTGGTGTGGAGCTGCACGCTGTCATTCGGCAGACCTGCAGTCTTCGCCGCGTTGGCCCGGTCGACGGTTTGAAACTGCGAACCCGTCCAGACTTCGCAGGAGTCCGAGCGCAGGTCTACCACACAGTTCAGCGGTTCCATCATCAGGTGCGAAAGATACGGAACTTCGTAAACCGCCTGGATTTTCTTGGCTGCACTGGCCAATGCAGCGGGCGCGTCTCCTTCTTTTCGTACGCTCACGCCCGGCGTCTTTGCCCGCTCGCGGAAGGTTTGCATGAGTTGCGTGGTGCTGAAAGAGCGCATCGCGCCGTCGTCCCATTCGACGCGCAGCGTGTCGCGCGCCACCTTGGCTTGCCAGAAAGTGTCGGCAATCACGGCGATGCCGGAGGGAACCTGCGCGATCTTGCGGACACCCGCCATGGAGCGCGCCTTGGAATCGTCAAAGCTGTTCAGCTTCGCCCCAAAAATCGGCGGACGGGCGATGACTGCCGTCAGCATTCCCGGCAGGCTCACGTCCAGCCCAAAGACTGCTTTGCCATTTAGTTTGACTGGAGTATCGAGGCGCTTAATGGGCTTGCCAATCAGCTTGAAATTCTTCGGGTCTTTCAGTTGAACGTGCTCGGGCGGGGTCAGCTTGGCCGCATCGGCGACCAGTTGACCATAGGTCAGCTTGCGGTTGGAACTATCAAAGACCGCTCCCGACTCGGTGCGGCACGAGGCGGGGTCCGTGTTCCAATGTTTCGCCGCAGCCGCGACCAGCATGCCGCGAGCTGCAGCGCCAGCCTGCCGGAATTGCTCCAGACCAGACCACACGCTGGAGCTTCCCCCGGTCATTTGCATGCCGAAAGCGGGGTGGTTGTATTTCGGATCAACCGGAGCCGACTCGAAACCAACCTTGGACCAGTCGGCGTCGAGTTCATCGGCCAGCAACATGGGCAACGAGGTATAGACGCCCTGTCCCATCTCGGAATGGTTCACGATAACCGTGATCTGTTCGTCGGCGCCGATCCGCACAAAGGCGTTCGGCATAAAAACGCTATCCGAGGCCTGCGCCGCGGCCTTGCCGCTGGACTCGGGCAAGTAAAATCCAATCAGCAAGCCACCACTTGCAGCCACCGAGAATTTCAGGAACTGGCGGCGCGGTATCCCAGTCTGCGCCCGCGCATCGCTGATGGGTCGAGGGGTCATTGGGCACCACCCTTGGCGACCATGCCGGCAGCCCGATGGATGGCTCGCCGGATGCGGGGATAGGTTCCACAGCGGCAGATGTTGCCGGTCATGGCCTGATCGATGTCCTCATCAGTAGGCTGCGGTTTCTCGCGCAGCAGCACGGCCGCACTCATCAGCTGTCCCGACTGGCAATAGCCGCATTGAGGCACGTCTTCTTCGAGCCAGGCGCGTTGTAAAGGATGACTGAGATCGGACGACAAGCCTTCAATCGTGGTGACAGCTTTACCAGCCGCCCGCGATACCGGCGCGACGCACGAGCGCACAGCTTCGCCATCAATGTGGATCGTGCATGCGCCGCATTGCGCCATGCCGCATCCATATTTGGTTCCGGTGAGGAGGAGATGGTCGCGGATGACCCAGAGCAGTGGAGTGGAAGGATCGACATCGAGCTTGACGTGTTTGCCGTTTACGGAGAAGGCAATCATTCTATCTCTCCTCTTTAACTTGAAAACGCTGGGGGCCGTTGGCCTAAGATGCGTGTCGCTGGGCACTCGCTGCCCGGAGATTCCATAGCAGTGTAATGATCCTGCTGCAAATTGTTTAGGGATTTTCTTTGCGGTCCTCTGCCGCAAAGGTCGCGAAGAAAATTATTCCTGCCACTATTTTGCCGATAGAGACTATCGATAAAGCTGCGCTAAGCTGCTGTAAGTCCATTGTCTAGGGGGTCGGGCCGTCGCCCAAAGCCTTGGATGTTGGCGGAACGCAGGAAACCTGCCCGAACGCTATTGCCTAGCCGGAATGCCTCACCTTATACTTCGCCATGGGTTTGGCGGAAATTAGCCGCTTCGACCACCCGGTTCTGCAGAATTATCTCGTCGATGACGCCTATGACGAGACGTTTGAAAGTTCAGGCAAACCTCGCCCGCACTACGCTCCTCTATTAGAGACTTTTTCCTCTCTGCCCGCCGACGAAATTCGGCGCCGTAAACACGCTGCCGATCTGGCATTTCTGAACCAGGGCATCACCTTCACGGTTTACGGGCGGGACGAAGGGACTGAGCGCATCTTTCCGTACGATCTTCTGCCCCGGCTGATCACCAGCGCTGAGTGGAACCGAATCGAGAAGGGTCTGACCCAGCGCATCACCGCGCTCAATCTGTTTTTGCGCGATATCTATCACGAAGGCCGCATTCTTTCCGACGGCACCGTGCCCCGCGAGATCGTCTACAGCTGCAAGCATTTTCGGCGCCAGATGCGGGGGCTGCAGGTGCCACGAAATGTCTACGTCGCGGTCGTCGGATCGGACCTGATCCGGCTGCCCAGCGGGGAGTTCGTGGTCCTGGAAGACAATCTGCGGGTGCCCAGCGGAGTCTCGTACATGTTGACCAACCGCCGGGTGATGAAGCGGATTTTCCCCAATCTGTTTCGCCGCCAGGGCGTCCGCCCCATCGAGCATTACACCCAGGCTCTGCTGAGCACGCTGCGGTCGCTGTCGCCGGAAGGACGGCCGGAGCCGACCATCGTGCTGCTCAGCCCAGGGGTCTTCAACTCGGCATACTTCGAACACGCCTACCTGGCGCGGCAAATGGGGATCGAGCTGGTTGAGGGCCGCGATCTGGTCACCCACGACAACGTCGTCTACATGCGGACCACCACCGGACTTCGCCGCGTAGACGTGATTTACCGTCGCGTGGATGACGATTTTATCGATCCGCTGGCCTTCCGCTCAGACTCGGTGCTGGGCGTGTCGGGATTGTTTAATGCATACCGGGCAGGGAATGTGACCCTGGCCAACGCCTTTGGCACGGGCGTGGCTGACGATAAGGCGCTGTACGCTTACGTGCCCAAGATCATCAAGTACTATCTCGACGAAGATCCGGTGCTGAACAACGTGGAGACCTATTTGCTCAATGACCCGGTGCAGCGTGACCACGTTTTGCAGAATCTGGACAAGTTGGTGGTCAAAGCGGTCGGAGAATCGGGCGGTTACGGCATGCTGATCGGGCCGCATAGCAGCGCCGCTGAGCGGCAGGAGTTCCGTGAACGAATCATCGCGGATCCGCGAAATTACATTGCACAGCCGACTGTCAGGTTTTCTCGGGCGCCGTGCTTCATTGACGACACGCTGCAGCCCCGGCACGTGGACCTGCGTCCCTATGTGCTGTTTGGAGATAAAGTGACAATAGTTCCCGGCGGCCTTACTCGCGTGGCCCTGCGCCGCGGATCGCTGGTGGTGAATTCGTCGCAGGGCGGCGGCAGCAAAGATACCTGGGTGTTGAACCAATAAGCCATGCTCTCTCGTGTCGCTGACAACCTGTACTGGATGAGCCGCTACCTGGAACGGTCCGAACACGCGGCTCGTCTGCTCGATGTGAATCTGAACCTGATGCTGGACGAGTCTGCTTCGAGCGCCGACCGGCGCTGGCGGCGGGTCCTGGCGGCGCTGGGGAACCCGCCCAACCTGGCGTGGAGCGGGGATGCCTACCAGGTGGCGCAAATCCTTACCTTCGATCCGGGAAATCGTTCGTCGATTACGGCGTGCGTGGCCGCGGCCCGCGAGAATGCGCGCCAAGTGCGTGAAGAGATCAGCTCGGAGCAGTGGCAGAGACTCAACCATCTGTTCCACCAGGTGACGCGGCACAAACCGAATGAAACCGATGATGTGCTGCCGTCCGACTTCCTGCTGGCGGTGATCGAAGGCGTGCACCTCATTCAGGGCGTGACTGATTCGACCATGAGCCACGGCGAGGGCTGGCATTTTATCCAGGTGGGACGCTACATGGAGCGCGCCTGCGCCACGGTCACGCTGCTGGGCCTTTATCATCGCGAGTTTTGGGGGCATCCCGATCAGACGCCTGAGGCGAGCGAATATCTGGAGTGGATCGGGTTGCTGCGGTCGTGCACCGCGTTTGAGTCGTATTGCAAGGTTTACACCGCGGACATCAGTCCGGACCGGATCATTGAATTTCTGTTGCTGAACCCGGAGTTTCCGCACTCGGTGCGCTACTCCATTGATCACTTGCAGCATGCCCTGGAAGCTATTCACGGAGAGGGCGGCAGGCGGCGAGGAGCGCAGTTGACCAGGCTGGCCGGGCGACTCCAGGCATCCCTCAGCTTTGGACAGATTTCCGAAATCCTGTCTCAAGACGTAGGCAGCTATTTGCACGATATTTTGCGGCAGTGCCGCGACATTCACGAAACCATCTACGAGCTTTACGTGAATTACGCAATTCAGACCGCACTCGCGGGATAGGGGACCGAGCTTTCATGTTCTATTCCATTCAGCATCTGACGAAATTTCACTACACCTCTCCGGTAAGCGAGAGTGTGATGGAAGCTCGGATGCATCCGCGAAGTGAAGGCAACCAGCGTTGTCTCACCTTTCACCTGGCGGTGAGCCCGCGCTGCCGGGTGTTTGCCTATCGCGATCATGTGGGCAATAACATTCACCACTTCGACATTCCGGGACAGCATTCCTATCTGGTGATCGTGGCGGAGTCGCTGCTCGACATGCAGCCATCCCAGGAGATCCCAGCCTCTCTGCCGGCCGACGCCTGGGCCGAAGCCGATGCGCAGGTCAAAATGGGGGACTACTGGGAGATGATGCTGCCCAGCGAGTTTGCCCAGCCGACGCCGGGTTTGCTCGAACTCGCCAAGCAGCTGGATGTTCGCCGGCGCGACGATCCCTTGAGCTTGTTGCGGGAGCTGAATCAGAAGCTCTACGACTGGTTCGAATATGTGCCCAAGAGCACGAAAGTGGACTCGCCGATTGATGATGCCATCGCGAGTCGTCAAGGCGTGTGTCAGGATTTTGCGCACATTATGATCGCCCTGGTGCGCAGGTTGAAAATCCCCTGCCGCTACGTCAGCGGATACCTCTATCGCAGTTCGCGGGACCACGACCGCTCGGTTGTGGACGCGACTCACGCCTGGGTGGAAGCCTTTCTACCGCCGTTGGGTTGGGTTGGGTTCGATCCCACAAACTGCTTGCTGGCGGGTGACCGCCACATTCGCACCGCCATTGGCCGTGACTACGCAGACGTGCCGCCGACCCGGGGAATCTTCCGCGGACAAACCCCCAGCGAGTTGTCGGTCGCTGTGCGGGTGACGGCTTCGGTTGATCCGCCGGAACTCGAACACGGGCTCCCGGTTCCAGAGGAGTGGTCTTTGCTGGTTGAGAAGGCGCAGGAACCACCGGCCATTCCCCCGAAGAACATGCAGCAGGAGCAGCAGCAACAGCAATAAATACCCCACGAAGACCAGCGTTCGTTCCACTGCCGCACGAGCGGAGCCTGCCCTGAGCGAGGTCGAAGGGCTCGCGCCTACATTTTTAGAGAATCCTGCCGCCGTTTCCGACATCTCAAGTACGGGCATATGGGTAGAATCAGGGGTGTGACCAACGCATGACTGCCTTCGTCCAACCATGTATGAAGATGCGCTGCCAGGAGAGCTGCCGGTGAAGGCGCAGTGTCTGCCGTTCCGCCAGATTCCGCATACCACGCCGCTTTTCACCGATTTCCTTTCCTGGGCTCCCTCCATCCAACCTTTCTACTTCCGCTCTCCACATTTTTCCGAATGGTTGAAAGACGAAACAGCCGCGATAAGTTATGACTCGGCGCGGCGCGCGCGTGTGGCTGACATTCTGGAACGGCAGAACCGGGTGTGGGACGCCTCTCCCCGGACTCTCGAGAATATCGCTCGTCTGCGCGGCGGAGCGTCTGCTCTTGTGACCGGACAACAGGTCGGGCTGTTCGGTGGTCCACTATTTTCCATTTTCAAAGCGCTGAGTACGATCAAGCTGGCTCAAGAGGCGACGGATGCGGGTTCTGACTGCGTTCCAGTGTTCTGGCTGGCTACCACTGACCACGACCTCGACGAGATCAGCCACATTTCATTTTTAGGACAGGATGCTTCGCTGCAGAAGCTTTCCGCCACCTCTCGGGGATTGCCCGACGCGCCGGTGGGGACGGTGACGTTTGGTCCCGAGATCGAACTGGTGGTTGAAGCCGCCGCTGGATTGCTGGGCGATTCCGAAGTCACGAAATTCCTGCGCGAGGCCTACCGTCCGGGAGAGAATTTTGGCAGCGCATTCGCGCGCTTGTTCTCCCGCCTGTTTGCCGAGTGGGGCGTAATTCTGCTGGATGCCTCGGACCCGGAATTCCACCGCATCGCCGCGCCCATCTACAGTGCGGCGATCGAGCGGGCAGCGGAGCTGGATGATGCTTTGCTCCAGCGCGGAAGGGAACTGGAAGCCGCGGGATACCACCAGCAGGTGAAAGTGACGCCCTCGTCCACGCTACTGTTTACGCTTCGCGATGGAGCCCGGGTACCCATACAGCGGCGAGCGAATGACAGCGGCGCGGAGTTTCTGGTGAAAGATGAAGTTGTTTCTCCGGCGGAGATGCTGCGCCGGACCACATCCGAGCCGGAGCAGTTCAGCGCCAATGTATTACTCAGACCGGTGGTGCAAGACTACCTCTTGCCCACGCTGGCATATGTGGGCGGGGCCGCAGAAATCGCCTACTTTGGCCAGGGCGCTGTAGTCTACAAAGCACTGCTGGGGCGGGCCACGCCGATTCTTCCACGATTTTCGGCGACCATCGTGGAAACTAAACCTCAAGTGTTACTTGAGCGTTACGGCCTGTCGGTTCCTGACATCTTTCAGGGCCCGGATGCTCTGCGGGAGACTTTGGCGAAGCATGCGTTGCCCTCCGACTTGCAGTCGGCCTTCGACCGGGCGGAGTCGTCGTTGAAGCAGTCTTTGGGCTCGATTCAACAATCGCTCGAGCGTTTGGACAAGACTCTGGTGGAGGCTGCCGTGAACGCTGGCTCCAAGATGCAGCATCAGCTTGAACAGTTGCGTTCACGGGCGGCACGGGCCGAGCTACGGCAAAGCGAGATACTGGGACGCCATGCCGAATTGCTGGGCAACGCCCTTTATCCCAATAAGGTCCTGCAGGAGAGGGAGATCGGCGGCGCTGTATTTTGTGGCGCGCCATGGATCCGGGCTCTTGCGCAACCTCTATGACACACTTCGTACGGACTGCCTGGATCATCAAATCATTTCGCTTTAAGAGTTTCATTTCTCGCTCGTCGCCAGGTAAGTTCCCAAGCCAACCATGATGACTCCGGTAGCCGTGCGTTGGCGTCGGCGGAAACTGGCGGACGAGCGAATGCGATTGCCCAGGGGGCCCGCCAGCGCGGTCACGACCAGGTCTGCCACCGTATTCATCACCACCGACACGCTGCCCAAAATCAAGAATTGCAGGAATATGTGGCCGTTCTGCCGGTCCACGAACTGCGGTATGAAAGAGAGGAAAAAGAGAGCCGTTTTCGGATTCAGAACCTCCGTGGTTACACCCTGCCAGAAGGGACCTCGGCGGGGTAGAGTGGGATAGGTTGAGGCTTCGTTATTGCGCTGTCCCGCATCTCGATGGGCTTCAAGAATCATGCGAATTCCCAGGAAACACAGGTAGGCCGCGCCAGCATATTTCACTGCTGCGAATGCCGTGGCAGATCTCGCCAGGATTACCGAAACACCAGCGGCTGCAGCGAAAACATGCACCATCCCGCCGACGAAGGTGCCCAGCGCGGAAAGCGCACCCTCTCGCTTTCCACCCGCCAGGCTTCGCGCTAGAACGTAAAGCATTCCCGGTCCGGGAGCGATTGCCAGCAGAAAAGCTGCAGACAAAAATACAAAGAGTTTGGCTGTAATCATGATCAATAAATTGTAGCTGCTTGCTGCGCGCTGAGGTCGATCGGCGACATTCTATCCCCGCGAGAATCGACGGAAGGTGCCCTTGTCTGGCGCGGCGGTTGGCTGATTCGGAACTTCGGGGGTGAAATTGCCAAATTGCCCAATTGCCCTCATGGCTGACTTCGCGACCGGAAAAGCGTAATATCTCTCCTTTTGGTGAGCCCTTAGATTTCTGTCTGCACGCGTCCAAACACCGAACCCATGCCCGTGTCCCTGACCTCGCTGCTGGCCTCCCTCCCCGAACCCCTGACCCGGCTAGGCTATGCCTTCCGTTTTCAATTCCTGGCATTGCTCTTGCTCGCGGATTTCACCAAAAAAGGGGACATATTTAACATCCTGTGGGCGCTGGTATTCGGCTTCGCCACGCTCAACATTCTGGGGCTGGTGGCGCGGCGCTTCGAGCCCAACCGCAACCGCCTGAATTTCGGGGAGACCATTGCCATCATGGTGGTGATTGTCTCTATCGTTCTGCTGGGATGGGAGATGCTTACCCTGTTCAAGATTTTCCCCATCAAGCTGCAGCGTCATGACTAGGGATTTTGCGGTATGATTCGGTCATGCCGAAGAACGTCCCCCCGTTCGAGGTAACCTGCCCCTGCTGCAACGCCGTCCTTAAGGTGGACGCAGAAATCCAGGGAGTTATCGCTCACACCGCCGCGGTCAAGCCCCGGATGTTCGCCGACATCGAAGAAGCCGCCCGGGCCATGAAGGAGCAGGACACCCGCCGGGATTCCATCTTCCGGCAATCGGTGGAAGCCCAGAAGAACGCCTCCAGCCTGCTGGAGAAGAAATTCCAGGAGGCGGTCAAGAAGGCCAAAGAGTCTCCGGACACGGGAAAACCGATCCGGGATTTCGACTTGGACTAATTTGGTTTGTTGACCGCGTAATTCACAGCCCCTAAATCGATTCATAAGTACAATGCATCATGGTCCGCTTCCCCCTCCTGCTTGGCCATCGCGGGGCACGTGCGTCTACCGGGATCCCAGAGAATAGTTTTGCCTCGTTCGATCTCGCACTCGAGCATGGCTGCGACGGTTTTGAGTTCGACGTTCGCCTGGCGGCTTGCGGGACCGCCGTGGTTTGCCACGACCCCAAAGTCGGCAAGCTCGCGATCGCACGCTCACAGGCCAAGCGCTTGCCCCAATTGCCCCGGCTCACTGACGTGATCGAGCGCTATGGCGGACGCTCCTTCCTCAACATCGAGCTCAAAGTAAGAGATCTGGAATCGAAGGTGCTGACTGCGTTGGGCGAATTTCCGCCGAGAAGGGGTTATGTCGTCTCTTCCTTTATTCCCGACGTCGTCATGGATTTGGAAGCCCGCAACGCCTCGGTCTCGATCGGGATCATCTGCGAGACGCCGGCTCAACTTGCCCGCTGGCGCGAGCTGCCTGTCGACTACGTGATCCCTCACCAGTCGCTGGTGGACCAGTTACTCGTGCAAGACGTGCAGCACGCCGGCCTAAGAATTTTCGTCTGGACGGTGAATGATCCGGAAACCATGCGGCGTCTGGCCGCGTGGGGAGTGGATGGGATTATCTCCGACGAAACTAAATTGCTGGTGGCTACGCTGCGATAAAGCACCACGAGCCACGTGGGGACAGCCGCCCTCGGCTGTCCAAGTCGAGCGCAGCTCGACTGTGTTTTTGGGCGGGAAACATCTAGCGGAGCGTTGCTCCGCTCGGACAGCCGAGGGCGGCTGTCCCCACATGGTTCGTGCCCGCTAGTCGGCGGCGGCCTCAATGGGGGTGTTCAACCGCGCCGCCTTGCGCAGAAAGCTGGCGCGCTCGATTTCGAAGGCTTCCAGTTGCGCCGCGGATTGCGACTCGTCCCATCCCATGACGGCACCAATGCGGGCAGCAGCTTCCCGGCTGCAGGCCGGAGACCAGCAGGCGCCGAGCGCAACCGGTACCCGCCGCAGCAGCACATCGCCCAGCGTGGCTGCACACTCTCCGGCAAAGGCATCGACCGCTTCGGCAACAATGTGTTCGCTGTGGGAACAAAGCGGGGCGCGCAGGTCCGGGCTGCGCCGCGCCATATTCGAGATATCCAGGGCGCGCTTGCCATGCCATTCGACAATGCCGCGCGCCGTGTCTGCACTGACGCTTCCCCCGTCGCCGATCTCAATCACCCATTGGTCGAGCAGCAGGGCTGCGCTCTCTGCCGAGGCGATGGCGATCGTGTTCGAAGACTTTGACGGCACTCCGATTTTGGCTGCACACTGACGGGCCAATTCTGCAGCGGTTGTCAGCTTGCCGCCAATGACCGAAATCATGTGCTCGGCGCCGTCCTGGGCGTGATCGTGCAGGAAGTGTCTGCGGGTCACGGCCCCAGCGTTTTCCTTGGGCGCAAAAGGCAGAGGCCGAACCCCGGCAAAGCTGTAACGGATATCTGCTGCCGAGAGCTTGACCTGCGGAAACAGATGGACGAAGGAGCGCATCAGGTAGTCGATCTCTTCGGGCGAGGGCTGGACCTTGCCCGGATCCCCCTGGTCCGCGACCTCGGTGGTGCCCACCAGTACCTGTTCATTCCAGGGAATAACAAAAATCGGACGTTTGTCCAGGGCTTCGGTGTACACCGCTGCATCCGGCGCGCCCGCGAAGCGGGGCAGCACGATATGCGAGCCGCGAATTCCGCCAACCATGGGGTGCGAAGTCTCGATGCGGGAGCGCTGGCACAGCCGGTCCGCCCAGGGGCCGGTGGCATTGATGATCCAGGTGGCTTCGACGCGCTCCTCTTTCCCGCTCAACTGATCTCGTAACAGAACGCCGGCCACGCGCCGATGGCGGACGTCCACGGCAAGTACCTGGGTGTGATTGCGGGCCACGGCGCCAGCCTCCATGGCCTCGACCAGCCACTCCGCTACCAGGCGCTCGGGGAACTCGCACTGCGCATCCTCGTAGCTGAAAACCGACCAGCGCCGGCCGGAGTCGAGCAGGCGCTCCAGCTTTTTCTGGTCCTTGAGGCTTGATCCCTCCTGCAATCTGCCTCCGCCCAGGCGGCGATACAGCCACAGGCCGATGCGTATAGTGAATGCGCTGCGTCCGCTGTTCTGGTCGAGCGCCAGCAGAAAATGTATGGGATGCACCAGGTGCGGGCGCTCCTGCAGCAGGCGCCGGCGTTCGAGCAGAGACTCGCGGACTAGTCCGAGCTCGGCGTGCTCCAGGTAGCGCAGCCCGCCGTGGATGATGCGCGTGGCGCGGCTGGTCGTGCCGGCGGCAAAGTCGTGTTGCTCGACCAGCAGGGTGCGGCGGCCGGCGCGAGCGCACTCCCGGGCGATAGCGACGCCGTTGATCCCGCCGCCAATGACGATGACCTGGAATCGCTCGCCTTCGAGCGGCTGCCGGATTGGGGGAGCGTAGTTCATTTCGATATCAGGACCGGACGATACGTTTGTAGGATAGCTTGCCCGGGTTTACGGATTGGGAAAAGATAACATCGGTTAGAGGGGTAACCACGCGGCAAGGCCGTATTAACTTTTCGTAAGTTGTAATGATACTTTGATAAACAAGCGTAAGTCATTGCAGGAAAGCCAGTTAATCAAGCTTTTTTGGCTGGTCTGTCATCCTGAGCTGAGTCGAGAGGACCCCTATGAGCTTTGCGGGTGCTGCCGCACTTGGCGGTGAATTGTCCGCTTGGCGCTGCGAAGAGCTAAGAATGACGTACCGGTCCAAAGAATTGTCGAGCTTCGCTCGACCGGACAGCCGAGACGGCTGTCCCCACGTGGTTTGTACCGGCGTGTCGCATTCATTGCTCATTCACATCCCTGTCGTTTACAGTGTTTGGGCCGCATGCCAACCACTGGAGAACGCTTCGAACGCGCCGTTTCGATCATGGCCCGGCTGCGTGGTCCGGGTGGATGCCCCTGGGACCGGGAACAGACCTTCGATTCGATCAAGCCCTACACTCTTGAAGAAACTTACGAAGTTCTGGAAGCCATTGACAACCGCGATTGGGACGAGCTCCCCGGCGAACTGGGCGATTTGCTGCTCCAGGTTTTGTTTTACGCCCAGATGGCCAAGGACCAGGGCACGTTCTCGATCGACGAAGTCCTGGATCGCCTCAGCACAAAATTGGTGGACCGGCACCCGCATGTGTTCGGAGATGTGAAGGCTGAGACTTCATCCGAGGTGCTGCGAAACTGGCAGGCATTGAAAGCCGAGGAAAAGAAGAAAAGTGCGAGCGATAAGAATTCAGCCCCCTCCGAGTCCGTGCTGGCGGGCGTTTCCACGGCGATGCCGGCTTTGATGGAAGCGTACAAGCTCAGTTCGCGGGCGGCGCAAGTCGGTTTCGACTGGCCCAACGTGGATGGTCTGTTTGAAAAGCTGCGGGAGGAAACGGCGGAACTGCAGCAGGGTCTGGAAGAATTCCCGGCGCCGGGTCCGCGACCGCAGGGCCGCGGCTTGGCGGGCTCCGGCGGACAGCAAGTCCCCGAAGCTCTCCGGCAACATCTGGAAGAGGAAGTGGGAGATCTCTTCTTTGTGCTGGTGAACATTGCACGTTATCTGTCGCTCGATCCGGAGTCGGCGCTGAGAAAGACCAACCGAAAATTCAAGCGCAGGTTTCAATGGATTGAGGCGCAGTTGCGCACTTCCGGACGCAAGCCGGAGCAGGCATCCATGACCGAGCTGGAGTCTTTGTGGCAGCAGGCGAAGATTCAGTTGAAAGAAAACGGGCAGGACAGCGAGCGCGAGGCGGGATGAGCGAGAGCGCAGATGGTGATCCGCAAGTGCCATAACCTGGATGAAATGTCTGCCTGCGTTACCCTGCAAAAAGAAGTTTGGAATTTCGCCGACGTCGAACTGGTGCCGCTGCGCATGTTTGTGGTGGCAGAGAAAATTGGTGGTCAGGTCATCGGCGCCTTTGACGAGGGGAACATCGTAGCCTTCGCATTGTCTGTGCCGGGTTCGCGGGGCGGACATTCTTATCTCCATTCGCAAATGCTGGCGGTGCGGAGTCAGTACCGCAATGCCGGCCTGGGGCGTCAAATCAAGCTCTTTCAGCGAGAGGACGCGCTGGCCCGGGGATTTGAATTGATCGAGTGGACGTTTGATCCGCTGGAAATCAAGAATGCCTATTTGAACATCGAACGCCTGGGAGCCATCGCTCGCCGCTATCACGTCAATCAGTATGGAATCACGTCATCGCCTCTGCAGGGCGGCCTGCCTTCCGATCGTCTGGTGGCGGAGTGGTGGCTGAAGTCGAATCGGGTGGAGAGTCTGCTGGGTGGCGATCGAAAGCCGGAGTTCGAGACCCTGAAAACAATTTCGGTTCCGGCCGAAATCTACGGATGGAAGGCTGCTCCGGCGACGCGGGGGCGCGCCCAGGAAGTACAGGAATGCAACCGAAAGGATTTCCTGCAGGCGTTTTCGGACGGACTGGCGGTGCTGGGCTATGAACGCGACCAGCAGGGGGCTGGCAAATTCCTGCTGGGGCGGTGGAACGAAACATGGATGTATCCTGCTTGAGCTCCAATGAAAATTGAAACCATTACGCTGCGCGAAATTCGAATGCCGCTGGTCCACTTTTTCGAGACGAGTTTTGGCCGTGTCTATAGCCGCCGCATCCTGCTGCTTACGGCCAGTTGCGAGGGCGTCGAGGGCTGGGGAGAATGTGTCGCCGGTGAAGATCCGTTTTACAGTTCGGAGTGGATTGAGACTGCCTGGGCAACCATCAAGGAATACCTGGCGCCGGCGGTATTGGGACGCCCCCTGAGCGCCGCCCACGAAGTTGCCGGGCTGATGGCCAGAGTGCGCGGCCACCGCATGGCCAAGGCGGCAATCGAAAATGCCGCCTGGGATGCGGAGGCCAAACAGAAGCAGCAGCCACTATGGAAGCTGCTCGGAGGCACGACTCGCGAGATCCAGTGCGGCGTCTCCATCGGCATTCAGGATTCGATCGAACAGCTGCTGGACAAGATCGAGACCGAACTTGCCGCCGGCTACCGACGCATCAAGGTGAAGGTGAAGCCGGGCTGGGACATCGATGTGCTGGAACGGATTCGTTCGCGCTGGCCCGGCATTCTGTTGAGCTGCGATGCCAACTCTGCCTATCAGCTCGATGAGGTTGAACACCTGCGCAAATTTGATCGCTTCGAGCTGCTCATGATCGAGCAGCCGCTGTGGAATGACGACATCTACTATCACGCCCGGCTGCAGCGCGAACTGAAAACCGCCATCTGTCTGGACGAGTCCATCCGCCACGCGCGCGACGCGGCGACGGCGGTTGAAACCGGCGCCTGCCGCATCGTGAATATCAAAGTCGGCCGGGTGGGCGGGTTCAGCGAAGCCAGAAAAGTGCACGACGTGTGCCAGGACAACAACGTCCCGGTATGGTGCGGAGGAATGCTCGAAACCGGTGTGGGCCGCGCCCACAATATCGCGCTCTCCACTTTGCAGAATTTCCGCCTGCCCGGTGATGTGTCTGCCTCGAAACGCTACTGGGCGGAAGACATCATCGAACCCGAGGTCGAAGTAAGCCCGCAGGGAACGATTACGGTGAGCGATGAGCCCGGGACGGGTTACCGGGTTCGTGAAGATTTGATCGAGAAGCTCGCCGTGAGAAAAGAAACTTTCTGACCCCATGTAGGGCGGGCGCCCTCGCCCGCCGCCTTTGACTTGGAATTTGCGTGTGGCAAAATTCCACTTCGCAGCCAGGCAACGATTGCAAAACCAAAGACAAAATCAACGTCAAACCCGGCGGACAAGAGTGTCCGCCCCACACGCTACTTGCTGCTGCAACAGGACGCTCCATTCTGAGCAATAGCCGCCTGCTGTTGTTTCAGCAATTCGATGCCCTGGGCAAACGTCAGGTCCGCTGGCACGGGGCGAAAATCAGCGTAGATCTCGGTTGACTTGATATCAATACTCTTGAACAGAAGAATCTTGCCGGTGAAAGTCAGGTCCATACGAGCGATGCTCCAGTTGCCGTCGTTGACGTCAGCCTGATCGACCTGGAAATGACCTCCACGATCGAGATGGCCGAGGATGCCCCATCCGAAGCCTACCTCCTTGAAAAGAGTGCCATCGATTCTGGCAATCCGCTGTTTTTCGGCATCCACCAGGACCACGCCCTGCATGCCGGTGAGGACCTGCTCCACATGCGACGGCGGATCGTAGCGGGGATTGGGCCGGAACTTGAGCCGCAAAAGCTGCTCTCCGGATTTCCCGACACCGGGCCGGCCTGTTTCCGTTCCGTCGTATTCGTATAGGAAAGCATCGGGCAACGCCTTGAGGATAAGATTGACCCGCTCAGCGCTTTCCTTTTCCTGCCTGCGCTTACGCTCCAGCTCTGCGGGTTGGTTTACGAAGCGCTCGATGCGTCCGTATTCGTCTCTACGTTGCTGCTGACTGAGGGGCTGGTCGTTGTAGGCCACCACCATGCCAACCATGGCGTCGCGGGTTTCCACCATGAGTTTGGTCTGCGATCCGGCCGGCGTTTCCTTGCGCTGGCGGCACATGTATTTCGGACCCTGATTGTTGCTCCTGATTTCGTTGGCGACGGCGCGCCTCACCAGTTCACTTGGCGTTTCCGCAGGCAGCCCTTGCGCCAAACTCCACGGACTCACATGGAGTGCAAGCGCCATCAGCAGCGTTGACAAGGTCGTCCTGAGCAGGACCGGTCTCATGGGATCAGGCACGCGCCCCCTGCTAGATTAGACGAAAAACGAGGCCGCGATGTTGTCTAAATGGTCCCCTACAAAAGTGTAACGGGGCCGACTCCGGAACCGCTAAAGGCAACGGGTTTGAATGCTGATTCGCCCTTTGGCAGGTTGCCCCGGTGATCGCTGTGGGATATAGTTCGATGAAGCACGAATGGCGTTCGCGAAGGGTTGCGGGGTTTCCTTTCAATTAGCATTTCTGGCCCTGGCAAATCGCAGCTGGGATTCCCGTGCGCGTCCAGTTTGGTAAATGTGCCCAAGGAGGCCGAAATCATGGAGACGCCGAAGACGACAGAATTTGCGCATATTGGCAAGTCCGTCATCATCAAAGGGGAACTCTCAGGCAGCGAGGACCTCTACGTGGATGGCCAGGTGGAGGGCAGCATCGAGCTCTCCGGGAACCGCTTGATCATTGGCCCTCACGGTCAGGTTCGCGCCAATGTAAACGCCAAGGGCGTGATCGTCCAGGGCAAGCTCGACGGCAACATCCGCGCTTCTGAGCGCACCGAACTGACCAAGTCGGCCATCGCCGTAGGCGATATCATCACGCAGCGGGTTGCGATTGAAGAGGGCGCTTACTTCAAGGGCAAAGTCGATATCCAGAAGGACATGACGAAGACAGATGGGGCCAAGCCGGCATCCGCCGCTACCGCATCTGCGGCAGCAAGTTCGGCGGCAGGCAGTACTGCCACGGTGGCGATGAAAATTAATCCGAGCGACGGCAAGTAATTCCTGCCCCGATCTTCTTCGTTCGGCTCACGATGCCGTGAGCGAATGGAACAGACGCCCCGCGGTCGCCGGCGGCCTTAGTTGCACACAGCTTGATGAAATTTTTCGGTTCGTCAGACAGCACCGCGTCGGAAGCAACGGCGGCCCAGCGAGCGAAGCTCACACGCCGCTCCAGCAGTCTCGCCCAGCTGATTAAATCCCTCGATTCTGAGGAAGCTCTCTGCATACTCGATCTGGGGTCGACGTCTCCCGCCAACATCCGCTATTGCACAGAACGTGGACACAAGATCTACAGCGACGACTTGCTGATTTCCTCAACCGATCCGACCCTTGCCATCAAGGATGAAGCCGGTAAACCAGCTTTAGACAGCAAACGCTTCCTGGAAGAAAACCTGGTCTATCCGGGGGCACAGTTCGATATTGTCCTGTGCTGGAACCTTGCCGACTATCTCGACGAAAGCCTGGTCAAGCCGGTGATCGGGCGGCTCTGGTCGCTCCTCAAGCCCGGAGGCATGCTATTGGCCTTTTTTCACACCCAGGAAGCAGGCCCGGATGCGCCTTGCTACCGCTATCACATCGTAGGTGGGGATGTGCTGGAGATGCAGCTCATCTCTCGCGGCGACGCAAAAAAGGGTGGGCCGGCCAGCAAGTTCCGCCTGCAGCGCGTATTCAACAACCGCAACATCGAGAATCTCTTCCGCGATTTTGCTTCCATCAAATTCTTTCTCGCCCGGGACAACGTCCGCGAAGTGCTGGTCGTGCGCTAGCCTTCTTCTCATCCTAAGCGGAGTCGAAGGACCCTATACGCCCGACGAACCACGTGGGGACAGCCGCCCTCGGCTGTCCGGCGGAGCAGAGCTCTGCTATTTCCCTCGGCAAAAAGCCGTCGAGCTTCGCTCGACTGGACAGCTGAGGACAGATGTCCCTACGTTGCCCGTGGTGATGCCGCACGAGCGAGGACGCTCGCGCCCACATCAAGTTCAACGTGTCTTGCGCACCAGGTAGTTGGTAATTGCGGGACTGCTTTCCAGAAAAGAGAGGACCGGTTTGCGCACGTATCGCGGCAAGACCAGCATCCTGCGAATCTTCGACGACGCGCGAAACACTGGCAGCAGCGACTCCTTGTAGGCCTGGCTATAGCGTCGCACGGCATCGGGCAGAGAGGCCTCGCCGGCAAGAAAAGACTTCAGGCACCGCGCGGCCAGCGAGCCGCCGCGCAACGCCAGCGAAATCCCGTCGCCCACGAACGGATCCACAAAACCCGCAGCATCTCCGGCCATGAGAACACCATCTCGCTCAGGGTGGGGACTGCGAAAGATCAAAGGCGAAGTGCTCACGGGATCGCTGACCAAAGTCCAATTCCGGCTACGGTCGCGTAGCGCGGGATGCTGGGCAAAGACTTCGGGCAGAGAGCAGGCCACATCGGCACGGACCATGGCCGAGGCATTCACCCGCGCCGTGCCGACGGGCTGGACCCCGCAGTAGCCTCCGTCAAAGAAGTACAAATCCACCGACGGCTCGGACACCGTTTCGGCTCAGCGAAATGCGCCTTCACCCCAAGCCATTTCTCGGAGCGCATTCCACTCTCCGCGGGAGCCAGATTCAGATTCGACCACCGCCCTGACGCATTAATAACAGTCCGAGTTTCAAACTCCCCGCTGGCGGTGACAATACGGAACGGGCCGGAGCCGCTGACGCTTTGCACTGTGACTTGCTGCCGGGCATCGATACCTGCGCTCTCCGCTGAGTGCCAGAGGGCTGCATCAAGGTCGAACCGGGCAATGCTCGCGGCAGGTGGATCCACGCTGGCGTGAAGAGTACGGCCATCGAGAAATAGCCGGGCACGCGGAATGCGAACAGCGTCATGCAACAACGCGGCGTGTTGGTGGTCGAGGAGGTCTTTGAGCAGGCTGAGTGACTCCGCCGAGACAAACTCACCGCATACTTTGTGGCGAGGGAAGCGTCCACGCTCCAGAAGCAGAACGCTAGCGCCCTGGCGGACGGCGGCAATAGCGGCGGAGGTGCCAGCTGGGCCGCCGCCGATGATGATTAGATCGTAGAGCATGCAGAAATCAGCTGTCAGCTCTCAGCTTTCGATACCCATCCTAATTAAACAAACTTCCACACTATCACTCCCATGCGGAAGAGGTAGTGGCGATGAATCTCCACTCTGGCCGCTCGGGATTGCGCCAGCAATGTCTTCATCTCCTCCGGCGTATACGCCTGGCGCACCGACGCAGGCGCGTCATGCCGCGTCAGGCGGCTGCGGTAGAGAGGCATGCCGGCATACACGAGCGACATGTGCAGCGGGTGCCGGACCAGATCATTGATCAGCACTGCAATGCGGCAGACTCGCAAAGCTTCATCAACAAATTGCACCAGCTCTGGCGGGGACAAGTGGTGGGCGAACAGGTTGCAGCTTAGCAGATCGAAACTTGAATCGCGAAAGGGAAGAGCGAGAGCATCGCCTACGACTGCCCTGTGAGCGTTGCTCAAATGGGAGGGGACGCGATCAAGCACCGTGACCTGCAAATGGAGCCCGTGTTGCTGCAGTCGCTGGCCCGCGGTTTCAGGGACGTAGCCGGATCCCCCGGCAACCTCCAGCAGCGACAGAGACGACTGCTTGGTTTCGTGCGCCACCCGCTCAACCATATTCTCGGTGGTGGCGACGCCTCCGAACCAGCGATTGATCCGGCGCAGATCGCTGAGTGACGCCGCAACTTCGTCGGCAGTACCGGCGTCGGTATCGAGCAATTCGGAGATGGCTACGCGCTTCATGGAGAACAGTCGTCAGTCGTCGGTCGTCAGTCGTCAGCGAATCTTACGTGGTTTTGCTGACGACTGAAGACTGACGACCGACGACTGCCCTACACTTCTGCCAGTTCCTCTTCCAGCAACTGCTTATTATAGAGGTCGCTGTAGTAGCCGTTGCGGGCCAGCAACTCGTCGTGTGTGCCTAGTTCTACGATGCGGCCGGCGTGCAGCACCGCGATCATATCGGCATTGCGCACGGTGGAAACCCGATGAGAAATGAAAATCGTAGTCCGGTTCTGCATGACTTCGCGGAGATGGTTGAGGATCTTGTCTTCGGTGTGGGTATCCACGCTGGAAAGCGCGTCGTCGAGAATGAGGATGCGAGGGTTCCGGATGATGGCGCGCGCAATCGCAGTCCGTTGTTTCTGCCCCCCGGAAAGGGTGATGCCGCGTTCGCCGACCAGCGTCCGGTATTTCTCGGGAAATTCTTCAATGTCCTGAGAAATGTTGGCTGCCTCCGCCGCCGATGTTACCTCCTCGTCAGTAGCGTTCTCCTTGCCGAAGGCGATGTTCTCGCGAACCGTTTCGCTGAACAGGAAAGTCTCCTGCGGCACAAATCCGATCTGGCGGCGTAGTGGTTCGAGCGGAAACTCGCGCACAGATTGGCCGTCAATCCAGACGGTTCCGGGCGCGGCATCGTAGATGCGAGGGATCAGGCTCACCAGCGTAGTCTTGCCCGAACCGGTGGGGCCGACAATGGCGAGGCTGCTTCCCGCAGGGATGCGCAGATTGATGTCATGCAGAACCGGCACGCCATTGTAGGCGAAGTTCAATCCCCTGAATTCGATCTCCCCTCGAACCTGTGTGGTCGCGGGCGACTCGCCCGCGGCCTTTGCTTTTACTTCCGGCCCATCCTGAATCTCGGGCTGCTCAACCAGGATTTCATTAATCCGCCCCATCGACGCCGTTCCACGCTGAAAGATGTTGATAACCCAGCCCAGGGCGATGACCGGCCAGGTCAGCTGCACCATGTAGGTGTTGAAGGCAACGAATCCGCCGACTGTCATACGTCCATAGAGGACTTCGCGTCCGCCCAGCCACAGCACCAGCACAATGGCGAGGCCGAGCATGGTCTCGAGCGTAGGCCATAGCATGCCCATCAAGCGGACCAGTTTCAGGCTGCGGTTGATGTATTCGCGGTTGGAAGTTTCGAAGGCTGCAATCTCCGGCTCCTCCTGCACGTAAGCGCGGATTACGCGCGCGCCGGAGAAGTTTTCCTGCGCCCGGGCGGAGATTTCCGAAAACATGGCCTGGATTCTCTCGAAGCGCTCGTGGATCTGCTTGCCGAAGTACTGCACCGTGATGCTCACCAGGGGCAGCGGCAGGAATGCATAAAACGTCAGCCTGGGACTGATCGAAAGCATGAAGGCCAAAGCGCCCGCAGTGAACACGATGGTGTTCGCCGAATACATGATGGCCGGTCCCAGCAGCATGCGGACGGCGTTCAGGTCATTCGTGGCCCGCGCCATGATGTCCCCGGTGCGGGTACGCTGGTAGTAGGAATAGGAAAGGCTTTCCAGGTGCCGGAAAAGGTCGTTGCGCAGGTCAAACTCGATCTCACGCGAAATGCCGATCACGATCCAGCGGGTCAGGAACTGGAAGATACCCTTGATGGCCGCGACGCCCATCAGTTCCAGGGAGTAGGTCAGCAGTTTTTCACGAGTCACGCCGCCCTGGAGGCCGTCTACTGCGTGACGCAACACCAGCGGAAATAGGATCCACACGCCGTTGTTGATGAAGACACAAATTGTGCCTATGAAATAACTGCCACGGTACTTCCGCAGGTAGGGAAACAGTGGACGCAGGCTCTTGGGCAGCATGTGCTTCTAGTAGATGTCATTCTACCAGCCCAGGCTTCAATTGAACGTGTGGTCGCGGGCGGCCCGCCCGCGGCTTTTGACATTTGTGCTTACTTTCGCGGGCGGGGTAGCCCGCGACCACACAACCAACTTAAGCCGAATCCCCCTGGAAGGCCAGCGCACATGCCACCAGCAGCATGACAACCCAACCCAGGAGGAAGATCCAGCTCGAAGCAATCAGGTAAAGATACGCTGCGTTCATAACGGTCTCTAGGAGGAGCCGAGTGCCGGGAGAGTCCGGCAATCCAACCGAACCTGGCCGGTCAGGTGTTTGTAGTTCTCCAAAATCTCACGGACGGCATTCAGCCTGCCTAGAGTGGTCAGGCGGGTGTCGGCGAGCGCCAGGTCGATCTCGCCCATCCAGCAATCGACGGCGGTCTGCACTCCGTTCGCCACTTCCTCGGCGATAGCCAGGACCACGTCACGATTGAGAGCTGCGGTTGCCATGGGCTTGGTTTCCTTTCCTGTTCCTGAGTGAGGTATCGCCGGCCGCCAGCGGTATGAGTTGGATGAACATGAATGGCTGGCGACCGACGAATGTTTTTACTGGCTCTCCGTCTGTCCCGGCGCTTTCCCCTGCAGGCGATTCATCATCCGTTGCTCGTGCTGGTTGATGAGCGCAGTCAGCTTCGTCTTCTGATCAGGAGTCAGGACCTGTACCATCTCCGACGCGATGCGAGCGTGCTGCACCGCGAGCTCAGTCATGGTTTGAGTCTGCTGCGAGGCCAGCTCGCGGGCTTTCGCTTCATCGAAAGTGCCGCTCATGACCAAGTCGCGCAACTGCGAGTGTCCCTGGGCCACTTGCAGCATGAGCGGCTGCAGGCCTGGCTTTTCCTTCGCCATGATCGCCTTTACCTGCGCCTGCTGCGCGTCGGTGAGGTCGAGCTTGTGAACGAAGTAACCCAGCATGGGTCCGCCGAACATGCCGTCGCCGCGCATGTGGGCGCGTCTTACGGTTTGCGATACTGCGATGGCAGCCATTACGGCCAGGGCTAAAACAATTGCCGCGATCTTGAAATATTTTGACTTCATCTCTACTCCTCCCGGCCCCGGCGCTGCAGCGAGGCAAGATGCCCGCGCGACAGCCGGCCGGACGCCGGCGCTACAGGTGATTAGAAGCTCTCTGTGGGGAAGTAGCGGTAAAGAGTCAGTCAAGGGGAGTAAAGTTTTGTAAAGAGTACACGTGTGAGGTGGACACTCTGTCCGCCGCCTTTGACCTGGACTTTTTTTTGAACTTTGTCTTGTGCGCGATTTGTTACCGCAAAAGAAAATCAACTTCAAAGGCGGCGGACAAGAGTGTCCGCCCCACACAATTCTTTACAGAGAGCGATACTGCTGTAGAAGTACAATAGAGCCTGTGGACCGCATTCTCGTTATCGATGACGATGTCGAACTTTGCAGCCTGGTGGGCGAGTACCTGGCGCCTGAAGGCTTTCAGGTGGAATCCGCCGCGGATGGAACCCGAGGGCTGGAGCAGGCCCTGAACGGAGATTTTCTGCTGGTGGTGCTCGACGTAATGCTGCCCGGTCTGAATGGATTCGAAGTGCTGCGGCGGCTGCGCGACAAGTCAAGAATTCCGGTGCTCCTGCTTACGGCGCGCGGCGAGGACGTGGACCGCATCGTAGGCCTCGAGATTGGCGCTGACGACTATCTTCCCAAGCCCTTCAATCCGAGAGAACTGGTAGCGCGCATCCGGGCCATTCTGCGGCGGACGCGGGCCTCGGAAAGATCAGGGAGTGGACAGCCCTCTGAAATCCTGCGCGTGGGCGATGTTGAACTTGATCCGGCCACGCGAACGGTGTTGCAGAAAGGCAAGGAAGTCGAATTCACTTCCGTCGAGTTCAATCTGCTGCACGTGCTATTGCGAGAGGCCGGACGTGTGGTCCCTCGCGAACGCCTGGTGGACATCGTGCTTAGCCGCAAGTTCTCGCCCTTTGACCGCAGCATTGACATGCACGTCAGCAAGATCCGCAAGAAGCTGGGCGAGTCCGATTCCGGAGTGGACCACATCAAAACCGTACGCGGCGTGGGATACATCTTCACCCGGCCGCAGGAAGTCGCGGCCGAGAAGGTCAGGCCATGAAGAGTCTTTTTCTCAAGATTTTTCTTTCGTACTGGATGGCGCAGGCGCTTTTCCTGGCGCTTGCCATTTTGATTACGCTCGCGGTCCGCGAGCACGGGGAGACAGCGGCCTGGGACGCGCAACAAGGCACGGTTCTGAGCAAGGCGATCCAGACCTACGAACAGAGCGGCCCGGCGGAAGCGCGACGCTACCTGGAAGAAGTTCGCGACTCGCTGCATACCCGGGCCTACCTGCTGGACGATCAGGGAAAAGATGTCTCCGGACACGATCTGCCGCGCTGGGCGGAGTCGTTGGGAAAAGGTGTCGAACCACCGCGTCGGGATTTTTGGCAGCGCGTCACCCCGAGCCCATTCCGGCGGCAAGTGCAGGTTGCAGCCAGCGGGCACCGGTATATCCTAGTGGCCTTCCTTCCGCCCAGCGGACCTTTTGGGCCGGGTGGCGTTCCCGGCTTGAGCATTCTTATCGGAATTATTTCGTCCGGCCTGGTGTGCTACCTGCTGGCACGATATCTGACCGCCCCGGTGGTCCGGCTGCGGGCGGCTACGCAGCGTTTGGCGGCAGGTGATTTGAGTGCCAGGGCGGGCGGGCTGGCAGCCCATCGCCGGGATGAAATGGCGCAACTGGTACGCGACTTTGACACCATGGCGGAGCGCCTGGAAGCAACTGTGAACGCGCAGGCCCGGCTGCTGAACGACATTTCCCACGAGTTGAGGTCTCCTCTGGCCCGTCTCAACGTCGCCTCCGCCCTGGCCCACCAGCGCGCCGGCGTGGAGGCCCACAGTGCGCTCGAACGCATCGACCTCGAATCCGAGCGGCTGAACGAGCTGATCGGCGGACTGCTTACCATTGCCCGCCTCGACAGCGGCAACGACGCCCGGCAAAAGTCGGCCATCCTCCTGGGGGAAATGATCGAAGGAATCGCCGCCGATGCGGATTTCGAAGCCCAGGGCCGCGATTGCCGCGTGGAGAGCGTGATCAAGGAAGACTGCGTGGTCACGGGCGCCCCAACTTTGCTGCACAGCGCGATCGAAAACGTCGTCCGCAACGCCGCCCGCTACACGCAGGAGGGTACGAGCGTGCAGATCGTGCTGGAGCGCGGCCAGGGCGGCGGGGGCCCGGAAGCCGTTATCCGGATCGTGGATTCGGGTCCTGGCGTGCCTGAGGAAGAGCTGGACAAGCTCTTTCGCCCGTTCTATCGCATAGATGACGCCCGTGGCCGCAAGACCGGCGGGGTAGGACTGGGGCTCGCCATCACCGAGCGCGCCGTTCGCATTCACGGTGGAACCGTCAAAGCCAGCAATCGACCAGAGGGCGGCCTGCAGGTCGAGATTCGGCTGCCGTCGGCAGCACCTCCCAGTCAGGGACCCGCCGGCGCCGTCGAAAAGCAGGAGCCGGTGGAAACCAGCTCCACCCGCTCAGGCTGAGAAGCCATTCTGAAACGAAGACGGCAATTTGGCGGGCAACTTTCTTCTAACAGCGAGGTTCCAACCAGCCAGCGCGGTTTGCTCTTCCGGGGTATTCCTGATACACAAATGAGGGTACTTTTGGGCCTCAATCCAACGGCGTGAGCAGGTTCCGGCCCGCCGGAAAGCTTGAGAGAGGACAGGGGAGACAGAAAAGAATGGGGACGAGGTTCCGGTTCCTGGCAGGGATTGTAGTTCCAGTTTTGCTGGTCGGTTTAAGCGCCTGCAACAACAGCAGTTCGTCATCTTCTGCGGGGACCGGCGCCGTCTTTGTTGCCAGCCAGGGAGACTCGTCGGTCACCTCCTTCAGCATTAATCTGAGCACCGGCCTGCTGACTGCCAACGGCGCCGCGGTGGCGACCGGCAGCGTGCCTTCCGCTATGATCCTGGCACCCTCCGGAACCGCACTTTTCATCGCCAACAGCGGCTCGAACGACATTTCAGCCTATACCGTGAAGACCGACGGCACCCTGACTGCGGCCGGTAGCGCCCAGGCGGCGGGAATGACCCCATTAAGCATGGCCATGGACTCGGCCGGCAAGTTCCTCTTTGTAGCCAACCAGGGCCTGCAGATTGACCCGAATTCCGGCACAATTTCTGTATTCGCGGTCAGCAATACGAGTTTGACCGAAGTACCCGGTTCGCCCTTTGTCGTCGCCGTGCCTGGCGCTCCGAGCGGGACCGGCCCTTCGGGCGTAGCCGTTACGCCCGACGGAAAGTTCCTGTACGTCGCCAACCAGTTCGACAGCACGGTTTCGAAATTCTCGGTGGATGCCGCCGGCGTACTGACGCGAGGCCCGGTCGTGTCTGTCGGCAACACGCCTGCGACCCTGGCGATCACCGCGGACGGCGGCTTTCTCTATGTGGCCAACGCCAGCACCATTTCAGGCTTCGCTATCTGCGGTCAGGTCCTGACTTCGTGCAGCGATCCGAACAGCCCCGACGGCAGCCTGACGGTGGTTGAAGGCTCGCCCTTCCCGTCGGGGATCAACCCGGTTGCCATCGTCGCCGCACCCTCGGGGAAATTCCTTTTTGCCATCAACCGGCAATCCAACCAGATTTCCCAATACAAAGTTGCCACTGGAAGCGGCGTCCTCACAGCGAACACGCAAGCGGTGATCTCGACTGGAGCTACTCCCGTGGGGGCAGCGATTCGCGTGGGAAGCACGACGAACACGACAACCGGCGGCACGACCGACTATCTCTATGTTCCTAATCTGGGATCATCCTCGCTCTCGGTCTACAGTTTCGATACGACCGTGGGTACGCTCGGCCTGGTGGGTGGACCGGTGAGCATCACCGGAGGACAACCCGGGGCGATTGCGGCTGAGTAATGTAGCCACTTGCAGAGTTCTACTTTGACTGAAAGAGCAGTGGCGCGAATTGGGAGAGATTCTCGCGCCACAGCATCCACACATGCCTGCCTGGGGTTTGGATGGCCGTAGGTTGCAGGCCCTGCTGCTTCAGCCAGGCGATGAATTTCTGGTTGGCATCGAACAGGCCGTCTTCCGTTCCGCAGGCAATCCAGAGCACTCTTAACCGAGCATTGATCGTCTGCGCCGACTGGGGGGTAATTCCCGGGAAGCGTACCGTGAAGTCGCCGTTCTCGCCCACTCCCAGCGGAGCAGAGCTGAAGCCCCCGACATAAGCGAAGTCGTCGAGATGATTGAGGCCCACAATCAGGCTTTCCGCGCCGCCCATGGAAAGCCCGGCTATTGCATGATCCTCGCGTTTCTCCGAGAGCGGATATTGTTTCTTCACCAGCGGCATCACTTCCTGGAACAGGGCGTCTGAGAACCCGGAATAGTTGCGCTGAACCAGTTTGGGATCGTTCCAGGTGTGCCATCCGCGGGTGATCACTTCCATGGTTCCGTAGCCGAGCGGCATCACGACGATCATCGGCTTGACCTTGCCCTGCGCGATCAGGTTATCGAGGATCACATTGGCCTTCCCCATTTGCGTCCAGGCGCTGGGATCGTCGCTGTACCCGTGAAGCAGGTACAGCACCGGATATTTCTGCTTGCTGCCCGAATCAAAGTTGGGCGGAGTGTAGACGTAGTATTCGCTGTTGATCCCCACAATATTCGAGCGGTAGTAGTGATGATGCACCACCCCATGCGGAACGTCTGCCGGCTCCCACGGCATGGGCGGATGACCCGGCACAAGAAAAACATTCTGCACGCTGAAGAAACTGGGCTTGAGCGTCACGTTGTGCGGGTCGAGAACATCGGTGCCATCCACTTTGAAGGTGTAACTGTAGTACTGCGGAGCCAGCCCCGGCACGGCGACGCTCCACGTGCCATCCGCCGACTTCGTCATGGGCAACGGGTCCTTGGCGCCTTCGAGATGAAGTTCCACTTTCGCGGCGTTCGGCATGGCCAGCTGGAAACGGACGCTTCCGTCCGGCTGCAGTTGCGGGCTGACCGGAGGCGCGGGCGCAAGCGGGACGGGAGCGGCGGACTCAGCCGGCTTGGCTCCCGCCTGTGCGCGGGCCGGGCAAGCCCATATGGAACAGCAGATTAGTGTCGCTAAAACAAAGCGTGAGAAGGCGGACAGCGGGTCCGGGCTTAAGGGCTGTGACATCGAGCATTCCCCCTGGTGGATGCAGTGATTGCGCTCCACAGTCTACAGGGAAGTTTGGGTTGGCGAACAGGCAGGGTCCCGCAGTGAACTCAAATTAAAACCCCCGCGCAAGCCTAGCTTGGACGGGCACCCTCTCGAGTTTCTTACGTCGGCACTTTGAGAATTAAGTATCCGCCCGCCAGGCCGAACAGCAAGGCCGGAGCCCAGGCCGCCAGGAACGGCGGCAACTGGCTGACATTTCCCATTGACTCGGACAACCGTCCCACCATGATGTACAGCAACCCGATTCCCACGGCCGTGGCGACGCCCGCAATCGCGCCTCTCTTTCCCGCAGCCAGCGCGAAGGGGATGGCCAGCACTGCCATGATGAGTGAATTGAGCGGGAAGGCAAATTTCTCTTGCAGTTGGACCTTGAGCCTGACCACGTCGAAGCCGCTCTGTTGCAGATCGCGAATGTAGCGGCGCAGGTCTTCCGAGTTCATTTCGGAAGACTGCCGCACTTCCTTTTTGAAATACGCCGGAGCCTCACTGATCGGGGCAAAGGTGGCGACGTCAAAGGTCCGGTAATCCGTGATGGCCGAACCTTTCACGCTACGCTCCCACCCCTGGGTGCACACCCAGCGTTGCAGACGTTCTTCCCAGTGCGCCTGGTCGGCGTAAACCCGGGAGGTCAACTGGAAAGTTGCCGGGTCGAACTGGAAGACCGAAAGATTGCCGAACTGGTCACGGTCGGGATCAAAAAGTTGGTAGTAGTAAATCGTCGAGTGCTGTCCGAAAATCCACTTGCGATCGGGATTCAGATAGGTCTGCGCCGGCTTGCCCTTGATCAGATTGCGCAGCGCATCCTGCCGCCGGTTGGCGTGGGGAAGATAAAACTGGTCAAAAAAGAAAAGGCCAGCAGCCAACATGCCTGACACCACCAGTATGGGAACGATCACGCGATAAATACTGATGCCGGTGGCCTTGATCGCCGTAATTTCATTCGACCGCTGCATCAGGCCCAGCGTGACCAGCACGGCGAGCAGAATACTCAGGTGCAGTACGTTGTAGAGAAAAAACGGCGCGACATTGAGCAGGTATTCGCCGACGATCAGGGGCGAAATCCGGTTGCGCAGGATGTCTCCCAGCAACTCGAAAAGCGTAAAGATCTGCAACAGCATGAGGAACGAGGCCACGATCATGGTCAGGTAAATCAGAAAATCCCGCAGAACGTAGTCGTCCAGGATCATGGGGAAGCTGGCGCTGAACATGCGGCGGCGGTTGACGGCCCGTTGAAAGGCGTCCTCGGGACGATTGAAGCGCAACAGATTTTTTCCGCCTTGCGCCAACCTGGATTTCAAGGGGTTCCACTTGGCGCGCAGGGAGCCGATTTCAAAGGGACGGCGTTCGGCTCGCCACAACAGAAACGCCCCGCCCAGGAAGAAAACAATGTTGGCCAGCCAGGCCCCCAATGCAGGCGGCACTTTTCCCTGGCGCGCCAGCGAGACGCCGATCAAAGTGACCGAGTAGTAAGCAAATACCAGCAGAATGGTGAGGACGAATCCGGCTGACTTACCGCCTTTCTTCGATGACAGTCCCAAAGGAATTCCCACCAGCGCCAGCACCAGGCACGAAGTCGGCAACGCGAAACGACGATGAAACTCGATCAGGTACCAGGGCGCCACATACTTCTTGACCTTGCGGGCTTGGCCCGGCAGGTCCCAGGTGAGCATTTGCGCCGCCGGCACCGGTTCCCGGTCGCGACTGTCAGCCTGCGGGACCGGCAGCGGTATATCGGTCTGGTCAAAAGTCGAGATCTGGTAATGGTCGGCTGATTCGGGATCGGTCTGGTGGGTGGATCCGTTCGTCAGGTGAAGGTGCAACAGCTGGGGGCCCTCACTGACCAGGATGCCTTGCCGGGCCAGGGTAATGGTCGGCGAGGCCGGGTTGCTGATGTCCGCGATAAATACGCCCTTCCAGATGGCGGCGCCCTGCGCGGTCTTTACGTCCTGAACGTAAAGCACGAACTTGGGAAAGCCCTCGTAGAACACTCGCGGCTGTACTTCGAAAGATGCCTGCGAAGTCTTGAGCCGGTCCTCGAGCCGGCCCAGGGCGGCTTGCGATTCCGGCGCGACGTAGACGGCATTGAACATCGCCAGCACCCAGGCGGTCACGGCAAAGATGGAAATGACCCGCAAGAACGTCCAGACGCCGATGCCGCTGGCCCGCATGGCTGTGATTTCACTGTCGGCCGCCAGCCGGCTCAGTCCGATCAGAATTCCGACGAGCACGCCCATGGGGATGGTGTAAGTGAAAGCAACCGGCAGGGTGAAAATGAAGATTTCGATGACGCTGGGCAGAGGCGCGCTGTTGCGCACGACGAGGTCGAGAATGTGACCCAAGTCCCGAGTGAAGAGGACGAAAGTGAACACCGCAATGCCGATGGCGGCATGCGAGATCACTTCACTCAGGATGTAACGGGTCAGAATGCGCATCGGCCAAGCCTTAGAGGGGAGCATAGCACGGGGAATTGCCGGACCGCCCCGCCGAGGTGTCTGCCATTTCCTCGCAAGGCACCCGGGGCCTAAAGACTGCTGACGACCGATGACTGACGACCGACGACTGTTTCTATTCGACTTTCAGGAAAAGCGCCGAGAGCGGGGGCAAGGTCAAGCTCACGGAGAAGGGACGGCCGTGGGTGGGTTGAGCATCGGCGTGGACGCCTCCCAGATTTCCCATGCCGCTTCCGCCGTACTCCTGCGCGTCACTGTTCAGAAGCTCGCGCCAGTACCCGCCGGAGGGCACGCCTACCCGGTATCCGTAGCGGGGCACGGGAGTGAAATTGCACACGATCACAATTTCGTCGGCCGGCGATCGGCTCTTGCGTAACAGGGAAATAACGCTGGCAGCGGTGTCATTGCAGTCAATCCACTCAAACCCAGCGGAGTCGGTATCGAGTTGGTGCAACCCGGGCTGCTCGCGATAAACCTGGTTCAATTGCGCGACCCAGTTCTGCACACCCTGGTGGACTGGATATTGCAGAACGTGCCATTCCAGGCTGGTGTCATGCGCCCACTCCCGCACCTGACCGAATTCGCAACCCATGAACAACATCTTCTTGCCCGGCTGCGCGTACATGTAACCGAACAGCAGGCGCAGGTTGGCAAACCTCTGCCACTCGTCTCCCGGCATCTTGCCGATGAGCGAACCTTTGCCGTGGACCACCTCGTCATGCGACAGCGGGAGCACGAAATTTTCGGTGAAGCCGTACAGCATGCGGAAAGTGAGCTGATTGTGATGATAGCGGCGATGAATCGGGTCCTGGGAGAAGTAGGAGAGCGTGTCGTGCATCCATCCCATGTCCCACTTCATGCCGAAGCCCAGCCCGCCGACATAGGTTGGTCGCGAGACCATGGGCCACGCCGTCGATTCTTCCGCGATGGTCTGAATGCCGGGATACTCCTTGTAGGCCTCGGTGTTGAATTGCCGCAGAAAATCGATCGCTTCCAGATTTTCGCGTCCGCCAAACTTGTTGGGAATCCATTCGCCGGCCTTGCGCGAATAGTCGAGATAGAGCATGGAGGCGACGGCATCCACTCTCAGGCCGTCGATGTGATATTTGTCCAGCCAGAACAGTCCGCTGGCCATCAGAAAACTGCGAACCTCGTTGCGGCCATAGTTGAAGATGAAAGTTTTCCAGTCGGGATGAAATCCCTTGCGCGCGTCGGCGTGCTCGAAAAGATGGGTGCCGTCGAAATAGGCGAGCCCGTGCGCGTCGGTTGGGAAGTGCGAGGGCACCCAGTCCAGAATTATGCCAATGCCATTCTGGTGCAGATAATCCACCAGGTACATGAAATCCTGGGGCGTGCCGTAGCGCGAGGTGGGCGCGAAATATCCCGTGGTCTGATAGCCCCATGAACCGTAAAACGGATGCTCCATGATGGGCATCAGCTCCACATGGGTGAACTTCATGCGTTTGACGTACTCCGCGAGCCGGGGCGCGGTTTCCTGGTAGGTCAGCGGCCGGTCGCCTTCTTCGGGCACTCGCATCCAGGAACCAAGATGAACTTCGTAGACGGAAATCGGCGCTTGCAGCGAATCGCGCTTGGACCGCGTTTCCATCCACTCCTTATCAGCCCACTGATACTCGAGGTCCCAGACGACGGATGCGGTGCGCGGCGGCTTCTCATGAAGCATGCCAAACGGATCGGCTTTCTCGCCAACGTATCCCTGATTGTGGGACACGATGTGGTACTTGTACAACGCGCCCTTGCCGACGCCCGGTATAAAGCCTTCCCAGATGCCCGAGCTTCCACGCGCCTTTAGCAGATGCGATTGCGTGTCCCAACCGTTGAAGTCTCCGACCACTGAAACCAGGGCGGCATTCGGTGCCCAGACCCCAAAGTAAGTTCCCGGCTTTCCCCCGACCGTGGTGAGGTGGGCGCCCAGCTTGTCGTAAATCCGGTAGTGGGTGCCTTCGTTGAAAAGATGCAGATCCTGATCGGTCAGCAGGGTGACATCGCTGCTTGGGGGCGGGGCTAACGTCTGTATAGTTTCTTTGCTCATCACTCAGGTAAGGCTGGTTCAAGTGTACCGGAGTTTCGGCCTATGGTGCAGTTTTGCGGGATCCTTAGCGTACTTGGCGGTTAAGAGCCCCTTACCGCAAAGCGGCGTGATCCTGAAGGACTTCAGTCCTGAAGGATCTTGCGCGCACTGCCACAACGAAGGACTTATCCGCTGCGCGCTAGATCCTTCGCAAGCTCAGGATGACCCCATCGTGAGATGGGGGAAATCGAAATTGAGTCACAACCTCGCTTTGGTAACGTCGCACGGCCCGCAGAATCCCTGCTAGACTGCTAGCTTCGATTTGGAAATCTCACGCTCATGCCTGTTCTGCGCGTTGTAGTTCTGTGGCACCAGCATCAGCCGTTTTACAAGGACCTGGTCACCGGCGAGTACCGGTTGCCCTGGGTCCGGCTGCATGCCCTGAAGGACTACTACGGCATGGTCAAACTGCTGGATGAGTTTCCCAACGTTCACCAGACCTTCAATCTCGTTCCGTCACTGATCACCCAAATACAGGACTACGTAACTGGCGCGGCTCGCGACCCATTCCTTGAGGTTGCCGCCAAACCGGCAAAAGACCTGGCCACGCACGAGCGTCTCTTTGCGTTGCAGTATTTGTTCCAGGCCAATCCGCCAAACCTCATAGGCCGCTATCCCCGGTACCGGGAGTTATGGGACCGGTTTCGCGGCGCGGGCGGCACCCCTGATGGAGCTGAGAAATGTTTCTCGCCCCAGGACTTTACCGACCTGCAGGTGCTCTCTCAAATCGCCTGGTTCGATGAATTTTTTCTGGATGATCCGGACATCAAGGGACTCATTCAAAAAGGACGTGATTATTCGCTGCAAGACCAGAGCTTCGTGATGGATCGACAGCGGAAGCTGCTGGCCAAGGTTTTGCCTGCCCACGCCGCGGCGGCGCAGCAGGGGCACATTGAAATTTCGACCTCCGCGTTCTACCATCCGATTCTGCCGCTGGTCTGCGATACCAACATGGGGGCGGTTTCGAGCCCCGGCCTTCCTTTGCCCCAGAACCGTTTTCGCCATCCCGAGGACGCGCGGGAGCAATTGCTGCGTGGCTTGAACTTGCATCAGGCAATTTTTGGCATTCGGCCGCAGGGCGTATGGCCGTCCGAAGGCAGTGTGTCGGAAGAAGCCATTAGCATTTCTCAGAGTCTGGGCGTGAAGTGGATGGCCACCGACGAAGAGGTGTTAGGCCGCAGCCTGGGCGTTTCCTTCGGACGCGACGGTCATGGCCACCTGCCGGGCGCTCTGGCCGAGAAGCTTTACACCATTCACCGCTTCGAGAGCGATCAGGCCGAAATGAACCTGATCTTTCGCGATCACACCATTTCGGACTTGATCGGATTTGTGTACTCCGGCATGGCCCCGCAGGACGCGGCCAGCCACCTCATGCAGAACATTAAGCAATCAGCCCAGCCGGTTCTCGATGCGGGACATGACGCAGTAGTACCAATCATCCTGGATGGCGAAAATGCCTGGGAGTACTATCCTCAGTCCGGCCGTGAATTCCTGCGCCGCTTCTACGATGCGCTGCAGCGCGAGGGTGGAGTGGAGGCAACCACGGTGTCCGAGGCCATGCAACGGCACCAGCATTTTTCTCCGCTCAAGTCGTTGGTCCCAGGCTCATGGATCCACGCCAACTTCAATGTATGGATCGGCGCCCCGGAAGACAATCGGGCCTGGGACTATCTCTACCATGCCCGCAATTTCTACGCCCAGGCCGCTCCCGCAGGCCGACGAGGCGCAGCGGCAACTGGCCTTCGAGGAAATCCTGATTGCAGAAGGCAGCGACTGGAACTGGTGGTACGGGCCCGAGCACCACTCCGCCAACGATCGCGAATTCGACGAACTCTACCGCAAGCATCTTTCGAATATCTATCAGCTGCTCGGCGGAAGGCCGCCAGACTATCTGGCCCAACCCATCATGGGCGGCGCAGAGCGGCCGGCGGTGCTGGCTCAGACCGCCTATATTCATCCCCGCATTACGGGCGACATGGTGCGTTACTTCGAATGGATGGGGGCGGCGGTCCATACCGCCGACCGGCGTGCCGGTGCCATGCACGGCAAACAGTTTCTGCTCGACGCCGTCTACGCAGGGATTGACGAGTCCCACATCTACGGGCGCCTGGACTTTGTCGAAAACAGAGTTCCAGGCCAGGATTTCGAAATCGTGGTCAATCTCGAATCTTGGAGCGCGGAAGGCGCACCATCACCACACGCCCGGCGTCTCGATGTAGCCGTGGCTGCCGGCGGAATCCGCAGTTGGAAGGTAAGTGTTCCGGATGCCGGCCAGTCTCTCGCCACTTCTGACCGTCCCAACGATCAGGTCGCTGTCGCTCTGCTACGCAACTTCGAATTCAAAATTCCTTTGAGCTGGTTGCATGCCCTGCCTGTCGGCTCGGCCAGTCGGAATATGAGCGGCGCGCCCACCGTTCCGGCTGCCACCTTAAGGCTGCGCTTCAGCCTGTGGCAGAACGGCCTGCCCACGGATGCGCTCCCGGTGGAAGGATGGATGGAACTGCAGTTACTGAGGGAAGAGGACTTGATCACGCAGTAAGGCGGCAACACGAATCCCGCGCCGTCGCCATGCTCTCGCTTGGGTGGAGGACAGGCGTCCTCGCCCGTCGAGCACAGGCCAGTGCCTGACGTGCGGGACGCCCATCCTCCATTCTCTTGCCACTTCGTGACTTTTGCAGCGGACAACTTCTAGCTACTGACCGCCAGTGTCGGCTGTCATCGCAAGCGGACGGCTCAATTCCATCATCAACTCGGTTCCGGAAGGCAGCACCGCTGAGCGCTTCTTGCCCAGCCAGTGTGCAACCGTGAGGGTGGCGGCCACCCCTCCGCCGATCAGCAGGCCCTTGCCTCCGGCGGCCAAACCTCCGATCAGCATGCCGGCGCCGCTGCCCATGCCGATTTCAGTCAGGTCTCGGCCGTCGTGGCCATCACCCTTGAACTGACCTTCGGTATTCACATCGGTCCCGTTGCGCAGACTGGTGTCCACCAGGGTCGCGTTCAGCATGTAACGTTCGCCGTTGGGCAGGACCACCGTCTCGGGAAAAATTCCAATCGTAGGCTTGCCCGCAATGCGGCGTGGTTCGTTGACCTTGGTGACCCGCCCCTGTACCGTGGCGCCGACGGGGATCACGGTCTTCCCGTCGAGCATGACTGCGTCCACCACTCGCCCCGAGAAGGCGTCGCCTTCCTTGCTGGTGAATGTGGACAGCGTGTTTTCCAGTTTGACTTTGAACGCCGTGCCCGCGGGGAGAGCTATATTGGTTTGCGCCCCAGCCGCGACCGCCAGGAACACCACAGCAAGCATTGCAAATGTTCTCTTCATTCCGCCTCCTGATTTTCCACCCAAAGTTTGCCGAGCAATTGCAAACGTGCTAACCGGAACCCGATAGTTTCCTCACTATCCCCATGACCTGATGGAACGGCGCACGATCCGTCTGACTGTCCCCGCGATAGATGTACTCGACTTTCCGGTCGCGGGAGATAACCAGGCTGGCCGGATGCGCGATGTTGATCGCATCGAGGCCCAGCCCGTGATAGAGCCCATAAGCTTTCGTCACCACCCGGTCTTCATCCAGGAGAAAGGGGTACGACACGGGATGCGACTGCAGAAACTTCGCTGGCTTCCACATGCCCGTACCTTTCTCAGCGGCGATGTACACCAGTTGCGCCCCTGCCTTCTCGATCTCGGTTTTCATCGGCTCCAACTCGGTCATGCGGCGCCGACAATTTGGGCACCAGGTACCACGCAGGAACTCCGCGATCAGCGCCCCGCGCGACAGGAAACCGGACAAAGAGAGAATCCCGTCGCGGTTCGCAGCCGATAGCAAAAATTCCGGCGCCCGTGAGCCGACGACCAGAGTTTCCGTGCGATCGGACATCCTGTTCCGACTGTAGAGCACAAGCTCGCGCCCCCAGCCTGTGAAAAACTCGGGGAACCAGTGTAGACACGGGCTGAACTGTGTTGTGTGTGTGGACGCGGGCGACTCGCCCGCGTGGACGAATGTGAGAGGTTCGATGGCTGGAGGTCCAAGGCTGTCGCCGCCGTGGTTCGTGATGCTCCTTGGAGTCTCTGCTCCGGTCGGAGTCACGCGGGCGAGGGCGCCCGCGCCACACAACAAAAACCGATATAATCGCCATTCTCACCACACAATAGAGCGAGGGGCATACAAGCAATCATGGACGTCATCACGCAAATTCAGGAAATCCAGGCGCGGGAGATTCTCGACTCTCGCGGCAATCCCACAGTCGAGGCGGAAGTCACCCTAGTGGACGGAACTCGCGGACGCGCAGCGGTCCCGAGCGGAGCATCTACGGGCGAGCACGAAGCCGTCGAGCTGCGCGACGGCGATAAGCAGCGCTACATGGGCAAAGGTGTGCTCAAGGCGGTAGAGAATGTGAATGGCGAAATTGCCGACGCGCTGGCCAACCTGGACGCGGCCGACCAGCGCGCCCTCGATCAGAAAATGATCGAACTCGACGGCACCGAGACCAAGGGTCGCCTGGGTGCCAATGCCATCCTGGCAGTTTCGATGGCGGCAGCACGTGCTTCAGCCAACGCATTCAGCTTGCCGCTCTACCGGTATCTTGGCGGCGCCGGCGCCAACATTCTGCCTACGCCGATGATGAACATCCTCAACGGCGGCGCTCACGCCGACAGCAATGTGGACTTTCAGGAATTCATGGTGATGCCGGTCGGCGCGGAATCCTTCTCGGACGCGCTGCGCTGGGGCGTCGAGGTATTCCACACTCTAAAAGGCGTGCTCAAGAAGCGTGGCTACAGCACCGCTGTCGGAGACGAAGGCGGCTTCGCGCCGTCGGTAAAGTCGAATGTCGAGGGCATTGAGGTTGTCCTCGAAGCCATTACACAGGCGGGATACAAGCCCGGAGAAGAGATCGCCATCGCGCTCGATCCCGCGGCCAGCGAGTTCTATCAGGAGGGCAAATACGTTTTCAAAAAGTCCGACAAGTCGTCGAAGAGTTCCGACGACATGGTCCGTTTCTGGGCGAAGTGGGCCAACGACTATCCGATCGTCTCGTTAGAAGACGGCTTGGCGGAGAACGACTGGGAGGGCTGGCAGAATCTCACCAAAGAGCTCGGCGGGAAGATCCAACTGGTCGGAGACGATCTGTTCGTCACCAACGTCTCGTTTCTGCAAGAGGGAATCGACAAGCACGTCGCCAACTCGATTCTGATCAAGGTCAATCAGATTGGCACGGTCAGCGAGACCCTCGATGCGATCGGCCTGGCGCGGCGCAACGGCTACACGTCCATCATCTCGCATCGCTCAGGAGAAACTGAAGACACATTCATCGCCGACCTGGCGGTGGCGACCGGAGTGGGCCAGATCAAGACGGGATCAGCCTCGCGCACCGATCGCATCGCAAAATACAACCAGTTGTTGCGGATTGAAGAAGAGTTAGGCAGTGCGGCCAGGTTCCTGGGAATTAAGGCCTTGAATTACAAAGGTTGATCTGTCGGAACCTCTGCCGTCGGTCCGACCTGACTGCAAGGTATAATCGCGGGAGCGATATGGCGGAAACTGAGATCATCTTCTCCGTTCAGGAGTCGGTCGAAGGCGGCTACGAGGCGCGCGCCCTCGGTCACGATATTTTCACCCAGGCCGAAAGCCTGGAAGAGCTGAGGGGGATGGTGCGTGACGCCGTTCGTTGCCATTTCAATGGGGATTCCGCTCCGGCGGTCATTCGTCTGCATATCGTAAAGGACGAGGTCATTCCCGCTTGAAATTGCCTCGTGATCTTTCCGGTCACGACCTCGCCCATACGCTTCGCCGATACGGGTATGAAGTAACCCGGCAGACCGGCAGTCACCTTCGCTTGAAATCCACTGTCCGCGGCACCGATCATTCCATCACAGTTCCTGCACACCAGACGTTAAAGCTGGGAACGCTCAACGCGATCATCTCAAGTGTGGCAACATATCTCGAAGTGGATCGCTCACAACTCCTGCAAGATCTATTTGGAAAATGAGTCATTCGACTGGTGGTCTTCTAGAATCCCATCGTGTCGTCGGCTGACGGCCCATACGTAGCCGGCAGCGGCTTATCATTCAGACGCAGATACACACCGAGTTGAGCGCGGTGATGCACCAGGTGATTCAAAAACATCTGCCGATAAGCCAGAAAACGTGATCCGTTGAAGATGGGCTTCCCCTGAAAGCTCAGCTTCCAATTCTCGGTCCATGCTGCGTCTGGCATATCCTTGAGCGCCGCGCGAACCTTGGCTGCGCCCTCATCAAAGACGCGCACCAGTTGGGCTGCGGACTCAAAGGCCACCCGCTTCGAGCTGCCTTTGGAGAAATCCAGCTCCGGGGTTGTGAGCACCGTAACCCCGAATCCGGCCAGTTCTGCCACATGCGGAGCAAGTCTGTTCAGGGGCATTGATCTGGGATGAGGCGTGAAGTCCTTCTTGTCCTCGGGAACGCGTTCTAACATCGTGCGCGTCGTTTTTGCCTCGGCATCAAATTCGAGCAGTAGAAGATCGCTGATGGGCATGACTTCCTCCGATTAAGATCAGAACGACTATATTATGCGGCCGCGGAGTTGAAAACCTCTCCGCGTCGCCTATAATTTCTCTTCTTTCCAATTTCCCTTGTTCCTCTGCGCCTCGATAATCCAGTTTTCAGCGAGCCAGACACAACGCCAGGAGCGTAATGACCCGTCCCAAACCACTTGTGCTGATCATCCTCGACGGCTGGGGATACCGCGCCGAAACCAAGGCCAACGCCATCGCGCTGGCCCGCAAGCCTACTTACGACCGTCTGCTGCGCGAATATCCCAACACCCTGATTCAGACCAGCGGCCACTACGTCGGCCTGCCCGATGGCCAGATGGGGAACAGCGAAGTCGGCCATCTCAACATCGGCGCCGGCCGCATTGTGCACATGGACAGCACCCGCATCGAGTTGATGATCCAGAACGGAGAGTTCTTTTCGCATCCGGTCCTGCTCAGCGCCATGAAGAATGCGCGCTCCGGCGGCCGCCGGCTGCATCTTTTTGGACTGCTTTCGGATGGCGGAGTGCACTCCTATCAAACCCATCTTTATGCTCTCCTGAAAATGGCGAAGCAAAACGGCGTTGACCGGGTCTTCGTGCATGCCTTCATGGATGGGCGCGACACCTTGCCCACCAACGGCGCCGGATACCTGGAGCAACTGCAGCAAAAGATGCGCGAGTACAACACGGGAAAGATTGCCTCGGTGAACGGGCGCTACTACGCCATGGATCGCGACCGCCGCTGGGAGCGCATTGCCAAGGCCTTCAATGCGATGGTTTTCGGCGACGGCGAAGGCGGCAAATTCGTTGATCCCGTCCAGGGCGTAAAAGATTCGTACAACAAAGGTGTGACCGACGAATTCATCGTGCCCTTCGTTTGCGTGGACAATCGCGGCGAGCCGCTGACCACCATACGCGATGAGGATTCATGCATCTGCTTCAACTTCCGTGCCGATCGTGTCCGCCAGATCACCCGCGCCCTGACTCGCAACAGCGGTCTGAACCCGCAAGGGGGAAGCGATCTGCCGGGGGCGGCCGATCTCGACGCTGCCATCCCCCGCGATCGTGTGCCAAAGAATCTGCAATATGTCTGCATGACCCAGTACGACAAGAAGTTTTCACTTCCGGTGGTGATTCCTCCGGAGTCGCTGGACAACATCCTCGCCAACGTAATGGGGCAAGCGAGCCTGCGCAACCTGCGGGTGGCGGAGACCGAGAAGTACGCTCACGTGACGTACTTCTTCAATGGCGGAGTCGAGCAGCCGTTCCCCGGAGAAGATCGTTTGGTGGTGCCGTCACAAAAAGTCGCCACCTACGATCTGAAGCCGGAGATGAGTGCCGCCGGAATTGCCGACGCAGTCATCAAGGCGGTGGAGGATGGAACGTTCGACGTCATCATCGTGAATTTTGCCAACGCCGATATGGTCGGGCATTCCGGGAAGATCGAACCTACGGTGAAGGCGGTCGAAACCGTGGACGCCTGCCTGGGCCGGATCGAGCCGATGGTCCGCGCCAAGGGCGGCGCTCTGCTGATCACGGCCGATCACGGCAATGCCGAAATGATGATCGATCCTGCCACCGGCGGCCCGCACACCGCCCACACGACGAATCCCGTGCCCTTTATCGTGGTGGCGGAGAATGGAAAGAAATTCTCCCTGAAGCCAGGCGGCTCTCTGCGCGATATCTCGCCCACCGTGCTGGGCATGCTGGGCATTCCGCAGCCGAAGGAAATGACGGGAAGCGATCTGCGTGTGAAGCTGAAGAAGTAGCGCCGGCATCCTGCCGGCTGTCCCGAGGGCGTCTCGCGCTCGGATGTGGGGGCGGAATGCCCCCACGACAGCCGCCGAGACGGCGGCGCTCAGTCAACCCACAGCTTTTCTAGCTGGCGCGCGGCATCGGCTTGTCGGTCTTCTGAAAGTCGGCCTTCGCCTCGCCAGTGGAAGTTACATCCTGCGCGCCGCTGTGTTCGAGAATCTCCTTGGCCTTCTTGGTCCAGTCAGAATCGTCGCAGTGCACCGAAAGCAGGATTCCGCCTTCCTTGATCCGTCCTTCGTAGCGCTTGGCTTCGAACTCCGGAATACCCATACCGATCAGGGCTCCCGTGATGCCGCCCACGGCTCCGCCGACGCCTACTCCGGCCAGCGCCGCCATGATCGGTCCGGCCGCGATGAACGGGCCCACGCCCGGAATGGCCAGCGCGCCGATTCCGGCGAGCCAACCCAGCCCGCCGCCAATCACCGCGCCGGTGCCGACTCCCGCAGCCGCGCCTTCGGGCGCCTTGGTGTTCTTCTCGGCGGCGAAATCCTTGGTGCCCTCGTTGTGCGGGAACAGAACTGAAATATCCGTATTGCGGAACCCTGCATTCCGCAACATGTCGACCGCGGTTTCCACTCCAACCCGGTCGCGATAAATTCCGAATGCTGCTGTATTTTTGCCTGCCATGCTGCATCTCCTTTTATGAATGATTGGTTAATGGTTGCTGGATTATTTGGAGGCAACCTGAATTTCGCTGGTCACCTTGTCGGACCCGGCAATGTCAGCGGCCTTGGCTTCAATCGCCTGTTTTTCCTCTTCCGACTTCACCGGTCCCTTCAATGTCACCATGCCGTTTTGCGTGATGATCTTGATATTGTGGCCGTAGGTTGAAAGCGTCTTGTCCTTGACTAACGCTTTTCGGATTTGCTGTGTCAGCTGGCGATCCGCGGGAGTTTCTTTCTGCTGATCGGCAGTCGGCTCAGACTTGTTACGGTCGCGCTGATTGACTTTGGTGTTGTCTGCAGCCGGTTGATCTTGATTTGTGTTTGTGTCCTGTTGCGCCCAGAGAGTTCCCAGGCTACCGAGCAGCACCAGTTGTGCGAGGAGTGCTTTGATCGTGAGTCTTTTCATTGTGGGAGTGCACCTCCTACCTTTGAATTCGTGGTTTGGATGGCGTGCCCGCGGGGAGGGATGGCTCGGGGTGAAAAGAAATCGACAAAAGCCGGGCCACAGATTTTCACGGTTGCATACGGATCAACCTGAAGGATTGTTTAATCCGTGACGATCCGCGAAAAATCCGTGGCCGTGTTTAGGCAGCCGCCGCTATCCTGCGGATCAGGTCTTGCTGTTCGGTCTTACTCTCAGCCCCGATGGTGAAGGCATCGAGTACGCCCAGCGACAGCGCATATTTCAAAGCTTCGTCCTGGCGATTGCGCAAGTCGCCCTGGCCCAGAATCTTCATGCCGACAATTCCTTTTCCCGCGGCCTTCATTTCGCGCAGCACGCTGACCACGGTGTCCGGATCGGCGTCCATATGCGAACCGATGGGGTTGATCCGCACCAGATCGACTTCGACCCACGGCGACTTGGCAGCGGCGCGCAGCGCCTCAATGCTGTGGCAGGAGCAGCCATGCGCCCGGATGATCCCTTTCTCCTTGGCTTCGGAGAAAACGTCCATCACGCCCCGGTAACGCTCCGTCCAGTCGCCTTCGGTAAGGCAGTGCATGAGGCAGATGTCGAGATAGTCCGTCCCCAGTTCTCTGCGGAAGCGGTCGAGATCGGCGCGAGCTTCAGCCGGGTCGCGCGCCCAGGTCTTGGTGAGCACAGTGACCTTGTCGCGAGGGATGTGCTTGAGCGCTTCGGCCACGTGTGGATGGCTTCCATAAGCATCCGCGGCATCGAAGAACCGTAAGCCATTATCATGGCCGTTGAGCAGCAGATCGGAGAGGCCCTTCACTCCCAGCGCAGTCTGATGAGAATGATGTCCACTGCCGACCGTGCCGGTTCCCATGGCGAGACGACTGGTAGTGATTCCGGTTTTGCCCAGTGTCACCGTATCAGCCGCGCTGAACTTGCGTGGCAAGGCGGGCAACGCATCATGGCTCTGGCCAGGCCTCGGGAGCCAATCCACGCCGCTCCCACTCCGCAGGTTGCTCCGATGATGAAATCTCTGCGCTTCATGGTGCCTCCTCGCAATGGGGCTTCTGGGTTAGACGAAATCATCGTGCATCTGGATATCAGTACTAGTCAATAGCAATGTCATCCTGAGCGCAGCCAGCCCATTCGCTTGCGAATGGGCTGGTGGAGTCGAAGGACCCCTAGCTGCTTATCGCTGTTAGGCAGCGCCTACTTCCGGCGAATGACGGTCTCTCGGATGTTTCCTGTGGTCTCCTGCAGAGGCCACCGGTTGGGCGCCAGCCTCTCCGCGCCGCCAGTTAACTGAAATGACAGGTCCTAACGATCAGCCCAGCTACGCAACAACTGTTCCAGATTCTCGCGGGCCATCGCATGGGTCGAATTGATCCGCAACGCCTGCTCGAACTGCGCCTTGGCGTCTGACTTCCGCCCCAGTTCCGCGAGTGCGCTGCCCAGATTCGCGTGTGCATCTGCGTCCTGCGGATTCAAGTCGACAGCGGCGCGCAGCTGTTCCTCCGCCGCGGCGAAATCGCCTTGTTGCGCGAGCGCGATTCCGAGGTTGTAGTGCGCAGCGAAATACTCCGGCCGGGCCTGCAAGGCGGCCTGGAAATGCCCCACCGACTCTTGAGGATGCCCGGTGGCCAACAGCGCTCCGCCCATCGCGTTCTGTGCCGTAGGATCGTCCGGACGAATCCGCAGCGCTGCTTCGTATTGCGCGATCGCCTCTTCGAATTGTCCTTCCGCCTGCAGCATGGCGCCAAGGTTATAGAGAGCCTCAAAATCACCCGGACGCTTATCTACGTCGTGGCGTGCCAGAGCTTCCTGAAGCACCATACGCGGATCTCGTCCACTCGCCCCAGAGGGTCTTGGGCAACACCTGAAGCCAGAGGTGCGCCATCTCGTCTACCGAACGGTTACCGCCGGTCACACGACGCGGTGGATGGCTCGGGTTGAAGGCATTCCCCTCGGAATTATCGTAGGTGTAGCGCATGGAGATCTTCGTCCCCTCCGGCAGCGCCACGGGTACGAGGTAGCGATACACGGCTTGCCAGTTCAGATCCCAGCGCGGAATATGGATCAAAGTTCTCGTTGTGCCATCCGGAAGTTTCGCCAGAGCCACCATGTCCTTCCCCAGATAGTGCGCATGGGGATAGACGCCCAGCAGAGAAACATCCACCGGCAAGGTAAAGTCATCGGTCACCAGAAAGTTTTGTTCGCCGGCCGGAATGTCGAGCTGGGCGTCGGCTTCCAGTTGCAGCAGCATGGGATACAACGTTGCAGGCTTGTCCGTGAAATAAATGCCGAGGCTGGGCTGTATGGACTCTGGTTTTCCCGAAGGTTGCAGGTGCACGTTGAGCACCAGGTCGGTATCGTTGTCCAGCCGCAGTGCCATTCCCTCAGGCTCGTTCGAGGGCACGGTGCCGGGTTTCCAGAAGAGAAAATGGCTGTCCGGCTCAAAGGACTCGGACTCCAGACGGATCTCCATTCCGGCAAAACCAGCGCCCGACTCTTGCTCTCGGCGGCGCGCGGAGTGCGTCCGATCCACCAGAATGTTGGCGTGGTGTACATACCGCTTGTCACCGGGACGGATCTCAACCGCCCTCGCCCATCGGGTTCCCTCGATGGGAAGACGGAAAATGAAGTTCCAGTAGGTGTCGGTTCCACTGGCCGGGAGCCGGAAAGGCTTCTCAGCCGTAAGAACAAGATCGGGTTTCCCCAGTTGCCAGCCCTCCACGAACTTTGGCGGCGGCGGCAAGTCACCAGGCGCGCCCTCGACTTCCCCCTGGTCAACCCACTTCTGAAAAAGGCTGATCTCGTCTTCGCTCAAACGCGACTCGTCGGCGAACGCCATCTGTTGGGGATCTGGCAGCCACGGAGGCATGATCCGGCTGCGGGTGATGACTGCAATTTGTCGGGCGTGGCTCTTTACATCAGCGTAGGTCAGCAACGAGAAAGGGGCAGCTTCGCCAGGGCGATGGCAGCTGGAACACGATCGGTAGACTACCGGTGCAACATCCCGGTTGAAGGTGACTGCCGGCGAAGACAAAGTCCCATCGGGCGGTGCCGCGAGTACGCCGGTCCCGAATCGGTCAATTGCGCAGACCGCGGCAATGGCAATCGCCATCCCCACCTGTGTCAGTACCCGTCGCGTCACTGCAGGTCCGAGATGTAACATCCTACGCCGCTGGTTTCAGATACCGCCACCCGAGTGCCTTTCAAAGCAGCCTGGATGGCATCATCGAGTTCATGGGTGGTGGGGGCCGGACGCATCCGGCCGAAGTCCTCGTAAAGATTATCTACGCGTCCGTGATAAACCAGCGTGCCCCGTTTGTCGAACACTGCAACCTCAGGAGTGATTTGCGCGTGGGCCTGCTTCACCAGCACATGTTGTGGGTCACGCAACGCCGGCAGCTTGTAATCATAGGCGTCGACATACTTGCGGATGACTTGCGCCGACGCCGTCTTGGCGGGAAACACCAAGAAAAACAGGGATTCCCTCTGGTAGCGGGTCGCGATCTGCTGGATCGCTGGAGCATAGCGGTTGGAAACCGGGCAATCGGTGCGGAGAAAAACCAGCACCACAACCTTGCCTGATGCCCCGGCAACCGGGTCTTGCGGCTTACCGTCAAGATCAACGGCGGCTGCTTGCCCGTAACCTTGCTGAACTGACAGGCAGCAGAAAAACAGCAGTGCCACTCGCTGAAGTCGACGAAATGGTGATGCGGTCATGGGGCCGGACCTCAAGCACGCCACACCGTTCCGAGAGCCCAGTCTTTTTCGCGGCGTTGTTCCCCCGGGGAGGTATTGGAGCTTTCCATGCAAGGGCGAACTTGCTCATTAGAACACAAAACGGGGAGCCCTTTGAGGGCTCCCCGTGCGCACAGCGTTGTCCGGGTTAGAACGACACCTTGGCACCGAACTCGAGTCGACGCATTTGTGCGCCCGGCGTGAGGCCAGTGATTTGGCCGCCGTTGCTGCAATCCACACAGCGATTGGGGCGATCCAGGTTGACGTGGTTAAACACGTTATAGAATTTGAACTCGAGCTGTGCCCTGACCTTTTCTCCAAGGGCAACCGACTTGAAGATAGAGGCACTGGTATTAAAGTACTTTGGCCCGCGGAACTGGTTAACCCCTGCATTTCCGAAGCCATCGAGAGTGGCCGTCTGGCCCCATGGCCCGGCAGTTGCGCCGAGAGAAGTCAATCCGACGCCACCGGTAGTCTGGAACCAATAGCCGAGAGCTCTCCGATCGCCAGACCTTGGGCCGTCCTTAACACTGCCTTTCACATCTGCGATACAAGGACCGGTGTCAATAGATGCCGCGCAAGAGTTGAGCCCGGGTGTCCAACCTAAGCCGCTGGAGACTGTGGTAGCCGAATTCAGGGACCAGCCGCCCACAAGGGCGTTGGCTGCGGTGCCAACGTTGCCTGCCCACCTCTTTCCCTTGCCGAAAGGCAACTCGTAGACCTGTGTCAGGATGAATTCGTGGTTGCGATAGCTCTCGTTCGGGCCATAGGTTACGCCGGGATCAATATTCTGGTAGCGGGCAAAGCCAACCGTCGCGAACGCCTGTTCGACCGCGTGCTGGAAGGTATAGCTTCCCGTGAACGACAGCCCCTGGGAGAAGCGTTTCTCGGCCACAACTTGCAGCGCGTTGTACTTGGCGTTCAGGTCAGCCGCCGTGTACCGGTCACCTCCCGTCCAGCCGAAGTTGCCTCCCAACCCGTGGGGAAATGGCGCAGGATTGTTCGGATATGCGGCAGATTTTCCGTAGAACGGTGTTCTTTGTTTGGGTGTCAAGCCGTTGTTCGCAATGCAAACTGCATTCGGTTGTCCGGTGGCGGGGTCGTCGTCGCAACCCGGAAAGTAACCCACGTTCGTCCGCCCATTAAGAGGGTAGTCTGCCCCATCGCCGGGGGGGGTGTGAGTAGACTTGTTGCCGACGTAGGAGGCGGTCAGGCTGATCGAAGGCGTCAGCTGACGTTGCACAGAAAAGTTCCAGGCATCGACACTCGGGATAGTGTTGTTAAGGTTCCGAATATTCCTGGAAACACCGTCCGGGATCATAGGCCGTCCGTTGGGTCCGACGCACTGCGTCTTCAACCCCGTCGGGTCTGTAATCTTATTGCAGTTGTTGACTGTCAGCCCTGAGGCCGGATCGAAGCTGACAGGCCCGTTACTCAGGAAGAATGCCGTGTTGATGTCCTGGGCAGCGGGACTCCCCCCGCTGTATTCTTGCGCGGCTAGCACCGGCAGGTTCTGGGTCACAACGTGGCCAAACGTGGTTCCGAACACGCCGAGGTCGTAGCTTCGTCCATAGCCCATCCGAATCACGGTCTTCGGATCCAACTGATAGGCGATTCCGACCCGCGGAGCAAGATGCTTGTAACTGGTGTCGGCGTTGCCCTGCAGATTCACTCCGTTTTGACCCGCTACACGCATCTCTCCCGTTAGCGTGTCAACCCAGCCGCCCAGTCCTGCCCCTTTGACAGACTCTGGGAGGTAGAGTTCCCAGCGAAGGCCATAGTTCAGGGTGAGTTTGTTGGTCACGCGCCAGGTATCCTGTCCGTAAAAGTACAGGCGCTTCTGGGTTTCGTAGGCATCGGTCGAAGAACTCACGTAGCGCTGGAAATGGCTTACGTATCCAAGCAGGTAACTGGCAATCCCGCTTCCCCCGTCCGGAGTGCCGGCGATCGCGCCTTGCGTAGGATCGTTGTTGAATTCCAGTTGTCCCGCCCGGTGTCTGTCGCTGGGGATACGCAGGTTATAGGCGTAACGGATGTCAGCGCCAAATTTGAATGAGTGATTGCCTCTGATCTTGGTCCAGTTGTTCACGAATTGGTACTGGTGTTCACTCTCCGAGAGTGGACAGTTGCACTGATTCGCGGTCAAGGAGTAACCGAATTGGAAGTCGGGCGAACCTGGCGAATGGACCTGAAAGTACGGCATTCCGGAAGTGAACTTGTCGCCGAGATTCAAGCCCGGGGCACCAGCATCGCTGGCGGGCGTGGTACCGACGCCGTTAGGTGACACATTCCCGACATAGCGCAGGTAGCCAAAGCGGAAGTCGGTCAGGAGATTCGGACTGAACACATAGTTGAAGCCACCGGCGACACTTTGATTTTTGTAGCTGGAAATACCAGCGAAACCACCCAGATCCGAGGGCAGGTTCGGGCCGCCCAGAGCACCCCCAAACAAGCCGGGACCGGAGCGGGTAAACTTTTGATAGCTGTAGCGGCCGAATGCCGACAGCCTTGTACTGATGCTGTAATCCGACCGGATGTCGAAACCGTCGGAATCCAGGACGCTGCTGCCGGAAGCAGTGAAGTTGTTGTCCAGGATCGTCGCCCCGGCTGTGTTGGGAAGCGGGATTAGGTTCAGTAATTTCAGGGCGGGCGCGGACAGACGGCAGGCCGGAATTACATTGCCGGGGAACTGGGTGCGGCCATTCTGGGTTACCGGAGTCGGTTGTCCTCCGGTCAACACCAGATTGCAATGGGCCGGATCGGACGTTAGGTAGGGATCATAAATATTTTTCCCGAGATCGCTCAGGTCTCCCGTCCGTTCCGCGGCGGTCGGCACGCGATCCTGGCCTGAAGAGCCTACGTGGCTGCGAGTGCCCTGATAGTCGCCAAAGATGAAGAGCTTATTCTTCACAATTGGACCGCCCAGCGTGCCGCCGAACTGGTTCCAATTTCCTGACGCAACGCCATTGGTCTCGGTAAACGGGTTGCGTGCGAAATTTGAGTTCGAACGCTGGTAGTCGAATACGCTTCCGTGGATTTCGTTGGTTCCGGACTTGGTCTGCGTAGTTACGACCGCACCGATGGCTTTGCCAAATTCTGCGTCATAGTTCTGCGACGTAATCTTCACTTCCTGAATCGCGTCGAGGTTGGGGTTTATGACGATGATCCCCAGGATCGGGTCCTGGTTGTCCGTACCGTCCAGTTCAAACGCGGTACCCGAGAAATGCTGCCCTTGGGTCATAATCTGAGCTGAACCCTGGGGATTTTCGCTGGCCGCATGTTGAAAACCTGTCATGTAGGCATTTCCCGGCGACAAAAGCTGGAACGCGGTGAAGTTTCGCCCGTAAACCGGCAAACTCTCCACCGTGCGCTCGGTAAAGTTCGAGGCTACATCCGAGCGATCGGTCACGAGTTGTGGAGCCTCCGACGTGACCTCCACGGTTTCGGTTGAGCCGCCGAGCTGAAGCTGCAGGTCGGCACGAGCACCGGCGTCGACAGAAACAATTACGTCTTTCGACTCGGCAATCTTAAAACCCGGGGCCTCAACACGGATGCTGTAAAGACCCGCAACCAAGTGCGTCACCGAGTAGTTGCCGTCATCATTGCTGGTCGTCTCTTCCGACGTGCCCTTGCTTTGGCTGGTCACCGTGATCTTGGCGCCTTTGACGGAGGCTCCCTGAGGATCCGTTATCGTGCCGAGAATGCTTCCATAGACGGCCTGCGCCGACGCCAGTTTCACCGACGACACCAACGCCAACAACGCCACTACTGCCGTGAATCCGATCAACTTGGATCGAAACATACGGGATTTCTCCTTAAAGTAGATCTCAGCCGGGCCGAATCGTGAAATGGAGCTGCGCTCGCAGGCTACACAAGAGTCTGGACAAACCGCACTTAACCAACCACTAACCGCTCACTGTATAGTCAACTACGTAAAAGTTTGTCAAGACATATCTGATGTCTTGTCAATAGTGTTAATGAACTACTATCAAAATAAGCGCCACATCAGGAAACCTTGGTGGCACTATCTGCCTAATTGCTCATGCCGCCGCGAAGTAGCCGTGCCCTTCGCCGTGCACCACAGGAATTTCGAACCGCCAACTGGCACTGGAACAGGATGTAACAGACCGGTCAGTCGGTGGGAACCCTTCTGTCGAGCATGGCTTTCATCGCGGTTCTGCCGATTACATTCAGGGTCGACGGTAAGACAAGTAGCAAGCGCTCTTGGAGATTCGCAACTTCACTGGCCGGTATTATTTCCCAACCGTTCCTTGTCCTTCCACAACCGTAAGAATCTGATCGACGCTCGCAACGATCTCCTCCGTCCGGCCACTAGGCCAGTGAATCTCGACCTTATCCACTTTGGAAGAGGACCCCAATCCGAAATGAAGACGCTGGTCGGAGAGGAGCCCCAGCTGCCTCCGCTGATGACGTCAGCACGTTGGCGGATCCCGTTGGCAGTAAGGAAGACCTTGGCGCCGATGGCGTCCCGTGGACTCTTGGCTCCCCCGACCAATTTGAGCGCGAGCCAATGGTTGCTGTTCTTCACCACGTTGCGGAGCAGAGTGGGAGCGGAGTCCATGTTATTCAAAACAACGTCGACGTGACCGTCATTGAGAGATCTCCGAAGACCGCACCTCGAGCCGGGACCACGACCGCCCAGCCGCTCCCGGTCGCGGGTGATACCTCCGAAAACTTGGCCCCGTCGAGGTTGCGGAACAGCTGTGGCCGCTCTGCCCAAGTTGTGCCCCAGTCGCGTTGGTCCACCGCAGGATACACGTGGCGGTTGGCGATGAATGTGTCGAGTAGTCCGTCGTTATCAAAGTCCAGAAATCCAGTCCCCCAGGAGAGGAAGGGGAAGTCGGAGTGCCCAGACCAGCTCTGTACGTCACGTCGGAAAAGCTGTTATTGCCCTCGTTTCGGAAGAGTATTTTGTAGTCATCCGAAAAAGTCGTCACCAGAAAATCGACTTTGCCATCCCGGTCATAGTCGCCGACCGCTATTCCCATCGATGCCTGCGGAGATCCTTCGCTTGTCAGCGCAAAACCAGACAAGTAACTCACATCTCCAAACGTGCCATTATGGAGATTGTGGTAGAGATAGCGAGGCACGGAATCATTGGCAACCGCCAGATCGACCCAGCCGTCATCATCCACATCCACAAACACGGAGGCCAGGCCGTAATAACCCGGGGTGTCAGAAACGCCCGCTTTCTTGCTGACATCGGTGAAGATGCCATCCCCATTATTGTGAAAGAGATGGTCGCTTTCACCCGGCAGACCGCGTGGACCACACCAGACGCTCATACCGCGGAACTGACATGCGTTCAGCGACAGCCCATTCTGTCCCCCTACGGGCGGATGCTCAGGATCGAATTTCACGTAGCCGGGCACAAACAGATCCAGTAAGCCATCGCGGTCGTAGTCACCCCACGTCGGCCCCGCAGACCAGCCGCCCAAAGTGACACCGGCTTTTTCCGCCACATCTGTGAAAGTGCCGTCATGGTTGTTGTGGTACAGCCGATTTTTTCCATAATTGGCAACGTAGATGTCTGCCCAACCGTCATTGTCATAGTCGGCAACCGCCACGCCGAAGCCCCATCGGTCATTGGTCACACCGGCTTTTGCGGCCACATCGGTAAAGGTGCCGTCGTGGTTGTTGTGGAAAAGCATGGCGCGCGGAGCCGGTTCCTCGCCCCGCTGTGCCACAGATGTGGAACCGTTAAGCAAGAAGATGTCGAGCCACCCGTCGTTGTCGAAATCGAGGAGGGCTAGGCCGGAACCGATAGCCTCGAGAATCGTCGCCTTTTCGGGGAAGTCCTGAGCGGTGGTGGAATTTGTCAAGTCCAGTTAGCTTCGTGACATCCGAAAAAACGACTGGCGCGCCGTCGACAAATCCGCCCGCAGTGATCGGGCGAGAGAGGGAGTCTTTCTCGGGAGGACGAGGACTGCCGCTGGCAACGCCCATGGATTGTGGCTGTTGAGATCCGGGCTTTCCCGCCTCTTGCTGCGCTCCCGCGCCGAACGGCACCGTCGAAACAAGGAGTAAGACGGGAAGGCACCTTGATCGAAAAGTCATCGTTGTTTCGGGAGGGAGGTGTTATCCGGGTTCGCTTTTTTTTGCGCTTCCGGTCGGTTGAATTCGTCGAGTTTTTCGAAGGCCGCTTTGGATTCCTCGGGACGGTCGAGTTTGGAGTACGCCAGGCCAAGAAAAAAATAGGCTCGCGTCATCCCTGGATCCATCTGCAATGAGGCTTTCAATTCTGGGATCGCTTTTTCGAATTGCCCATTCTGAAACAGCGCGTTGCCAAGGACGAACCGGGCTGCGGCGGAATCCGGAGCCAGAGCGACGGCCTTTTGAGACCACTCGACCGCGGGAGGGTACTCCTGCTTGGAAATGTAACAGGCCGCCAAGCCGTAGGCGGTCTCGAAGTTCAAAGGGCCAAATTGTTGCGCCTGAGTATAGTAGTTGATCGCTTCATCAAATTTCGATTGAGATCGCTTGAGGTCGCCCAATTCGGTCAAGACATCGATCGCGCGAGGATTGATTTTCAGAGCCTTCTCGAATTCTTCCTCTGCTTCAATCTGATTCTCGGCAGCGAGAGCCGCTTCGCCCAGGAGCTGATATACGCGATCGGAATTCGGAGCGAGCGAGTAAAGCCTCTCATTTTCCCTCTGTGATCGCTCCTTCGCCAGCAGCGACAAGTAAAAGAGGGCGTCGATGTTTGCCGGATCTGCGATCAAAGCCTTTTGCAGGTTCGCTAAGGCCTGGTCGGACTTATTCTGGGCAAATTCAGCACGCGCCAGGATCACGAGGACAGGCACATCATTGGGAAATCTCCGCAAATGAGCCATCGCCAATTCCGATGCCTTTGCGTAGTCACCACGATAGAATGCCCGGGTAGATTCAGTCACAGCTGACCCTTGCCCCAAAGCACTGAGGCAACCCGTCGTTAGGAGCAGGAGCAGGAAGCAGGCCCGAAGGACGCGCGAAATGAGAAGATTTGCCACAGTTCAGAATTCCCAGGGTCTTGAAGACCGTCGCGCCGAACTCCTCGTTTGTCGTTAAGCATTATAGCTCGACAGGTTCGAGGAACTTCTCCATGCCGGATGATCCAGCATTCACCCAACAGTAGCCAGGAGCAACCCTTCGCGAATACAGCGGTAGGCGTCAAGGTGTTTCCGATTCATCACGGTGCGTGCACTGAAATTGCCTTTCCCTCATAGTGAACAACTCTGTCTGGTTTGGCCTCGACAGTTTCTCCCACACCGTGGCTCGACGATACCCAGACCAGGTTGAACGTGACCTCCTTGGGCATACCTGAATACTGGCCCTGGCGGTCCCCTATCGTGAGTGTCTTATCCGTCTCCGACCAGCGCAGCGGAATGAGCGCATGAGACCCCTTTTCGTAGTTGTAAGTGTCGCCCTCATCTTCGTAGAGATCGAACTTACCGTCAGATCCGCGGAAAATGCGCAGCTCAATGGGACTGGCGGGTTTCTGTTCTGCGTATTCGATCTCGGGTCCGAGCGGAACGATCGAGCCTGCGCGGACGAATAGCGGAATGCGGTCCAACGGAGCCTCCGCTTCCACTTCCTGGCCTCCCTTTACCGATCCGCCAGACCAGAAGTCATACCACTCCGGAGCATCTGGCAGGTAGACAGTGCGATGAGTCGCATCCTGCTTCAGCACCGGGTTGACCAGAATTGCAGGCCCGAACATGAACTGATCGCCAATATTCCAGGTCTTGGGATCAGTGCGCCAATCCATGACCAGGGGCCGCTGGATCGTATAGTCCTGACTGGTAACCCGCCAGGCGAGCGAGTAGATGTACGGCATCAGGCGATAACGGAGCTTGTCGTAATTGAGAAGGATCGGTTCAACCTTGTCGTAAGTCCACAGCTCGTTGTGGGCCCGATGACCATGCGTACGGAAGATGGGACAGAAAATGCCGAACTCAAACCAGCGCGTATAGAGTTCCTGGTAAACAGGATCGTTTGGAGGTCTGATCGTGTGGCAGCCAATAGCCGCCAATGTCGGTTGTCCAATAAGGATATCCAGAGAGCGCGAAGTTCAGACCCGCTGCCACTTGGTGGCTCAGTCCCCAATAGGTGCTATAAACATCGCCCGACCACACGGTTGCCCCGACACGTTGCTGGCCCAGAAAAGCGGACCGCGTCAGCAGGAAGACCCGCTTCTGGTCGGTCGTCGCCCTCCAATGCTCCTGCACTCCGCTGGTGTGCATGAAAGGGAAAATGTTCGTGTAGCGCGCGCCGCTGCCGATCGCGAGTTGTTTATCGCGGAGAATCGCGTCTCCCCAGTGCGGCCAGTACTCTTCCGGCTCGGCGCTGTCCAGCCAGAAGGCATCCCAGCCTTGAGCAAAAAGCTTGCCGGCCAAATCCTCCCAATACATATCGCGAGCCTTTGCATTGGTAGCGTCGTACACGTGCGCGTTGGGCACGTCGAGATGTTGCGCAGACAGCTTCTGAAAGGTTTCCGACTTTACATCGAACAAGCCCCATACTGAGATCATGGCGTGAACGTGTTCGTCGTGCAGAGTCTTGAGTTCACCGGGAACATCGGTGAAATTGGAATTGAAGACCGGATCGCCTTCAGTCTTCCACCAGAACCAGTCCTGCACGATCGCGTCCAGGGGAATGTGTTGTTCGCGATAGCGATGAGCGATGCCGAGGATTTCTTCCTGCGAAATGTAGCGGTCTTTCGATTGGAAAAAACCGTAGGCCCACTTGGGCAGCATGGGCGTGTGGCCGGTCAGGTTGCGATATTCGTGGATGATCTGGTCCATCTCCGGCCCATAGATCAGGTAGTAGTCGACCGAATCGCCAGCCAACGAGGTAAGTTGAAGTCCAGTGGAAACCGGTTGTCGGCATAGGTGAATGAGGCGGTGTTCCACAACAGCGCATAGCCTTTACTCGAAACCAGCAGTGGAATGGCGACATCGGTGTTGTTCTGCCCAAGTTCGACCGTGCTGCCACGGTAATTGAACATTCCACTCTGGTGCTGGCCCAAGCCATAAAACCCCTCGGTGGAGTCCGGCGAGAAGCGGTCGGTGACGTGGTAAGTGCTTTCCCCATTAACCTGGCCGGGCTCATACGTGCGAGGCACAGAGTCGCTTTCGCGCAGCAGCCTCTTCCCTCCGATCCTGCTGTAATTCAGGTTCCCCCGAGTGAGCGAGAACTCCACTTTCAACGTTGAGGTGGTCAATGTGCCATATCTCGGTTTGCGCGAACTGGAACTGCGCTCCCGGGCAAGACTGCTTCGGATCAAGCATCCAAGGCTGGTAGGGCCGAAGGAATCAAGGGGCTTTGGGCTGGCGACGACATGGATTACAGAATCGCTGCAAACCGAGACCTTGCGAGACTCTCATCGCCAATCTTTGCCGTCAGGCCATCCCGGACTGGGCGACAGTGATTGGAGGCAGCGGTGGCAGTGCTCCAAGAAGTTGAGCTGTTAGTTGTGTCGGACGCCCAATCAAACAGAGCACGACCAAAGAGACGGTCCACAGAGGCAAGTGCATCAGGAACGAGGCGATACTCACAATTATGCGTTTCATCATCTGAATTATAGGGCCGCAAATCTCCTGTGCGTGTGCAAAGGGTCAGCGGAGGGAAGTTAGCTGCACGCATGGTTTCCTGATGGACGGCTCTAGGTGGGAGTGGGCAACCGTGATGGCGCCGCCCATGAGAGCTGGCCTCGGACTCGAGGAATTGTGAAAATTGCGACTTGATTACACGTTCGCTCTCAACAATTTTGGGAAAGCTCACTTTGCAGCCCTATACTGTCTGTGCGAAGGTTTGCTGGATGGATGACCTGCCCGATGCACACCGGATTAACGGACTTCAGACGCAAATCTGCGCCAACGACCAATGAGCCCGGCCTTTGGGCACGGCCTCGGGAGTGCGCGAGGCCTTTCTGTCCAACGCTGCGCTTTGCGATCATTCTCTCCCTACTTTGCTGCACCGGCATATCGATCATTGCTCAGGAGAACCTCCCACCTGCACTCGAAACAAGAATTGCCGCAGGTGCCCAGGCGCTGAAGTCAGGCGATCTGGTTGCGGCTGAAAGCGCTTTTTCTTTGCCCTGCGGCAGGGCGCCAGACACCCCCTCATCTACCACAATCTCGGGGTCATTGCTCTGTTGCGCGGGAATCACTCTGAGGCTGTCACGCGATTTCGCCAAGCGCTTGCTCTTCAGCCGGATTATGCTTCTTCCGCCTGCTCCTGGGTTCCAGCCTGCTGGCGCTCAGAAAAAATACCGAGGCCGTCCGTGAGCTTAAGCGGGCCGCCGCTTTGTTGCCAAACCAGCCCCAGGCCCATTTTGAGCTGGGAAGGGCATTTGAGGCGTCAGGAAACTGGATCGCTGCGGTCCAGGAATTCCAGAAGCTCGTCCAGTTAGCTCCGCAGGAGCCGGAATACTCGTACCAACTCTGCAACGCATCGATCAAGCTCTCCGATTGGTCTTCTCGTCAAATCATCAAGCTCAATCCTAATTCCGGCCGGCTGTACCAGGGGCTGGGCATGGAATACGCCGCGCAAGAAAAATACGATCAGGCCCTCGTGGCCTACCAGCAAGCCGCGCGTTCTGATCCAAGGAGGCCGGAAATTCATCTTGCCATGGCTCTGATCCGGCTTGAAAGGAAAGAATTCGATCAGGCGCTCTCGGAAATCGAACTTGAATTGCAGCTCGTCCCAGAGAGCAAGTCAGCGGCAGAGGCAAAAGCAAAGATTCAAGCCACAAAAGCGGCATTGTCGAATTAGCCGTCGGTTTGTTTGCGACTAATGCTGCGGGCTACCGTTCGTCAACTCAGCAGCTTTGCGAAATTCCTCTTGCGCTGTTGCTTTTTCTCCCTTGCGCTCGAGAGCTTCTGCAAGGCGCTGGTGGGCGGGAGCATAGTTGGGGGCAAGACTTATCGCCGTGCGAAATTGCGAGATCGCTCCATCGAGATCTCCCGCTTCAAGAAGCGTTTTCCCTGAGTTGGTGTTGAGTGTGGCCTCCTGCAGGCTGTAGGAGTGTTTGAAGAGTTCCTGCGCCCGGCGGTTCTCCGCGTCGGCAGCGGCGGTATCACCGAGTTGGCGCAGGACTGCGGCCAGCGTGGTATGTGCTCCAACCAAGCCTGGGTCAAGCGAGATTGCCCGCCGCAGGCTCGCGGCAGCATCGTCGAGTTTTCCCTTTTGTTTCAGAACCGTTCCCAAGGTGTAATATGCCTCCGCATAATCGGGTTTTGCTTTGATCGCGGCGCGCAGTTCGTCTTCGGCCTCGTCAAAGTTGCCTTTGCCCAGAGGGTTACGCCGAGCGTGTAGTGGACATCAGGCTGGTTCGGGGCAAGCTCGACAGCCTTTCGGAACTCTCTAAGCGCGTCATCCAGGCGGTCTATCAGCTTAAAAGCGAGCCCGAGATCGTAGTGCGCAGTCGCATCTTCGGGCGCGATTTTCAAGGCGGCCTGAAATTGTGCGACAGCAGCCTCAAAGTCCGCTTTCTGCAGATAAGCCGTTCCGAGGTTCTCGATATAGCCCGGGTTGCCGGGACGCATGCGGATGGCCGATTCGAACTCTGGAATTGAACCAGCGGCATCTCCCGCCTGGATCATCGCGAGGCCAAGATTGTTGTGCGCGTTGGGATCTTGCGGCCGAAGCTGAACCACCTTGCGAAACGCAGAAACTGCCCCCGGGCCGTCGCCGTTGCGTTGTAAGAGGAGCCCCAGGTGCTCCTGAGCTTCCGCGAAATCCGGCTGCAGGCTTGCCGCCGTTCTTAGCTCCTCGAGCGCTTGCTCAGGCGCTTTCTGGTCCTCGAGAACACGGGCGAAATAATAATGAGCCTGCGCATTTTCTGGAACTGCCTTCACCGCCTTTGCGAGAAGATCATGTGCCTCCGGCAATGATTCTTGCCGCCAGCGCACGATCCCGAGATGCAGCTCTGCGGGTGGGAAACCGGGTTCCGCTCGTAGAGCTTCGGAAAACTGGGCCTCAGCTTCTTCGGCTCTGGCGGCCTGCTGGAGGAGTGATCCCAGATCGTCGTGCAAGTCCGCGCGCTGAGGCTCCAGCGCCACACTGGCTTGCAGTTCAGAGATGGCGCCTGTCGAATCGCCGCGGAAGCTTAGAACTCGACCCAGGGCGTGGTGCGCATCAGAGTCTTTGGGAGCGATCCGAACCGCTTCACGCGCTTCTGATTCGGCTTCCGCAAAATCGCTTCTTTGAGAGAGCGCATTGGCCAGGTTTACCCGCGCTTTGACAAAATCGGGACTGAGTTTAAGAGTTGTATAAAATTCCGCCACGGCGGAGTCAATCTCGCCCTGCTGGAGGAGTACCCAGCCCAACGAATTGTGGGCTTCGGGGCTACGAGAGGCTATGCGCACAAGCTTCTCAAAGGCAGAACGCGCGCCCGCCAAATCACGATTCTTGAGAGCCAACATACCCTGCGAGTAAAGAGCGTTCGCCTGGGCTTGCTCCTGCTCGGTCGCGGGTTGCGTTGCGGAGATTAGACCGACGAGAAGTGGACTTCCAAGAAGGGCGAATAAAGCAATTCTCGCGAACAGGGTCGAAATGTTCGTTCGGAGGTGAACAGCCATGACCAGACAGGGTCGATACTACCATGGGCGCCCTCGCAATCATTGCCGGCCCAGTGTTTGGCCATTGGGTCAAAGGGCCCAGCTTGACCCTCAGTAGCCGGCCCCCTAGTATTCAGACTGGGTCATGAATCAAATCTCTTTGCTGCAGTCGCGGGGGGTATTTCTTGGCCGCCTGGCCCGGACTGTGTTTTTTCTTAGTCTGATTTTCGGTACTGCCGCCGCTCAGCCTCCGCAAGCCGCGCCGATTGCCAACTTCACCGATGTCGCAGAGAAAGCCGGCCTGACCCTGACCACCGTGTTCGGTGGGAAGGACAGCAAGAAATACATCATCGAGACCACTGGCACGGGCGTCGCAATTCTCGACTACGACAACGACGGCTGGCCCGATATTTTTCTGGTGAACGGCACTACCCTCGAAGGCTTTCCCTCTGGAAATGCTCCCACCAACCATCTGTATCGCAACAATCACGACGGAACATTCACTGACGTCACCGCTAAAGTCGGGGTGACCGCCACGGGCTGGGGCCAGGGGGTTTGCGTCGGCGACTATGACAACGACGGATGGGAAGATCTCTACGTCACCTACTATGGCAAGAATCGCCTCTATCACAACCAGAGTGGAGTCTTCACCGAAGTGGCGGAGCGATCCGGGGTCGCGGGCACCGGAAAAGCCTGGGGCACCGGGTGCGCCTTCGTGGATTACGATCGTGACGGCCTGCTCGATCTGATGGTCGCGAACTACGTGGACTTCGACGTTTCCACCGCTCCCGCGCCGGGAGAGAGAGCCTCGTGTGTGTGGAAGGGAGTTCCGGTGATGTGCGGCCCCCGTGGTTTGCCGGGCGCGAAGAATATTCTTTACCACAACCTGGGTGGCGGAAAATTTGAGGACGTCACCGCCAAGGCAAAGATTGATCGGACCAGCGGACACTATGGCTTCAGCGTCTCCACGCTCGACTACGACGACGACGGCTGGCCCGATATCTACGTGGCATGCGATAGCACGCCCAGCATTCTCTACCACAACAATCACGATGGAACGTTCACGGACCGTGCGGTGGTGGCGGGGGCTGCCTTCAACGAGGATGGGCGCGAGCAAGCCGGCATGGGCTCGACGGTTGCCGACTATGACGGCGACGGCAGACTGGATATCTTCAAAACCAATTTTTCCGATGATACTTCGACTCTCTACCGCAACAACGGCAACGGGACATTCGATGACGTGACCTTCGCCGCCGGCCTCGGCCTCTACACGCGCTACCTGGGGTGGGGCACCATGTTTCTGGATTTCGACAACGACGGCTGGCCCGACCTGCTGCTGGTGAACGGCCATGTCTATCCCGAAGTCGACAAACAGAACCTGGGCAGCAGCTACGAGGAGCCGCGCATCTTGTATCACAACAACGGCAACAAGACGTTCAGCGATGTTTCTTCTCAATCCGGACCGGGAATCACGACGGTCCACGCCGGGCGTGGGTTGGCGATTGGCGATCTGTGGAACGATGGGCGAATTTCAGCCGTGATCAGCAACATGCATGCGACCTCCCAGTTTGCTGGTGAATCAGGTGCGCTCGCCGAATCATTGGATCGGGTTTCGGACGCTGGGAACCAACTCCAACCGCGATGGAATTGGCGCGAAAGTCACGGTGAAAATTGGCCCGCGAGTCTTAGTGGACGAGGTCCGCAGCGGCTCCAGTTACGACTCGAACAACGATATGCGCATTCACTTCGGCCTGGGCGCAGTCACCAAGATCGAATGGGTCCAGATTCGCTGGCCAAGCGGCCTTACCGAGCAGTTCGATGGCGTTTCCGTGGACACAATTCACACATTAAAAGAGGGATCGGGCACAGCAGTAAGACCGCTGCCCAAACCTTCCTAAGCCTCGATTCGCGAACTTGTAAGGTGGCAAAAGGCCGTGATAGAGGAAGATCCTCTTGGCGTACTTCGCGGGTCTTCGCGTTCTTTGCGGTTAAAAGCTCTTCCCGCACAGGGCACCACGAACCCGCAAAAGAACGCCAAGCGCGATCTTTAATAACTCGACCGCGCGGCAACCACCAACGACGGGCCCCCTGCAACCAGTTTTCGACGCATGTGTCCGGCTTGGTCCGCTGTAAACCGCAGGTTTCCTTTTGCCACTCGGCGCAACTCTTCACCTTGCCAATGGGCCCGCATGATTCCCCACGAAGCATGCGCATTTGATCCAAGAAGAAGATGTCCGAGTTCGTGGGCGATCACGCCCCCCAGGATGGCCGCCAGTCCAACCTTCCCGTCAGCGTGTAGCGCCACAGCACGATCATAAAAGACGTCGCTGTAGCAGCCCGTGCCTTCCAACGACAGGAAGGCCATCCCAAAAACCTCATTCCTCAAGAGGCGGGAACGCGGCAAGATGCGCACGGCAAGATGCGTGGGCCAATCGAATCGCTCACACCCGCCGGTGTCGGTCGATCTGACTTCCTGAGCTCTGCAGTTTGCCCAGACTACGTCCACCCCGGCTTGATAGAAAATCTCGGAGGCTTCCCGCTCCGCGTGGGCCAGCACCGTCGCCTCCACCTGGGCGTCGTTGAAGACAGAAACAACCACCTGTGGTCTTTTGTCAGGATAAGTTTCCGGCCAGGCAGGGAACGCGAGGCACAGCAGGAACGTAACTGACAAGAGATGTGTTTTCGGGATTTGAAGCACGGCGTGTCACCTCCACCGCGGCCATCGTCAGCGCGCGCGAGGAGTGCCTCAAGGCTTTGCGGGTAACCCACAAAACATATGTGGGTGACCGGTTAAGCGCTTGCACGTCAAACGGTTAGGCGGTCGGGTGACGGGCTCTTGATTTCCCGATTCTGTTAAACTTCGCTGATTCAAAGAGGCCAGATGGCAGTGATGAGCGGCAATGGGACACGGATGATCCAGTTTGGGGTCTTCGAAGTTGACCAACGGGCGGGCGAACTGCGACGCAATGGCGCCAGGGTAAAACTGCAGGAACAGCCCTTCCAGATTCTTGCCCTCCTGCTGGAACGGCCGGGAGAAGTGATTACGCGGGAAGAACTGCAGAGCCGGTTGTGGCCCGCAGACACCTTTGTTGACTTCGACCACAGTCTCAACGCGGCTGTCCGCCGGCTCAGGGATGCCTTGGGCGACAGCGCTGAGAATCCTCGCTTTGTCGAAACCGTCGCCCGCCGCGGATACCGGTTTCTGGCGCCGGTACGCGGACTTGGATCTGCCGTCGATGCTGAGACTTCGGTCCGACCCTCGCATCCTGCTCGCAGATGGTGGATCGCGGCTGCGGCCGGAGCCTTGGTGCTCGCGGGAGTCGGGTTGGGATTATTTATGGGCAGGCGGACGCCGCTGCCATTGCCCCCCTCTCCACCTGTCGAGCGTCGTCTGACCGCTAACCCCAGCGAATATCCCATCAACAATGCTGCGCTCTCTCACGATGGAAGGTACCTGGCATTTTCCGACCAGACCGGCTTCTATCTACGCCAGGTGGAGACCGGGGAAACACATCCCCTGGTACTGCCGGTGGGATTCAAGGCGCAGCCTGTGGCCTGGTTCCCTGATGGAACGCACATCCTGGCTACCTCGGTTGCGGGACCGACCGAACAACCCGCCCTATGGCAACTCTCCACCGTCGGCGGCAGTCCCCGCAAACTCAACGATCAAGGCGGTGAAGCTTCGGTATCGCCCGACGGCTCACAAATCGTTTTCTTGAGAGGATCGGCAAATAGCGAAGAACTGTGGTTGATGCATGCGGATGGGGGACAACCGCGAAAGCTGGCAGGCGAAGTTGGGGATCTTTTTCGGTCTCCGGTCTGGTCACGGGACGGGAAGCGCATCGCTTTCCTGCGTGCCGGATATTCCCCCGGAACTTTGGGTGTGAAACCGCAGATTGAAATTCTGGACATCACCAAGCTGGACGTTACGAAGAATGCCCGGACCGTCGTGCTGGCAGAACCCCAGCTCGGTCCCGCCATGGCGTGGGTTGATGACCACCTGGCTTATGTTCTCAACGAAGCGCCTCCCAACCAAAACGACTCGAATGTCTGGTGGATGAAAATCGATTCGCGGACTTCTAAGCCGATTGGAACGCCCGTGCGCCTGACCTCCAGTCCAGGTACGGTGCAGTACCTCAGCATCGCGGACGATGGCAAACGACTGGCATACTTAAAACAGGGCTGGCAACCCGATGTTTATGTCGCAAAACTTGAAGCTGGCGGGACCAGGCTCAGCCCTCCGAAACGACTGACCCTGGATGAGCGGCGAGATTTTCCTTTCTCATGGACGCCGGATAGCAAACGGGTCATCTTCGCATCGGATCGCGACGGAGCTTTTCACATTTTCCGCCAGGCGCCGGACCAGACGGTGCCAGAATTGATCGTGGGCGGCAATCAACAATCGATGCTGGCCCGGCTGACTCCCGACGGAAAGCAAATCGTATATCTGGAATACCGGCAGCCCTACGACCACTCAGAGGCCATTCGCCTGTTACGTGTCTCTCTCTCCGGCGGACCGCCCGAAGTCGTTCTCGAGGGTCGAGGTATTGGCAATCTACAGTGTGCGCGTCCTCCTTCGACCCTTTGCCTCTACAGTCAGGTTGATGAGAAGCGGATGACGTTTTTCAGTTTCGATCCAATGCTGGGCAAGGCTCAGGAAGTCACTCACATTGACGACCCGACGGCTTATTTCTACAACTGGAGTCTCACCCCGGATGGCTCGATGCTGGCAATTGCCAAGAAGACGGACACTGCCGTGCAGCCCGAAATCCGGCTGCTGACACTCAAGGACGGCAAAGAGCGGAGGATGACATTAGCGAATTGGTCGGGAATCTCCGCACTCGACTGGTCCGCCGACGGCAAGAATCTCTGGGTGAGCGCCTCCACCACCACCGGCACTAACGGACTCTTAAATGTAGATCTGCAAGGCCGAGTGCGGCCGGTGTTGGAGCAGGACAAGATGAGTGTAGGCTGGGCCATTCCTTCACCCGATGGGCGCTATCTCGCACTGTGGCAAGCCAGCAGCAATGCCAATGTTTGGATGGTCGAGAACTTCTGAAGGCAGTCGTTGGCCATTGGTCGTTGGTCGTTCGCGACTCTCTCTCTGCAAACGACGAACGACTAACGGCCCTTGCCAGGAAGCAACATCGTGCGCACGATCCCTTCGCCTTCTTTCACGAAGATCAGCTGATTGGGTTTGATGTCTTTCATGGAATCCACCTGCCCGCTGGGCCAGCGGATTTCGAGCAGTTGCACTTTGTCGGCTTTGCCCAGGCCGAAGTGAATGCGTAAATCGTTCTGCGAAAAATAGCTGCCACCGCTGCGGACTTCGTCGATCTGTGAATGAGGCTTGCTTTCGCCCGCAGCTTGGGTCACACAGCGCAGCCGGGCGCCGATGCCGCTGCGATTCGATTTGGTTCCAATGGTCCGCACCTTGATCCAGTTATTGCCGGGAGCCAGGTCGCAACGCAGGAGCTGCGGAAAATCATTTACCGGGTTCACTACAAAATCCATATCGCCGTCGTTGTCGAAGTCTCCGAAGGCGCATCCCCGCGATGCAACGGGCACCGAGATTCCGGGGCCCGCCTGCATGGACACATCTTCAAACCTGCCGGTGCGCAGGTTGCGATAGAGCAGTTTGCGCTGCGGATAACCTGCTTCCGTTTTCAGTTGCTCGACTTCCGGATAAACGTGGCCGTTGCAAATCAGAATGTCGGGCCAGCCGTCGTTGTCCATATCAAAAAAGCCGCAACCCCATCCCAGATACTGAGTGTGCGCGCCCAGGCCAGCCATAAAAGTAGTGTCTTCAAAATTGCCGTCGCCGAGGTTGTGATAGAGCGAGGGCGTGTCGCCGGCGAAGTTTGTCTTCACGATATCCAGGTTGCCGTCCATATCGTAATCCGCCGCCGACAGGCCCATGCCCGCCTGCGGCTTGCCGTCCGGGCTGAGCGCGCAGCCCGCTTCCAGGGCGACATCCACAAACTTTCCGTTCTTCTTGTTCTGGTAAAGCGCGCTGGCCGTGGAATCGTTGGCGACATAAATGTCGGGCCAGCCATCGTTGTCGAAATCAGCGGTGAGTACGCCCAAGCCAAAGGTTCCGTTGGCCTGCAAAATTCCGGAGGCTTCGGACACATCGGTAAACGTGCCGTCTCCATTGTTGTGGTAAAGAATGTTCTTTCCACCCTTGAGGCCGGGCGGACCGCAAGCCACCATCACACTTTTGTAGAGGCATGGCCCTGACTCCGGCACGGGTGCCGTCGCCAGATCGAGATCGATATAGTTAGCGACAAACAGGTCGAGCTTGCCGTCGCGATCGTAATCCACGAAGGCGCAGCCCGTGTTCCAGCGCTTGCCATTCCCGGCGACGCCGGCTTTTTCGCTCACATCGGAAAAGGTGCCATCGCCGTTGTTGTGATAGAGAACATTCTTTCCGAAATAGGTGACGAAAAGGTCCTCGAAGCCGTCATTGTCGTAGTCGCCGACGCAGACGCCCTGTCCCCAGCCCGAGTGGGCTACACCGGCCTTAGTCGTGACATCGGTGAAAGTGCCATCGCGATTGTTCTTGAACAGATGCGACGTGGGTTCCTGTCCGGCAGGGAAGCCCTCCAGCCGCCAGCCATTGACCAGAAAAATATCCAGCCAGCCGTCGTTGTCGTAGTCATAAAAAGCAACGCCACAACCCGTGGTCTCGAGCAGATACTTGTTCTTGTGCTCGCCGCCGTAGATGGTTTTTGCATTCAGTCCCGATTCGCGGGCGACGTTTATAAAACTCACGCCCAGGCCCGGTTTTGCGGGTTCTTCGGCTGCCGCAATAAACGCGCGATACTTGAGAGGATGGGCAAGCGCGAGAACGCTATCGAGGGAGAGCACGACCGCCGACTTGCTCAAAGACTGGAGAAACGTACGGCGCGAAGCAGGCAAAAGGGCGGTACCTTCCCGGAGTTGGCTCGTGCTAGAATTCGCCCCTACTTTATTCAGTGCATCGCTGGTTTGCAAGTTCGGGCGCAACTTCAACACATCGAGCTTCATGCAAGGGCTCTGAGTCGATCTTACACATGAAATTCCGCACATGAAACATCCCACATTACATCGATCGCGCGGAATTGCCTCTCGGATGATCCTGGCTGCGGTGGTATTGTTTGCTTTGGCCCGTACGGCAACCGCAGATGGGCCCTCGCCTCCCGTCGAACTCTCGCGGCCTGTTCGTCCCTGGGAGTTTCTTTCGTCCGTGGGCCAGCGTGCCGGACTGTTTGGCAACGAGGCGGGAAACTTCGAAGCCTGGGTTTATCCCCTGAAGATTCTGCGCGACTTCCACCTGAATTTCCTCGTGGATGGGCGCGCTATTCCAGCGCAAGCGTTGGCTCGCACGCTAACGGTCCGTCCGGAAGCAAGCACGATCCTCTACACCGGGGACACTTTCGCGGTGCGTGAAACTTTCTTTGCCCCGGTGCACGAACCCGGTGCTGTCATCATCATTGAAGTTGAAACGGCGCAACCCCTCGACGTGCAAGTCGTTTTCGAGCGCGATTTCCAGCTGGAATGGCCGGCTGGGTTGGGCGGAACGTATTCTTATTGGGACCCGAAACTAAGTGCTTTCCACTTCGGCGAAGAGCAGAAAAAGTTTGTCGCTCTAGCGGGCTCACCCACCGCCGGCGACATCCAGCAGGAATACGACACCAACTATTCCAGCTCGAAGGAAAACTCCTTTCACCTGGGTGTCACCGGCAAAGGGAAAGAGACCAAGGTCGTCGTGATCGCAGCCTCGGTGAACGGCGAAGCGGAAGCCGAGGCCGCGTACCGTCATCTCGCATCCGGCTATTCGGCCCTCCTGAAAGAGTCGGCGGAATACTACCGCGCGTATCTGGATAGCACAGTCGGTGTCGACCTGCCCGACCGCCAGCTGCAACAGTCATACGACTGGGCGCGGGTCAGCGTACTGCAGGGGCTGGCCAGCAATCCTTTCCTGGGCACCGGATTGATCGCGGGCTATCGCACCTCGGGCGGAAGTCAGCGTCCGGGATTCGCCTGGTTTTTCGGGCGAGACGCGCTCTGGACTTCAATGGCGCTTGATGCCGAGGGCGACTTTGCCAACACGCGCGTCGCGCTGGATTTCCTGAGCAAGTACCAGCGCGCGGATGGCAAAGTTCCGCACGAAATTTCCCAGGGCGCAAGTTTCGTACCGTGGTTCACCGACTATCCTTATCCATACGCTTCTGCCGACGCCACGCCGCTGTACATCATCACCATGAACGACTACGTGGTTTCGAGCGGAGACGTTGCATTCGCGCGTGAGAAGTGGGACAGCTTGTGGAAGGCGTATCAATTCCTGCTTTCGACCTATGACGCGCAGGGGCTGCCGCAGAATTTTGGAATCGGTCACGGCTGGGTGGAGGGTGGCCCGCTGCTTCCAGTCCATACCGAGCTTTACCAGAGCGCGCTGGGCGCCGAGGCTTTGCGAGCCCTTTCCAATCTGGCGCACCTGACCGGAAAAGAAGACGTCAGCAAAAAACTTGGCGAAGATTTCTCGCGCCAACAACCTCTAGTGAACAAAACCTTCTGGTCCGCGGAGAAAAAGCGGTTTGCCTTCGCACTCGATCAAAAAAATCAGCAGGTGGACGAACCCAGCGTGCTGGCCACAGTGCCCATGTGGTTCGGTTTGCTGGACGAGGAGAAGGCCGGTGCGATGATTACTGAACTTGCCGCACCCGAGCACGAAGCAGACTGGGGCATGAGGATCATTTCCTCCCGCGCCGCCAAGTACAGTGCCGGCGGCTACCACTTCGGCTCGGTCTGGCCGCTCTTTACCGGATGGGCATCAGTCGGAGAATATCGCTACCATCGCGCCTTGCCGGGCTTTTCCAATCTGGAAGCGAATGCCCAGTTGGCGCTCGACGGATCGCTGGGACACGTCACCGAAGTTCTTTCTGGCGACTATTATCAGCCGCTCTCCACCAGTTCTCCGCAACAGATCTGGTCCGCCGCCATGGTGGTCAGTCCGCTGCTGCGCGGCTTGTTCGGTTTGCAGACCGATGCCGGCGCCTGCCGGGTCGCTCTTGCGCCCCACGTTCCCGCCGACTGGACCTGGTTTACGCTCGATCGTGTGCGCGTGGGTTCGGCATCGTTGCGGGTGGCTTATCGCAAGACTGGCAGCGATATTTCTCTAACCATTACCCGCAGCGGAAGCGGTGACTGCACTCTGGAATTTTCTCCCGCTGTAAGCCCGCGCGCCCAGATTCTCGGGGTTGAGATGAACGGCCGGCGAGTACCGTTCCAGATCAAGAAGAGTGATGTTGACCAACACATCGTTGTGCAATTCCCCGTCACCGCCGGAGAGAGTACGCTGCGCGTCCGCCTCAAAAACGACTTCGGACTAAGCCTCTCACCGGCGCTGCCGCCTCTGGGAAGCACGAGTCAGGGCTTGCGAGTGCTGAAAGAATCGTGGACGCCCGCACGGGACGCACTCACCCTCGATATCGCCGGGGCTCAAGGCAAGCAGTATGAACTTGGGCTGTGGAATCCGGCGCAAGTGGCGTCGGTCGAGGGCGCAGAGCTGTTACGAACCAACCCAGAGAACGCCAGAATCAGTGTCACGATTCCGAAGAATGAGTCCGAACCCTACCCTCGTGAGAGAATCGTCATTCATTTCACGGGCAAGACGCAGTAGAGTCCGTGGGCGAACACCAATTTACGCGGAGAGAGCCATGCACTCATCTCGCAAGACGGTCTTTGTTTTTCTACTTGGGGCAATGGTCGCCATGCTCGTTTCCGCCTCAGCGCAGGCCGCCTCACCCTCACAAGACATCACTACGCTTGATGCGGTAAGCAGCTCCCAGCCTCTGCGTGATGGCATTGAGGTCAAGTCCGGCTCGGCGACCTTGCGCATTACCGCCCTGCGGGACGACATTCTCCGCGTACGCATCGCGCCAACCGGCGCATTCCCGGAGGATTCTTCATGGGCGGTTCTTTCAGGGCCGCGCGGGAAGTCCGTCAACGTGCAGCCGATTAATGTTGATGCGCAGTCGAAGAAAGACGCCCCGTTCGTAGGCTTCCGCACGGCGGCGCTGGACGTCCGCGTTGAGCGCAATCCTCTCCGCCTGGTGGTTCGCGATCTCGCTGGCAACGTCATCTCTGCCGATGCAGTTGGCCGCCCGACCGAATTCCGCGTCGGTGGTTTTTCCATCCACAAGGCAATGCCTTCCGACGAACACTACTTCGGCCTCGGCGATAAGGCGGGCACCTTCGACCGCAGAAACCAGGCCTATACGCTCTGGAATACTGACATCGGTACGCAGGAATCCATCGACCCCATCTACAAGAGCATCCCGTTTTTCCTGGCGATCGGCGGCGGACGCAACTATGGGATTTTTCTCGACAACACCTGGCGGAGCTGGTTCGACTTCGGCAAGCAGGCGCGCGACACCTATTCTTTCGGCGCCGAAGGCGGCCCGCTCAATTATTACCTGATTTGTGGCTCTAACCCGAAGCAGGTGGTCGAAGGCTATGCGTACCTCACCGGAACCCATCCGCTTCCACCGCTGTGGACGCTTGGCTTCCAGCAGTCGCGCTACAGCTACACTCCGGAATCGCAGATCCGTGAAATCGCCGATCGTTTTCGCGCGGACAAAATTCCGGGCGACGTACTCTATCTCGACATTGACTATCAAGACAGAAATCGCCCCTTCACCGTCAATCCGCAGACCTTCCCCAATTTTCCCGGACTGGTGTCAGATCTCCGCAAGCAACACTTTCACCTCGTCCTGATTACCGATCTGCACATCGCCCACGCCGCGAACCAGGGCTATGCCCCATACGACACCGGCGAGGCCGGCAACCACTTCGTAAAGAAATCCGATGGCAGCGAATTCGTCGGCATCGTGTGGCCGGGCCCAGCCGTTTTTCCTGACTTCACTCGTTCTAAAACGCGAGACTGGTGGGGCGGCCTCTACAAAGAGTTTGCTCAGAATGGCATCGCCGGCTTCTGGAACGACATGAACGAGCCCGCCGTCTTTGACGGACCCGGCAAGACGATGCCGCTCGATAACATTCATCGCATTGAAGAGCCCGGCTTCGCTACCCGCAACGCCACCCACGCCGAGATTCACAACATTGTTGGACTGGAGAATGCCCGCGCAACTTATGACGGCTTGCTCAAGCTGCGTCCCAATGAGCGCCCCTTTGTCCTTACCCGTGCGACGTTTGCCGGTGGACAACGCTACGGATTCACCTGGACCGGAGACAATTCCTCCACCTGGAACCACCTTCGCCTGGCCACACAGCAGCTGCTTAATCTTGGACTCAGCGGAATTTCTTTCGTCGGCGATGACATCGGCGGATTCAATGGCTCGCCTCCGCCTGACCTGCTCACTCGGTGGATCGAGGTCGGAGCTTTCAATCCCATGTACCGCGACCACACCACCAAGGGCTCACTGATGCAGGAAGTCTGGGTCCATGGGCCCGAGCAGGAAGCGATTCGCCGCCGCTACATTGAAACTCGTTACCGCTTGCTGCCGTACATCTACACCTTGGCCGACGAAAGCACGCGCACCGGACTCCCCATGGTGCGCCCCATTTTTCTCGAGTTCCCTGAGATCTTCACGCCGCCATCGAACGGATTCAACAATCTCGACACGGAGTTCCTGCTGGGCCCGAGCCTGCTCGTCGCTCCGCAGCCGTTCGCAGAGATGCTCGATGATTACGTTGTTTCATTCCCCAAGGGTCAGTGGTACGACTTCTGGACCGGCCTCAAGACCACTCCGCCCCCGCCGGAACCTACGATCGTTGATATCGCCAATGCCGGCCCAGGAGCCGTATTCCCCGCTCCCGCCAAAATCCATCCGGTACTCGATACCCTGCCGGTGTATGTCCGCGGAGGAAGTATTCTGCCTCTCCAGCCGCTCATTCAGAGCACAGATGAAACTCCCAGCGGTCCGCTGGAACTTCGTGTCTATCCCGGTCAGCCGTGCACCGGCTCCCTCTATCTTGATGACGGCCACACCTTCGGCTATCAACACGGCGAGTTTCTCCGCCAAACATTCAGCTGTCAGTCCGACGGCAACTCCGTGCGGGTCACCTTCGGCGCACGCCAGGGAACCTATTCACCGTGGTGGAAAACCATGGAGGTCGTGGTCTACGACTGGCCTTCGGCTCAAGCCGATGCCAGGTTGTCCAATGGGACTTCCCCGTCCAAGACGTTCTACGACGCACCAACCAACGCTCTCCACATCGTGATTCCGGATATCGGCGGGGAAGCCGAACTCCGCATTGGAAGCGGCCCAGCTCGTTAATGACGTGTGAATGCGGAGCCGGCCAATAGCGCGGTTCCGCTCACTCATTCCGCTTGAATTAACGAAAACGAAGAGGTTGTGGCAGCGCTCACCACGCTTAAGTATGGCGCTGCGGCAAAAGTGGCAAGAGTGCTTATCGGGTCAGTTTCATTGCAACATTTTGCAGTGAGAGCGTTTCTTCTGGAAGTGGGTCCATCCTTAAGCACGCTGTTGCAATACCTTAGATTTCCTCCCTTTGGCCGAAAACCTGCTGTTTCATAGCGGGTAACCTGAGCCCGCTCGCCCACCCCCGGGTTATAAGGCGAAAGGACCACCGTGGACGAGCCAAATTCGTTCGGAAATCCTAAGTCTCGCAAAGACCTCAAGTCTATCAATGACCAACTGTCAACAACGGACCTTGGTCAGCGGGCGAGTGCATCGCAGAAGAGAGTCTATCTGAACGAATTGGCGGACCTCGTCGCCAACAATGCGGGTGCAGAATTTCGCCTTGAGCAGGTGCTGGAGCACGCCTGCATCGCCACCGGTGCCACCGGAGCAGCGATTGCCCTGGTCCGGGGAGAAGAGATCGTTTGCCACGCCACCGCCGGCCCGGACGCCCCCGATGTCGGGATGCGTCTTGATCCTCGCAACGGACTTTCGGGTGCCTGTATCCAAACCCGTCGCCTTCAGCACTGCATTGACACTGAGGCGGACTCACGCGTTGACCCTGAGGCCAGTCGAACTCTGGGAGTCAGGTCGATTGTGGTTCTGCCCCTCATCGAGGGTGACAAATTGTTCGGGATCTTTGAGGTTCTTTCGACTCGACCCAACGCTTTTGGCCAGCGTGACCTGGATACTTTGCAGGCCCTGACGAATCGAATTGTCCGGAGCAGAGAGTGAGAGTTGGGAATCTACTACGACCGTAGCCCCTAAGGGTTCTGAGCCTTTCACGGGCAAGGTGGCCGAATTTGTTGCAAGCCCTCCCTCCAAATTGAATGGAGCACTCGCACGTCCGAAGCACGTGTCCAGAAAGACGGACCTGATTTTGGCCGTGCTTGGCGTGCTCGTGATTGCGTCTGCGCTGCTGTTGGGTACGTTGGTGGGTTGGCGGTTGGGTTGGCAAAAGGCAACCCTTGCACTTCGCGGCAGCTTCGCCGCGCTACCGCGCAAGTGTCGTGTCCAAAACCGGACAGAGCACTCGCACCGTGTCGGCATCTGACGGGCTCCCACTGAGTCCGGCGGGGGCGGACGAGTGCGGACAGTCTTCAGCCGCCGGTCCTCAAACTCAGCCGCCGAGCGGTGGACTCACGGTGTGTCAGGAGGGACAGGTAATCTTCCGTCTGCCTGCTTCCGCGCCGGCACCCACTCGCGACTCGCGGACCGCGCAGCGTTCGCTCGCTTTGCCAGCTGATCCCGGTCGGCGATAGTTCTGTCCGATCGGTGAGTTTCACGTCGTCACCTGAACGGTTGACTCGTGGGGGATAACAAAATGGGGTTCATGCAAGCGAATCAAGTACCGGATATCAAATCCTCTTTCGGGGATGACTCACAACAGAAGGTTCGCCGGCAAATGCTCATCGCGCTGACCCTGCTGTTAGCCGCGCTGGTCCTCATCCTGGTAAAGGATCGCGAGTTCTGGTTTCCATCCGCTCCAGTATTGCAATCACTATCGGAACCGATAGAAGACGTTGTGCCTGCGCCGAGCGCACCACTCGAAGCCGCGCGCACAACCACGCAGCCAGTTGCCGCCGCTCCAATGAAAGGGAAGGCGCACACGCCCGCACCTAAGTCCCCTGCTGCGACAAACCCAGCGGCTACGTCGTCTTCCGTGGACGCCAACCGAGCCGTGCTCCCTCCTCTGCAAGTCGAGGTGGTGGCAGGGGACGAGCACCGCCCAGTTCAAGGAGGGAGCAATTCGGTGAAAGTGGACTTACAGCCCGGGACGCCCGCCTCACCTACACAGGCAGCTTCTGCCGGACGGCCTTCAGATTCTACCGGCGTAGTCGCCGCGGCGGGGCGAGTCCGCCTTTCTCCAAACGCTGCCGCGATCGTTTCACGTTCAGTTGAACCTAACTATCCCCTGCTGGCAAAACAGATGAAGGTTGAGGGCGCAGTTGTGCTGAATGCCCTGATCGGACGGGACGGGAATATTCAGCAACTCCAGGTACTCAGCGGCCCCAACGATTCTTTCGGCTGCGGCACGGGAAGCGGTGCAGCAATGGCGATTCAGGCCGTACTTGCAGTCAGGTAAAGCGGTTGAAACTGAGAGCCGTATTACCGTCAATTTCACCATCTGGACCCGGTGAGCGG
>CAVRZO010000006.1:0-217796 GCA_963725615.1 Terriglobia bacterium | reverse complement strand
CAAGAACAACTGGAGGGCAGTCTCCGCGATCGCGACCTGCCCTCGAATCAGGTCGTGACCCCGTACACCTGTCTTCTGGTGAAGACCGGCAAACACAAGATCAAGATACTGATTGATACTGGAGCTGGCGGAATGGCGCCCACCACGGGCGACCTGCTGAAACAATTGCAGGCCGAAGGGATCAGCCCCGAAGAGATCACTACTGTGGTCCTGACCCACGGGCACCCTGACCATATCGGCGGTGTGCTCAACCAGAACCAAAAGCCGGCTTTCCCCCATGCCCGTTACGTGATTTCAAGAACCGAATGGAATTTCTGGACCGGCGATCCCAATCTGAACAGCACCGGGCTGAATGATCACCTGAAGGAACTGCTGATCGTGCGCGAACCAACCTGCCGCCGCTCGAAGAACGCATCGAATTGCTGGACGGCGAAAAAGAAATTGTGCCGGGAGTGTATGCCATACCGGCCCCCGGGCACACCCCGGGGCATCTCGCACTGGTGGTTTCGTCTTCCAAAACGCAATTGCTGCACATGGCCGACGCCGTGCTGCATCCGATGAATCTCGAATACCCGGCATGGCGCAATGTCTTCGACCGGAATGAGGATACCGCTGCGACCACGCGGCGGCGGCTACTTGACCGCGCCGCAGCTGATGACGCCAGTGTCCTGGCTTATCACTTCCCGTTCCCCGGCCTGGGCCGCGTTAGAAACAATGGCACCGCTTGGAGATGGGAAGCTGCGAATCAGGGTTAGGCACGCCTTTCTGGAGCGGCTCTCCGGACGCACCCAATTCCTTAGGGATTTTCAAATTACACCACTACGTCATTGCAGCCGGATAGGTGCGTTTAGGCAATCGCCCGTATAATGGCGCCTCATCAAAGGAGCACGCTGGAGCGCTATGCGTCTCTTCAAGGAAACAGCCCTATGGGCCGCGCTGAAAAGGTTGGCCCTGGGCTTCGGCCTGATAGCGCTGTTCTCCGCAATACTGCTGCTCACCGATTTGGGCCATCGAACGGCGGCTTCCGCAGCCTCCGCAAAGGCCCGTGCCGAAGCCGGTCCGGCCGGCAGAATGGTCAAAGCTGCGATCGTGTACTTCGCCCGCAACGTCGGCACCGACATGTGTGTGCAGGGCTTGATCGATGGCTTGAAAGCCAGCGGATTCGAAGAAGGAAAGAATCTGGAAGTTCGCCGCGCGGACGCGCAAGGCGAAATGATCAACATTCCTGCCATCATGCAGAACTACGACAGTTCCGATGTAGACCTCATCATGACCATCAGCACGCCATGCCTGGCCGGGGCGTGCAACAAAGTGAAGCACAAGCCGGTGGTGTTTGCCTGCGTGACCGATCCGATTGCGGCCGGAGCGGGAAAAAGCCGGACCGACCATTTACCTTTCGTGACCGGTGTCGGCAGTTTTCCTCCGGTGAGCCACAGCCTGGACATGATGCAGAAGCTGATTCCGGGATTGCGTGCGGTGGGAACCATGTACAACCCGGCGGAAGCCAATTCAGTGAAGGAGTTGTCGAAGGCCCGCGAGGTATTCCGCGACCGCGGCGTCCGGCTCGAGGAGATCTCCCTTGCCGGTTCGAATGAAGTTCTGCAGGCGGTGCAGATCCTCGCCGGACGGGACATTCAGGCGGTATGGGTGCCCGGAGATAACACCGCAATCCAGGGCTATGAAGGTGCGGTAAAAGGCGCGAAGGATGCGCACCTGCCGCTAATCACCGACGAATGCTCGGATCTGCCCCGTGGCGGCCTGGCGTGTCTCGGCGTGAGCCTGCAATCCGCGGCGACGGCTGCGGGAAAGATGGCGGGCCGCGTCCTGCAGGGCGCGAATCCGAACGACCTGCCTCTGGACGAAGTGGCCGTCGAGGAAGTGGGCATCAGCCGCGCCAACGCGGCGCAACTTGGCCTCACCATTCCTGAAGAGTTCTCGAAGCACGTGCGTCCGTAGAAACTCGCTATGGAAATCGTGACCCAACAGCTCGCTGACGCACTCGAAGTCAAGGTGAAGGGACGCCTCGACAACTATTGGACCGAACATCTGCGCGGCAACCTGGAGGAAATAATCCGCGGAGGAGCGCACGGCATCCATCTGAATCTCTCCGAGATTTCGTTTCTCAGCTCCGCGGGCGTCGGTTTGCTGGTGAAGTTTCACACCCAACTGAAAGGCATCGGCGGCGTTTTTATTGTCACCAGCCCTTCCGAGCGGGTGAAGCAGGTGCTGGATCTCTGCCGGCTTTCGACCATCCTGCTTGCCCCGAAGACGCCGGCCGCCGCGCCTCCAGTACAGAAAACGGAAGTACGCCGCTTTTCGAATCCCGCCGGGGCGTTCGAAGTCATGGAGTGTGCCGCGGGAAAGCCGCTGATCTGCGAACGGATCGGCGATCCGGGCTTGCTGAAAGGTTGCCGTTTCGGTCCGGCAGATTGCCAGATGATCACGTATCCGGCAGCAACATTCGGCTTCGGCCTGGGAGCTTTCGGCCACGGCTTCCAGGATGCGCAGACGCGCTTTGGTGAATTCCTGGCGGTAGGTGGCTCGGCGGCTTATCTGCCGACGGACGGAACCAATGTGCCGGACTTCATGGTCTCGAGCGGCAAGCTGGTGCCGGAGATGAATGTCCTCTATGGATTGCGATGCGAAGGCGCATTCTCGCAGCTCGTGCGATTCGAAACCGCCAGCACCGAGGGCCCGATTTCGCTCGCGGAGTTAGTGCGCACCGCACTGGAGATTTCGGGAGCGCCTGCAATCGGAATGGTGATGGTGGTCGAGTCTGCTGGACTGGTGGGAGCCGCTCTTCGCCGCTCCCCCGCGGCAGCCGCAGGAGTGAACGATGCTCCGTTCAAATATCCCGAGGTGCGCTCCTGGCTTTCATTTTCGACCGAACGGCTTTACTCGCGATCGCTGGCGTTGATCTCGGGCGTGGCGGCCAGCTCCGAATGCGTGCCGCTGGCTCCCCTGCTTCGGCCGTTGGGAGCTGCAGCGGGGCCGCTGGGACATTTTCATGCGGCGGCATTTTCTTATCGTCCGCTTCAGAAGGGGAGTATCGATCTGAAAAATACCGTCACCACTTTGTTCGAGACGGAAACTTTGCAGGGCGTTCTCCACCTGCTGACCGACGCCCGCCTGGCGGCCGGCCCGCAGCAGAGCGAGTTCGTCCGGGGCGCATGCTGGATCGGTGCGGCGGCGGATATCAGGTGAGAGTGAAACGCATATGAGCCTGTTGATTGGCACATTCACAATTGGGTGCATCCTCTCGCTGCTGGCTCTGGGCGTGTTCATCAGCTTTCGGATCTTCGCCTTCCCCGACATCACGGCGGACGGGTCGGTCACGCTCGGCGCAGCCGTCGCGGCGACGCTGATGGTGCACGGCACCAGCCCGATCGTGGCCTCGCTGGCTGCCTTCGCTGCCGGAATGCTCGCGGGAGCTTGCACGGGCACGCTCTATACCCGTTTCAAGATCAACTCGCTGCTTTCGGGAATTCTGGTGATGACCGCGCTCTACTCCATCAACCTGCACATCATGGGCAAGAGTAATGTTTCGTTGCTCTCCGTGACCACGCTGGCGACACAGGCGGAGCAGGTCGGAATCAAGCTCATGCGGGGCGCCACCAGCTTCGATCTCGCAGGATGGGAAGTCAGTGTGCGAGACGCTTCGGTGCTGGGCGCGGTGGCTCTGGTCGTAGTGTTGACGGCCGCGTTGCTGTATTTGTTTCTGCGCACCAACCTGGGCATGGCCATGCGAGCCACCGGTGACAACGTGCAGATGGTCCGGGCACTGGGAGTCAACGACGGCAACATGATCATATTTGGAGTGGCGATTTCGAACGGCTTTGTGGCTCTGTCCGGTGCTCTGCTGGCGCAATACCAGGGCTTCGCGGACGTGGGCATGGGAATCGGGATGGTGGTGTGGGGGCTGGCCAGCGTCATCATCGGTGAAGCGCTCGTCGGGACGAACCAGTTGGGCACGACGATTATCGGCGCGGTGATGGGTTCGGTGCTCTTCCGGTTGCTGGTCGCCATGGCGTTGCGCTGGGGACTCAATCCCAACGACCTCAAGCTGATCACCGCCGTGTTTGTCTTCTGCGCCCTCATCGTGCCGCAATTCCTGCGCAAGAAGCGCATGCGGAGCGCGCATGCTTGAGGTGGTCCATGCTTGAAATCCAGGGAGTCTCGAAGACATTCAATCCGGACACGCCGAATGAAGTGCGCTCCCTGCGCGGGGTGAACCTGGTGCTGGAGGCTGGATCCTGGGTCATCATCATCGGGACCAACGGCTCAGGGAAATCGACGCTGCTGAATGCCGTCGCCGGAACCTTTCTGGTCGACGAAGGCAGCATCCGGCTGGCGGGGCGCGACGTGACCCGATGGCCCGAGCATGCGCGCGCCGAACTGATCGGTCGCGTGTTTCAGAATCCGTTCAGCGGCACATCCCCCAGCCTTACCATCGAAGAGAATCTCAGTCTGGCCGCCCTTCGCGGCCGGGGCCGGGGACTGGGCTGGGGATTGAAACAGTCGCTGGTGGGCCGAATGCGCGACGAGGTCAGCCGCCTGAATATGGGCCTCGAAAACCGGCTGGAGAACGCGATCGGAAGCCTCTCGGGAGGACAGCGGCAGGCGCTCACGCTGCTCATGGCGACATGGTTGCGTCCCGAACTGCTTCTGTTAGACGAGCACACCGCAGCTCTTGATCCCAAGAGCGCGGACCTGGTCATCGCGCTGACCGAACAGGTGATTGCGCGCGACAAGCTCACCACTTTGATGGTGACGCACTCCATGCACCAGGCGGCAAGTCTGGGAGACCGCCTTATCATGATGCACCGTGGCCAGATCATCCACGATTTTCAAGGCGCCGAAAAACGGCGGCTGCGGCCGGATGATTTGCTGGCGCGCTTCGAAGAGGTGCGGCGTGCGGAACAGCTGGACGAAAGCGCTGCCCAGATGTTGGCCGAACAGTACGTCTGAAATGTAGGCGCGAGCCTGTCAATTGGAGGACGGGCGTACCCGCCCGTGCGGAAGTAGACGTGGACTCGCTTTGCCAAATCAATGGTTTCCGCACGATAATCGCCTGCTCCTTCATCCACGCTCGCGCCCATATTTGCCGCGGGACTTTTCCGCACCCAGAAACTGGGGGCAGGCAAGGTCGATCCCATTAAACATTAAAGAAGATAAGTTCGACCGGCTATTTGTCTTCCACTACACCGGTCCCACCGACGGGTCGGTGTAACCCTACGGTATTGCATTTGCCCGTGAGCGGCTAGGGTCGTCTTTCCCGGGAATATTTTCGGGTTGCTCCAGTTATATGCAGTTAAAGGAGCAACCAAAATGAGTAAATTCCTGCTGTGGCTTATCAATCCTCCCACTGATGGTCCAAGATCCACACTACTCCTGAGACTGATGGCAGGAGGAGTCTTCTTCTGGGAAGGGCTGTTGAAATTTGTCTATGTCAACCAGGGCGTTGGCCGTTTTACAAAACTGGGGATACCGTTTCCGCACTTCACGGCGGCCTTCATCGGGTACCTTGAAATCTTCGGCGGGCTGCTGCTGATTACCGGCCTGATGACGAGGCTGATTGCCATTCCGTTTGTTGCCGAGATGATTGTGGCGGTCCTTTCGACCAAGATCTCGCTCTATCTGGGAACGTCACCTCTGCCTCTGCCTCCCGCGCCTCCGCAGGTTGGGTTCTGGGCTGTTTTGCACGAAATACGGTCCGACTACGCGCAGATTCTCACCGTCATTTTCCTCCTGATCAACGGGCCGGGAAAGTGGTCGCTGGATACCGTCCTCCTGCGTAAATGGAGGCGAGGCGGGCTTTCGGAACGTGTCTCATCGGGCCGGTCGCTGGATTTGTCCGCCGCCGCTCAGCGCTGAACCGTTGATGCCCGTGGAAATTGCGGCGCGGACAAAGGACGAACCTCGCCAGCGGTACACTATTGGGGTTGTGGCCGATCGTGCTGGCGAGTTCGGGTCGTTCGAAGAACTGGCGATGCCGCTTTTCGCCAAGCTTTACAACTTCGCCCACTGGCTTACGCAAGACCGCGCCGCCGCGGAGGACCTGGTGCAGGAAACGTACATGAAGGCGCTTCGAGGTTTTTCCTCCTTCCAACAGGGGACAAACTTCCGCGCCTGGATGTACAAGATCCTGCGCAATACTTTCCTGACCACGCAGTCGGGTCTCAAGGCCTGGGCGTCGGTTTCACTGGACAGTGATACCGACGACGGTGGCGCACCCGCAGAACCCGTGGCGTCCGAAACTCCGGAATCGGTCCTGCTGGCACGGGTGCAGCACGACACGATTCAGAATGCTCTCGAGAAGTTGCCAGTAAAGTTTCGCGAGATCGTTCTCCTGTGCGATCTGGAGGAAATGAGTTACCAGGAAATCGGCGAGACGCTGGGGATTCCCATCGGGACGGTGATGTCGCGCCTCTCTCGTGCGCGCAAAGCCATGCGCGGGTTACTCACGGCGAAATTGCAGGAGGGTTCGCGATGACATGTGACCCGTGGCAGCAGAAGCTGGGTGCTTACGTGGATGGCGATGCTTCGCAGGAGGACCTTGCGAGTCTGGGAGAGCATCTGCGAACCTGTCCGTCCTGCGCCGCGGACGCGCTTGGCCGCCTGCAGATGAAGCGCATGACGCAAGCCGCCGCCGCGCGTTACTCGCCGTCGCCGCAGTTCCGTCTGCGTATTGAAAAGGCGATTCACAAGAGTCGAAAACCGCTGTGGGCATTTGCCTGGATGCCCACGCTGGCCGCGTTCGCCGTTGCGCTTGTGCTGATCGTTGCCTCGGCAGCTCTATGGATGCGGCATTCCGCTCGCGAGCAGACTCTGGCAGAGCTGCTCGACCTGCATGTGGCGACCATGGCAAGTGCGAACCCGGTTGATGTGATTTCGACCGATCGGCACACGGTGAAGCCGTGGTTTCAGGGCAAGCTTCCATTCACTTTCAATCTGCCAGAATCGCAGAATTCTTCCTTCAAGCTGGTAGGGGGCAGGGTCATGTATTTCAGGCACAACCCGGGGGCCCAACTTCTGTTCGAACTGCGCAATCATCAGCTGTCGGTCTTTATTCTGCAGGACCAGGCGGGAGCGGTTCCGCTGGCGATGGGCGTGACCGTGGCCCGCGAAATGGCATTTAACGTCGAGACCTGGAGCGAAAGCGGATTGCGCTACGTGGTGATCGGCGACGCCGGTCCAGCCGATGTTCACGAACTCAGCGAGTTGCTGAGGGTCGCTGGCCGTTCATGACCTGATCTTTGTGGAGGACGGGCGTCCCGCCCGTCGAGCGGCTTCTGGACGGGCGGGACGCCCGTCCTCCATCTTCTTCTTGCTATTTCTTCAACGCCGCGAAACTCTCATCCAGAATCCGCGTGGCCTCATCCACATCCGCGTTCCCAATATTCAACGGCGGCGACATGCGAATCACATTGCCGTAGAATCCGCCCTTGCCCACCAGCAATCCTCGCTTGCGCGCCTCTTCCATCAACGCGTTCGTGCCCGCCGACGCCGGCTTCTTGCTCTCGCGATCTTCCACCAACTCCAGCGCCTGCATCAGCCCCATCCCCCGCACGTCGCCGATGATGGTATGCCTGGCCTGCAGTTCTTCCAGTTTCTTGCGGAAATATTCCCCGACCACCGCCGCATTCGTCCGCAAATCGTCTTCTTCGACGATGTCAATGACGGCCCGGGCGGTCACGCTGGTCACAGGATTGCCGCCGAACGTGGAAATCGTCATCCCCTGAAAAGAATCTGCGATCTCAGGCTTAGCCACGGTCAATCCGATCGGGGTGCCGTTGCCCAACCCCTTGGCTGCGGTAATCATGTCCGGCTCGACCTCCCAGTGCTCGATGCCGAACCATTTGTGCCCCGTGCGGCCCCACGCGGTCTGCACCTCGTCGGAGATGAAATCGCCGCCGTACTGTTTGACAATGTTGAAAGCCAGCTTGAAGTATTCTTTCGGCGGCGTAATGAAACCGCCCACCCCTTGGATCGGCTCCGCGAGAAACGCAGCAATGCGCCCCGAGGTCGAAAACTGAATGACATTCTCAATATCCTTCGCGCAAGCAACTTCGCACGAGGGATACTTCAGCCCCAGGGGGCAGCGATAGCAATACGGATTCATGGCATGCACGATGCCAACTTCGATCGTGCCCTTGCGCCAGGTGTTCATGCCGGTTAGTCCGCGGGTCAGCGAGGATCGTCCGCTGTAGCCATGGCGTAGCGCGACCACTTCAAAGTTTCCGGTGTGCATGCGCGCCACCTGGATCGCGGTCTCATTGGCCTCCGTACCGCTGTTGGTGAAATAAGATTTCTTCAGCGCGCCCGGCGTGATCTGCGCCAGCTTCTCCGCCAGGTCAACCATCGGCACATTAGGAAAGCATGTCGAGACGTGCTGCATGCGGTCAATCTGCTCTTTAGTGCGCGAGGTCACCCGTGGATTGCAGTGGCCGACGCTGATGGTCACAATGCCGCCGAAGAAGTCGAGATACTTTTTCCCTTCGACGTCCCACACATGCTGCATGGAGGCATGGTCCATCGGCAGTGGGTCGGAGTAGTAGGTTGAGACTGAAGGGAAAATATATTCTTTCTGTTTGCGATTGATCTCTGCGCGCGTCAGTTGCGATTTCTCAGTCGGAACAATGGTGGTGCTCATGTTGACCTCACCCGGAACACTTATCGATTTGTGAGTCTGCCTGAGACCCATCATCATAAACCACTAACCCGTTTTGGTCGGGCGCTGCTCTTTCCCCGGTGTCGCCGTAGCGCGGGCACCGTTGCGGAATTGTTCCAGCGCGTCGAAAATGCGAGGGCCATAGAGCGCGGCTTTGTATTCGCCGAATCCGGAGATACCAAGCAGCTCAGGAATCGAGCCTGGCCGCTTGCGGCAGACCTCGTCAAGCGCGGAATCGTGCATCACCACGAATGCCGGAACGCCCTGCTCTTTCGCCGCCGCCCGCCGCCATTCCCGCAAATACTCCCGCAGCGCCGGGTCGATATCGGGGGCTCCGACTGCCGCGGCGGGCGCAGGCATTCGCAGGGCCGCAGGCGGTCTCAGCGTCGGCCGTTCCGCCTTGACCGACTTGACCAGCCAATCGGATCCGCAGCCGCAGGCATCGCAGGCGCCGCAAGTCGTCCACTTCGGGGTTTCTCCGAAATGCAGGCAAATCTGCCGGTGCCGGCAACCATTCGATTCAGCGAAGCGGCGAATGGTGTGATAGCGCTGCCACGCCCGCTCCTTCTCGGCAGGATCAACGATCTGATCGGCGAAGTATGCCAGCAAGGCCGCGTCGCGTTTTTGCCATAGCAGGATGCAATCCGCCGGCTGCCCATCGCGCCCGGCGCGTCCCGCTTCCTGGTAATACTGCTCGATCGACTTGGGCAGTGCGAGATGCACCACCGCCCGTACCGAAGCTTTGTTAATGCCCAGCCCGAAGGCGATGGTGCCGACCAGCACGCGCACTTCGTCCGACATCCAGCGTTCCTGATTGTTCCGCCTCTCCGCCGCCTCCATCTTGCCGTGATAGCCGATGGCCGAAATCTGCTGCTCCTCGAGATAGTTCACCGTCTCGCCAACTCTGGCAATGGTCGGTGCGTACACGATGATGCTGCTGTCTTTGTAGTTCCGCAAGACGCGAAGCAACAAGCTAGGCTGCTCGCCCCCTTCGCACTCTTTTACCAGGTAGCGAAGATTCGACCGGTGAAAACTGGCAATGCACTTATGCGGATTGCGCAATTGCAGCTGGTGCAGAATATCGTGACGCACCCGCTTGGTAGCGCTGGCGGTAAACGCGGCGATGGGACGATCCGGAAAATTCGCCCGTAGCCGGCTCAACTGCCGATATTCCGGCCGGAATTCATGGCCCCATTCGGAGATACAGTGAGCTTCATCAATGGCAAAGAATGCGATCGGAACCCGTTGCAGCCAGCCGATGGTGTCGGCCCGCGCCAGGCGCTCCGGCGAAAGATACAGCAAACGATATTCGCCCTCTGATGCCTTGCGTATAACTTGGGCCTGCTTCTCGCTGGGCAGAGAACTGTTCAGCACGGCGGCGGGGATCCCCATCTGCGCCAGCTGCGCCGCCTGGTCCTGCATCAGCGCAATCAATGGCGAGATAACGATTGCGGTTCGTCCCAACATTACGGCCGGCAACTGGTAACACAGAGACTTTCCACCGCCGGTCGGCATGACCACGCAGCTGTCCTGCCCCTCGAGCAGGCTGCGCACGATGCGTTCCTGCAAGGGCCTGAACGAATCGTACCCCCAATGACGCCGCAAGGTTTCCAGAAGATCGTTTCCGGGCGTCACTTCTGTGGCAGACATGGAACCAGTATAGAGGGTGCAGTGTGCAGGCAGATGTGATCGCAGACCTTCAGTGCTGAATCGGGAACTGGTGTTGGGGGTAGTGTGGACGCGGGCGACTCGCCCGCGAAATGCTGGCACCCTGATGAGTCGCCCAAGCACCACCTTCCCCAGCCACTATAATCCAGTCTGATGAAGCCCTTTTTTCGTCTGATCCTGTTGGTACTGGTCTTGCTGGTCGTGGCCCTGGTCTCCGCGCTCACCGCCATGCGCCTGGCCATCCATGGGCACGAAGTCGCCGTCCCCGACCTGGTCGGCAAGAGTCCTGCCGCCGCGCGCATGATCGCGGAGCAAAACGGACTGGAACTCACCGTAGAACGCCAGTACTACAGTCCCACCGTCCCGGAAGGAAAAATCCTGTCTCAGCTCCCGCCCGCCGGAAGCCAGGTGCGGAGCGGCTGGCAAGTCCGTGTGGCCGAGAGCCTGGGACCGCAGCGTGTCGCCATCCCCAATGTGATCGGACAGAGCGAGCGGGCCGCCAACATCAACATCCGCCGCCGCGGTCTGGACGTCGGCTCCATCGCCCAAATGCAGTCGCCTGATGCTCCGGACGGCGAAGTCCTCGCGCAGGCCCCGCCGCCGAACGCCAGCGGCGTCTCCGCTCCGAAAATAAGTTTGTTGGTCGCCTCGCCCGCGCAACTGCAAGCTCTCGTCATGCCCAGCTTCGTCGGACAGCCGCTCGGCACGGCCACCCAGACGGTGCAGGACGCCGGACTGCGCGTGGGAAGCGTGACCACGGCTCCCGCTCCCGAAGGATCTTCTCCAATGGCCCCGTTCCCGGGCAGCATGATTGTGTCGCAGAATCCCGCGGCAGGAGAGAAGGTGTTCGCGGGGACCGCCGTAAATTTTGAAGTCCGGTAGGCTTCACTCACCATCAAAAGACCACCACGTGGTTCGTGCCGGTTTCCTTAAGGGCGTTGGCCCGTGCCCTGGCCCTTCTGCAGAATCGCTACGAAAAAACCATCGCACGGATGTACCCCGGGGATGGTCCTCAGAAACCGCCCGCTCGCCAGCGAATCTTGCTTCCAGATCAGCTCGCCTTCAGCCTTTAGTCGTTCCAGTTCCAATCGGCAATCGAGTGCGCTGAAGGCAGGCTCGGCCGAGAGCGCTTCCTCGACGACCTCCTCATTTTCTTCCGGCTCCAGCGAGCAAGTGGAGTACACCAGTCTTCCTCCAACCGCAACCTGCCGCATGACCGCCCGCAAAATCGCCACCTGGCGTGCGTGCAAGTCGGCCAGATCTTCGGGCCTCAATCGCCACTTAATCTCAGGATTGTGCGCCAGAGTGCCAGTACCCGAACAGGGCACGTCGGCCAGGACGCGATCGAAGCCCGCACTCGCTTTGAACTCGAGCACGTCCGAGCTGATTACTTCAACATTGCTGGCTGGAACCAATTTCCGCAGCAGGCGGGCCCGGTGCGCATGCAACTCGAGGGCAACGATGTTGGCCTCAGGATTTCGCTCCGCCAGCACGCGCGTCTTGCCACCAGGTGCCGCACAGCAATCCAAGATTCTTGCCCCCCTACCTACCACTAGCGCGACCAGTTGCGAGGCCTCGTCCTGGATCGCTACTCGACCTTCCACAAAGGCCTGAGTGCGGGAAATATTTCCGGCCCTGACCCGGCGCGCGGACGCCAGCAACTGGCCGGGAGCAAGATCGATCCCCTCGAGCCTCAGTTCAGCTTCCGTGCTGGCATCATTCAGGCGAACCGCCGCCGTGGGAGGGTGCTGGTCGTAGCTGCAGATCTGCTGTGCCCGGGCCAAGCCGAACTGCCGCACCCACCGCTCAACCAGCCACTGGGGATGCGCCAGTCTCTTGGAGAGCTCTGCTGCATTCCCGTACTCTGTCGCTTCAACCTGTCCGGGGCTGCGAGTGGAGCGCGGTAGCGCCGACGCGCTTCCCGCCAACTTCCGCAGCACCGCATTTGCAAAAGGAGCCGCAGAGCCCTTGCGGGCCCGCTTCACCAGTTCCACACTCTCATGCACCGCGGCGCGCCCGGGGATCCGGTCGAGAAACAACAATTGATACGCCGCCAGCCGCAGGGCCGTCAGGACTTCAACGTCGAGCTTCTCCACCCGCTTGTCAGAAACTCGGCCGATTTCCGCATCCAGCAGTGACCGCCACCGCAGCACTCCCATAACTAGTTCGGTGGCCAGGCCGTGGTCCGGGGGCGACAGCTTGGCGTATTGGCTCGAGTGCAAGAGCTCGGATGCGTAGGCATTCTGCTGCTCAATGCGAAGCAGGACGTCGAACGCTGTGGCCCGAGCGGGAGAAGTGGACATGGATTTCCAAAACTCAGTTGTCAGTGACTAGTTCCCGGTTCTCAGTTCCCCAGCTTCTCGCCGGTCCGGGGTTGATGGCCGTGGACGAAGTCGGCTGCCGGCATGCGTTTCTTGCCTTCGAGTTGCACTTCGAGCAGTTGCAGCGCGCTTCCCCCGCCACAACCGGCAATCAGGAGGCCACTCTCTACCAGAAGTTCGGCGGTTGCCACGGTACGCTCGACTGGCTGCGCTGCCCAGATATGGAGATTCTTTCCGCGAAAACTGGTGTACGCGCCCGGCCAAGGCTGAAAGCCGCGCAGCCGGTTCAGGATTTCCCGGGCTGTACTTTGAAAATCGACCTTGCCATCTTCTTTCCTGAGGACGGGCGCCAGCGAGGCTTTGGCATCATCCTGGGGCCGCGGATGAACCGTTCCAAACTGCAGTCCGCGCAGGGTCTCAACCATGAGGTCGGCGCCGATCGCAGCCATTCGTGGCGCCAGAGTTACAGCGGTGTCCTGTTGCGCTATCGGAATTTCTTTCTGCAGCAAAATGTCCCCGGTATCGAGGCCGGCATCGATTCGCATGGTGGTGACGCCACTCACGCTCTCGCCGCGGGCAATGGCCCACTGGATCGGCGCCGCACCGCGATATCTGGGTAGCAATGAAGCGTGCAGGTTGAGGTTACCCAACCGCGGCAAGTCAATCATCCACTGTGGAATGATGCGGCCATATCCAACGACGATGATCGCGTCAGGCGCGATTCCTGAAAGCTGCGCACGAAACTCCTCGTTGTTCTTGATCTTGTCCGGCTGACTGACCTGCAACCCCAGTTGCAGTGCCCGCTGCTTTACCGGCGGCAGCCCAACTTCCATGCCCCGGCCTTTAGGCCGGTCTGGTTGCGTCACCACCAGAGGTACCGCGAACCCGGCTTCCACCAGCTTTTCCAGAGTAGGCACGGCAAACGCCGGCGTGCCGCAGAAAACGAGATTGAGAGAAGCAGGCATCGGAGGCCGGACCTCAGCCTTGATTCGCGCTGGAAATGACTGTGCCGACGCCCGAGGTCCGACGCCCGGCGCCGCTTTCCCTTACCACTCTCCCGCTTTCATCAGCTTGCGGATCTTGCGCTTCATGAAGTCCCGCTTCAGAGCGCTGATGTGACTGATGTAGAGCTTGCCATTCAGATGATCAGTCTCGTGCAGAAAGGCGCGGGCCAATAGATCTTCACCGGTTTTTTCGAACCACTTGCCGTTCACATCCTGCGCCCGGATGGTCACCTTGCGCGCGCGCGAAACCGGCTCGCGAAATTCGGGGATGCTCAGGCAGCCTTCGTTCTGGGTGTGGCGGCCTTCGGTCTTGATAATTTCCGGATTGGCAATCACCAGCTTGGCGTCTGGATCTTCCTTGAAAGTCACGTCAATGACCGCCAGCCGCTTCGAAATTCCGATCTGCGGCGCCGCCAGTCCGACTCCGTGCGCCGCGTACATAGACTCGAACATGTCATCCACCAGCTTTTTCAGATGAGCGTCGAAAACGGTGACCGGGTCGGCAGGTTTTTCGAGGACCGGATTGCCCAACTTCACAATGGGATAGATCATGCAGGTTTTGTCGTCAGCCTTGGCACTCAGTAATTTCTTACTTGCTCCAGGTATCCCTTCAGATTGCGCGATGTTTCCGTCATCGAATCGCCGCCGAATTTCTCGAGCGCGCAGCGGGCCAGTGTGAGAGCCACCATGGCCTCCGCTGCTACTCCCGCGGCCGGAACCACGCAGACGTCAGAGCGCTCGTAAGCCGCCTTTACCGGCTCCCGGCTGGCGAAATCTACCGACTGCAAGGGGCGTCGCAAAGTTGAAATCGGCTTGAGATATCCGCGCACGATGATGTCTTCGCCATTCGACACCCCGCCTTCGATGCCTCCGGCATTATTTCTGCTGCGGGTAAATCCAGTCGCCGCCTCATATCCGATTTCATCGTGCACCGCCGAGCCCGGTGAAGACGCCGCGGTCACTCCCGCCCCAATCTCCACCGCCTTCACCGCCTGCAGCGACATGACCGCGCCCGCCAGCATACCGTCCAGCCGTTCATCCCACTGTGCATATGTGCCCAGCCCAGGCGGAACTTTGTGCGCCACCACTTCGAAAATGCCGCCCACGGAATCTCCCGTCCTTAGCACCTTGTCCACTTCTTCTTTCATTTGCCGCTCGGCCTCAGGATCAGCGCAATTCAACACAACCTCATTGCGGTCCGCGAGACTGCGGATCTGTTCCCACGCCACATCCTTCTTCAATGCGGCACTGCCCACGGCAACAACATGGCTGAACACTTCGATTCCCAGCCCGCGTAGAAACAGTTTGGCCAGCGCGCCAATCGCGACCCGCGCCGCTGATTCTCGCGCCGACGCACGTTCCAGCACATAGCGGGCTTCGGAGAAATTGTATTTCAGCGCTCCCGCCAGATCGGCGTGTCCAGGACGCGGCGATGCCACCCGCTTATGTTTTGTGGAATCGCCTTCCTCGACGGGAAGCGACTCCTGCCAGTTCTTCCAATCTTTGTTTTCGAGCAGGATCGCAATGGGCGATCCGATGGTTGCCCCGTGCCGCACCCCCGACAGGATGTGAGCCTTGTCGGTCTCGATCTTCATCCGCCCGCCGCGGCCAAACCCCTGCTGGCGCCTCCACAGTTCACGATCAAGAAAAGCCTGATCTACTTTCAGGCCAGCGGGCAGTCCCGAAAGAAAGGCAACCAGCGCCTCGCCATGAGATTCCCCCGCCGTGAAGTATCGAAGCATTGTTTTGGAATTGTATCCGATGAGATGGATTCACTGAGAACCGGGAACTGATATCTGGAAACTGAACTATTTTGTTCCGTTCGGATAGACCAAAATCTTACTGGCCTCGCCCGTTTTCAGTCGCTCCATAGCTTTGGAGAAATCTTTCATCCCGATACGGTCGGTGATTGCGGGATGAAGATCAAGCTTCCCCGCCTTCAACAAAGCGGTCATCTGATACCAGGTCTGATACATCCGGCGCCCGCTGATGCCTTGGACCGTGATGCCCTTGAAAATAATGTCCTCGGAGAAATTCAACGCAATCGGCTTGGAGGTCAGCCCCAACAGCGAAATGCGGCCCCCGCGCCGCACAATGTTAAAGGCGGTGCGTATGGCGCTGGGATGGCCGGCCATCTCGAGTACCACATCCGCGCCCAGCCCGCCAGTCTGCTCCATTACGATGCCCCGCACATTGTCTTTGGAGGGATCGAGAACAAAGTCGGCTTTCATCTCCTGAGCCAGCCGCCGGCGATGCTCATTCACTTCGATGGCAAGAATCGTGGTCGCTCCGACCGCGCGCGCCACCGCAATCGAGAACAACCCGATCGGACCGCAACCAGTAATGGCGACTGTCTTGGCCGCAATCTCTCCCGCCAGCACGCTGTGCACGGCGTTGCCCAGCGGATCGAGGATCGAGGCGTACTCGTGCGGTATTGCGGGATCGAGTTTCCAGATATTTGATTCCGGAATCACTACGTACTCGGCAAAGGCCCCGTCGGTGTCCACGCCGATGATTTTCACGTTCTGGCAGATGTGGGATTCGCCGGTCCGGCATAGCAGGCACTTCCCGCAGGCCACGTGCATTTCCGCGGAAACGAAATCGCCTTCTTTCACGCTGGTGACTTCGTCGCCGAAGGCTGCCACCTCGCCGCAAAACTCGTGTCCGGGGATCAAGGGCGGGTGTATGCGGTTCTGCGCCCAGCGGTCCCACTCGTAGATATGCAGATCGGTGCCGCAGATGGACGCGACTTTTACCTTGACCAGGACGTCGTTCCGGCCGAACGCAGGGACTTTTACCTCGCGGATCTCCGCGCCCGGCGCGGCTTCCGGCTTTACAACCGCAAGCATTGTTTTGGGCATGTTATGAGTTCGAGACAGACATGTGAAAGTTGATTCTAGCACCAGCATCGGGGGGTACCTATTTCTTCCCCCACCCGCCGCCGCCCGGACTCTCGATCCTGATGCGTTCCCCCGAGCGCAGTCGCACGTTGAATTTGCCCGGCAATTTTTCCACCGAACCGTCGTGCCGGGTCACGGATGCATTGCCTGGCAAAGCGTCCTTCCCTCCGCTCAGTCCCCAGGGACCGCGCAAGCGCCGGTCCGAAAGCAGCGTGACTTCGGCGTCGGTCAGAACTTCGATTTCGCGCACGATGCCGTCGCCGCCGCGGTGCTTGCCTTCTCCCCCGCTTCCAGGCCGCAAAGAATATCGGCGTACTCGCAGGGGATACGAATACTCCAGCGCTTCCGCAGGCGTGTTCAGCGAATTCGTCATGTGAGTGTGCACGCCCGAAACGCCCGGCCTCGTGGGGCGGGCGCCCATTCCGCCTGCGATGGTTTCGTAATAAGCAAACGGCGCGCCGGTACGGGGATCCATTCCGCCGATCGTAAGATTGTTCATGGTTCCCGAAGCCGCCGCTGGAATTCGCTCCGGAACGGCCTGCGCCAATGCGCACAACAGAACATCCACGATACGCTGCGAGGTCTCCACGTTCCCACCCGCCACCGCCGCTGGAGGCCGCGCATTCACCACAGTCCCAGACGGTGCAATCACACGGATGGGACGCATCAGCCCCGAGGTTGCCGGCACATCCTCCTCCAAAAGACATCGAAACACGTAGAAACAAGCCGAATACGTAATCGCCTCGACCGCATTGATACTTCCCTCGACCTGCGGATCCGACCCAGTGAAATCCACAGTCACCATTGGCTGTGTGGGGACGAACTTCGCTCCGTCCGGGCCGGTCGGAGATCCGCCTTCGCAAATTTCCTTCGACCTTCACCGCCACCGCAATCTTCACCGGCCGGTCGCTGATTCCATCGCTATCCATAAAATCTTCGGCGCGATAGGTTCCCGGCGGCACGCGCCCCAGGAACGCGCGCATCATCCGCTCGGAGTAATCCAGCAATGCTCTCGACGCGGATTGCGCCCGATGGAACCCATAACGCGCGCACACTTCGCGCAGGCGCTCGGCCCCGGTGTGGCAGGCCGCAATCTGCGCGCCAAGATCTCCTTCGCGCTCATTCGGGGTGCGGACGTTGCTCAACAGCAGCGCCAGAACGTCAGCCTCCATCGTCCCGGAGCGCATGATCCGCACCGGCGGAATGCGGAATCCTTCCTGGTAGATCTCACGGCACAAACCCATCGATCCGGGATAAGTCCCACCCACATCCGCGTGGTGGGCGCGTGAGGCCACATAGAAATCGGGACCGGCGAGGTGCTTCCGGATTCTTGTAACGCCGGCGTCCCCGCCGGCTGTCGCGAGGGTCTCTCGCCCTCGCTGTTTGTGTCGCACATACACCGGCGCCACCAGTGTGATGTCCGGCAAATGCGTCCCGCCGCGAAAGGGATCGTTCAGCATGACCATGTCGCCGGGGCTGAGTGCAAAACTCGCAATGGCCGCTCGCACCGACATCGGCATCGAGCCCAGATGCACGGGCATGTGATCGCCCATGGCGATCACTTCACCGCGGGCATCAAAGACGGCGCAGGAATAGTCCCGCCGCTCTTTGATATTGGGAGAAAATGCGGTACGACGCAGCGCGGCCCCCATCTCCTCGGCGATGGAGTGGTAAATATTCTTGAAGATTTCCAGCTCGATGGGATCCTGTCGCATGACGTCAGACCGGTTCGGGGTTCGGCAACCTCTGCCAGTGTACGACAGCGCGCAGATCAGTTGGTCACTCCCGGAAGCCCGAGTTCGCCTTTTGCCGAGACTTCGGCCGGAATTGGAGGATTCCTTTAGAATGTGGTTGTCCCGCGGGCGCGGTCATGCTAGAAACGCGGATGGGGAAGAACGTCCCCTGCGATGAATGCGGCTTCCGGAAACTAAGATGAGCCCACGAACCCGAGCCAACGCCAAATCCACCGCTGCCGATGTGCTGATTCCCGAAAAACTTTATTTCCGCATCGGAGAAGTTTCGCGCCTGTGCAACCTGCCGGCTTATGTGCTGCGCTTCTGGGAAACCGAATTCCCGCAGCTCAAGCCGGTGAAGAGCAGCACGGGCCAGCGCATGTATCGCCGCAAGGACGTCGAAAGCGTCCTGCGCATCAAGCAACTACTCTACGAAGAAGGATTCACCATCCCCGGCGCGCGGCAGCACCTCAGGGCCGAGATCAAGACCGACAAGAAGCAGGACCCACTGCCCTTTCCGGCGCGCCCGACGACGGACCTGAAATACATTCGCCAGGGCCTGAAGGACATTCTCACCATGCTCTCAGCCCGGCGCTAGGCGCCAGGGTGAGAACCTGCCGCAATCGCTAGCGGCGGCGGTTGATGTTAGCGGAAAAGTCGTCCCTCCCGATCCTTCCATCCAGAATGATCAGTTCAACCTCGTTGCGGTCATTGTTAAGCCGGGCCTGGGCCGTCCCGCGCGCATCGCCGCGGTCTGAGCCCGTAATTCGCATGGTGAATCCGCCGCCATCGGAGCGCTCCACCACTCCATAAAACGTGATCCGGTAGTTGTCGCCGCGCACCGCAATCGATGGAGTAGGTCCCCGGCTGTCCACGTAGCCGCGGTTGACATTGAAGCTTCCAGACCTGCTGCTGTAGAGACCCTGCATCGGGGAATCTACTTTCACCCTGGGATAGTTAGGAACACCAGGGCTCGGGTAGCCGGGGCCGCCAGGATATCCGGGATAACCTGGTCCCCCACCGCCGCCCGGATAACCGCCGCCGGGCCAATCGCCACCGTTGGCTCGCGGACGATAGTTTGCCCGCTCCACTCGATTCGTGCGCGGATCAACGACGCACTCGTAAGTCCCGGTTCTCCAGGTGTTCGGGCCGGCGATGCCATAACGCATTCTGCCGCGAATACCTTGCCGCCCATTGGGCTGCGAATAAAGATCCTGGCTATCGAGATTGAGGTTGACGCGCCGGCCCACGTCGGCGCTGACCCGATCGGCCAAGGCGTTCTGGCATTGAATCGCGATGGGCTGTGGACGGCCATACTGGCCTTGCGAATAATCTACCTGGGCTTGCAGGCACAAAGGCGCGGCAAGAACAAGCGCGCAGGCCGACGCTAAGGTTAAGCTTCCAAACGTTCGACGCAGAATACGGCACATAGAGGATCCTCCTGAAGCGTCATTTACGACAGGGCGAGCTCCGCGAGGCGAAACTATACAACAAATTGCGGCCGATAAGTATCCCGGCCCGGGCTCGCATATCAGGTTAGGGCGCGGTCGAGATGGCTATATCCGCCGTCCACGAAAATGTGCTGACCGGTGGTGTGTCCGGACTTGGCGGAGAGCAGGAAAATCGTCATGGCAGCAATTTCGTCCGTCGTGGTCATTCGCTTCCCCAAAGGAATTTTGGAGAGGATGGTACTCAGTTTGTCCTCGGGATTCGGGAAGGTAGCCAGCCAATCCCGGTAGAGCGGGGTCATTACCTCAGCCGGCAAGATCGTGTTGACGCGGATGTTGTAGGGCAGCAGCTCTGCCGCCCATTCCCGGGTCAGCGCCATGATCGCGCCTTTTGAGGAAGCGTAACCGGAAGTGCCGCCCTGCCCGGTGACTGCGGTTTTTGAGCCGATGTTTACGATTGCCCCCTCGGACTGCTTCAGGTGAGGCAGGCAGTAGTGGGCCATGCTGTAGTAATGCACCAGGTTGCGCTGCAGGGAGGCCACGTACTCGTCCGGGTTTCCTTGCTCCAGCCCGACTCTGTCGTTGCGCCCGGCATTGTTGACCAGCGCATCGAGCCGCCCGAATGTCTTCAGGGCCTGTTCGACCGCCCGGGAACAATGCTCCGGGGTCGAGAGCTCGACTGTGACTGCCCCACAGGCCCCGCCCTGGCTCCGCAACTCGTTTCGCAACTGCCCGCCCGCATCCGCATCGCGATCAACGATGACCGGCACCGCGCCTTCGGCGGCGCAGGCCCGCACGATGGCCGCGCCGATTCCTTTGGCACCGCCCGTCACGATGACGACCTTGTCTTTGAGTTCAAGATCCATATTTGCGCAAAAACAACCCCACCCCTTGTCATTCCGAAGCCGGATTTATCGGCGAGGAATCTGCTTGCTGCCCGCAGCGAAGCAACAGATTCCTCGCGCGATACCGCCGCGCTTCGGAATGACAATTCTTTGGGGACTTTCAAACTCCAGCGCTGCGAGCCCCCTAGGCACGTTGCCGTCTCGGGTTGAAGTGACTATTGGTCCGCCAAGCAACTTACAGCGACACACCCCGCTTCCACGGGATGAAATCGTTCTGGCCCTTCAACTCGGCCTTCGTTCTGGTCTCGCCGCTGGCCACCTTGATCACCGATTCGAGAATTTCTTCGCCCATGCGCTCGATGTTGGTTTCACCCGAGATAACGCGGCCGGTGTCGATATCGATGATGTCGTTCATGCGCTGGGCCACGGACGAGTTAGTGGAGAGCTTCACCACCGGAGCGATCGGATTCCCCGTCGGCGTGCCCAGGCCGGTGGTAAACAAGACTACATTGGCTCCCGCGCCCACCTGCGCGGTCACGCATTCTACGTCATTGCCCGGCGTGCACTGTAAATGCAATCCCGGTTCGGTCGAATACTCCGGATAGTCCAGCACCGCTGCGACCGGAGACTTCCCGCCCTTTTTCGCCGCCCCGGCCGACTTCATGGCGTCGGTCAGCAAGCCATCACGGATGTTACCGGGGGACGGGTTCATTTCGAAACCTGATCCGACCGAGCGGGCGCGGGCCTGATAGTCCCGCATCAGCCTGGCAAAGCGATCCGAGACTTCTTTCCGGGTGGCGCGATTGATCAGCTCCTGCTCCACCCCGCACAATTCCGGAAATTCAGAAAGAATCGCACGGCCCCCGAGTGCAACCAGAAGATCGGAGGTGTGTCCGATGGCGGGATTGGCCGAGATACCGGAGAATCCGTCCGACCCGCCGCACTTCAAACCCAGGCAAAGATGTGACAGCGCCGCCGGTGAGCGCCGCAACTTGTTGGCCTCGACCAGCCCCAGAAATGTCTGCCGGATGGCGTCCGACAGCATGGTGAACTCGGAGCCACTCTGCTGTTGCTCCAGCACGATCACGGGCTTGTTGTGATTCGGATTGCGCTGCTCGATCTGCTTCCGCAACAGGCCAATCTGCGCATGCTGGCAACCGAGGCTGAGCACGGTTGCTCCCGCCACGTTGGGATGATTTATGTATCCGGCGATCAGACCGCACAGATTGTTGGAGTCTTCGCGGGTCCCGCCACACCCACCTTCATGCAGCAGAAACTTGATGCCGTCAACGTTCTCAAAAACGCGGGAGCGCTGCGGGTCGGCTCCGTTGCCGGGAACGCTGTGACTCCTGGCGTTCTCCAGCTTGCCTTCACGATAGAGTTTCGCCAGTTCGGCCACCTGCCGGCGATAGACTTGCGGCGGCGCAAAACCCAATTCTTCTTCGAAGGCCTGCTTCAGGACCCCGATATTTCTGTTCTCGCAGAACACCAGGGGAACCACCAGCCAGTAGTTGCGCGTGCCGACCTGGCCATCCGGGCGCCGATAACCGAGGAAGGTCTGGTCTTTCCAGCGCGAAACATCGGGAGCTTCCCAAGTGTAAGTTCCTGATTGTTCGTGGAAATCGGAAGCCTGATGCTGGACGTTGCTTGTGGTCAGCGCCTGCCCCAGGGTGATGGGTTTCGTCGCCTTACCTACGATGCCGCCGTACATGATCACATCAACGCCGGCCGCAAGGTCCTGCGTGGCGAACTTATGTTTGGCGGGTACGTTTGAAACCAATGTGTAGCTCTTGCCCGAAAATTCAACTTGCTCGCCTTGTTTCAGATCGGTGAGTGCAACCAGGACGTTGTCCCTGGAGTCGAGTTGCAAGACCTTGTCGGGCATATTTCTATTGTAAAGCAGGTATTTCACCAGCTGCATGCGGGCGAAGATGCCGATATCCAGGTCAGCGTCATGCTGAGCTTGCGAAGCATCTGGCGTGAAGCGGATATGCAGCCTGCCTTGGCAGTTGTGCCGCCGCGCGCTAGACCCTTCGAGACTGAAGTCCCTCAGGGTGAGCCAGCGCCCAAGATCCGTTTTCAAACTGAGCCTCTACCGAAGCTTCAATCTCCAAAATCGCTGCGCGTTCCCTCCCAGGACCGCCTCCCGCGCCTCCGTCGAAAGACAGCCGATGTAATCCTTCACGACTCCCATGGCGCGGCCGTAGGACGCGGCTACAGTGCACACCGGCCAATCGGAACCGATCATCAGGCGCTGCGGCCCAAAAGCTTCGAAGGCGACGTCCAGGTAGGGCGCCATGTGCTCGGGCGCCCACTGATCCCAATCCGCCTCCGTGACTAAGCCGGACAGTTTGCAATATACATTGGGGAACGCCGCTAGCTTCTGGATACCCTCCGTCCAGGGATGCAGGCTCGCGCTCTTGATCGGCGGCTTGGCCATGTGATCCAGCACGAAACGGTGGCGGGGAAATCTCTGCACGAACTCGGCGGCAACCGGAAGATGTTTGGTATAGATCAGAATGTCGTACGCCAGATCGAACTCTTCCAGGATAGACACGCCGCGAAGAAATTCCGGACGCAACAGAAACCGGTCATCGGGCTCGCCCTGCACCACGTGGCGAACCCCAACCAGCTTGGGATTCCCCGCAACCGACTCCAGTTGCGATCGGACCTGCGGAGACTGCAGGTCCACCCATCCCACCACCCCCAAAATGAACGGCGACGCGGCCGCCAGCTCCAGAAGCCATCGCGTCTCCTCCATCGTCTGCCGTGCCTGCACCGCAACGCATCCCTGAAATCCGCTCCGCTCCAGCTCAAGCTTCACATCGTCCGGAAGGAAGTCGCGGCGCAGCGCCGCCATCGAATCGTCAATCCAGTCATATTCGCGCGGATCATAGACCCAGAAGTGCTGATGAGCGTCAATGTGCATGGTTCTCGAACTTTCCACGGCTATCCCGGATACCAGATGCGGCGCGGATCGTCTTCGCTTCGCTGATAAGCCCAGGCTTCTTCGATGAGCCGCTTCAGGTCGAAAGCCGGTCTCCAGCCCAGCAGAAATTTCGCTTTGGTATTGTCGAGCCAGGTAGACCAGTAAGGGGTCTCGATCGCAACCGAGGGAAGCCCTCTCGTCTCTCTCAGATAGTCCGCCACGTGCTGGTAATCCCCCGGCTCGTCCATGCAGATATTGAAGGTCTGCTGGTGGGCTTTGGGGTGGTCGAGGGCCCGCAGAATGGCCGCCACCAGATCGCTGATGTGCACGAAGCTGCGCTGCACGGGCTTTCCTTTCGGGTCAAGCATCACCGGGACGGTGCCGCTCTTCACATACTCCTCGGCGCGCCGTGCGCCCACCAGGTCGCGCCATCGCGGCCCTCCGAAAACATCTTCGCCGAACGACAGAGAGTATTTGAAGTCGTCTTTTTCCATGATCCAGGGCGCTCTCAAGCAGCAGCCGGCAAGGCCGTACTGGATGAAATATTGCTCCAGCATTACCTCTTCGAGGACTTTGGAAAGGGCGTAGCAACCTGGATAAGCGCTGTGTCTCTGCTGCTCGGTGATGGGCAGTGGATGAGGGTAGAAAAAATGTCCCAGAGCAGCATCGCCACCGATCAGAATGACTTGTTTGAAAGCCGGGCTGGTGCGGCACTCCTCCAGTAGCCAGAACAGACCCTTGACCGTGACATCCATCACATCGTCGGGGGTTTCCTTACAGGTCGCGCAATGCAGTACGTGCGTGACTCCCTCGATGGCCGCGTGCACAACGGCACGATCTGCGATGCTCCCCCGGACGATCTCCAGCCGGGCTTCGGGTTGCAAGAGCCGGTTATGACATAGCGCGCGAATGTTTACATCCTGGTCGGACTGCAGAATACGCGCAATGAAATGGCTGCCTACTTTGCCGGCGGCTCCGGTCACCAGAATGCGCTTCATGGGTCTTGCCATTCTAATGGCGTAGATCATACAGCCCGGCTTCAAGTCAGTGTTGGTAGTTGGTCAGTTTGGAGCATGCGCCAAACTCATGATCTTGATCTCTTGCGCCACAGGGCTGTCATCCTGAGCGCAGTCTTTCGTCCCGCGAAGCGGGACGAAAGCAAGCGAAGGACCTCTGTATTTCGCGCCACCCTCCACACAATGTCTGCTCAATAGTGGAAGCGCACGAGCAAGCCTGGCGGGGGGTGGGCGCCGCGATCGTCCCGGAATGCATGGGTCCTTCGGCGGGAGCCCTTCGCACAACGAAGGACTCCTCTTCCTCAGGATGACAGTGGGTGAGAGTCCCTCGCGCCTTGAAGCAGCTCTCAATTCGACTGTTGAACCTGCATCGTCTCGTCGATCCAGAACTGGGCGGGGCCACCGGCGCCGTCGCGGGTGGCGGTGACACGAAAACCACTCGACGTGGTTTCAACATCGTAAGTATAAGGAGGCCGCTGTCTCTCGATGGTGATGTACTTTCCGGAGATCAATTCATCGAGGGAGGCGTACTTCTGCTCGGTGGCGTAGTAGCCGCGCTCGGCGTTGGCGATGCTGATCAGATCGTTCTTCACGCCCACAACGTTAGCTGTTCCAGCGGGAGTCGTGCCTCCGCCAGGCGCAGTGGCAGTTTTCAGCTGCGTCGAATAGACATACATACCAACCGCCATCACAACGATGGTGCCTATGAAACCAAAGGCTCGACCCATAGCTCCCTCCGTATGCTGCAATTGCATCGCGAATCGGATTCCGGGGCAAGTAACCAGAGTGTAGTGGAGGGCCGAACCAGGGGGGCCGTTCCTGGTTGACGCGACCCGGCCTTTCGGATGAAGGGGGCACGGCAAGATGAGGAGATGAGGAGAAGCTGCTGACAAAAAAGGAGTAATCGGAGGGGGGACAGCTAAATGGCCGCGCAGACGCCGACACGCCCAAGGCTAGCCGGAGAATACCGGCCGATAGCTAACTGGGCGTGCCGACTGGTTCCGTGCCCTTACCAACCCGAGCAGGTTCCCGCGTAGGTCTGGTTCTCGAAAGCCTAAGCCGGGTGCGAGAGTCGCTTGGAGATCAGAGTGGCCTTGAAGACGCCCTTGCTCTCCCACGTGCCCTTGCAGATCACCCGATCGCCTTCCTTGACCTGGGTCGCATCAATGTCAGTCACCGTTTTGGCGGCGTGATATTGAGCCACCCACTTGGTCGAACTGTCGTAGACAATGGTCATTTCGACACCGTCCCCTTTGCGAACCGTCAGAGTGGATTTATCCGGACTGGTTCTGACGACAGTTCCCTCCCACTTTACTTCCTTTGCCGCCTTCTTCGGCGCATCCTCGGCGAACACCCCCGTTGACAGCGGTAACGCAAGTACAACCAGGAACAGCAGAGTGAATAGCTTTTTCACCATTTGACCTTCTCCTTTTGCGGGAAGCTGTGAGTTGCAAACACCAAACAATAGGCCCGAGAACCGAAAAGAGCAAGTACCGGCGCCAGGGTCTTGCCGCCTGACTTTAGTACAACACTTCGTTTTCGCCCTTTTGAGCGATCAGTTTCTGGAACTGCTCCACAATCTTGTCGCGCCTCGCCATCAGGGCCTTAACTTCATCCTTGTTGAGGTAATGCTTGGTCTTCTCCAACACCTCGTCTTGGTTCAGCGCCTTCAGTTTCGCGAATAGCTGCCGGTCGCAGCGCGCCAGGTCCGAGACGCCTCTCAGTTCCTTGTGCAGGCGGAATGCGCGGGTAAAATCGATTCTCCAGATCTTCCAATCCTCAGTGATCAGCACATTCGTCAGGTTGGGGTCGCTGTCGTAGACCAGCTGGTCCAACACGCGAACTTTGTACATCTGGTTGTTCCAGGCATCGGGATCGGGGACGGCAATCTTCTGCGCGACGCGCTCCTTCTCATCCATCTTCACCGGCAACCACCAACTGAGCGAGCCTGTGTCGCCTTTCCATTTGCGCTCTACATATACGGGCACGATGTCGTCCAGACCCAGCATCTCGGCCAGCCGGAAGCCAGCGATGTTATACCGGTAAGAATCAACGAAACCCAGTTCCGTGCCGGAGGCAAGCTGCATCGTGGGCTTGGTCTCATTGATGCCCTGGAAGGCGGCGTCATGCGTGGTGGTGCCGTCGGAGAGCGTAAGCCGCCAGCTTCCGGTAATGCCTTTGCCGGCTTGCTTGCTGGCGACGATCTTGGCGGTAGTCAGGAAAGTCTCGATCTGTTCTTTGGTAAGAGTAGTCTCGTCTGCAGCCCGGACAATGCTTGAGCAGGTTAAACCGACCAACACAACCACAAGCAGCCTTCGCCCATGACGATGAAGGACGCGCATCGAACTACCTCCAGGCAAATTGCGCCACAAATCTACCCCATTCACCAATCTTCGGCAACCTAAAAGCTTCAATGCCGCGCTGAACGTCGGGTTCCGGAATCGAGCAAGGCCGGCCGTACCGCAACACGGCAGGTTCTGCCATCACCCGATGTTCACACTCTTCACCGTCGCCTCCAGCCGCACCAGGGCGGCCCGGGCGGTCTCGCGCAGCAGCGGGTCGGCATCATCTAAGCAGCGGTGCAGTTCACCTTCCAGCGATTTCAGGCCGAAGGCTCCGATTGCATAAGCGCCGCAAGAACGCAGCCACGGATCATCACTGGCGACGAGAGCAGCCACCGCCTGTTCCTGGTTTTCGATGGTAGTGTGGACCACCCGCGCTCCAATCCGGGCGCGTTCATGCACCGTGATCTTGCCATCCAGCAACGGCACCAGCATCTCGCGTAACTGGGGCTTCAATACGTTGTCGAGGAATTCCAGCGCGTTGTCGTGGACCGACACACTCTTGGATTGCAGGCCCACGTAAGCGCTATGGATATCAAGATGCGGATATAGCAAGCCCAGCAAGCGGAAGATGCGCTCCAGTTCCTGCTGCATGGACTCCGCTAAGGCGCGGGCTACGGGATCCTCGCTGCCTGCCGCCGTCCCCAGTTTGTCGAGAATCTGGTAGGAGCGGTAGTGACCGAGAAGTTCAGCCGCCAGCACGGTCTCTAAAGTCAGGGCGTCGGTCTCGATCCCGGGATGAAGGCGCTGGAGTTTGTTCAGGGCACTGATAATGCGAAAGCGCAACGTAGTGTCGCGTTCCAGCAGGTTCTCCATCAGCACCTGGGCGGCGGCCGGCGTGCCAATCTTCACCATGATGGACGGGATTTCCCGCCGCGCTTCGACTGTTACCGAGGTGTCACTGAGATGGTCGCGCAAAGCTCCGACGATGGAATCGCCGAACTCTCCCAGAGCACTGGCGCATTGGGAGCGCAGCTCGCGATGGGCCAGCCGGTCCAGCAGGTCAGGGACCAGCCGCCGCTTGCGCAGCTTGCCCACGGAATGGATCGCTTCCCGCGCGATCACCGGATCAGGATCGGCGAGCAGGTTCGAAAGCAGCGGGTCAAAGCAGTCCGGCAGTTCCCCCAGCAAGCGGGCCGCTTCCACCCGATGCCGCTGCCGCTCTGGCGACGGTTCGCCGACCATGGAAGTGAGGATCTGCTGCGCGGCCTCCAGAATTTGAGTCTCGCCGGGTCGCGCCAGGTATGCCACCACCGCCGAACTGACCGAAAAGTCGGCGAAGTCGGCTTCGTCCTGCATCAACTCCAACGGGTCAACATGCGCGTGGTGGGTAAGGTAGAGTAATGCTTCGGTGCGCACATTGAGATCGGGATCTCTGATCAGCCGTTCGATGTCCGGGCGTACCGTCTTGTCTCCCGATTCGGAGAGAATCTGGATCGCCTTCTGCCGCACTTCCGGTGAAGGATGGCTCAGCAGACTCCGGATTACGGGGTGTGCGGCTCTCTGCCGCTCCAACTCAAACAAGCTGAGGGCATAAAGAATCTCTTTGGGATCCGACGCTGTCAGGCCGCTCGCCAGCAACTCGGTGGTCGAACGGTCCAGCACTGACGTGGACGCCTGCTCCACGTCCACGCGATGCTGGCTGATACTTTCCTTCAGGGTGGCTACATATTCCTTGCGCACGATCGCGACCGACACCAGCCAGATACTGACCAGGACCAGCACAACCCAGCTGATCTGGCGTGCCGGCATGTGCAACAGGGTGGCGAATATGAGAACCGCCAGCCCGGACAAGCCGTCGCCCAGACGCCAGACCACGGTGTCGAGGAACCACTTGACCTGTATCTTGACCCGGGCAGCCAGCGGCAGATAGAGCAATTCGCGAGTGGACTGGTCCAGGGAATAGCGGAGCACCTGGTCACAGCTTTTCAGCGTAGTGACCGCCGCCAGGGTGCCAAAAACCAGCAGGCCGGCCGAACCCATGAGGACGGTGGTGGGAAGCATGAACAGCGCCGTACCGATGCCGAATCGGCGCAGGAACCGGGTGGTCAACAGCAGCTGGAATAAAAGCGAAAGTATGCCCGCGTAAAAGTTGAAGTTTCCCAGAAAGATCGCCAGTGCGTCTTTCCTCACCAGCGTCTGCTGCGCAATAGCCAGGAACTGCCAGCCGGTCAGCGTCGTGACCAGTGAGGAGACGCAGATCACGGCGGCGATGGCCCGCAAATAGGGGGTGGCAAACACCAGGCGCATACTCTGGTTTATGTTTCGCGGGCTGGACTCGGCCGAGCCCTCTTCGATTTCACGGCCCCCGCCAACCGCGGCTTGTCCGCTGCGCCAGATCAGGATCACCAGCCCGGCGCAGCTTAGAACGAAAACGACCATGCCCAGCAGCAGGCTTTCCGTACCAAAGCTCCGGGTCATGGTTTTGGAGAAGTAGCCGGAGAAGATCCAGCCCGCAACTCCGCCCCCTCCCACCATCCCGAACACGCGCTTCGCCTCTCGCGTGGTCAAAACGTAGTTCGCCACGGTCCAGATCTGGGTCGGCACAAGAACTCCAAAAATCTTTACCCAGATGTAGAACGCCGGAAACAGCCAGACCAGCCGGGAGTAGTAGTGGTCCAGAGCCCAGAAAACGGCGCAATTGCTGGCGAAAAACAACATGCTGCCTACCACCAGATTGCGCAAATGGACCCGCCGGGCAATCACCACGTAGCCGGAAACAATAATGGCCACCAGCACCGAGCTGGCAATGTCGGCGTAGGCGAGCTGTTTAGCCTGGAAGCGCGAAAGGAACAAAGCGGCGGCCGCCACCCCGCCGATTTTGTAGGCGGTGATGATCAGAAACAGAGAAGAGCACAGCAGGGTGCCGCGCCCCAGATCCCCGGGGTGAACGTTCAACGCGCGTTCAATCCACGTCTTCATCCCCAAGCCTTCCTCGAGACTACAGTGTTACTTTCCCGCGGCTGCCGCGGCGCAGATGCCACCGCTCGGCATGGCGGCCGGCGCGTCTGGAGCCTTCCCCGTATCGGCAGCCGCCGGGGGCGCCGCGTTTTGCGGAAGAGAACCTGCTGGGCCTATAAGCACGGTCTGTTGATCCATATACTCGGCGGTGAATCGCGTATCGCCGCAGATTTCCAGGGCCGAGGCTCGGCCGCCGGGGTAATAGCTGCTGAGCATTCCGGTGTCGATCAGGAACACCTTGTCGCTGAAACGCGGCCGGATTCGCCCGCTCCTCTGCACGGTGTGTCCCACGGCGATATGAGCGGCATCGTAGGCTTCCAATACTTTGCCGATCTGGGCCATGCCCTCTTCGTCGGTCCATTTATCGTAGCCGCGGAACCACAGTGGGCCGTCAACCCGGACGCTGAGCCAGTCCCCGTATCCCAGGAACTGGACGAGCCGGGCCTGCCCTTGCGGATCTGCCGGCACCTGCCCCTTGCGCTCAGCCGTAATCTCGGCCTGGACGACGGCGGTCATTTCCTGAAGCGTAAAAAAAGGCAGAATCACGTTCTTCTCAAGCAAATATTGTTTGGCCTCGTCGAAGGCCTTGACTTCATCGCGAATATGGCTGTTGATCGTGTCCAGTTTCAAGTGGGCCAGACTGGGATCGATTCCACCATGCAGGAAAACCACTTGGCCGATCTCGGCCAGAGCAGCGCGTCCCCGCACCCATTTGCCGTAGACCCCGCTGGGGCTGAATGCCTCGGCGTGCTCGACGAAGCCGAGGGGATGTCGCGCCATCCACTCCCCTTCGGTTATTTCCATGGGCTGGGGAAGCTCGGTCAAAAGCCGGGGGTGATCATTCCGCCATTTCACGTACTTCTGATACGCGTCTTTCTGGCGCTGCTCGGAATTGCTGTCGCCGAAGGTGGCGTAGTTCTCCGGCGTGACGTAGCGCAGGTCGCCCATGAGATTCATCATCTCGTGGTTGCCCATCAGGCTCACCACTCGCCCGCCGGAGTTCGGTGCTTCCTTCTCCAGCGCCATCATCAGGTCCATCACCTCACGCGGCTTCGGACCCCGATCGATGAGGTCTCCCATCTGGACGAATGTGACCTTGCCACCGGACCAGTGGTTCTGTTTGTCAATCAGTCCGCAGTGCTGCAGAATGGCGACGAAATCATCAAAGTCGCCGTGCACGTCGCCGATAGCAACAACGGCGTCTGAAGCATCGGCTTTAGCTTTGGCTCGTCCGGCCCATGCCGGAACCACCAACAACAGGAAGACGAGCGTGAAGACAGAAAAGCGGTGGGGGGAAACACGGCGTGAAGGAGGAAACATTTTTCGGCCTCCTATAGCCAGGTTCTGCGAGATATGGACAAAAACACTGGATTGTATCAGCGTAACCCTCTATGGAAGGGGAATCTTAGGCCGCGCGGCAAAGCAAGTCAATAAGGTGAAGTGGGCTGTACGCCCTCGTGGTGCAAAGGGGCCGGTGCCCACCCTTCGATTTTGAAGGGGGGATTCCACGGGCGTTTCTAGCTTAGGATTTTGGACTGACTCCCGAAACACCCTCGGTTCTAAGAATGTTGATCCCGATCTCCCACCCTTTCGCAAAGAACGCGGAAAGGATGGGCACCCGCTGTAGTTATGGTTTACGGCTTGGCGGGATCGTTGTTATGGAATCTTCGGGGTCAGCTTCCGGATGAGAAATTCCTGAATGAGATTGGCGCCGGCGGTTGCGCCAGTTCCGATCGCCCCGCCCTCGAATGTCAGCGCCACTCCATCGCGATCGTTCGCCGGATAGTAAAGATTTGAGATAGCGCCGGCCGCGAGACTTCCCAGAATGCTCGAGTAATTCGGCTGCCACTTTCCATTGTCGCCTTTGCAAATCACCGCATTGGCCAGAGCGTACAGAATCCGCGACCGCTTACTGCCGGTACCCTTGTAGAAGTAACGCGGGTCTTGTTTCAGGAGCGACGGCAGCATGGCGCTTCCGATGAACGTACCGGAAACAAAGTTGGCGTAGGAGGCGCCGTAGCGCTTGCCATAACCTTGCGCGCCCTGGCCATATCCACTGAACTCGTTTTGCGACTGCTGAATTCCCGCAACCACCCCGATCAATCCGAAGCTCACCGGATCAACGACTGTCTTCCATGCAAGATCGAACTTTTGTTTCGAGCTGAGAGGAACCGGATGCGGAGCGTAGCTGACGTAGAAGTTTGGAATGAAGCCGAGCACCCGCTGCTTCTCTTCATCCTGGACCTGCTCTTGTGCCACCTCGACCGGTGAGAGTCCAACCCGCACCTCGGTGAGAGCAGTTGCAACCGCCAACACGATCGGCGGGACAATGTAAGTCTCGCCCGCATGCAGCACCCCAGAAGATGGTTGCGCCGCGAAGCCCGCCGACGTCGTCGTGAGCTGGAAGGGGCCGGGAGCGATGTTGGCAAAGGAAAATTGTCCGTTGTCGCCGGAGAGAACCTCCCGGCTCGGGGACCGATTTTCCGAAGATTGACCTTGGCGCGTAAGTCTCACCCGGGCCCCGGCCACGACCGCTCCGGTGCGATCAACCACGGTTCCGCTGATGTTTCCTGACAATCGCTGATCAGGGGGCTGCTCAGACTGAGCCGAAGCGAGAAGGGGCCACAGCAAGGGGATCAGGGACAGGCAGATTGTGCTTCCAAGTCCAAGAATCGAGGCCCGGAACGTCCGGGTCAAAGCTCTCTTGCAGGGGCCTGTGTTCGACAAAATCACGACTATTCCAGTATCGCCTAAATCGCATCGGGTTCCAAAGAAAATGGAGGGCAGGCGTCTGTGTGGTCGCGGGCGACTCGCCCGCGGCTTTTGACTTTGCTTCCAGCAACTCGCGGGCGAGTCGCCCGCGACCACACAGACGCCCGCCCTCCACCGGCTAATGCGTTTCATCTCCTGCAGGGGCTGTGTCCGGCGTGTCGACTGGATGTGCTGCCGGTGCCGTCTCCGGCGGCCCCTGGAACTCTCCCGGATCCTTTCCTGCTAGCGCAACTTTCATGAAATCCATCCAGATGGGTAATGCAGCGCGGGAACCGGTTTCCTTTGCGCCCAGGAATTTCTTCTCGTCGTAGCCGATCCACACTCCACAAGTGATAGACGGTGAGAAGCCGACAAACCAGGCGTCGGTAAAGTTGTTGGTGGTGCCGGTTTTTCCCGCCAGAGGATATTTCATCGAAGACGCGGCGATCGCAGTGCCGTGCAGCACGACTTCGCGCAGCATGGCCGTAATGGTTCGCGCGGTGTGGGCGCTGACCACGTCCTTTACGTCGGGAAAGTTTTCTTCGAGCGTGCGTCCTTCGTAATCCGTCACCTTGGTGATGTAGCGCGGTGTGATGTGCACGCCGTCACTGGGGAAGACACTGTACGCCGAGGTCTGTTCCAGGGGAGTGACTTCGACCGCGCCCAGCGCGACCGGCAGATAAGGCGGAATGCTGGAAGTGATGCCGAAGCGATGAGCGTAGTCGATGACGGTCTTGATGCCGATGCTGTCGGCCAGTTTCAGCGCGGGGATATTGCGAGACTGGGCTAGCGCGCGACGAAGCGTAATCGTGCCTTCAAACTTTTCGTCGTAATTGTGGGGCTCGTATGGAGGGCCTGAGGGCATCGGGAATGTTACCGGCGCATCCAGGATGGTGTCGTCCGGCGTCGCGCCGCGATCGATGGCCGCGGTGTAAACGTAGGGCTTGAAGGATGATCCGACCTGGCGCAGCGCCTGAGTCGAGCGATTGAATTTCGAGAGATTGAAATCCCGTCCGCCGACCATGGCTTTGATCTCGCCCGTGGCGTTGTCGATTGCGACCAGCGCGCCCTGGGCACCGGAGTCTTCTTCCAGGGTGACCCGCGCCTTGTTGTCCGCGAGCGAAATGATCTTCACGTAGGCAATATCACCGGGTTGAAGGATGTCTGGAAGCTTGCGACGGGTCCACGCCGCATCGGCGGGCGCAAGCATCGCTGAGTAGCGGCCAAATCTGATGGTCGCCGAAGCTGGTGTCACAGCCGTGACCAGAGCGTGAACGTAGCCGTTGACCTCAGGATCGCTGTCCCAGTCCGGATGCTGGTAGTTGGCGAGTGTCACCTCGCCGCCCAAAACATTCTGCAGATGTCCCCTCCAGCCATGGCGGCGTTCATACGCAGCCAGGCCTTCGAATACGGCGCGGTTGGCGGCGCGCTGCAAGTCCATATCGAGCGAGGTATAGACTTTCAAGCCTCCCTCGTGGACTTGATCGCTGCCATACCTGCCCTCCAGGTAGCGGCGTATTTCTTCGACAAAATAAGGCGCCAGCGAATCGGGATCGTGGGCCACTTCGAGCCGGATGGGCAGATCGCGGGCGGCAGCGGCCTGTTGCGCCGTGATGTTGCCGTCCTCGAGCATCGAATTGATCACCAGATTGCGGCGCTTGAGGGCGTGGTCGGGATGCGTGATGGGCGAATAGTAAGTCGGCGATTTCGGCAGGCCGGCCAGCAACGCGGCTTCGTCGAGGGTCAATCGTTTCGAAGGCTTGCTGAAGTAAAACTGGGAAGCAGCCTCGAATCCGTAAACCCCGTGGCCGAGATAGATCTGGTTGGCGTAGAGAGTGAAAATTTGCGGCTTGGTGAAACGCCGCTCGATCTGCACCGCCAACAGTGCCTCCTGAATTTTTCGATGAAACGACCGGTCAGGCGAAAGAAAAAGATTGCGCGCCAGCTGCATGGTAAGAGTCGAGGCGCCCTGCACTCTGCCACCCGACTGGATGTCGCGGTACGCCGCCCCCGCGATGCGCCAGACGTTAATGCCCCAGTGCCGGTAGAAGTCCTTGTCTTCAATCGAAATTAACGCCTGGCACAAGACCTCGGGATAGTCGTCATAGCTGGCGACGACCCGGCGTTGCAGGGCGAACGACCCGATAGTGCGTCCTTGATCGTCGTAGAGTTCGGTGATGGAACTGGGGCGGTAGTGTTCGAGCTGACCGACCTGCGGCAGATCGGTCGAGTAAACCAACAAGAGTCCGGCCGTCGCTCCGACCAGCGCGGAGACCAGCACCAGCAGGCCGATGACAAGGCGGCCTACCATCTTGTGCTCAGCAGCCGGAGATTCCGCAGAATCCTGTAACTGAAATTTCACGTGAGATTGAGTTCAGGATAGCAGGAGGGCACTGGTTGGTCGCTATTACGGATGGCAAAGCGAGTGCGGTAAACTAAGCGCGGTGATCTGAGCGGACTTACCCGATAGAATGGAAGCATGGCGGCCCCGTAGCTCAATGGATAGAGCATTCGGCTTCTACCCGAAGGGTTGCAGGTTCAAATCCTGCCGGGGTCACCACAAACCAACCGATCGAAAACCCATTAACAACAGGCGGTTAATTGATGTTTTATTTGGAGCCCAGTTTCCTGCGAAGCAGTTCGCGAAACTCGGTTAACTGAGAGGCCTCAAAGGCTCTCTTCGGAATTATTCGAAATAGTCGGGCACCTGTATAAAGCATGAAAAGATTTTCTGTTTCATGCCACTTGGTAAAGGCAGCCCACTTCGAAGTGCCCTCCCCGATATCGCTTTGGAGCCGTAAGCCTTCCTCTCCTGCTACCAGGTCGGACTCCAGAGCAAAGTGAGGATGCTTACGAAAGTCGCGGCGCATCCACCAAGGAAACAGCACTCTAGGAAGCAAGAACCACGCCGCACATACCATCGGCCCTATCGCAAGGTAGACGTCAACGAACAGCACCACGTAAACGGCGACCAGAGCGCAGGCAGCCGCCAGCCACAGATAAGCGTGGTACCAGAACCGATGACGCTGGTAGGCACGCTGTGCCTCAATGTAGTCATCTATTGTGTTTTGAAAGTGGATTTTCACTGATTCGGGGCAAGGCTTTCGATTACTTTCTTGTCCGGTGCTCACAGTCTTTGGTGTTGATGCAGGAATCCGCCATCACCAACCGCTCTACCGGCTTTCCTCCCACGATGTGCGACTCGATAATTTCATCCACATCGGCCAGAGTGACTCGGTTATACCAGACGGCCTCGGGGTACACGACCAGGTTTGGACCATGCTCGCACTGGTCCAGGCAGCCTGATTGATTGGCCCGCACTCTTCCTTTCAGGCCGAGGGCTGCCAGCTTCTCTTTGAATGATTTCTGCAGCTCCGCCTGGCCGGTGGGATCGCAGCAGGGACGCGGGGCCCCGGGCGGACGCTGGTTGCCGCAGATAAAGATGTGCTTCTCGAACTTCGGCATTGGAAAATGTTATCGGATTTGTGGAGTTCGTGCTGGATGACGACTCTGGCGAGCTTTGCTCGCCTGCCCGGACGAGGGCGTCCGGGCCTACGTGGCTTGTGGCGAAAGTTATCAGGAATTGCGCGAAGGTTAGTCTTTCAGCGGAACCATGTTCTTGTCGCCCTGGCAGAAGGTGGCGACGCGTTGCAGGCCGCCTTCTGGCTGCGGCAGTAGCCTGACCGGGCCCAAACAGTAAACGGCGTGGCCGTTTTCCGCGAAGTACCAGCGGCCTCCCTTGCGCGCCGGCCGCTTGGCGGCGGCGTGGTCGGCGGGAGGCGTCGGCGGCGGAATCCGGTACGAGCCTTGCAGAGAAACTGACAACAGTAATGTGGCGAATACTTTCATGGAGAATCTGGGCCCTGTAACTTAAATCGAGAGCAGGGTTCTGCGATCGTCTCCCTGGTCGACGGTGTTTTTCGGAGGTTTCTGCGGAAGCGGTCGCGCGAATTTGCTGGTGCTCTGATTTTTCGCGCCCGCTTGCGCCTGGGGAGTCGAAGGTGATTTCCGGGGATCTGACGGTACCGGTTGCGCCGCAGGAGATTTCTTCTGCGCCTGGGCCCGCGCCTGAGCCTGAGCATCGTTCTGCTTCTGGGCGGCTTTCCCTTTTATGCTGCTCAACTGCACGCTGTCGCCGAAGAGCAAGTGAATGAGGTTGCGCTGCGAGTCGATGGTCCGTCCCTGTTCCACGACCAGCATGGTCAGCAGACCGTAGGAAACCAGAAACAGAATCGTCAACACGGGAAGCAACGAACGGCTGGACTTGCGGGTCGCGTTATCGGCGGTCAGGTTCCACAAATGGCACCCCAATCTATGTGCCCGCTCAGCCCGCAGGCAGCGTTACAGAATGCAGCTAGCCAGCCAATAAGCATGATTCCCGTAAGCCATTACAGCCAAGAAACTTAGAAGCGATTTTCGGAGGGTCTGCGGGACGGGTAAATGCAAGTTGCTGCACTTTATAGGTAACCAGGATGGGTTACCCGAGTGCCAGGGCACCCTGAAAACCAGGACAGGCAAGGGTTTCGGCGGCGTCTGCGCGGGCAGGCGCTGTTGCGGAATTTTTGCGGGACAGAACCAGCCCTGAGTCCGTCATTCTGCATCTCAAGCCGGGCACTTTTCCTGGCACGCCTCGACGTGGTAGTTTGCGGTGACACTTCCGCAGAGTGCGGGGAAGCCCCAAAATAAACGGAGACCTTCGTGGTCCCGTAGCGTCTAAATGCGCCCAACAAAGAAGGATGCAATCATGAAGAAATTCGCAGGCTTGTTCTGCGTGACCATGTTTTGCGTGGTCACGTTCGCGGTCGCCCAACAGGAGAACCCTCCTGTAGAACCGATGGATCAGACCCCGGTGTTCCGCGTGAACGTAGTGTCGCGGACCACGAAGGCGGTCAACTATCGCCATCGCGGCGGCTCGACGACCGTGGATATCAAGGGCACCAGCCTGATGCCGGAAGTGACCGGCAAAGCCAAAGTCGACAGCAAAGCCGGACGCCTGCAGATCAACGTCGAGCTTTCGAAGCTGGGCCCGGCCAGCCGCGTGGGTCCGCAGTTTCTCACCTATGTTCTATGGGCGATCACCCCCGAAGGGCGGGCGCAGAACCTGGGAGAGATTGTTCCCGACGAATATGGCAAGAGCAGCCTGGATGTGACCACCGACTTGCAGGCCTTCGGTCTGATCGTGACTGCCGAACCGTACTTCTCGGTCACTCGGCCCAGTAACGAAGTCGTGGCCGAAAATATCATCCGGCAGTCGACCAAGGGCTTCGAGGAAGCCATCGACGCCAAGTTCGACATGCTCGAGGGCGGCCAGTACACCATTGACATGCCTGCCCAGCAGCTTCCCTCGGCGAACGCAGACCCCAAGACGCCTCTCACCCTGCTCGAGGCGCGCAATGCCGTGGCTATCGCCAAGGCCGCAGGCGCCGCGCAATACGCGGCGGATAGCTTGGGAAAGGCCGAAACTTACCTGGCCCGCGCCGAAGATTATCTGAAGCGCAAACAGGGCAAGACTCCCATCGGCACGGCCGCCCGTGGCGCCACCCAAATGGCCGAAGATGCGCGCGTGCTGACGCTCCGCCGCAAGGAGCAGGAGCGAATCGCGAACGAGAAGCAGGCCATGCTGGATAAGCAACGCCAGGCCGAAGCGGAGGCCGCAGCCTCCGCCGCAGCTGAAGCCCAGGCCAAGGCCCAGGCCGAAGAAGATGCGCGTCGACGCGCCCAGGCCGAAGCTGATGCAGCAGCCGCGGCAAAGGCCCAAGCCGCAGCCCAGGAGCAGCAGGCGCAAGCGGATGCGGCGCGCGCTGCCGCCATGGCCGAGCAGCAGAAAGCTGAAGCCGAGGCTGAGAAACAACGTCAGGCCGCGGCCGAAGCAATTCGTCAGAAAGAAGAGCAGCGGCAGCGTCTGCTCAACCAACTCAACCAGGTGCTGGAGACCAAGGACACTCCACGCGGCCTCGTCGTGAGCATGCCCGACGTGCTGTTCGACAGCGGCAGCTACACTCTCAAGCCGGCTGCGCGGGAGCGGTTAGCCCGAATCTCAGGCATCGTTCTGGCCTATCCCGACCTGCGTTTGGAGATCGAAGGCCACACCGACAGCGTGGGCAGCGATGCTTACAACCAGACCTTGTCCGAGAAGCGGGCAGCTTCGGTGCGGGACTACCTGGTGAACAACGGGGTCTCGATCAACAACGTGATTGCGCGCGGATTGGGGAAAGGGAATCCCGTGGCTGACAACGGCACCGCCGCCGGCCGGAAACTGAATCGTCGCGTGGAGATGATCGTGTCCGGCGATGTGATTGGAACTCAGATCACGCCGGGAGCTACGACGACGCCTGCTCCGCCGCCACAGTAGGGCTGTCTAGTAGGAATTCTCGGGTAGTCGCCCAGTTCAATCCGGCGCCTGGTGGGGTTTCCGGTTCACGCCCGGACGCCTCTGTCTGCATCCATACATGCCTAAAACTCGCCCACTGAGCCGATTCGCGAAGGCTGCCGTGTCCCTTGAAATCTTTCTGGGTGTTGGAGCGCTCGCTGGAGGTGGCGCCTTGATGCTCGGGCCGAGAGGCGAGATTATCCCGCTTCCCCTGTCGGCGCTAAAGGGCTCGCCGTTCGAAACCTACTTCGTGCCGGGACTGATCCTGTTCTGCGCCCTTGGAATTGGCCCGCTCGCGGCGGCCCAGTTGGCCTGGCGTCGGCATGCGCTGGCGCCCATTGCTACGTTGGGGGTCGGGGTAGCGCTGCTGATCTGGATGGCAGTCGAGATCGCCATCATTGGCTACAGCAACAGCCCACCGCTTCAACCGTTCTACCTGCTCCTCGGAGCCGTGATCACATGCATTGGGCTGGGCTGGCGGATCACCGCCAGGAAATCAACCAATTGAGCCCGGGGGCGGTCCTGCGGGCTCAGCGCTACACGCCGCCTGACACAATGGAACCAGCCATCAATGGTGTTTCGTCCCTTCGCAGAAGGCGCGCTCGGAACCGAACGTGCCGCATACGCGTTAGTTCGACTAGCGGCGACCACACCGCGTGCACCAAATCATGCTTGATCAACAGGTGCCAGAACCGATTGGATCGTTTGTACAGATAAGACATGGCCAGATATAGGGGCACGGCATGCCAGTCTGCCGGGCGACGCCGCCAGATTGACGAGTGAGAGAAGAGCCGCTGGTAAATCCAGGCGTAACCCTGCTCCAGTTCTTCCGGCGTCATGTGCCGGGGCCGGAAAACCGCATGGGCTGTGTCGTATAGACTCCAATCGCGGTGTAACAGCCGTCTCTCGGTTTCCATTTGCCTGAATAATGGTGTCGCCGGGTACGGCGTAAGGATGTGGAAGGTCGCGCATTCCAGGCGGTTCTCCTCGACCCATTCTGCGGTACGGGCAAAGACATCCTTACGATCATGGTCAAAGCCCAGAACAAACGAGCCGTTTACCTGGATTCCGTAGTCATGGAAGAGGCTGACCCTCCGCGAGTAATCTGAAGTCTTGGGAGTCTTCTTGCGGGCGTCGGTGAGATTGTCGTCCGAAAGCGACTCGAAGCCAACGAAGACTCCGGTACAGCCGGCCAGCGCCATCTCGCGAATGAGCCCGGGATCATCGGTAACATCGATCGACACCGCCGCACTCCACACTTTCTCGAGCGGGCGAAGCGCATAGCACAGCGCTCGCAGGTAGTCTCTGCGCGAGCCGAGATTGTTGTCGATGAATACAGCGTAAGGCTGGCTATCGGCTGCGAACTCGTCTGCCACCTGTTTGGGATCACGCATCCGGTACGGCATCCGCAACCCATCGGTCGCCAGAAAGCAGAAACCGCAGCGATTGTGGCAGCCGCGAGTCGCAATCAGGCTGGTGGTTGTCAGGAAGCTATGGCGTGGGAGGATAGAACGGCGCGGTGGTGGGTCCTCGGAGTAGTCATTCTCATATCCTGCAGAGTACCGCCGCAGCAGGCATCCGCGTTCTACATCGCTAAGAATACGCGGCCAAAGTTGTACGCCGTCTCCGAGCACCACGGCATCGGCATGAGGCGCACACTCGTCGGGGCAAGAAAGGACGTGCAAACCTCCAAGGATGACTTTCGCACCGCGGCGGCGATACCAGTCGGCCAATTCGTAAGCGCGCGCGGCAAAGGTCAAGTGCACGGTGATACCAACAACCTGAGGAATCGGATTGAACGGGGGAGACCCGTCCAGCAGATTTTCATCCCAATAACGGAGCCGCCAGTGATCCGGTGTAGTGGCAGCGAAGCTCGTCAATGCCAGACTGGGCGTGAGAACGTGTTTGCCGAAACTGGCGTTTGGATCTTTGCGATAAAAAGGATTGATGAGCAGCGCATAGTAAGGCTCTCGAGGAATTTCCGCGATCTCCGGAAGCCTGGGAGGGGTGGCCATCTCGACCGGCAGCCAGCCACGCTTCAACGGCCGACGGAAGGGTCTTCCTGCCGTAATCATTAGCACAGCTTGGCGAGGTTGTTGGCAAACGTCAAGATGAAGGAGGTACTAAACAAAGCACCCGGAGAGACGGCATTGATTGCTCGTCTCTCCGTTCTTTATCGCATGTCTTTATCGCTTGCAGCGCGGGCTTACCACACTCTGCAGGCATTCACTGGCATCATGGGCTGTCCGGCTTTGCAGCCGAAGGCCTGGCCGAACTCGGGCATGTTCTGCACTACACCGTTCGCCCGGAATTGCCGGGGCGAATGGGGATCGGTTTGCACTTGCAGGCGGAGTTGCTGGGGACGGGTGCTGCCGCACCAACTCTGTCCGTGTCCCAGGAAGAATTGCTGCACCGGAGTGTAACCGTCCTGCTTTTGAGCCAGGTCGATGTTTTTACGCTTCGCATCGGCCAGGAAAGCGATGTAGGCCAGACGCAGCCCGCCGTTGTCGGCGGTGTTCTCGCCCAGCGTCAGCTTGCCATTTACCTTCACGTCATCCACGGCGACGAAGTTGCTGTACTCCTTCACTTCGCAGTCCGCCTTCTCTTCGAAGTGCTTCGCATCCTCGGCGGTCCACCAGTCCGCGAGGTTTCCGTTGGCATCGAATTGGCGGCCTTCATCGTCGAATCCGTGGGTGAGTTCGTGTCCTACGATGCCACCCACGTGGCCATAGTTCGACGCGTCTGATGCGCGGCTGTCGTAGAGCGGCGACTGAAGTATGCCAGCCGGAAAGTTAATATCATTGGCGCTGGGATTGTAATAAGCGTCGACCGTGGCCGGAGTTATGAGCCACTCCCCGCGATCGACAGGATTGCCGATCTTTGCCAGCTGGCGCCGGTTCTCAAAGGCGGTGGCGCGCAGCGTGTTCCCGAAAGCATCATCCCGCACGATGACCAGCTTGGAATAATCTCGCCAGTGGTCGGGATATCCGATCTTGTCCGCCACCGCATGCAGTTTTTCCTTGGCCCGCACTTTGGTGGCAGGACTCATCCAGTCCAGCGTGTCGATGTCCTGGTCCATGGCGGCCTCGATGTCCTCCACCATTTGCAGCGTGGCCTGCTTGTTGGCCGGAGAAAATTCCTGGGCGACGTAGACCTGGCCCAGAGCTTCACCCAATGCGCCGTCGGTGGCCTGTACGCAGCGTTTCCAGCGGGCCCTTTGTTCGGGCTGGCCCCTTAACTTGTGGCCGTAGAAATCGAAGCGTTCATCGTCGAGCGCCTTGGGCAGCACGTAGCCCGGGGTCGAGAGAACCAGCTGCCAGCGCAGGTAGGTCTTGATCGATTCCAAGTCGGTCGAGGCCAGCAGGCTGTTCAGTCCCTTGATGAAGTCAGGATTCGCCACGTTCAACTCACTGAGCTTGGGTGCTCCGGATGCAACCAGAAAGCGGTCCCACGCCACACCCGGAGCCAGAGTGGCGAGCTCGGAGACCGGCATCAGGTGGTAAACCTTGTTGGGATCGCGCCGCGAAGTGATGTCCATAGAAACCTTGGCCAGCGCGGTTTCCAGATCCATGATGGCCTGTGCGTCACTGACAGCTTTCTTTTCCGACTCGCCCGTGAGCTTGAACATGTTGGCAATATGCTGCACGTACTGGGCGCGGGTTTTTGCAGCGGCGTCGCCGGTGCGGAAGTAATAGTCGCGTTCGGGCAGTCCCAGACCTCCCTGGTCAACGACGGCGATCTGCTTCCGCGCGTCCTTGTAATCCTGCTGCTCGCCGAAATTCATAAAGGCGGTTACGCCGATCAGTTGAAAACGGGCGAGTAGTTCGGGCAACTCGTCTTTGCTCTTGAGAGCGGTAATACGATCCAGCTCCATTTGCAGCGGCGTCAAACCCTTCTGGTTGATGGTGGATTCGTCCATGCAAGCGGCGTAGGCGTCGCCAATCTTTTGCTCGTTGGGAGTGCGGCCGGCGCCGCCCGCAGCGGCTTTTTCCAGCATGGAATGCAGGACGTATTCGGTATGGTCCGCAATGATAGCGCCGGTTGAGTAGGAGGAGCGGTCGTTCGGGATGGGGTAGAGTTTGGAAAAATTACCGCAGGCGTACTGGAAAAAATCGGTGCACGGATCGGCCGTGGCGTCGATGAGCTGCTTGTCCAGGCCGGGCAAAAGGTCGGGAGGCTTTTGCGGACCAGCCTTGCCGGCGGCTGGCGTTTGCGCCAGCGAGGCGGCAGACAGAGCCGATACGATTACGAGCGCAGCTAGCATCTTTATCATTGATTTTTCCTTTGCGATTATGTGCACACGGTAGACAAACCAACCCAAGCGTTCGACGGGCGTACCCTGAATTTGTAAGCAGATCAATGGAGAATATTGGGCCTGGGTTCATGTCCGGCCCTGATTCCGGGCCTGTGGCCTTATTTGCTGGCCATCACCAGCTTTGCAATCGTAGCCAGTTGCATGTTGGATGTGCCTTCGTAGATCTTGCCGATCTTCGAATCGCGCCAGTACTTCTCCACGGGATAGTCTTTGGTAAAGCCGTAACCGCCGTAAATTTCTATGGCCAGAGAGGTCACCCGCTCCGCCACCTGCGAGCAAAACAGCTTGGTCATCGCAGCTTCCTTCACGAACGGGATGCCTGCATCTTTCATGCGTGCCGCGTTATACACCATCAGCCGCGCCGCTTCGATTTCCGTCGCCATCTGCGCGATTTGGAACTGGATACCTTGATAGTCGGCGATCGGCTTGCCAAACTGTGTGCGTTCCTGCGCATACTTCGACGCGTACTCCCAGGCGCCGCGAGCCACTCCAGCCATTTGCGCCCCGATCCCGATTCTGCCCTCGTTCAAAGTTTCGATCGCGATCTTGTAGCCTTTGCCCACTTCGCCCAGGACGTTGGATTTCGGCACGGAGCAGTCTTCGAGAATCAGCTCGCAGGTAGATGACGCGCGAATCCCCAGCTTGTCTTCCTTCTTGCCCACAGTGAAGCCGGGGAATGTCTTTTCAATGAGGAAGGCCGTGATGCCCTTGTAACCGGCCGCCGGATCGACCGTGGCAAAGAGCACAAACAGCCCGGCCTCCTTGCCGTTCGTGATCCAGAGTTTGCGTCCATTGAGGACGTAGTCGCTGCCCTTGAGTGTGGCCCGGGTTTGTAGGGCGAAGGCGTCCGATCCGGAACCGGCTTCGCTGAGGGCGTAGGCGCCGCAGGTGTCGGCGGCCATGCGCGGCAGGAATCGCTTCTTCTGCTCCTCGCTGCCCCAGCGCAGCAAGGCATTGTTGACCAGCGTGTTCTGCACGTCCACCACCACGCCGGCGGAAGCGTCCACTCGCGACATTTCCTCGACCGCGAGGATCGCTTCAAAGAACTTGCCCCCGCCGCCGCCGTGCTGCTCGGGAATTTCGATCCCCATCAACCCAAGCTGAAAGAACTGGCGAATCAGGTCCTGGTCGAAGACGCCTTTTTCGTCCATCTCTTTCACCAGCGGCCGGACCTTCTCATCGGCAAACTGGCGAATGTTGTCACGAAACATAATTTCATCTTCGGTGAAAGAAGTCAGAGGACTGGGCGACGGAATCTGCAGGGTAGCGTCAGGCATGAAAGCACCTTCAAAGGAGAGGAACTAGCAATTCTAGCAGTCTTTTATAGCGCCGGCGCTAGATGGAAAACTTACTGCTTACCGCCCTGTATGAGTTTCAATCCGTCGGCTTGCAGGATGCGCTGGATCTGGTTGCGCGCGTGCACCGACCAGGGTCCGACCGTGTCCAGCTTCACATAAGCGCGCCAGTGCTTGAGGGCGTTGCGGGGCTCTTTGATCTTTTCGTAGGCCAGCGCCAGGTTGTAGTGGGCGTCAGCGTAGGTGGGCGCCAGTTGCAGCGCCGTGCTGTAGGTCTGGATCGCTTCCGTGACCCGCCCGGTTTCATCCAGCACGTTGCCCAGGTCAAAGTAAGCCAGGGCGTAGCGCGGATCTACTTCGATGGCATGGCGGTAGTGCTTTTCCGCCAGCGCATACTCCTGCCGGTTGTAATGCAGCGTCCCCAGGTTGATGTGCGCGGCAGCGTGATCGGGATCGAGGTCCAGCACCTGCTGGTACATTTCGATCGCTTGCGTCTGATGGTTGGGGTCTTCTTCGAGCGCGATGCCGCGTGCAAAAAGCTCGGCTGCGTCGGTCGGCGTCGCCTCGGGACGGCTGGGGATCGGAGTGCTGGCCACGACCCGCTGTCCGGGAGAAAAATCGAACATGAACTGCCCCGCAATGGGCTCGACCACTTTGCCTTTGTGACGAAACGCAATCCGGTGACCGGTGGTGAACGCCCCGGCTTCGAGCAAAGGATTTTCCATCCCCGCAACATGCTTCAGCATGGCCTCCAGCGATTGCCGGATCACCGCGGGACGCACTTTGCGCGCGCACAGGTCTCGCACTTTCTTGACCTGCAGGAGTTCAAAGAAAGAATAGCTCTCGGCAGCGGCCACCAGTCCGGCCTTCTCCCAGGATGCCAACTGACGTGCCGTGACCCTCAGGATGCGGAGCAGATCGGCTTGACTGTATCGATACACGATTGATATCGGGCTCTCACTGTATTATCGGAAAAGTTACTAGCGGTTGGCAAGGCGAAACTGACCTGAAAGGGAATCACGCCAGACAACTTGCCCAATTCGGAGTGCAAAACTCGTGGAAAACGTCGCACCAAATAAAAACTGGAGCCGACGAGCGGACTTGAACCGCTGACCTGCCGATTACGAATCGGCTGCTCTACCAACTGAGCTACGTCGGCCTGTTTTCGATTCTAACAAAGGCAGTCGTCAGTCGTCGGTCTTCAGTCGTCAGGAAGTTCAACGTTTTATTCAACGAGGTTCGCCTGCGCTGACGAACGAAGATTTGAAGGCTGATGACTTAAACTGACGACCGACGACTGCAACAAAAAGGCCGCCCTGGCATAGGCGGCCTTTTCTTTTAAGGGAGAATAGTTCCAACGGGGCAAAAAATCCGTTAAAACTTTCTGGCGAAATCTTATGAGCCGAAAAAGGGGGGTGTCAAGGGATTTTTGGGAAATAAATATCTTTGTAATCAACAACTTAGAAAATAGGTTAACAGGCCGGTCAAGCGGCCCATTTTGGGCGTTTTGCCAGGTTTCACTCCTTAAACGGCTTTGATTGATGAGCTTACCTTGGAATCGGCGGCTCCATCCTGACCGTCGGATAGGTTCAGAGAAATGAAATCCACATCCTTTTGGCGGTGCAGAATCTTCTCCGGCAAAATGTGATTGAAGAAGATCCGAATCCCTCCAAATGCGACACCCGCCACTCCCGCGAATACGATCAGAATTCCGCACAGCAGGAAAACATTGATCAGCAGGTTGCCCAGATTATTTTTCTTGCCTTGATAGGTGTTCTCGGTCCAGTTTACGTCGGCTTCGTAGTTCACCCAACTCAAGAGAGAACGCGCTTCTCCTGGCGAGATTGCTCCCGTCGCAATCACCACGATGGGACCGGTGCGCTTGGCGAAGGTCGGATCAGCATTTGCTGCCGGACTTCCAGCGTGCGCCTGCGCCTTGGCCTGGTTGGCCGCGTCGATCTGTCGCAGATGTTCCGCCGCCAGTTGCGGCGTCGGATACTCGATCAGCATGAGCGTCGCGATTCCGTCCGCGGTTTGGTAGTTGCCCAAAGCCACTTCAGTGCTGGCGTTGAAGTCCACCAGGGGCGCGGAAAGCGGCGCGCTGATCTTCTCCAGGCCCACTGGCCCCAGCACGTATTTCGCGGTGTTCTTCACATAACCCGACTTCGGAAGGTACTGCGGCAGGATGGGCAGATTGCGCGTGTTCCCGGTCGGCAGGGGCAGTCCTTCAGACAGATCGCGCAACTCGGCGGCCGACATGGCGCTCAGCTTGTCGAATACCGCGTCCACCAGAATGTTGCCGCGATAAAACAGCACCCGCTCATTCAGCGACGCGCCCTGGTCGGGGATCGACTCGGTGAGCATCTGGGGCATCTTGTAGTACGTGAAGGCGCCGTATGCGCCGCTGGCATCCGTGAAGCGAATGGCTTTGAGGGCGACCTTGCGTCCGTCATCCCGGGTGTAGGCGCCAGATTCAAAGTCGGTCAAGCCGTATTCCTTGAGTAATGCGGCGTTCACAGGGTCAGCGACCGCAGGGTCTTGGCTCGTCTTAGTCGAGCCGGAAACATGCCACCCGGCGAATTGCGGAGGAAGAATCGAAGCCTGTCCGGGCTGTGTGGGCCGTGTGGCCTGTACGGTTTGTGTGGTCGCGGGCGACTCGCCCGCGAAGGCAGCGCCCAGGGCCAAAACGAGCAGAATCAAAACCGACGTAAGTTTCGTAACCATAAGGCAAACCCGGGGCAAAGCCCTGTCTAGTTAGACTACAGATGAGAGCGGAAAGTTTCCATGGGACGGAAGTTAGAGCTGCCTGATTTTCTTTGCGTCCTTTGCGGTTCCCTTTGCGAGCTTTGCGGTTAGGCGGTCATCTTGCGGCGAGTGAGGTCAAGGTCTCAACCGCAAAGGACGCAAAGGGGACCGCAAAGGACGCAAAGAGTGTCTGATGAGCTAAACACCGCGGAATAACTTGGACTAGTGGCTTCCGCCTTTATCAATCTTGCTGGCGACTTTAACCCCGCTCAAGCCGCCGACATATTTCGATATTCCCCGGTACAGCGATTCCGCGATCCGCTGACGATAGTCGGCATTCTGCAGCCTGCGTTCGTCGCCCGGATTGCTGACAAACGAAATCTCGGCCAGGATGGACGGCATGTTGGCCCCGATCAGCACGATAAACGGAGCCTTCTTGACCCCTCGATCACGGATCCCAGGGCTCTTCGCGGCGAGTCCGCTGTGCAGAGCGCGCTGCACGTTGGACGCAAACTCGCGTGACTCCTCAATTTTCTCTTTCAGCGCGATCTTCTTCACCAGATCCTGGAGCTCATAGACAGATTTGTCCGAAGCCGAATTTTCGCGCGCCGCCACATCCAGCGCTTCAGGGGACGAAGTGAAATTCAAGTAGTAGGTCTCGACGCCACGCGCATCCGGGTCGCGACTGGAGTTGGCGTGGATCGAAACGAACAGGTCGGCCTGCTCCTGGTTGGCGATTGAGGTGCGAGTCTCCAGTGGAATGAAAGTGTCGTCCTTACGGGTAAAGACCACGTCGGCGCCGAGGCGGGACTGCAACAGCTTGCCCAGCCGGCGGCCGACATCGAGCACCAGATCTTTTTCTTCGAGGCCATTGGGACCGATGGTGCCGGTATCGTGTCCGCCGTGTCCGGGGTCAATCACGATTCTGCCGATCTTCAACCCCAGAGCGCGGATCAGCGAGCGATCGCCGCTGGCTGTCGGAGAGGCTTCGCGGACGTCCGGAAAAACCGCTGCCGGCTGGCGCCGGTTACGGCTGGAGCTTCGCGAAAGCTTGGGCAAATTCAATGCTGGCGGGGGCAGCGTCACCGGCGCCTTGGCCGCAGGCTTGATTTCCGGAGGATCGAGTTTGGCGACGGTCACGGCGCTGTCGTCGTCATCGTCTGCTTCGACCACGGTTTTTCTGGCGCCATTGCTGGTCGTGACTGGCAACGGCTTGTCGGCGGCTCTCTTTGCCTCTGCTTTGGTTTCCGCAGCCGTCATCGATTTTTTCGCAGTCTCAACCGCTACTACCGCTTCTTTCACGGGCGTTTCCCGCGCTGCTGTCTTGCCCTGAGTATCCTTGCCGCGAATATCCTTCGCGCGGATATCAATGATCAGGCGCGGCGGGTCCGTAAGCACCGACGTGCTGTAGTCAGAGCTGTCCGCAACCTCCAGTACAATCCGCGACTTTCCCGGCTGGAACTGCGCCACGCGGATCTTCTTCAGCAGGGCATCGTCCACGTCGAAAGTCTTGCCCAGCAGCGACGCCGTCAGGTTGGTGTCGAGCAGATCGAAAAAGATGCGCTCGGGATTCTCGATGCGCTGAGCCTCAAACTTTACGTCCTTCTCCAGTCCGATGGCGATCCGGGTGTACTCCGGGGTAGACCAGTGGCGGACGCTGGTGACATGCGATGGATTCCGGCTCTCAGTTGCTTCATCCGAGACTGTGGTGTCGGCGGCGGGCTTAGGACTCTTGCTGGAGACCGCTTTCCCGGCGCGACTTTTGGGGGCGGTGGAATCGTCATCCGAGTCGTTCTCGTCTTTCGATTTCAACCCCGCTTGCTGCACCGGATCGCTGAGCGCCTTGCGGGCCTCATCGGCCAGGTGGTGGTGAGGATAGCGGTGGAGGAACTCCTCGAATGTCAGTTTTGCCTGGGCCGGATCTTTGAGATCATCCTGGTAAATCTGGCCGATGGTGAACAGCCCTTCGAAACGGTCGTGGCTGCCGGGATACTCCCGGCGCAGGAACTTGTATTGTCCGATGGCTGCGTGCAGGGCCTTATCATCATTAAAGCGCCGGCCCATTTCTGTCAGCAGTTCAGCCACGGCCGCTACGCTGGGATCTGCTTTGGAAGAAGCCGGCGAGCCGTAATAGACGCGGCGGTAGGCGGCAATGACGCGCTGGTATTCCTTGCGAGTTTGCTGGTTGGAAGGAAGGCTGTTCAGTGTTTCCCGCAGCCGCTGCGCGGTGGAGTATTGAGTCGAGGCCCAGGCCTCCGACTTGCCCCGCGCCCGCAGGGGCAGCACCGGGAGCAACAGCAGAAGCACAGCCACACCCAGACGCTTTGCGCGTTGGCCTCGATCGGAGTTCAATTTTCTAGCCTGTACTCGCCCGTAATCGCGTAGCTCGCCAGGAGCTATGTTCGGTTGCTTACCCTGTTACAGATGCCGATCTCTCAATCGGTGTTGCTGAACGTCAGTCGGTGTTGCTGAAGGACAGAACGCCCCGCTCATCCCGGGTCACTCGCACCGGCTCGTGTATCGGACTGCTCATGATGCGGTAGCCCGAAGCCCGGTCGCCGTAGTACAGCTGCGTGATCCGCTTCACGTAGTTGCGGGTCTCGCGGTAGTGCGGCACTCCGGCACTTCGCGCCACGGCTCCGGCGCCGGCGTTGTAGGCGGCCAGGGTCAGCTTGACGTCGCCGCCATAACTTTCCATCAGCCTCTTCAGATGCCGGACACCCGCATCCACGTTCTGCTCTGGATCGAACGGGTTGACCACGTTCAGCGACCGCGCTGTCTGAGGCATCAGCTGCATCAGCCCCATCGCCCCGGTACGGGAAACTGCGTTGGGGTTGAAGTTCGATTCCACCTTAATGACCGCGCGCACCAGACTGGGGTCCACGTTATGCCGGGACGCCGCCTGCTCAATGGCGGCGTCAATCTCCTGCTGCGTAAATGGCCTGCCACTCACGAAGCTGGAAACTTTCTGCGAGGTGCTGACTTCAGCCGCGGCCGAACGCGCCGCCCGGATTCTGGCCGATGCAACCGGCTTCCAGGTGTGCGCCGTCGGGCTCCAATACATCAGCCGACTGCTTTGGATCGCGGGAGCCGTTGAGCGCCTTGGCGCCGTTGCCGGCGTTTCGTCATTAACATAGACTTTGCGTCCAGAGCTATCGATACTGCTGGTTATGCTTGCGGAACCGGCTTGTGCCCGCAGATATGGCGTAAGAGAAAGGAAGGTCGCGATTACAGGACTAGCCATCAGGGCGATTTGCAGGCGTTTTCGCATAGCCGGGTTTAGTGATTGCACGCGGACAGACAAATACCCCGCGCCTACCTACCCGGAACCTGACGGAGAAACATCTACCAGAGTGCAACAATTATAGGCGGGAGGTGGGCCCGTAGCAATTGATCTAAAGACCAATAGAACCACCGAAGTAATACAGCAATTCATTGAAAATATAGATATTTACCGCGCCGTTTGGTTACCTGGCGAAGCCGCTTCGACCCGCCCTGGAAAGGAGGCAGCTTTTACGTCCTTTGTCCGCTGTAGTAGGCTGCGTCCGTCCCCCATGTCCATCACATCATGAACGACATTGCCCTGCCGCAACGCGAAGCTCCGGACTCCCTGATGCTGTACGGCTTCTGGTATCGCGCCCTGCCCGGCGAGCAGGTGGGCGGGACGCAACTGCAGAAAGCGATGCTGCTCGAGACTCCGCTGGCCATCGGACGCGATCGTCAGGGCCGCCCGTTTGCGCTGCATGATGCCTGTCCGCACCGCGGCATGCCGCTTTCCCACGGCCACTTTGATGGACAGCAGGTGGAATGCAGTTATCACGGCTGGAGGTTTGACGGACATACCGGCCAGTGCCAGCTCATTCCGTCTCTGACCGCGGATCAGAAGCTGAAGATTGACCGCATCTACGCCGGCAGCTATCCCTGCGAAGAGCACGACGACTTCGTCTGGGTTTTTATCCCCGAACCGCCGCCGTCCGGAGCCGGTTTCACTAAAGCTGACGACGCCCCCATTCCGGTGCCTCGCGTCCCGACCTTCAGCGAAAAGTACAAACTCGCCTACCTCACCGCCGATCTGCCCTGCACCGTTGATCATGGAATCATCGGGCTGATGGATCCCGCACACGGGCCGTTTGTTCATCAAGCCTGGTGGTGGCGCAGCCGCAGCAGCATCCACGAGAAGCAGAAGAACTTCGAGCCCATTCCCAACGGTTTTCGCATGAGCGCGCACACCCCCAGTTCGAACAGCGCGCCTTACAAGCTGCTCCGGCTCTATGCCGACGCGGAGTCCATCACCACCACCATCGATTTTGTTCTCCCCAACCTTCGGCTGGAGACCATTCGCGCCGGCAAATACTGGTTTTCTTCGCTGACTACAGTCACGCCCATCACCCGCAGCCGTTGTCGCATCGATGTGGTAGCGGCGTGGAACATTTTTCGTTGGGTGCCGTTGGGCCCGCAGCTGCTCAAGTTTGTGTTTGCCAAGTTTGTGGAACAAGACCGCCTGACGATGGAGCAACAATCAGAAGGGCTGAAACACAACCCGCACCTGATGTTGATCGACGACGCCGACCGTCCCGCCAAATGGTATTTCGGATTGAAGGCAGCGCTTCTGGAATCGCGGAAGACCGGCGGCGAGATGAAACATCCGCTGGCAGGTCCGGTCACGCTGAAGTGGAGGAGTTGAGGCGTCTAGCGGGCGTCCGAGCCCGCTGCCGAAATCCTGAGCGCAGCGAAGGATCTAGCGACGGCGTCCCGCGCTCGCCGCAGTCAGTCTTCCACCAGCCAATCCATCGCTTCTTCACGCGTCTTGAACAAAGGTAACTCCCGCTGCGAAAACGATTTCAGGTGCTCGTAGAAAATCTTTGGCAGATTTTCCGTTCCCACCCAGGCCGAACGCTTGACGTACGGACGGTCAATAACCAACGCCGGCTTAATAGCCTCCACGCTCTTCTTATCAACCTTCGAGCCGCTAAAATCCGCTAAAAGGAGGACTGAACCGCGGGCTTCGGCCGTGATCCGGGAAAGAGCCAGCGGCAAGAGTTGCACCAATTCTTCTGCTGACAAATTGGAAGCGTCCACCAGCAGAATCTTCTTGCCCTTGTGGCTGATGAAACGGATGCGATCCTCCATCCGCCCTCCCTGTACTGAGAACCGGGAACCAGTATCTGACAACTGGTCTTAATTTCCCAGCAACCCCTCCACCACGTCGTACACCTCGTCCAGCGCGGCATCCAGCGCGCCGGGGTCCTTGCCGCCGGCCTCGGCAAGATCGGGCCTTCCGCCGCCCTTGCCTCCGACTCTCTGCGCCACCGGCCCGATTACTTTGCCCGCCTGGATTCTGCTGGTCAGGTCTTTCGTGACGCCTACAATCAGACTGACGCTGCCATTCGTGGCCGAGCCCAGGACCACAACCCCCGATCCCAGCTTGTCGCGCAGTTGGTCCACTAGAGTACGCATCTGCGCGCGCTCGAGATTATCCACCCGGTGCGCCAGAACTTTTATGCCGCGAACATCCTTAATCTGGTCGGTAATGGATGCCACGGTCGACGATGCCGACTTCATCCGCGCCTGATCGAGTTCGCGGGCCAGACGCTTGATCTCCGCATCTTTCTTTTCGAGTTCGAGCTTCAAGGCTTCAGCAGGTGACGCATTGGCCTCGCGAGTGGTCAGGCTGGCAACCACATTCTCCAGTTCATGATCTCTCTGGAAGTGATGCAGCGAACCTTCTCCAGTGACGGCCTCGATCCGGCGCACGCCCGATGACACGCTGCCTTCCTTCAACACTTTAATCAGGCCGATCTCTCCGGTGGCGCCGGTGTGGGTGCCGCCGCAGAGTTCGGTAGAGAAGTCGCCGATCTTGATCACGCGCACCTTGTCGCCATACTTCTCGCCAAAGAGCGCCATGGCTTTGTATTCGTTGATGGCGACATCAATCGGGACGTTTTCAATAACTTCGATCTTCTCGTTACGCAGCACTTCCTTGTTGATCAGATCTTCGATGTCCTGCAGCTCTTCGTCGGCAACCGCGGTGAAGTGCGAAAAATCAAAGCGTAGATGATTGGGCGCGACCAGCGACCCCGCCTGCTTCACATGCTTGCCCAACACTTCGCGCAAACCGGCTTGCAGGAGATGAGTGGCGGTGTGGTTGCGCATGGTAGCGAGGCGAACGCCGGCGTCAACCACCGCGTCCACCTTCTGGCCCACGCGGATCGGCTGTTTCGCGATCACCTGATGCGCCCGTACTCCCTGAATCGGGTAATAGCAACCCTTCACTTCGGCGACGACGGTGTTGTGATCGTCACCGTAGAGCCATCCGCGGTCCCCGACTTGGCCTCCGGATTCGGCGTAGAACGGGGTGTGGTCGAGGATGACTTCGCCTTCTTCCCCGGGCTTAAGTTCTTGAGCACCCTGGCCGTTGTGGATGATGGCGAGGATCTCGCAGCCATTGGAACGAGTCTGGCGGTAGCCCTCGAAATCGGATTTTGGCAGCTGCTGATATGCGGGATTGGCGGTCTGCTTGGCTGCGCCTTTCCAGGAGGCGCGAGCGCGTTCGCGCTGCTCCTCCATGGCGCGGTCGAAATCCTCGCTGTCGAGAAGAACTCCTAGATCACGACATGTATCTTCGATGAAATCCTTCGGCAATCCGTAAGTGTCGTAAAGTTTGAAAGCCTCCTTGCCGGGATACACCAAAGTAATTCCTCGGTTCTTCAGCTTGGAGATTAGAGGACGCAAAGCGTTGAGTTCATCCGTCCTCAACTCCGCATTCCTAGCCAAGGAGTCTCCAGGGCCCGTCCGATCCTCTTTCATCGCGACCAGCATGATGCCGTCCTCTAGGCGTGCTAGTCCCCCTGTCAGTGTGTGCGCGAACCGCGTTTCTTCTCCGAGCAACACCTTTGAGACTCGCACCACGGCGTCTTCCAACTCCGGGTACGCATCCTGCATCAGTTCACACACGGCAAGAACCATCTTGTGTAGAAATGGTTTGTCGCACCCCAGCAATCGCCCGTGCGTGATCGCTCGCCGGATAATCTTCCGCAGCACATATCCGCGGCCTTCGTTCAGTGGCAACACTCCGTCTGAAATCAAAAATGTCGCAGCTCGTGAATGATCCGCGATGACCCGTAACGAAGCTGCCGACTTCGCATGTGTCTCTTTCTCCAATTCCTTCTCGACGGCTGTGCCAGTCAATTCTGCCGCGCGCTTGATCAGAGGCGTAAACAAATCCGTGTCGTAATTCGAGATCACTCCCTGCAGCACCGCCGCAACCCGCTCTAGACCCATCCCGGTATCAATCGACGGCTTGGGCAGCGGATTGAGCTTTCCGCTGGCGTCGCGGTCGAACTGCATGAAGACGAGATTCCAGAGTTCGACGTAGCGGCCGCAGTCGCAGCCGAATTTGCAGTCGGCGTGACCCTGGTCGGACGCCGCAACGCCCATGTCGTAGTGAATTTCGCTGCAGGGACCGCAGGGGCCGGTGTCGCCCATCTGCCAGAAATTGTCTTTTAGTCCAAACTCGAAAATCCTGTCTTTCGGCACGCCCTGGCCGAGCCACAGGTCGTGAGCCTCGGCGTCGCGTTGCATTCCGCCTTCGCCGTTGAAGATGGTCACATACAGTTTGTTCTTATCAATGCCAAACCATTGCGGCGAGGTGATCAGCTCCCAGGCGTAGGCGACGGCATCTTTTTTGAAATAGTCGCCGAAAGAAAAATTCCCCAGCATCTCGAAAAACGTGTGATGGCGGTTGGTGAATCCGACGTTTTCTAGATCGTTGTGCTTTCCGCCTGCGCGTACGCATTTCTGCGAGGTCGTGGCCCGCGTGTAGTCGCGCTTTTCCAGTCCGAGGAAGACGTCCTTGAACTGGTTCATGCCCGCGTTGGTGAACAGCAGGGTCGGATCGTTTTGCGGGACGAGCGACGAGGAATGCACCTCGCGGTGTCCCTTCTGAACGAAGAAGTCCAGAAATTTGCGGCGGATTTCGGAGCCAGTCAGCATGTTTCTTCGATTCTAGCATCGGCGGATCAATACGATGTTCATCCGTCACAGACGATCGTCGAGGCCGTGTCGTAGATTTCAGGCGTCCCTCCGGGACGCGCGTTCGTCTCGTGGCTCACCCCGCCAGTGAACTGGCGGGCTACCATCAGCGGTCCCTACGGGACCGTGCTGCGTCTCGGCGTCCGTGTCTCGTCCCGGTGCGCACACTGCCGGTGGCTTCTGCTTTTTCGTCATCGGAGAAGGTAGAGGCAGAATCGTCCCGGAGGGACGTCTGATAGTAGCCCGGCGTTTCAACGCCGGGTCGGCCGGCAAGATCGATTCGCGTCCCGGAGGGACGCCTGAAACCTCGGAGGGAGCCATGCCTCACACCTACGTCTCCGATCTCGTGCATTGCGTTTTTCTCTACCAAGGACCGGCGAAAATTGATTCGTGCCGAAACACAACCCGAACTATGGTCATTCATTGGTGGCATCGCCCGGAAGAACGGGTTCAGAACCCTGATCGTGGGAGGCACCGAAGATCATGTGCACGTTCTATTGTCTCTGCCCGCCACGATCCCCCTGGCCAAGGCCGTGCAACTGCTGAAGGGTTCCTCTTCCCGATGGATGAACGAGACCCATGCCAGGGGATTCTCCTGGCAGGAAGGATATGGCGCATTCACGGTCGGGGTTTCACAGAAGCCGCGCACGATGGATTACATTAAGCGGCAGGCCGAACATCATCGGAAGCGCAGTTTCGAGGAAGAGTTTGTCGCGTTTTTGAAGAAGCACGCGATCGACTACGATCCAAAATACGTCTGGGGATAGGTTTAAGGCGTCCCTACGGGACGCGATTCATTCCGCCAGCTCACCCGGCGTTGAAACGCCGGGCTACTATCAGGTGTCCCTTCGGGACACAGAGGCTTCCCGCCCACCTACCTGGTTGCTGGGCGCCGTTCATGCATCCCCCCGGGGACAATAGGCTACTTCACCGCGTCACCGGTCTTCTCCGCGCCTTCTTTCACGTCGTGGCCGACGTCTTTCACACCCTTTTTGATGCCGTGACCGGTCTTCTTCGCCACGTGTGCGGTGTCTTTGGCTGCATCCTTGGTGGCGTCGGCAGTCTTGTCGGCGGCCTTATCGACGCCGTGCTCGGTCTTCTTGGCTACTTTCTTGGTGCCGTGAGCGGTGTCTTTGGCTGCGTCCTTGGTGGCGTCAGCGGTCTTGTCGGCGGCCTTATCGACACCGTGCTCGGTCTTCTTGACCACCTTCTTGGTGCCGTGGGCGGTATCTTTGGCCGCGTCTTTGGTGGCATCCACAGTCTTGTCGGCGGCCTTGTCCGTGGCGTGCGCGGTTTTCTTGGCTACCTTTTTGGTCGCATGAGCCGTGTCTTTGGCTGCGTCCTTGGTGGCGTCCGCAGTCTTGTCGGCCGCTTTCTCAGTGTCGGTTTTGACGTCTTGCGAGTAGGCGAACGATGCCAGGCCGAGTAGCATCGCTGCGAGAACTGGTGTCCATGTTGCTTTCATACTTCCTCCTGGTAGGTGAAACGGGTGCAAGGGAGTATCCAGCATTTTCGGCATAAACGCAACGCGCACACATCAACCTGTCATCCCGAGCGCAGTCGAGAGCCTGCCCTGAGCGAACTCCGAGTGCCAACCAGGGGGAGTCGAACGGGGGCCTTGGGTTTGCCGCCTGCGCTACGAAGTCGAGAAGCGATGGAAAAACGTCATTCCAGTTCACCCTCCAGTGCGGTCAGGGTCTCGTCATCCACATCCCACTTCTTCAGGATGGCAAAAATCGTCTTGGCTCCGAAACCTGCGCGTACCAGTTGGCGGAAAATGCGGGCTGCATCTTTCTGGTTCTTCGGCTTCTGCAAGCGCTTGCGGTGCAGATAGTCGCGGGCCTGCTTCTCTTCGTTGACTTCGTCGTAGATCGAATCCACCGCCTTGTCGATTACTTCTCCGTGGACCCCTTTGGCTTTCAGATCGGTGATCACGCGGCGGCGCCCGAACTTTTCGTTGTCACGACGAAACGACGAAAATGCGGCCGCGTATTTGGCGTCGTTCAGATAACCCTGGTCCTTCAAGACGGCGAATGACCAGTTCCACCAGCGTCTTTCCGTATTCGGTCTCGGCATCGACCCGCGGTCGCAGCAGGCGTTTCAGTTCGGCCACCGAGCGCATACGGCGAGCCAATGCGCCGACCGCGTACTCATAAAGCACGTCTTCAGAATCGGTCTTTCTGGGGCGCGGAAATGGCATGACGGTAAACTTTATTCAGCTATGTAAATTGTTTGTAAAAAAAGCAGATCATGGACCCTTTCGAGCACCCGCTTGGAACTCCTGTGCTGCCAACTACGTATACACCACAGAAGGCTGAAATTCACGGATGAGTGGACCGCCGGGGTGGTGACTTTCCCGCAATCATGTCGTCTACTTAGGAAAAGAACATTAGGGAGTCAGTCATGCTAACGATCGATGTGGAGAGAAACAGCGAAGTGGCGGTGGTGCACTGCAACGGACGATTGGTGCGCGGCGCGGAGGTGGGCACGCTGCGGAACGCGGTGGTTTCGCAAAAGACCACGCGCGTTGTGGTGCTTGACCTCGCGCAGGTGGAATTCATGGACGCGGGCGGGCTGAACGCGCTGGTGTCACTGCATCACTGGACGTCTAACCACGGAATCCAACTCAAACTGGTGAACCCGTCGTCTCTGGTTCGCGATATGCTCACCCGCACCCGCTTGAACCGCGTGTTCGATATTTCGTCATTGCGTGATGTCTTGACTATTCTCAGCGGTGTCGATTGTCCTCATGCCAAGTACGGAGCGGGATATTTGAGCCAGCCGCAAACTCTGGTGGCGAAATAGCGACAGCGCTTCGGCCAAGTCCGGAGTTAGCGGCAAAAAAGAGGGCGCGCATGAAAGCGCGCCCTCGCCTTTTGAGTTAGTGAGAACTTTAGCGGCCGCCGCCGAAGCCGGTTTGCTGCATGGCATTGCGGGAAATGTCGCTGGTGGAAGAAACGCCCTGCATCCGCAACTTGAAGTCGTCGGCGTTGGATGCGTTCTCCAAAGCGGTTTCGTAGTTGATCAAACCCGCTTGGAACAAATCCCAAAGTGACTGATCGAAGGTCTGCATGCCGTACTGCGAAGTTCCGGCAGAGATGGCATCGCGCACCGCACGCGTTTTTTCCGGAACCAGAATGCATTCCCGAATGTACGCGGTGTTGATCATGACTTCGACCGCCGGTACACGGCCGTCGCCGTCGCAGCGGCGCACCAGTCGTTGACTGATGACCGCCCGCAGTACAGCAGCCAGCTGCAAGCGAATCTGCTTCTGCTCGGGTGGCGGGAAGATCGCAATAATACGGTTGATGGTTTCGACCGCGTCCAGAGTGTGCAACGTCGAGAACACCATGTGGCCGGTTTCCGCGGCGTGCAGTGCGGTGCCGATGGTTTCCAGATCGCGCATTTCGCCGACCAGAATGACGTCGGGATCCTGACGCAGAGAAGCGCGCAACGCAGCACCGAACGACGGCGTGTCTACTTCCACTTCGCGCTGGTTGACGTAGCCTTTCTTGTCGCGGTGCAGAAATTCGATTGGATCTTCGATGGTGATGATATGTTCGGCGCGGGTGGAGTTGATGCGGTCCACCATGGCGGCCAGAGTGGTTGACTTACCGGATCCGGTGACGCCGGTGACAAGGATCAGGCCGCGCGGCATTTCGCAAACCTGTTCCACGATCTTCGGCAGATAGAGTTCGTCGAGGGCGCGAATCTTGGTGGGAATGACGCGCAGCACCAGCCCCACGTTGCCGCGCTGCTGGAAGACGTTCACACGGAAGCGGCCCAGTCCGGCGACGCCGTAGGCCATATCGATTTCCGTGGTCTCTTTGAATTTCTGTTTCTGGCGTGCGGACATCATGCTGAAGGCCATGGTCAGCATGTCCTCGGCGCTGACGCGGGGCTGGTCAGTCAGCGGAGTCAGGTCGCCATCGATGCGTAGATGGGGATAGTTGCCAACCTTCAAGTGCAAGTCGGAGGCCCGGCGCTCCATGGCGATGCGCAGCAGATCATCAATATTCATTCGACACTTCCCCCAAATAACCTCCCGTATGATGAACCGAAAAGTCACTGGGCCCAAGATGACCTAAGTAACGAAAGAGGACGCGCCAGGGACAGACCCTTTGGACTAGAGGATGGTGTAGGGGGCACATTCTGAGCCTGTCATCCCGAGCGAAGTCGAGGGACCTTGTGTTTGCCGGTAGCAATGGCGCCGCAGGCAAACACAAGGTCTTTCGACTCCAAGAACGGACTCGCAAGCGAGCCCGTACTCTCCGCTCAAGATGACAAGTTGGCGTAGAGAGAGTGCGTTAAAGGCGGACTGCCGGCTTTCACCCGCCAAATGCGTGGTCCGTGGTGATGCCGGAGCTACACGCCGACTGGCTGCTTGCTGCCTACCGGCACCGGCGTAAGCCACTTGTATTTGTCGGGCTTCTCTCCCTTGACGATCGCGTAGAACTCTTTCTGGATCGCTTTGGTGATGGGACCGACCGCGCCTTTGCCGACGCTGATCTTGTCCACGGAGCGAATGGGTGTGACCTCGGCCGCAGTGCCGGTGAAGAACACTTCATCCGCGATGTAAAGCAGTTCGCGCGGAATGCCTTGCTCGGTCACAGGGATACCCAGGTCGCGGGCGATCTGCAGCACCGATTCACGGGTGATGCCGGGCAGTACTGAATTGCCCAGAGGAGCAGTATTCAACACGCCATTGCGGACCACGAAGACATTCTCCCCCGAGCCCTCGCTCACGTAACCGTTGGCGTCGAGCGCAATCCCTTCCACATAGCCGTTGATGATGGCTTCCATCTTGATGAGCTGCGAATTCATGTAGTTCGCAGCTGACTTGGCCATCGCCGGCAGGGTATTGGGCGCGATGCGGGTCCATGACGAGACGCAGACGTCGGCGCCGGTCGTGGAATCTGTTCCCAGATATTTCCCCCAGGGATAATTGCAGATGTAAACCTCGGTAGGCGAGTTGAGTGGGCTCACTCCGGCTTCGCCATAGCCGCGCAGCACGATGGGACGAATGTAACAGGGCCAAACGCCATTGTTCTTGACCAGGTCGGCCATGCCGGCGATCAGTTCTTCGACCGAGTAGTCCACATCAATGCGATAAATCTTGGCGGAATCGAGCAGCCGCTGCATGTGTTCCTTGGCCCGAAAGATGGCGGGGCCGCTGGGTGGGGCGTAGCAACGGACGCCCTCGAACACGGAGGAGCCATAGTGCACAACGTGCGACATCACGTGAATCTGGGCGCTGTCCCAGGGAATGAGTTTGCCGTTGTGCCAGATTTTCTCGGTCTTCTGAATCGCCATGGATACTCCTACGGACTAGGAGGATTATAACCGAGGCGCAAGGAGGATCGGATGGTGCTTAGGTGGGGAAGGCGAGTTACACAGGTAATCGTTAGTCCAATCGCAGGAATTCAGGGCGCGTCCAACGAAAGCGCATAGATCTCCGGCGGCCCCACGTCTCGCAGCACCAGCGGGTCATCCTCAGGGGTCAAGGAAAGCCATGCTCCCCAAGAACCCGCCGGCCGAAAATTCTTCAGATCCACAATTTTGTCCAGTTTGTTATTGCGGACGGTTACCCGGAACACACCTTCAAGATTTGGATTAAAGGCGAGAAAATAAACGTACTTGGAATCCCGCGACCAACTCTGCCAGCCGGTATCCAATCGAGACTGCTCCGTCCATTTTCTAGTCTTGAAGTCGAACAATACCAATCGGGGTTGGGTCGCGGACAGAGCCGAAATGTATTTGCCATCCGGCGACCAACGCGGCGAATGCAAGCCCTCGGAACCAGGAACTACGGCCACGCTCAGCGTTCGTAAGTCATATATTTGAAGAACGGTCTTAGGCCCTCTGCTGTCAGGGCCGGCCAGCTGTCCGAACAGTACCGAGTTCCCGTCGGGGGACCATGTTGGATCGATACCCGCCTCCGACTCCGGAAGCAAGCGCTGTGATGTGCCTCCATCAGCGGAAACCATATACAGCTGCCATTTTCCGCCGGCCTGCAGGCCGCTGTAAACGACTCGTTTGGTGTCTGGTGACCAGTGGGGATCGTGCACAATCATCGGCGAAAAGGTAAGCTGGAGTCGTTCGCTGCCATCGCGCTTGCACCGCCACAATTCGCCCTGGGGAAAGGTCACATAGGTCATCCAGACGCCATCTCTCGAAAAATTCACACCCTGGGCGGAAATACCGTCCATGAAGGGAGAAAGTTGCCGGGTTCGTGCATCGTAACGCATCAGCTCTCCCCGGCTCTCCAAGCTCCCCGCGAAAAGAGTTTTGCCGTCCAAACTGGGCACAGTACTGAAGAAGTGCAGCGGTCCCACGGTGAGCGGGATGGGAACAGGGTTGGGCCTGCCAAAAATGCAAGTCTTTTCGCGAAACGTCCAGATGTCCGCTGCGGGAAAAGTTCCATTCCCAAGCAGACCTTTCCACGCGCTAAGCAGGTAGTATCTCCCATCCGAAGTCCAGGAGGAGCCGGCCTGCATCGGCGGGTTCTGCCATTCCGGAAGGACCTGGTGAAGCCCCTTTCCCGCTGCCGTTACTTCCCAAAGCGCAGCCACCTGCTTGCTCATGTGATAGAGGGTGAACCGGATGTGCGATCCGTCCGATGACCAGTGGGGGCGCCAGGCCCAAATCAATGGGTCTTCAGAGGCGCGAACCAGTTCCCGTGCCCCCGTACCGTTGGCTCCCGCAACGTATAGGACACCGGCAGTCGCGTACACCAGCTTTTTCCCGTCGGGCGACCAGTTGGCGTCATGGGCCAGCATGCTTCCCAGTCGACGCGGGGAGCCGCCCAATATCGGCACGCGCCACAGCGGCATTTCTGCGATCGGCCCACCTTCGGCCACCAGAAGGTCCGAGTGGTCCGGAGAAAGGTTCCTGAACACTACGTCTTTGAGTGGAATGCGAATCGGGACCGCCTGCCCGCCTGAAGTCGGAACCGCAACGACGGTCCAGTGCCATCCAAAGTTCCGAAAAGTAAACTCGCAGGCCATCGTCCAATCTCTCTCGCCGTCGCTGGTGAGCTGTGTGATGGCTGTAATCTTTGGTGCGGGCGATTGGTGGTTGGACACCAACAGAAGGACACCAGCGAGGACCACAGCGAGCCCACCGAGCGGCCAGAGCAACCGCCCACGTCCGACGCCCTTTGGCTGAGATGAAAGGACGTCGTGCCCCAGTGCTGTTGGGCGGGCCCCCTCGCCCGCAGCTGACGTGGACTCTTCATGCCCGACGCCGTTCACGGACCCGACGAAACGATAGCCACGCCGTGGCAAAGTCTCGATGAAGTGTGGGGTGTCGGCGTCGTCATCCAACGCCGCCCGCAGCCTCTTCATTGCGTTGTTCAGGCCCTGCTCGAAGTCCACAAAGGTGTCAGCCGGCCAGAGTTTCTTTTGGAGCTCCTCCCGGCTGACGATTTCACCGGGATGCTGCAGCAGCATAGCGAGAATCTCGACCGGCTGATCCTGCAACCGGATCTTCATGCCTTGTTTGCGGAGTTCCCCGGCACTAGGATCGAGTTCGAAGACGCCAAACCGAAAGGTCGGTGGGACTAGATTGGCCTTCACTGCTACCCCCGAGAGCGTTCGCATTTGGATCTATAGTGCAAGGTTCACGCGGCGCAGCAAGGCCTGGAAGCGCGGTTCGGCTCGCAAGGGATCCAGGAGCGGCCACACCTTTAAATAAAACAGCCAGGGGTCTTGTTCTTCGTAAGCTTGCTCGAGATAGGTGAGTGCGCGTTCTTTATCGCCCAAACCCAAATATGCATTGGCAAAGACGCTGGGGAAAACGTAGTGATGACGGGACCTTTCCTTCAACTCCCGGATTATCTTCCGCGTGTCGCTTTTTCTTCCGGCAAGGCCGTAAATCTGTGCCAGTATCCCGAGGCTATCGGTTTGCCGCCCGGTTCGGGCTATGCTCTTCTCAAAATTAGCGATTGCCTCCGGGTACATTTTCTTCTCCGCGTAGGGCAGAGCGAGGCTGAAAGCCCATTCATCACTCAAATTCTCGGCCAGCTTGAGGGAAAGGTCATACTCGCGCGAAAAAAAGGCGATTGCTGCCAGCCAATTTCGATACCAGCTGCTAAGTGGGTCCAACTCAATCGCCTGCTTGGTTTGCGCAATGGCCTCATCCTTTCGGCCTAAACCCGCCAGCAGAGCCCCGTACGAAAAGTGACAATCTGCGCAATTGGGATTCAGTTGTAGTGCGAGCCGGTACTGGTTCTCCGCGCCCGACCAGTCCCATTCAGAATTCAACAGAATCAGCCCAAGGGCCAGATGTGCCCGCGCGAGTGACGGATCTAGTTGCAGCGCTTTTGTGACGGCCGCCTTTGCCAGCGGCATGGTCTCCTTCGCAGAGGGGCCTCCTTGCTCCGGATTTCCCAGCCAAAAATAGACCATTGCCAACTCTGCATAGGCCGGTGCAAAGGCCGGATCCTGCTCGATGGCTTTCTTGAAGTGCGCTATCGCTTTCCGGGAAGAAGGTTCGTTAAATCTGTTGGGGGGCGCGAAATAAAGGCCGTGTAGGTAATTGTCCTGTGCCTCCAGGTTCAGCGGGCGACTGACGGCCACGCGAGACTGCACTTCCGGTGTCAGCTTGACCTGGATCTCATCGGTAACGGCGCGTGCAATCTCGCCTTGCAGGCTCAAAGCGTCACGAAGGCTGCGATTGTATTCCTGCGCCCAGAGCTGGCGCTCCGGCAGCGCCTGGGAAAGATGCATCGTCACCCGCACATGATCGCCCGACCGTTCGACTGCGCCTTCTAGTACGGCGTCCACCTTCAGTTCCCCGGCGATCTCCTGCAATGATTTCTTGCTGGACTTGTACTGCATCACCGACTGGCGGGAGATCACGCGGGGAGTGCTGATCTTTCCCAGTTCCGTGATGAGACTTTCCGTCATACCGTCGGCGAAGTATTCCTGCTCCGGATCGCCGGAAATATTCGCCAGCGGCAATACCGCCAAAGCCTGAACCGGCGGATCCGGACGGCGAGCGAAGAACCGGTCGCGCCACCCCCGCACGTTCAGTCCCAGCAGCACAGCCGCCATCGCAATAACGGCAAGCAATCCAAAAGACGCCCAGCGAAGCGCCGGCCCCAGCCTCGGGGTTGGCTTGCTTTTTCCGGCAGGGGTCAGCCCGGCACCATTCACCGATCCGACGAACCGGTAGCCGCGCCGCGGTAGCGTCTCAATGAAGCGCGGGGTATCGGCGTCGTCATCCAGAGCCGCCCGCAGTCTCTTCATGGCATTGTTCAGGCCCTGCTCGAAATCCACAAAGGTGTCTGCCGGCCATAACTTCTTCTGCAACTCTTCCCGGCTGACGATCTCGCCGGGACGCTGCAGCAACATAGCGAGGATTTCTACCGGCTGCCCTTGCAGCCTGATCTTCGTGCCTTGTTTGCGGAGTTCCCCAGCGCGAGGATCGAGCTCGAACACGCCAAAACGACAGGTTGGCGGACCTGAAGCGGAAGTTTTCACTGCTACCCCAAGCGGCTAGAGTGTACACCCTATTCGGGGAAGTTCATGCGCAGCGATCAATGCAGCGGTATCCGGAAAAGTTGCGCTGCAGTTCATAGAATCATCCGTGCATTGCGTTGCTCGATTGCTTTTTCCGCCGACCCGCCGCTTGCCCTGTTTCCGAACAGCCCATGCGCATCTTAGGGCAAGTCCACGTCGAGCGCGTAGATTTCCTGGAACCCCGTGTTCCGTAGGAAGAGTGGGCTTCCATCAGGGGTCACTCCGTAGTAGGTCCCGAAGCGGCCGGCATGCAAGCCGCGAGTCTGCTCTAAGTTTGCAACGCGTTCTACCCTGTGGCTATTGATATCCACCCGGGAGTACAACACCAATGAATCGATGTCAAAGCTGCCAGGGGGGGCAGCTATATAAGACACGTACTTGCTATCCGCGGACCACTCTTGCCAGGCCACCAATGATCCGTTTACCAGTTCGGACCATTTCCGGGTCTGGAAATCAAAGAGCATCAGCTTCTGAAGGTCCACCGTTACTGCGACCACGTAACGGCCGTCCGGTGACCAGCGTGGGAAGTAAAGGCCTTCTGAGGCTGGCAGGGCCGAAACTTGGCGGGTGCGAAGATCAAGGAGAAGAATGCGCGTGGTACGGTCGAGCCCGAGGTCCCCAACTTCGAAGAAGATCACCGAATTCCCATCCGGCGACCACGTGGGACAGACTGCTGCAGGTTGAGAGGCGGAACTGGTGGTAATAGCTTCGGGGCTGCCTCCTTCTGCCGGAATTACGTACAAGTGGTCTTTTTCTCCTGGCATTCGTCCGTGAAAGGCAATCTGCCTACTATTCGGAGACCATTGAGGCTGGGCAGCCTGAAGTGGGGGAACAGTCAACTGCTGGCGCTGGGTTCCATCGATTCTGCTTCTCCACATCACGCTTTCCGGATAAGTGACGTATGTAACCCACTGGAGGTCTCTAGAGAAACTGAGATGCTCCGCAGAAAGTCCCGAGAGGTAGCGGACGAATCTTTGCGATTTGGGATCGAAGCGGGTTAACTCGCCGCGAAGCTGCTCGCCAAGGGCGAAAATCTGCTTGCCGTCTTTACTCGGTAGCGGAGCGGTGAAACGGATCGGGCCGGATGTCAATTGAACTGGCAATGGATTTGAGGTCGGCGAAGAGAGCATCTCTTCACGGACGGCCCAGATTCCCGTGATGCCGCTGCGAGTAGCCTGAAAGACGAAGTACTTTCCATCGGCAGTCCAATTTCCGCAGCATTCTTGAGGGTGGGAACCGCCCCAAATGGGAAACAACCTATGGAGGTCTCCTCCGGTAAGGGAGATCTGCCAGAGAGAAGAAAACGTACCAACGTTGTCCGTAATGCTGAAGCGCAGTCGGGTGCCGTCGGGGGACCATCGAATGAAGGTGGCGGCACCATTGGGCAGGGTCGCCAGTTTCTCGGGCGTACTGCCATCGGTGTCGGTTCGATACAACTCATGGTTCTTGGCGAAGACGATTGTGCGCCCGTCGGGGGACCAGGACGCGTCGTGGCCGATCAGACCACCCAGACGCCGCGAAGTTCCACTGGGCAGCAAAACTACCCAAAGGGGTTGATCCCACTGGAACAAGGCACTCGTAGCCAGCAACTGCGAGCCGTCCGGAGAGATTCCCGTTGGAATCGGCCCTCTGAACGAAGTCCGAATCGAGCTCGTCGAACCATCGACTGCACCTGAGCTGGGAATTTCAGCAACAGAGTCCAACCCCGCAGCAGCCTGAGAAAAGTAGATGCGCGGGCCGTCGGTAAACAACTGGATCAATAAGGGGAAATTTAGTACGACTTTCGGGAGCGGATCGTTGCTGAGTTTGCTATAGCGCCAAACCCGGGGAGTTTGCCGCAAGGGAGAACGGGGCCGATACACAGCGGGAATGAGAAGTACCAGCCCGGCCATTCCGATTACAGCAAGCCAGATAGACACAGACCACGAAAATTGCGGCCGCCATGCAATCTTTGACGCTGCCGGAACCGCGCCCGCCGTCACCGGCTGACCCCTGCCGTTCACCACACCGACGAAGCGATACCCGCGCCGCGGGAGGGTTTCGATGAAATGAGGACTCTCTGCGTCGTCATCCAGCGCCGCCCGCAGCCGCTTCATGGCATTGTTCAGGCCCTGCTCGAAATCCACAAAGGTGTCCGCCGCCCAGAGCTTCTTTTGCAGCTCCTCGCGAGTGACAATCTCGCCTGGACGCTCCAGCAACACCGCCAAAATCTCCACCGGCTGGCCCTGCAACCTGATCTTCATCCCTTGTTTGTGAAGTTCTCTGGACCGCAGATCAAGCTCGAAGATCCCAAAGCGGGTGACAGGCGAGGGCGAAGCGGATGTTTTCACTGCTACAGCTCCAGCAACGGACGCAGTGTAGCAGCATAAGGCGAACTTTGACACCGCTCCGGGGTGTTAGGTGCCCAGTTAACGCCTTCCACTTCAGTGAACTAGCAAGACAGCTACGTTTCATTGCCGTAACAGTCCCGCGCCATTGATCGCCCTTCCGATTGAAGCAACACTCCGCCCACCTTCGGAGGGTCCCTTCATGGAGTATTCAGCGCGACGGTGTTTTAGATCGAATCTTCTCCAACCGTTTTTTCTGGCTTGCTGTCTGTTTTCAGGGGGCTTGCTCCTGGCACAGAACTTGACTGTCATTGGAGGGACCACCATCCAGCAAAGGCTCACTGCCTGCATCGAGCAAGTCTCGGCTAAAGACCTGGACAAACTGCCGGGTCTAGACCACTCCATGACTGTCGTCATTCTGGGACGGGAAAGGTTCCTGCAGGTGAAAGGCAGTTTCCGCGCCTACCGGACGAAGCTCGCCTTCTCCAACCTGGCTACGCGGCGAATCTATCTGTCATCGGATGTGTTTGCGAATCTGGACACCGCCATGCGTTGCATTCCGCATGAGATAGGACACTTTGTGACTCGAAGCACATACGAGGACCATGCCGAAATCGCCGCGGGGGCAATCAGAAAGAAAGCCCGTGAGGTCTGCACCATGCCGTCAGTGTCAGCTCAGCCACGCGCGCTATCTTCTCAAGTGAAGAGCTCGCCGCCAGACGGAACCGAGTAGCTCCGTCGCTTTGGCAACGACTTACGAGCTGTGCATTATTGCTTTTCTGCTGGTTTTTCGGCGGTCAGTCCGGCCTGAAGACTCTTGGACTTTTCGTCTCCGCGGAAATATTTGCCCTTGGCCGCGATCATCTCGGGCATGGCAGCGTAAGGCTTGCTGTAGTCATTCGCCGCGTTCCAGAACAGGAAGCCGATCCCACCCTTGTCCTTGGCTGTGATGACCTGGACTTCGATGTACTTCGGCGAGTACGTCTTGGTTCTCCAGCGGAAAGCTTGCAGCCAGGGACGAATCACTACGCCGCTGCCCTGGGTGATCTTTTCGAAACGCTCCATGGAAACGCCGATGAAATGCTCGGGCGCGTCTCCGGGGTGGGCGATGCCATCCATGCCGAAGAAGTGTGACGGATAGATCATGGGCGAGAGCACGTCGCAATACTTGGCCATGCGCACGATGTCCTGTCCGGTGTGGGAGAGGTCAACCGGGCGCTGCCAGGCCATGATGCCGAACACATCGAGCGACAACAGCGCGCCCGTGGGATGAATTTCGGCATACGCGTGTTTCAGGAAGTCGGCAATCACGTCGGAGCGGTGCCAGTCGGGATGCTCGGTCTGGAAGTAGAAGCTGGCGTCTTTCTGGTCGCCTTCGGCGGGGAAGCGGACATAGTCGAACTGGATTTCGTCAGCTCCGGCTTCGGCGGCTTTCTTGGCCAGCGCGATGTCGTACTCCTGCACTTTGGGCTGGGATGGATCGGTCCATACCAGTTTTCCGTTCTCGCGCCACGCCTGTCCGGTGCGGTGCGATTTCACTGCCAGTTCAGGATGGGTCTCCACCAATCTCTGGTCGCGGAACATCGCGATCCGGGCAATGGCGTGCATGTTCTGCGAATGCAGGAAGTGAATGAACTTCGGCAGATCGTGGAAGGAGCTGTGGTGACTTCCGAGCAGCGGATGATCGAAGGGAATGGTCACGCTGCCATCGCTGTCCTTGATATCGAATACGACGGCATTGCCACCTACTTCTCGCCAGTGTCGGATGATCCGGATTCCGTGGTCGCTCGCGGCCATGATTCCGGTGAGGTACACTGCCCGGACTTCAAAGTCACGTTCGACCGGAACTGATTTCTCGACAATCGGCGCTGGGAGTAGCCCGGGAACGATTACCGGTTGGCCCGCCTTCAGGAAGGTGCTGTGCAGATCTCCGTTGGCCTTGTGGATCGCCTCGGTCAACTCCGAGGAAGTCAGATAAGAAGTCTGTCCGAGGTACCGCCGGGCCACCAATGGGATGCTGTCTCCGCGCTTGGCCACGTACATGGCACTTCCAGGCGGCGCTAGCGGCACCAGGGACGGCTCTGGCGCCTTAGGCGCGAGTGGAGTCGTTGGCCGGGACGTCAACACCAGCTTGGGTTTCGAGGTTTGTGCGGCCGCCGGCGGTGCCAGCGCACCGTCAATGACTACCAAACCGAAAGAAAGAAAGAAGATAGTAGTGAGTGATGCGAGGCCCAGTCGACGCAAAGGTATTCTCCGTGAAAGCGGCGGTTTTCACGGATGCTACCGTCGGTCAGATTAACCTGCCAGATAACGTCGGACCAGTTGCGGGTGGCCTCTACGACAGGGGGTAGGCTGGTCTTTCGCGTACTTTGTAACGATAGTTCACTCAGGCAACTCAGTAACTTCCCACAGCGACCTCTACTACATTTGGAAGAGACGGACGGCTTGGGGCGCTAAGCCCAGCCACATCAATAGCACCATGCGACGATTCAACTTTCGTTGGGTCGGCGGACCCTTTCTTATCGCATCATTCAGAAACCACAGAGCTAAAACGATCAGTCCGGAGAAACAGGCGACCGCGAAAAGGTGGGTAAACGCGTGCCTCCAAAACATCGCGATAAGCGCAACAGTACCAAGAATGCCGTACGTTCCATAAGCCCAGTAGCACTGTCTTAAGGTTGTTGTGGATTCATCCCCGGATTGGAGGGAGTCGAACATCTCGGCATTCTGTCGTTGAGGCGGCGGGGTTTCAACGGAAAATCTGCCAGTCTCCCGCGAGCGTTGACGGCGATTTGTCTGCCCCAGGAACTTCCAGAGAGTGGCAAAGTATTTCCCTTTACCCTAAACCGGGTGCGGAGTAACCCGTGCCGTTTTGGGTACCTCTCGCATCTAAGCTATACAGACAATTGGGAATTCGGGGCTTGCCGCGGATGGAGAGTCGTTTGCAGTAATCGCAGTGCCGGAGATGAGAGAGTGACAAAATTTGTCCCACTCTCATAACGAGACGGCGGATCCCTTGTTTCCAGCAGTAGAGGGGCCCACGAAAGGACAAAGCAGGGCCAGACCCTATATGAAAACCGTCGTGAACACCATGCTGGACCCAACGCGCCGCTCCAATGATGCCAGAGAGTTTGAAAGCTCCCTTCGCCGCAGAATCGTCGGTCAGGACCAGGCCGTCGAGAAAGTGGTCGAAATTTACCAGATGTTTCTGGCGGGACTGAATCCTCCTGGCCGACCGGTTGGAAACCTTCTGTTTCTCGGGCCCACCGGTTCGGGAAAAACCCGCGTCGTCGAAGCCATGGCTGAGTCGCTGTTCGGCGATGCTCGCGCCTGTATCAAGATTGACTGCGCCGAATTTCAGCACTCGCATGAAATCGCGAAGCTGATCGGCTCGCCTCCGGGATACCTGGGTCATCGGGAGACGCATCCTCTGTTGACGCAGGAAGCGTTGAACCAGTGGCACACGGAGACGCTCCAACTTTCGATCCTGCTGTTCGATGAAATCGAAAAAGCCTCCGACTCGCTCTGGCAGTTGCTGCTGGGCATTCTGGACAAAGCTACTTTGACCCTGGGCGACAACCGCCGCGTGGATCTTTCGCAATGCATCATCATCATGACCTCGAACCTGGGGGCGGGAGAGATGAGCAACCTGGTTGATGGCGGCCTGGGCTTCGCGCAAAAGGTCACACAAGTGGACGCGGCTTTTGATGACAAGATCAGTCGCAGCGCGGTGGACGCGGCCCGGCGCAAGTTCAGCCCGGAATTCATGAACCGCATTGACAAGTCCGTCGTGTTCCGCACCCTGCGTTCGGAACACCTGCAGCAGATCCTGGAAATCGAACTGGGGATGGTGCAGCAGAGGATTCTGATGGCATCGGCCGTGAACCAGTTTGTCTTCAGTTGCACGCCTAAAGTGAAGAGCTTCCTCCTGCACGAGGGGACCGATCCGAAATATGGCGCACGTCACCTGAAGCGCGCCATCGAGCGGCACATCGTGTTCCAGCTGGCCAACCTGGTCGCCACCGGACAGGTCAAGCTGGGAGACTTCATTCGCATCGACTTGAGTCCCGAGGGCAAGCTGGTGTTCGTGAAGGAAGCCGAAAACGCCATGGTTCCTATGTTGCTGGAACGTCATGGCGCCGCGGCGGGGGCGCTTCCCATGGCGCGTCCGGCACGGACCGTGGCCCGGAGAGAATTCGGCGCTACGGGAACGTTAGACGGCAAGTAAGCTCTTAAGAGTCGTTGGCCAAAAAATAAGGTGCCGGGAAACCGGCACCTTTTGCTTTTTGCGTAGGGGCAGGTATCTCATCTGCCCGGCGGAACGAAGCTCCGCTACGTTTTAAGCTAGGCTTAAGCATCGAACCATTACGATGAGCTTCGCTCACCGCCCAGATGAGGACATCTGGGCCCACGTGGCCGGTCGAGATAACCGTGATACCGGTTCTGCATCTAAGATAGGAAGCTATGAGGGGCGACTCGTCAATCTCACGCAGTCTCGCAGTGCTTCTGTTTTTTGCCATCGCCGTGCCCCAGGGGCTCGAGGCCCGCGTCACACCCTCGCGTGGCTTCAACATGTTTTCCGCGCAGGAGGAATTGCAGGCGGGGCAGCAGTCGGCCGCCCAGGTCGCGAAACAACTTCCGGTCCTTCCGGACTCCGACCCGGTCGCGATCTATGTCCAGCGTCTGGGGCAGCAACTGGCGGCGCATGCTCCGGGAGAAAAATGGCCTTACACCTTCCACGTTGTGAACCAGAAAGAGATCAATGCGTTCGCTCTTCCCGGCGGGCCGGTCTTTGTAAATCTGGGGACCATCCAGGCGGCGGACAACGAAGCCGAGCTAGCGGGAGTGATGGCTCACGAAATCTCGCACGTCGTCCAGCGGCATGGCACGCGAGCGGCCAGCAAGCAGATGGCGGCGCAACTGCCGCTGGCAATCCTGGGCGGCGTGATGGGGCAGGGCGCGCTGTCGCAAATGGCGCAGATGGGGCTTGGTTTTGGCATCGGCTCCTACTTCCTGAAGAACTCGCGCACCGCCGAGTCCGAAGCTGATCTTCTGGGTACCGACATCATGTACGACTCGGGCTTCAATCCTCGGGCCATGGCGGATTTCTTCGCCAAGCTCCAGTCGGAAGGCGGCGCGCGTGGCCCGCAGTTTTTCAGCGACCATCCTGATCCGGGGAATCGCGCCCAGGCGGTGGCGAAGGAGGTTGCCACCCTGCCCCGCAAGACCAGCTATCGCAGCGACAGCGCGGAATTCCGCGACGTGAAGCAGCGCGTCGCCGGCATGCAGCCGCTCACCGCGCAGCAGATCGCGGAACGACAACAACAGACTCCGGCCATGAATGCTGCTTCGGGCGGTGCGCAACCGAGCGTCAGCCTGCGCAGTTTCAGCCACCGCGATTTTTCGATTTCTTATCCTGACAACTGGCAGGTATTTGGCGACCAGAATTCGGCGGTCACGATCGCCCCGCAAAGCGGCGTCTTACAGAACGCCGTCGCCTACGGAATGATGATCAACACCTACCAGCCGGAAGATGCGAACGCCAGCCTCGATCAGGCGACTCACGAACTGCTGGCATCGCTGCGCCAGTCCAATCCCGATCTGCGTGCGATCGGGCAGGATGAAAACATTCGGGTGAATGGAGTTGCAGGAAAATCGGTTGATCTCGTCGGAAACTCTCCCCTGAAGGACCAGAACGGACGCGCAAGCCAGGAGCGGGACTGGCTGGTCGCTCTCATGCGACAGGATGGCACGCTGTTGTATGTTGTGTCGATCGCGCCTGACAAGGATTTCGAAGCGCTGCGCCCGACGTTCGAGCAGATGCTGAAGTCGCTACGACTGAGATGAAGCGAAGGCTGACGTCCGACGTCGACTTTGGTATCTACATCAGGTGTTCGACCAGAAATAAATCCGACAGGTTGCGGGTATAGGAGAAAACGTAGTGCTGCTCGTCCTCCGCAATTCGAGGGCAGCCAACGCCAACTACGCCGGCCACGTCAGCCGGGGCGACTGTCTTCCATGGGGTCCGGTTGCCGGTTGCAACGTCGAGACGCGAAACTGAGCACGACGTTTCTCCGCGCTTTCCCACCAGCAATGAGTTCCCGTCCTTGGCCCAACGAATGGGCGTCTCGCCGGGCTGTGAACCGTGGACTAGTTGCGGCTCGCCGCCATCCAGTGAAACCAGAGCAATTCCGTCACTGGTCACGGTGGCCATTCGTTTGCGATCGAGTGAAATAGAGTGGGGGTACGGCCCCAGCCTGTAACCTTCGGGCGTAATGGGACGGGGCTGACTAGCATCCAGGCTCATCACATAGAGCCGCGCGGCATGTCCGGGTTCGTGACCTTCAAACAGCAGGTGCTTGGAGTCGGCGAAGAATTGCCCTCCGGACGGGATCACCTTGCCAGTCGAAAGGGTTTGCTGCTGTCCCACGCCGGTGGGAAGCAATATGAAGTCCGGAGGCGACACATTCTGCCGCAAGACCAGAGCCCACTTGCCGTCGGGAGAAAACGCGTTGGCCGAGCCCTCACCTAGTCGAACCGCGGACGTGCCTGTGGTATCGCGGGTAAACACCGCATAGTCGCCGCCGCCGGCTTCACCGGCCTCGATGAACAGCATGAGTTTCCCGTCGTCCGAGAGGTCGGTCGGGACGGTCCAGTCCTGCCAACTCAGATCGCGCTCCCTGGTTTCACCCGGAGCCAGGCCGATGGCACCTGCGCGCAAGGCATCACGAGAAATCAAAGCGCGCCCGTCGGCGCCGACGTCGTGCAGGGTAAGCGTTCCGGGAGCACTCAGCAGTTCGCGTCCCTTGCCCGATAAGGTGACGCCGCGCAGGGAGCGGCTGAAGCCAGTGGCGGTGGCGGTGAACCAGATTTCGTCCCCGGAGGGCGACCAAGCAGCGCCCATCACGCTTGCCCAGCGCTCGGTCAAATCGGACTTCTTGCCGCTCAGATCAACCGCGCTGATGGTCCCACCGTCATCCCCCAGGAGGTTGTGATCAATGAAGGCGAGGCGATCGCCCTTGGGCGAGAAGCGCAGGTTCGAGATCCAGCCGGCGGTTTCGTAAAGCACTTTGCCAATCGGATACTCGATCCTGCTCTGGCCGTTTACCACGTGGACCACGGCCAGGTTGTTTCCGTCGGGAGCCCAATCTGCAGATTCGACATTGTCGAGCAAATCGCGCGGAGCATCGGCGCCGATCGAAACCTGGGCCAGGGTTCCGCGATGAGTGAAGTGGTTGGCACTCACTCCGAAGCGGCGCATGACCGCCATTTGGCCCGCCGCGGAAACCGCCAATACTTCGGTTTCGGGCAAGCCTAGATCGCGGGATTCAGTTGAATTCGCAGAGCTGATGAAGACGGCTTCAGGTGCGCCTTCCCAACTCGCGCTGTACACCGCCGACCGCGGGTCTGGAGCGAACCTAGCGGCTACCAGCGCGCCTCGCCGGAAACTCAATTCGCGAAAAGTTGGCACCGACGGGGTCGCGGACCGCTGGCCTACGAGAAAACCAGCGACGCTGCTCGCCGCCAATGCCACAAGAGCAACTGCGGCAAAAACTGCAAGGCGGCCTCCTTTCCCTTTGACCGGAGCGTCTGTTGTCGAACTCCCGCTGACGGCTGCCGGGACCGCTGCGGGACTCGAACCCGAGGCCGGTGCGGCCTGCGGTTGTCCTGAGACAGATTGGGCTGGCGAAGCCTGGCCTGATGAAGATTGGGCTGGTGATTGTCCCGATTGAGACCGGCCTTGTGAAGCTTGACCTAATGAAGACTGTCCCTGCGAAGAAGGATGCCAGTCGCGCTGCAACCGCTTAAGGTCGGCTCGTATATCGGCCGCGCTCTGGTAGCGTAGATCGCGGTCCTTCTCCAAAGCCTTGTTAACGATGCGTTCCAGTTCCGCCGGAAGGTCAGGATTCAAACGGACCGGTGAAGTCGGAACCTTGTTGAGAATCGCGTTGAAAATTGCCGCCGAAGTGCCGCCTTCGAAAGGAAGGCGCCCGGTGCACATTTCATACAGCACGACTCCGAAAGAAAAAATGTCGGTGCGCGCGTCCAGTTCCTCGGCCAGTGCCTGCTCGGGGCTCATGTAGGCGACGGTGCCGATGGCCGCGCCGGGCGAGGTCAGATGTTCGATCCCCACCCCAGCGGCTGTGGCCTCCGTCGGTTCCAAAGCTTTGCCGCGGTCGATGCCCACTTTGGCCAGTCCGAAATCAAGAATTTTGGCGTGATTGCGCTCAGTGACAAAAACATTGGCGGGCTTGATATCGCGATGGACAATGTTCTTGGAGTGCGCGGCTTCGAGCGCGTCCGCGATTTCGATGGCGAGGGTGAAGAGCAGGCGCAGTTCGATCGGGTGGAAGGCGATGCGGTGCTTCAGCGTGGTGCCTTCCAAAAACTCCATCGCGATGAAGGATTGCGATTCGTGCTGTCCGATTTCGTAGATAGTGCAGATGTTGGGATGGTTCAAGGCCGAGGCCGCGCGGGCTTCGCGCCGGAAGCGTTCGAGAGCCTGCGGGTCGTGAGAGAGTTCGTCGGGAAGAAATTTCAGGGCGACGAAGCGTCCGAGCTGGGTGTCTTCCGCTTTGTAAACCACGCCCATCCCGCCGCCGCCCAGCTTGTCCACGATGCGATAGTGCGAGATGGTCTGCCCGATCATGTCTGTCCCATGATGGAATTGCGGCAATGTTAGGCGGGATGTGAAGGCAAAGTCAATGCGCCGGCGGCAGGCAGGCGTCGGACCTCCGCCGTCAGACCCTCGCGGCCTGGGGAACTCGGTTGACGACTGCCGGACTGGCAACTAACTTTAGAACTCATCTTCAATATGGAACCGAATGCCTTCGTCGCCGAGGTTTATCGGAGGATGTCTCTGAGACATTCGTCCGAGCCGCCAAAACCTTCGTTCGCGGAAATCCGGAATGACTCGCGGGTTCTGCTGGCGGTTTCTGAATACGCGCCCCTTCTGCCGAACCGAAAAGATGCGGCGATTCTGGATATCGGATTCGGAGGCGGTTGGTTTATCGCGGCGTGTGTAAAGCTAGGATATACAAACATCTCGGGCGCCGATTTCGGCATTGCGAACAAAGCGCACATCCTTGATTGGGCGAAGGGCGCGATCCAGTTACATGAGATTGAAAGCGATATCGGCGACTTCCTCAGTCCGCGGCCGGGAGAGTACGACTTCATCCACATGTCTCACGTCATCGAGCACATACCCAAGTACTCTCTGCTATGGGTGGTCGATGCCATCTTTCGCGCGCTGAAGAAAGATGGCGTGCTGTTCTTGCGCACCCCGAACATGGAGGGGCCGACCCCGAACTCAAGCCTTTATGTCACACTCGCCCACGAATATGGGTTCGCCGGATCCAATTTGAAATCGCTGCTTGATATCTGCGGCTTCGATGACATCACATTCCACAATCTGCCGCAGAATCACCCGACCCTCAAACAGCGAGTGGGCGCCCTTCTGCGTTGGCCGCTTCTGGCGCACAACCGGCTCCGGCATCGACTGTTTGGAGTCAATCAAGGCGGGCAGTTTGGGACAGAACTGATCGTCACGGCCAAACGGGGCGATATGAAGCCGATGTTCGACCCAAAATACAAGTGAGAAATATGTAGGCGCGAGCGTCCCGCTGCTAGGGCAGCGCTACCAGCCACGTGGGGACAGCCGCCTCGGCTGTCCGGCGGAGCGACGCTCCGCGATTTCTTGTGGGAGCAAAGACCTGTCGAGCTTCGCTCGACTGGACAGCCGTGGGCGGCTGTCCCCTCGTGGTTCGTGCCAATTCGCAAAGGGCTCGAGCGGGACGCTCGCGTCTACATTGAATCTTAACCGCCCTGTTTCAGGTCGGTGAGGACTTGCCGCGCGATTTCTTTGAGGGTCTCGAACACGCCGGGGCCCTGGAACGCGATCGCTTCAATCAAGGGCTCGTTTTTTCGGCGCAGTTGCTTGGACAGCGCGTCCACGGAGAGGACGTTCGGCAGATCGCGCTTGTTCAGCTGCAGCACATAAGGAATCTTGTTGAAGTCGTAACCGTGTTCCTTGAGGTTGGCCATGAGGTTGTCGAGGGCCTCGACATTCGCGTCCATGCGCTCTTCCTGCGAGTCGGCCACGAAGACGATCCCGTCCACGCCGCGCAGAATCAGTTTGCGGCTGGCGTCGTAGAAGACCTGGCCGGGAACTGTGTACAAGTGGATACGGGTCTTGAAGCCGCGGACGGAACCCAAATCGAGCGGCAGGAAATCAAAAAACAGGGTCCGTTCGGTCTCCGTGGCCAGAGAGATCATCTTGCCCTTCTGTTGCTCGGCGGTCTTCTGGTAGATGAACTGAAGATTCGTCGTCTTCCCGCCCAACCCGGCGCCGTAATAAACGATCTTGCAGTTGATCTCGCGAGCTGCGAAGTTGATGAAACTCAAGACTTCCCTCGAAACCGGTGACGGCGTCGGCCTGGACGCAAACCTATCCCCGGTTAAAATTTGGGCTTGATACTGCTGGTTTTATATCACACGGCTGAGCGTCAACGCAGGTTACTCAGGTTACTTGTGGAACACCGTCCCGTAAAGGAGCGCAAACGACGCAGGCTGGAGCGAATTGCGGATTTAAATTGGCAGCGGGTAGAGGCTCGGTCGAGTGAGCGGTGGCCAGGAACCAGTCGAGAGGTGAGGTGATTGTGAGTTCGGAGCCGCGAAGGCCTCGATAATCCGTGGAAGAGCGGCGCTTCAAGCGCCGCGTTGTCGCCCGAGAAACATGTGGGGCTTCAGCCCCAGTGGGCGCCACTGAGCCTAAAGGCCGTCGCGGAGAGCGCCGGGAACGCGACCCTGAAAGGGGCCGCTCTTGCACGGAACGGAATCGTGCGTGATCACCGCAGACTCGAAATCTGCAATCCGCGATCCGCAATCCCAAATCCACGGGTCAGCGCGCCAACCCAACCGGGTAGTAGCCTTCCTTGGCGGTCACCTTCAGGTCGGGGCGAGCGACCCGCACTTCGATTTCGCGGTGCGTGCTGCTGGGTGTGGAGTGGGTCAGATATCCCAGCGTGTACTGATTGCGGGCATCGCCCAGAGTGCGGGCGTAGGTGGTCTCGATGGCGTCGCGGGAAAAGCCGGAGAAGATCTCGCCTCCCGTGGCGTTGGCATATTGCGGCAGGATGTTGCTGTAGCCCAATCGCGAGCCGGTGAGAGGGACGTGCAGCTTTTGCAACGCGCCATATACCGGTATGGCCGAACTCTCCACGGCCACCCCGTATACCTGGATTCCGGTGGACAGCAGGACCTTCAAGGTGTCGCTGTAGCTGGCATTGCTGCCGTATTCGCGGCCGTCCGTAATAATAAAAATAACTTTCCGGCGGGCCCGGTCGCGTTTGCGCAGGTCCACCGCCGCGGTCACCAGGGCATCATTCAGCACGTGAACCTCTTTGGGTGGATTGATGGTGCGGGGCGCGCCGGCATCGACGGGGACGCCGTTGATGATCGGCCCTTGCGGCCCCATCGGCCCGCTGACTACGGGAGGTCCGTTATTGCTTCCGGTCACGGTCTTGAGGCTATCCAGTGCCGCGGTCAATCTCCGGTTTACCGCGGCAAAGTCGGTCACCTTGGTGACGCTGGTGCTGTAAGTATAGAGAGAGACTTCATCAAACTGACTGAATGCTCCCTCCAGCGCGGCGAAGGTCTGATTCACCTTCTGCAGCGCAACATCGGGCATTCCCGTGTCGAGAATCACGGCCGCCGACAGCGCGAATGGGTCCGTGGTAAAGAAATTCAGGGTCACCTTCTTACCGTCCTCAAAAACCGAAAAATCTCTGGATAACAACCCGTTGACCAGGCGTCCGGAATCGTCCTTCACCATAACCGGAACCAGCACCTGGTTGACGTTGGCTACAATCTTGTAGAGCTCTTCACTGCCGGGACCGCGGTCGCCAGTGGCGCCGCCCGCGGGGACGGTCGTGACCTTGAACGGGGGTACAGGCGAGACCCCGGGCGCATAAACGGGGTCTTCCGCGGGAGTGGAACTGGTGGGCGGCGCCTGGTTCGCCGGCAACGGAGCCTGAGTGGGAGCGGCCTGATCCGGCGAGGCCTCGTCCGGCTGGCCGCTGCCGGTCGGCGGGATACTGGGAAAAGGCCGCGAAGCCGAGGGCGCATCCGGAATGTTCTGCTTCGATTGCTGCTGCTGGGCGGCCATCGTCCCGGAGAGCAGGCAAAGGGCCGCCACCGCCGCCGCAAGGGCCTTCGCCGCTCTACCAATCGCCGCTCTATCAATCCTCGCTCTGCCAATCAAGGAAAACACGGGTGACCTCTCCGCCAGACGGCTGCTGCCAATATTTGGGATGCTGAAGCCTCTAATTTCGTGCATCTAACCCTGATGGAATAGACTAACAAAAAGTGCGGGAGAATATCTGGATGCCGATAGTCCGCAGGTTGCAGGCGTTTGCAATGCCCATTTTGGCGACCGCCGTAACCGCCGCCAGCCTCCTGTCCGCGAGTTCGGCCTTTGGCCAGGCGCTTCCTCACCTTGCTGGCACCCCAGATTCCGACAGCCAGACCCAGGAGAACCAGCCCGAGCAGCGGGACCAGTCCGTCAGCACCCTGAAGGTCAACGTCAACGTCGTCCAGCTCTTTTTTAACGTTAAAGACAAGAAGGGCGGGCTAATTCCCAGCCTGACCAGGAACGATTTCCAGCTCCTCGAAGACGGCAAACCTGAGTCCATCAAGTACTTCGCGGCCGAGTCTGACCTGCCCCTGACCCTGGGCATCCTGATCGATTCCAGCGGCAGCCAGCAAAGGGTGCTGGAGATCGAGAAAGAGGTTGGGGGCAACTTCCTGGCTGAGATCCTGCGCCCCAAGGACATGGCGTTTGTCATCAGCTTCGACGTCGATTCCAACCTGCTACAGGATTTCACCAACTCGTCCCGCCGCCTGCGAGAGGCCCTCAACAGCGCCCGGATCAATGCGCCTCCTTCCAGCTGCGGTGGTCTCCCGGGACAAGGCGGCGGACCCTTGCCGTGCAGTTCCAATCCCAAAGGGACGGTGCTCTACGACACCGTCTATCTGGCCGCCCACGACCAGCTCGCCAAAGAAGTAGGACGGAAGGCGATGATCCTGCTCACGGACGGAGAAGATCAGGGCAGTCAGCTCAAGATCAACGATGCGATTGAGGCCGCACAGAAGGCCGATTCCATCTGCTACGTTCTGCTGATCGCCGATCGCGGCTTTTACGGTTTCGGTGGGTACTCCGGCGATCGCGAGATGAGGAAGCTGGCGACCGAGACCGGAGGCCGGGTCATCGACGTAGGCAACAAGGCGGACAAGCTGAAAGAAGCCTTCGACCAGATCGCGCAGGAGCTGCGCAGCCAGTACAACATCGGATATACTCCCTCGAACGCCGCACTGGACGGCACCTTCCGCAAAGTGGAAATCCATACCCCCAAGAAAGACTACAAGATCCAGGCCCGCACCGGATATTATGCGGTGCCGAGGAAAGACTAGGAACTGGCACTTAGCCGGGTGCGGGTGCCCCATCCTTGCGTTCTTTGCAAGGGGGGATGCCACGGACGCCTGGGGCAGGGGCATTCTCTGATTTCGTACAGATGGTTGGGTGAAGATGGGACACCCACCCTAATTTCGCAAAGAACGCGAAATTAGGATGGGGCACCCTCGGGTTTGGTGGGAGAAACAGATCCATGAAGACTGGCATTCTGGTTTTCAGCCTGGTGATTGCATTCTCTTCTATTGTTTTCGGGCAAAATCCTACCGGCATCATTTTCGACACCGATATGGGCAACGACGTTGATGACGCGCTCGCCCTCGCGATGCTGCACGCTTTCCAGAATCGTCATGAGGTCAATCTGCTCGCGGTGACCATCACCAAGGACAACAAATGGGCGGCGCCCTACGTCGATCTGGTGAATACCTTCTACGGACGTCCTGAGATCCCAATCGGCATGGTGCGAAACGGAAAAACGCCGGAGTCGAATCCGATGATCCAGATTCCCAGTGAGCGGAGGCGCGCGGACGGTAGTTTCGTCTACGCTCACCGAATTCTGGATGGCACCCAGGCGCCGGAAGCGGCTTCTTTGCTCCGCCAGACCCTGGCAAAACAGAAGGACGGGAGTGTCGTAGTCGTCCAGGTCGGCTTCAGCACCAACCTGGCCCGGCTGCTGGAGACGAAGCCTGATGCGGCCAGTCCGGATGATGGACCTGCGCTTGTCCGTAGGAAAGTTCGCCTGTTGTCGGTAATGGCGGGGAATTTCGCCAACGGACAGCCAGAGTTCAACCTGGCGAAGGATGTGCCTGCAGCGGTCAAACTCTTTCATGATTGGCCGACTCCGATTGTGGTCAGCGGGTTCGAAATCGGCGTCGCCCTGCCGTTCCCCGCAGCGAACATCGAGCACGACTTCGCGTACGTGCAGGATCATCCTGTAGCCGAGGCCTATCGGTCCTACATGAAAATGCCTTACGACCGCCCGACGTGGGACCTGACGGCAGTGCTTTTTGCGGTCCGTCCCGACAATAAATATTTCTCGCTCTCACCGCCCGGAACCATCACCGTTCTGACCGATGGCAGTTCGCACTTCGAGCCGTCTCCGGCTGGAAATCACCGCTACCTGATTCTCAGGGATGAACAGCGGGCGAGAACGCTGGAGGCCATGATCCTGCTCTCCAGCCAGCCGCCTGAGCATTGCAGTTGCCACTGAATGCTGCCGGCCTGTTCCACGCCATCGTTGAGGTGTTAACTGGGAAGCTTGGTTGGGAACCCAGAGGCCGGAGCAGCTTGATTGCGCAGTGGAGTTGCACAGTACGGACAATAGACATCATTTACGCCAACCACGCGCTGGCATTGCGGACAGTTCGGACTCAGTTTGTAGCTGCAGCGAGGGCAGAAGTTGAATCCGGGCTGGACGGCATTTCCACATTGCGGGCAGGCGCTGCTGCGCGGCTGCCGCAGGAGGAAGTAAAGAATGATGCCCAGAGCATTGGGAATAATAAGGGCCATAACTGTCCAAAGCGTAGGGCTCATCCCGCGTCGTTTCGCGTCGCGGTTTATGTAGCCGATGAGCAGCAGAAAGCAGCCCCCACCAATACCGGCCAGTAGCCCAAGCAATGGTCTTGCCCAGGCCGGCGGCCCGCCCGCGTGCCGGGCCACCACGACGTTGAAGAAAACCTGCGCGGCGACGAATACGATTCCGGCGAGCACCCATGCCCACAGCGGAACAACCTTGATTTCCGCAGCGAATCCAGTTTGAGGTTCGTTTCTTACTTGCATAAATTTGTCCGCCTTGTCACTACCCTTACTGCGATTGCTCGCCGTTGTTCGTGAGGTGTGTGCCGCGAGCCACCAGCAGCACACTCACCACCAGCGCGGGCGCGATGAAGAAAAGCATGAAGCCGGTTTGCCAAACCAGGGTCGAGATTCCGGCCCGTTCGCCCATCCAGGCAAAGAGTCGCCAAAAAAGGGGGAGGGTGAGCGTTGCAGAAAAACCCACGCCCAGACAGGCCATCCCGACCAGCCACATGCGTTCCCGCGTCTCCCGAAGCCGGCTGGCGTGGAAGCGGACCCGTATCTGCGTAGCGTGCACCAAGCGGGCGTCGGCGGCGATCGGCAGCGAACGCAAAGTACGAACTACGCTGTTTACCTCTTCTGCATAGTGACGGCACGCTTCACATTCATCGAGGTGGGCCCGCAGCCAGAACTGCTGTGCCTCCCGGAGGCCTTCACCGAGAGCGATCATTTCCCGTGCCTCGTCATGTGTACTCCGCGTCATGCCTGCGCTCCCTTTAGCCGTGACATCAGCATGTTCAATCCGCGATACAGCCGCGACTTCACCGTGCCCACGGGCGCCCCGGTCACGGCGGCAATTTCGTCCAAAGCCAGTCCCTCCTGAAAACGGAGCACCACGGTCTCGCGATATTCCGCCGGGATGCTCACCAGGGCCGCGCCGATGCGCTCGGCTTGCTCGTGTTGCTGCACGACTTCCCACGCCATGGGCTGGGTGTCGGCCGGTTCGAGCGGCGCATGCTCCTCGTTCTCCATCAAACCGTCCAGGCTGACCGGATGGTTCTTCCGCAAATAATCAATGGTCAGATTCCTCGCCACCGCGTAAAGCCATGTGCTGAATTCGTGCCGGCCGTCGTACTGATGGCCGCGTTCCAGCACGCGAATCCAGGTTTCCTGGAAGAGATCCTCTGCCAGTTCACGATTGCCTGACAGGTAGATCAAATATCGAAGAAGGCGATGCTGATACTGCTCGATGAGACGGTCTAGTAAGTCCGGATCACGCCGGCGGAGACCGCGAGCGATTGCGCTGGCCTCGGATTCCATCACATTCACGAAGCAATAAGCTAGGGCGTTCATGCTACCCGGATATACGGGCAAGGAGGTGAAAAAGATGCACGATGGAAGACGTTCTCGGACAGCGGGTTAAGTCATTCGTATGGATAGCCTACGTTGTCACGTCCGGCGGGGATGGATCTTCATGGCGATCAGGATCGGCGTGGTCATGAAAGTCGTGATCAATGCCATCAGCACCATCATGGTGAACAGGGGAGGCGAGAGGACACCCAGATCCAGCCCCGCGTTCAGGACCACCAGTTCGACCAGTCCGCGGGTGTTCATCAGGACTCCCAGGGCCAGCGAGTCTGTCCACGTCATCCCGGTGACCTTGGCGGTGAGGGCAGCGCCTGCAAGTTTGCCGAGGACCGCGGTTGCGATGATCGCCGCGGTGTAGCCCCATAAGGACCGGTCGGTGAGCAGGTCAATGCGGGTCCGCAAGCCGGTGACTGCAAAGAACAGAGGCAGCAACAGGGCGAGACTCAGGGATTCGATTCGCTCCACGATCCCGGCAATCATGGGTTCAGATTTTGGCATGACTAGCCCGGCGACAAACGCGCCGAACAAGGCATGCACTCCCAGTCTTTCGGTGGTATAGCTCGCCACAAAGATGATCAGAATCAGGAGAGAGATGAGTTCTACGCCCGCTCCGTGCTTTCGGTATACGGATTCAAGCGGCGCTGCCAGGCGGCGGACCGGGAACAGCATGATAGCCACAAACGCTACTAACAGGAGCAGGGTGACCGCGAGGCGATGCCAGCTTTGAGCGGAATGCACCGTCGCGGTCAGAACGGCCAGCAACAACCATGCGCTTACATCGTCAATGGCCGCGCAAGAGATCGCGGTGGCCCCCAGGTCGGTTCCCAGCAGGTTACGTTCTTTCAGGATTCGCGCCAGCACCGGGAAGGCGGTGATGCTCATCGCGGTTCCCATGAAGAGAGCGAAGGAGGAAAACGGAACCTGCTTCCCGGCAAACTGCGGATAGAGCGCCGTTGCCAGTCCGATGCCCAAAGCAAGAGGCAGCAGGATGCTGACATTGCTGATCAGCACTACAGCGGTACGTTGCTTAACGATGCGTTTGAGATCAACCTCAAGGCCGACCACGAACATGAAGAGCAGAAGTCCAAGCTGGCTTAAGGCCGTGAGAACCGGCAAGGAAGACGAAGCAAAGATATTGGCGAAGGCGCCGGGAAAGAACCGTCCAAAAAGAGAAGGGCCAAGGATGATGCCGGCTGTCATCTCCCCGACTACGCGGGGTTGGCCGATGCGCTGGAAGATCCATCCCACGGCGCGAGCTGCCAGCAGGATGGTTCCGACGGAGAGTATGAGTTGTTCTGTGTTCACGTGCCAACGGCCTGGTTAGCTTCCCTTGACCTCGAGGGTGCCCACCCTCTTCGCGCATTGGGCGAAAAGGTGGGAGCGTGTCCGCCGTCCCAGAGTCTTTGTGATGCTACGCCGCTTCAGGCTTGCCAGCGCGCGTTATCACACATGGATAAACGCTCCGATCCTCGTCGGCCTCAGAAACGCTGTTCGCACCCACCCTGTCGCAAAGTGCGCGACGAGGGTGGGGCACCCTCCAGTTCGGAGAAGCATTACGAGAGATCGCAGACAATACTACTTCAACGCGCGAGGAGCTCTTACCCGGTCTTTCACCCGGATTACGAACTTCAGGCCCGACCAGACTTCGTTCACGGCGCAGACTTTCACATCCACCAGGCCTGCGGTCAGGCCGATTCTCATTACGTCGCTCTCGCCGATGTCCGTGACTATGCCGGAAGCCTTCTTGGGCCAGCTAACCCACAGCATTCCTGACGGCGCCAGGCGGCGGGCAAACGCGAGGAACTGTTCTCTCATGTCCGCCTGGTTCTTGACGAAGATCATGGCGAAGTCGAGTTGCCCCGAGCCGTCCTTGCTATCTTTCGCCAGCACGCAGTCGGAGAGAGCTTCTTCCAGCTCAGTTTTTACAGCGCTGGGTAACTGGAAGAATGCGACGCGAAATTGTGGCTTGAGGCCAAGCTTCTTGGGAAGCGGAGTGCCGGAGTAGCCTGCCATGCCGGCGGCCTATTGGGTGGGCGCATAGTAACCGCGCCGGCTGCGGACGCGCAGGCCTTTGCGGTTTTGCGCCACGATCTCGATGGTATGGTAACGGCCGTCCGTCCGCAGGTCGGAGGGATTATAGGAAAGCGCGTACTGGCTGCGCAGTTCGTCCTGGATTTCGACGAAAGCGTTGGCCACGTCGTTGAGCTGGAAAGGAAAGAAAGCGCGTCCACCGGTTGCGTCGGCGATACGCTCAAGAACTTTGTCTCCGCCGTGGCGGGTGCCGCCGGTGATATTGGTGCTGATGGTATAGACGATCACTTCCGCGCGCAGCGCCATCTCGATCGCTTCCTCGCGCGTGACGTGGCTCATATTGTCTTCACCATCGCTGAGCAGGATGATCGCCCTCCGCACCGGCCCATTGCGCGGTTCCTTCATCAGCTTGTCGCGGCAGGCAAAATACAGGGCGTCGTACATGGCCGTGCCGCCGCCCGGCCGGAGCGCGCGAACTCCGCGCGAGAGTGCTTCGGTATTGTCGGTGAAGTCCTGCGTGACCTCCGGAGTGACATCGAAACCAACCACAAACGCCTTGTCGTACCGGGGCCGCACCGTCTGGTTGAGGAACTCTATGGCTGATTCTTGCTCGAACTTGAAGCGGTCGCGCACCGAGTTGCTGGCATCCACCATGAGCCCGACTTGAAGGGGCAGATCGGTCTCGCTGTGAAAACTCCGGATTTGTCCGGATGGCTTGCTATCGTCGAGGACCGAGAAGTCGTTCTTGGCCAGGTTCTTCACGTAGCGGCCATGGCGGTCGGTGACTGTGAACACGACGTTCACTTCGTTGACCGTCTTGGTGATGGTGGTGGTGGGGTCATCCGGCGGATTCGGGTCTTGCGCCGCCTTGCCCCCGGCAGGAGGGTTCGTTTGTGCTGCTCCACTCTTCGCAGCGGGCGCTTCGGCCGGAGGAGTTGTGGTTTGCGGCTCGGCTTCGGTGGCTGTAGTCGAGGTCTGCGGTTGCGCACTCGCCGGCGGCGCGGCGGGCGGAGGCGGCTTGGGCTTGCTGCGTTCTTGCCGGACCGCCGAGGGTGCGGAGGGCAGCTCGTCCGAGCCCGAAGTCTGGGCAAAGAGCGCTGCCACGAACAAAATACTGCCCAGGAATAAGACGCCGCCGCGGAACTTCATGAGGCCTTAATTATAGCCTCAACCCCTTTTGGCGAGGAGGTTACGTGTGGGGCGGACACTCTTGTCCGCCGCTTTTGACTCTTGGTGGCCGAAAATCAACGTCAAAGTCAAAGCCGGCGGGCGAACGCGCTCGCCCCACACAACTCATCCACCGAGGCTTTGCAGGAAATCCGCCAGTTCCGCGGGCAAGGGCGCCGCGAAGGACAAACGCTCGCCGGTACCCGGGTGCTGAAACTGCAGCGCCGCGGCATGCAGAAAATTTCGCGGAAGCGCGAGGCTGCCGCCCTTGCTGCTGAGCGCCCGCGGGGCGCCGTACAACGTGTCTCCCACGACGGGATGGCGCAGCGATGCCAGGTGGACCCGAATCTGGTGGGTGCGTCCGGTGTCAATCTGCACCTCGAGCAGCGTGAATTTTCCATACTGCGAATCCAGCCTGCGCTTGACCGTGTAGTGCGTGATGGCTTCGCGCCCGCCCGAGCGCAGCGTCGTCATGCGAGTGCGCCGCACGCGGTCACGGCTGATGCTGGTGCTGATGGTCCCGTGGTCTTGTTTTATCCAACCGTGCACCAGCGCGATGTATTTCTTCTTGACCTGTCGCCGGACGAACTGGCTGGCCAGCCGGCGATGCGCTTCGTCACTTTTGGCGACTACAAGCAGCCCGCTGGTGGCCTTATCCAGGCGATGCACGATCCCGGGGCGCAGTTCGCCGCCCACCGACGATAGCTGGCCAAAATGATGCAGCAGGGCATTCACCAGCGTGCCCCGATTACGTTCTTCTTCCGTCGCGCCGGCTCCGGCGTGCACCGTCATGCCGGCCGGCTTGTTCACCACGGCCAGCTCGGTATCTTCGAACATGATGTCCAGCGGAATGTTTTCCGCCATCGCCCGCAGGGGCGGCTGCGCCGCAGACCCGAGGACCGCGATACGCTCGCCGCCGCGCAGGCGCAAAGATGCTCGCGATACCGAGTCATCCACCAGGACCAGTTCTTGCGCAATGAGTTGCTGCACCCGAGCGCGGCTGATTTCAGGCAGATTCGCAGCCAGAAACTGGTCCAGCCGCTTGCCGGCGTCTTGTTCTGTAGCGGAAATCAAAAGTGGAGGCATGTGTGGCGCGGGCGCCCTCGCCCGCGCTAGTCCCCGGAAGGGGACGACAAATTTTGTCTAGCGCTGCGCGTGTGCCGGTACCACTTTGGCCGACGACTTCAACCACCAGATCAACCCGCCCGCGATCACCAGCCCAATCGAGATCAACTGAGTCCCAGTCATTACCCCGCCGAAGACCTCGCCGCGTCCGGGATCATCGCGAATGAATTCCAGAAAATAACGTGCGATGCCATAGAGAATGAAATAAGCCGCCAGTACCTGCCCATCGAACTTCTTGCGCCTGAAGAGCCACATCAGAATAAAGAAATTGGCCAGCTCGACTGCTGCTTCGAAGAGCTGCGTGGGCTCAAGCGGGATCCCCAGAGGTGTGTAGGAATTCAGATTGGCGATCGGGTTGGTGAAAGTCACGCCCCAGAAGTGATTGGTAGGCTTGCCATAGCAGCAGCCTGCGGCAAAGCATCCGACGCGCCCGATGGCATGTCCCAAGGCGAGTCCAGGCGCAAATGCGTCCCAGGTCGCCAGCGCCGGCATCCGATGCTGGCGGATATACCAGACCGCGGCCACGGATGCACCGATCAACCCTCCGGAGAAGACGCCGCCGGCCTGCAGCGTCGACCAACTGAAGATGTCACCCGGATGGGCCGAGTAGTAACTCCAGTCGTTGACGATATACAAGACCTTGGCGCCGATGATGCCGCACAAGACGACCAGAACGCCCAGGTTCCAGGCATCGTCCGGATTGATCCCCTGCTTGCTCGAGTTGCGGACGCTGATCCACAGCCCGACCAGCACTCCGGTGGAAACCAGCAGCCCGTAGGTGGGTAGAAAGAACTTTCCGATATGAAAAATTTGAGGAAACACTATTAGTCTAGATGCGTTGCCAGACGATTTTGTTCCAGCTCAAGTTTAGCAGGAGCAGGCAGGGACAGTACTCGAGAGATGACAAGCCGACCCACTGTGCCGTGTGACGGGCCGAGAATGAACCCGTCGGTAGACGTTGGGTGCCCGCCGAGACCCATTAGGCATCTCCGCATGACGGAGCGTTGCACACCGGATCCTAGTTCGAGTCGAGCTCCCGTTCATTCAGCATTGGTTCAAAAATCGGTAACCGCCATCACCAACCCGGCAGGTCGGCTTTCAGTCAGGATGCTAGGGTAAAGATCCCCGCATTGGCAATAGGCAGGGCGTAAAAAGTTGGCAATCCGCTTGCCAGCAACTTTGGTAAGGGGAAATTTAGATGAGAGTCAGAAAGAATTGCGTGGGGACAGCCGCCCTCGGCTGTCCGGCGGGGCGAAGCTCCGCATGAAGTTTCTGGGGAACTAAATCAAAGTCAAAAGCGGCGGACAAAGAGTGTCCGCCCCACACAAGCCATTAGCCCGCTTTGCGCTTATCTCCCAGCACTTCATCGAGAGCGCTCGAGAGATGCTGCGCGCGGCGCAGGTAGTCGCCCGATCCCACATCCTGATTACGCTTCACCAGGTGATACTCATCAGCAATGTTCAGCGCTGCCAGAACGGCCAGGCGTGCGGTGTCCACCGTGTGAGTCTGTTCCGCCACGGCGCGCATCTTGCCGTCCACGTACTCAGCCAGCTTGAGAATGTATTCTGCGTCGGAGCCGCGGAGATTGTAGGGTTGGTCGAAAATCTCTACCCGGACAGGATTGTTGCTGGAGTCCTTGATCGCGCCGTGTTTCGTGGCTGTTGCCATACGTGTTTCTCCCAGGACGGAGGACCGGCCGGATCAGCTGACCGCTTGCTCCTCGGAAATGGATTCGATCTGACCCAGCATCTTCTCCACCCGGCTGCGGATCTCTTCCCGTTCCTTGCGCAGACGCACCATCTCGCGGCGCAAACTATCCAACTCTTCTTCGCGCTCTTCCAACTGCTGGCGCAGCCTCTGCGCATCCCTTTCCGCAGCCGACCGGGCCTCGCGCGCCGACTTGTACAGCTCTATGGTGCGATAGACTTTCTCTTCGAGCGCCTGAAAATCGTCAGCCGGAACCTGGGCAGATACCCCTTCAGCCATTCTCACCGACATGGTGCCACCACTTCCTCAAGAGAAATTGGGAACTTGAGCGCAGTATACCGCAGAAACCTGTGAATCAATCAGATGCTTGAGGGGACTTGTGGGTTGGTAGTAGCGCCGGCGTCCCGCCGGCTGTCGTGAGGGCGTCCCGCCCTCGCAACGCAGCTCCAATCTATTTCTGCGGTCGTAATTTCCGCAATCTCTTTCCGGCCTCATCCAGCGTCTCATCGCGCTTGCAGAACGCAAACCGCACCTGCTGCGCGCCGTCCCGCGGATCGTTGTAGAAGCTCGATCCCGGCACCGTTGCCACGCCAATGTCTTTCACTAGATATTTTGTAAACTCGACATCATTGGCGAAGCCAAAGTTGCGAATGTCGGTCATGACGTAGTAGGCGCCGCGGGGACGAAAGCAGCGGAAGCCAACCTCTTCCAACACAGGAATCAGGCGGTCACGGCGCTTGCGGTATCCCTCAGCGAGCCCCTTGTAATAAGTGTCAGGCAAACCCAGGGCTGCAGCTCCAGCCTCCTGCAACGGGGCGGGGGCGCCCACGGTCAGAAAATCATGCACTTTGCGGATTGCATCGGTGATCGCTGGCGGGGCCACGGCCCATCCTACGCGCCAACCGGTCACGGCGTATGTCTTCGATAAACCATTGATGGTGATGGTGCGCTCGCGCATGCCTTCGAGCGCCGCCATCGAAATGTGCCGGACGCCGTCGTAAAGAATGTGTTCGTAGATTTCATCCGTGATGGCGAGGACGTTGAATTCCACACACAGGTCTCGGATCAGCTCAAGTTCGCTTCGGGTAAACACCTTGCCGGTGGGGTTGTTCGGCGTATTTACCACGATCGCTTTAGTGTGATTGTGAAACGCCGCGCGCAGTTCACGTTCATCGAATGTCCATTCGCCATCCGGCGTTTCCGGCGGATGCAGCTTCACAAACCGCGGCTTGGCCCCGGAGATGATCGAATCCGGCCCGTAATTTTCGTAGAAAGGTTCGAAGATAATGACCTCGTCGCCGGCGTTGCACACCGCCAGCAAAGTCGAGACGATGGTTTCTGTGGACCCGCAACAAACCGTGATCTCGCGCTCGGGATCGATGGCCATGCCCTGCCATACCTGCATCTTCTGCGCAATGGCGTTGCGCAGGGTCTTCGCTCCCCAGGTGATGGCGTACTGATTGACGTCGGCCGCAATCGCGTCCCGGGCCGCACGCTTGATCTCAGCGGGAGCAGGAAAATCAGGGAAGCCCTGGGACAAGTTCACGGCGCCATGCAGCATGGCCTGACGCGTCATCTCGCGAATCACAGACTCGGTGAAGTGCGCGACCTTGTGGCTGAGAAAAGATTTCGGTTGGATGGCAGCGTCTTTCATAAAACGCCAGCCTAGCACAGCCCCCGAAGGCGCGGGCGGAGACCAGGAGTTAGAACGGAAGCCTCACTCGTGTGACCGATCGTCGGCGGGAGACCCCGGGTGCCGGCGCAAATCAATAACTTCGCTTCCCGGCGGCACTTTGAAAAGCTTTGGATCGGGTTCTCCCAGAGTTATTCCCGACAGTTCGAAATCCTGTGTTCCGATTCTGGGGTCTTGCAGCTTGCTGCTGAGGTTGATGCTCAGTTGAGGCGAGTACCAGTACTCCCGAATAATGTGCAGCTCACTATCATTGCCGATTACTCCCGGTTGCACGACTGTTGTCTCCCGAGTCCCCGCAGCTTCCAAACCACCGATGAACTGCTTGCCCAGATCCTCGCGGCTCTTGTTCTCCGTTAGTTTGATGGCGCTTGGAGTTCCCTCAAAGAGCGGAGGAGTATAAGACTCCACTTGGCAGACGTGCTCATCGGGTTTGCAGATATAGAGCTCGTGCGCAATGGGATCGCTAATCTCAGTCTGTGTGATCACCGACTCATGCTCTCCGTCGGGTGGCACGAGCAAACGACGCTCCTGAAAAATGCGGCCGGCGCCGTCACGCGCGATGGCCCTGTGATTCACAAGTGTAATTCTGCCGCCATCGGCCAGCATGCGAACGGATTCGGTGGACACTGTGGCGCTAAACGGAGCGTTGGGTATCGATGGAATCAGAATACTGACCAGAACCTCGCGTGTCCCACCGTCGGGCGGACGTTGACGCGCCGCAGGTGGCTGGGCGAAAGTCGGAACGATGATGATGAGGAGCAGCGATCCAGCGAGTAGAGCGAACCAAGAGCTTTTCATCTTACCCAGCACTACAGACAGCATCTCCAAGCCTTGAAAAAACGCCAGTAGTGTACCCCGTGTTCTGGGCCAGCTTACGCCCGGAGTTTTCCGCCCAAGCCCTCGAGTGCTGTGATGATTTGCGCCGACCACTCTGCCACTTCATCTTCCCGCAGCGTACGTTCGGATGATTGAAAGCGGGCGCGTAGAAGCAGCGAATACTGGCCAGCGGAAACGTTGCCCCCGCGGAAAATCTCTACCGGAACAAAGCTGCGCAACTGAGACAGGCTGAGTCCAATGACAGTCTCTTGAATCTTCTCGAAGGTCACTCCATCGTCGAAGACACATGAAAAATCCCGTTCCACTGCCGGATAGCGCGGCAAAGGCTGGTAACGGACTGCACGCAGACCCTGCCGGTAGAGCCGGTCGAGATAAATTTCAGCAATAAAAACGTTCTGTCGCAGTTTGCGGGCGGTGGCGATCTCGGGATGGAGCTGTCCAAACTGAGCTACCAGAGAGCCATCCATCAGGGCTCGCGCCGAGCGTCCAGGGTAGTAGTAGTCCGCGGTCTGCGCATCGTACTTCAACGATCTATGTTCAAAGGCGTGCAGCAAATTGTCCACATCGCCCTTCAGATCGAAGAACCCTCCATCGTGGGCGCCCCATCCGTGCGTTTTTTGCAAGGGCGGTGAGGTGGCGCCCATGGAAATGCGTTTGGGCTCAACCGTCGCGGTTCCTGTCGCTTCGAAAATGCTGCCCGCTTCGAACAGGCGCACGTTGTCCGCACCGCGATTGAGGTTGTACGCCAGCATGTTCAGCATGCCGGGTACTAGTGAACTGCGCATGACCGATGCCTCTTCGCTCTGCGGATTGGCCAGTTCAATTAGCCGGGCCGAGGAGAATGTTTCGGCATCATCGTGCGAGATGAACGTCAGCGACACCGCTTCGTCGTAACCCAGCGCGAGCAGCGCGCTGCGCAGCTTGCTGTCCTTTTCGGCGTCCAGGGCCTCCACCACTGCGCCGGCATACGCGGGCAGAGTGTTGGGGAATTTGTCGAAGCCATGCAGGCGCGCGATCTCTTCAACCAGATCAATTTCGCGTTCCACATCCAGCCGCCAGCTGGGAATGTGGACGGTGAAATCCGGGTCCCCGCCTCGCTCCGGCATCAGCTCGAAGCCCAGTTGCTGGAGAATCCGGAAAATTTCGTTGGTCTCCAGCTTCTCACCCAGAATGCGGTGAACTTCGGAAAGACGCAGAGCCACCGGAGCCAGATCCACTTCACGCGCGACCGTGTCGATGGCACCGCCGGCCAGCTTGCCTCCGGCCGTTTCAAGAACGAGTGCAGCCACCCGGTCGCACGCCTTGGTGGTGGCCTCGAAGTCGGCGCCGCGCTCGAAGCGATGGGAGGCATCGGTGTGCAACCCGTGTCGTCGCGCACTCTTGCGGACGTTGGCGGGATCAAACCAGGCGGCCTCGATCAGAATGTTGCGAGTCTTGTCGGTAATCATGGTGTCAAATCCGCCCATGACCCCGGCCAGAGCGACCGGCTTTACCGCATCGGCGATGACCAGATCTTCCGGTGTAAGCTTGCGCTCCACGCCGTCCAGCGTTTTCAGGATCTCGCCGCTGAACGCCCGCCGCACCAGAATTTTCCCGCCCTGGAGCAGGTCGAGATCAAAGACGTGCGTAGGATGCCCCATCTCCCCCAGCGTGTAGTTCGTGGCATCGGCGGCGTTGTTGATGGGCCGCTGGTCGACCAGCATCAGCCGTTTCGCGATCGCGTCGGGAGATGGTTTGATACTCACATCGCGAATGATGCGAGCCGTGTAACGGGCGCAGCCGTCACGGTCCGCGATTTCGACGATGAAGTCAGGCTTGCCCTGCGCCGCCGGCAGCTTGATGTCGAAAGCCCGCAGCGGCAGGTTGTAGATCACGGCCGCTTCACGGGCGACGCCGTAATGATTCATGGCGTCAGGGCGGTTGGTGCCAATCTCCATTTCGAAGACAGCAGTCTTTCCCTCGCCGCTGATACTTTCAACTGCAATTCCAACCGACGTAAGGTCCTGCGCCAGGCGGCGGTCGTCCACCTCGGCGTCCACGAACTCACGCAGCCATGCAGGGGAAAGTTTCATTGTGGCTTCTGGCTTCTAGCTCCTAGCCTCTGGCGCGGAGCCTTGAGCACCGGAGCCGTCCAGCCATTTCAGTTCGGCGTTTTTCGCCGCAATGTGGATGAACGCATTCCACTCGTTCACCCAGAGGCTCCGAAAGAATGTGTCAGCCGACAGTGAGCTCTTCAATTCGGCAGAAAGATTCTTGCTCATATCGCAACCGGCAATGGTCAGTCGGGTTGCAGTCGAAAACGGATATCTCGGATCAGAAGGTTCCATCACGGTAAAAACCAGCCCAGAGATTAGAACCTGACCACGCTTATATGTTTCTCGTTGCTCGCGTGCATCACGGTTCATATCTCCCACCCAGACGTCAATATCCAGAATCAATTTTCGCTGGTCGTAGTCAATCGCGATTCGACTGACTCGTGAATCATGCAACCCATTCGGCAACCTCTTTTCGAGCTCCTCCAGTGTCATCGCATTTCTCGAAGTGAGGGAAGGAGGCCGACGACTAACGACCGACGACCGACGACTGCCTCACCCAAACTGTTCCAGGAACCTCACATCTCCGTTGAAGAACAACTGAATATCGTCGACCCCATATTTCAGAATGGCGATGCGGTCGGCTCCCATGCCGAAAGCGAAGCCGCTGACTTTCTTGGGATCGTAGTCCACGAAGCCGTAGACGTTCGGATCCACCATGCCGCAGCCGAGAATCTCGATCCATCCCGTCTGCTTGCAGGGACGGCAGGGCTCGGAGCCGCGTTTGCCGCTGCCTCCACAGATGAAACAAGACACCATCATTTCCGCGCTAGGCTCGGTGAACGGAAAAAACGAAGGACGGAAGCTGGTCTTCACACTCGATCCGAACAGAGCTTTCATGGCGTGGTCGAGCGTTCCCTTCAAATCGCAGAACGTAATGTTCGTGTCGACCGCCAGCCCTTCGACTTGATGAAACATTGGGGAATGGCTGGCGTCGGGAGGATCGTTGCGGTGCACTTTGCCCGGAATCACAATCCTGACCGGCGGCTTCATGTTTTCCATGGTGCGAATCTGCACCGGCGATGTATGAGTGCGCAGCAGCAGGCGATCGCGCTGCGGCTTTGTTTCCTGGCCAGCGATGAACAGGGTGTCCTGGGTATCGCGCGCCGGATGGTTAGGCGGAAAATTCAGCGCCTCGAAGTTGTAGTAGTCGGTCTCGATGACCGGCCCTTCCTGAACCGAATAACCCAGATTGCGGAAGACGGAGACGATCTCGTTCATCGTCTTGATCACGGGATGCTCGGAGCCGAGGTGGCGCCGGTGGCCGGGGAGCGTAATGTCGAGCGCATCGGGCCTGGCCGCAGTCGCGGCGACCGTTCCGAGCGAGGCCTTAACGCTCACCCCAGATCGGATGACTGCTGTCGCGGCCCCGGGCCGGGATTTGTCCACGGCCTGTGTAACAGTGGCCTTGAGTTCGTTGACCCGCTGCCCCACCTCGCGCTTCGCTTCTTTCGGTGCCGCCTTCAGCCAGAGATCGTTGATCTCTGTGAGCACACCGTTCTTGCGTGCCATCCAGCGATCGCGAAAGGCCTTCCAGTCGGACTCGCTCTTGACTGCCGCGGCCTCCTGCTTCAGCGCAGCCAACAGCTTCTCGGCCGCTTTGTCCAGGGCTGCCTCGGAGAAGCTCTTGAGTTTGGGGACGGAGTACATAAGAACAGTTATGAGTTCTCGGTTCTCAGTTGATGGCCTACGACGCCGGCCAAAAACAGCGCTGCCGACGCGGCTGGAGCTGCGCTCTTTGAAGCTAAACCTAAATGCTAAAGGCTGGTGCTAAGCCGCCCCGCCGAGAGCGCCCTTCGCCTGCTCGGCGAGGCTCTTAAACGCGCCCGGATCGTTCACCGCCAGGTCGGCCAGGATCTTGCGATCCAATTGCACTCCGCCCTTCTTGAGACCGTGGATGAACTGGTTATAGCTCATCCCGTTCAGCTTGGCGGCGGCGCCGATGCGCACGATCCAGAGGGAGCGGTACTGGCGCTTCTTCTGCTTGCGTCCCGAGTAGGCGAACTTGAGCCCGCGCTCGACGGCTTCTTTGGCGGACCGGTAGAGTTTGGATTTTGTGAGGAAATAGCCGCTGGCACGGTCGAGTATCTTTTTGCGCTTGGCGCGGCGTTTGGTTCCCCGTTTTACGCGAGGCATGGGTAGCTCCTTTTTAATTACCAGTTACGGCGGCTGGAGGTAGGAGACTTGAAGGTCTGATTGCCTCTTCACACGCCCGGGCCGCTCGTTCAACTTGACTGCAGCCCTGCACGCGGGCGAGTCGCCCGCGGCCACACAAACAAAAACTTCTAGTACGGAATCATTCGCTTGATCTTGGGGGTATCCGCATCGCTGACCAGGACAGCCTGGCGCAGCTTGCCTTTGCGTTTCTTGTCTTTCGACGTCAGCATATGACGCAAATGCGAATGATGACGCTTGACCTTGCCCGTCGCTGTCTTCTTGAAGCGCTTGGCGGCCCCTTTATGTGTTTTTAGCTTTGGCATAAATCCTCAATACAGCAATTGGCAATTAGCATTTGGTCACAACGACATTTGCCTGAATTGGCTAAATGCCAAGTGCTCATTGCCAATTGCTCTTAAGCTTGATTCACCCGGCCTGGGGCCGGTTGCGACTGCGCGGGCTGTTTCTGTCCAGCATCTTTTTTCGGCGCCAGGATGGCGTGCAGCGTGTTGCCTTCCTGTCGCGGCCGGAACTCCACGATGCCCTTCTCAGCGATATCTTTGATCAGGCGCTCCAGGATTTCGCGTCCCAGATTGGTGCGCGTCATCTCTCGTCCGCGGAAGAAAATCGTTGCCTTGACTTTGTCGCCCTCGTCCAGGAAGCGCAGCACGTGGTTCTTCTTGGTCTGGTAATCGTGGTCGTCCACATTGATGCGGAACTTTACTTCCTTGACTACGATGACCTTCTGATGTTTCTTGGCCTCGCGTTCCTTCTTTTCCTGCTGGTACAAGAATTTCCCATAGTCCATAATTCGGCATACGGGAGGAGTCGCGGTGGGCGAAATCTCTACCAGGTCCAGGTTTTTCTCGCGGGCCATCTTGAGCGCATCGTAGGGAGTCAAAATGCCAATCTGCTGGCCTTCGTCGTCAATCACGCGGATTTCCCGCGCCCGAATGCGTTCGTTTGTGCGGATAAAGCGTTTATCGATACAACCCTCCGTCAGCGAGCCGGGCAAATGAAATAGGAAAAAATTATAGCATGGCAACCGCCCCGCGTCTTGGCGGTTTACCGGCGCTCGGTAAAAGGGGTTCGCCAACGGAAAAAGCCACGGCAGTTTGCCGTGGCTTCTGTCCGCTGTCCGCGATCCCGGTTAGGATGCGCGGCGCCGTTCCACGTCTTCAGACCCTTCACGGTCCGATCGATCGGTCGTGCCGCTGTCCTGGCCAGGCTTCTTCGAGGTCGGATCCTGCGGGTTGTAGACATTCTCTCCGCTTTGCGACGGATTCTTCCGGTTAGGGTCGACTTGGTTCCCAGGGTTGTCCTGTTGCTGTCCCGGATTCTGCTGGTTCTTTTCGTTTTCGTTTCCCATGATGGCTCCTCTTAGAGTTAAATCGCAACACGGCGATCGCGTGCAACGTCGGGAGCTTAGGTGCGAAAACCCAACGCCGGGTAGCCTGATCGAAAACTTTTCTTTGAAGCCGCGGGGAACAGGCTCTATGGAATGGAATTAAAGGAGTACGAAAATGAAACGTAGGCAACTGCTGGGTGCGAGCCTGTTATTGATAACGACGCTGTCGGTTGCGCAGGTCGGGGAAATTGCAAGACGCCTCGGGCTGGGTGCCACCAATCTGAGTGATAGCAAAATTTCCTCGGGCCTGAAACAGGCTCTGCAGATCGGGGCGGAGCAGGCGGTGAAACTGACCGGCCGCCCCAACGGGTATTTCGCCAATCCCGACATCAAGATTCTGATGCCGAGCAACCTGCGGACGCTGGAAAAAGGTCTGCGCATGATGGGCTACGGGCCCAAAGTGGACGATTTTGTTCTAAGCATGAATCGGGCCGCTGAAGCCGCCGCTCCCTCCGCGCGAAAAATCTTTATTGACGCCATCACGGCCATGAGTTTCGATGACGCGCGCAGAATCCTCTCCGGCGGCGACACTGCCGCCACCAACTACTTTAAGGAGAAGACCACGCCTCAGCTAACGGCGGCGTTCCGTCCGGTGGTGGAGAAGACGATGGCCCAAAACGGCGTCACCCAGCAATACAACTCCCTGGCTTCGCAATACAAGCAGCTTCCCTTCGCCAGGAATCAGGATCTCGATATCAGCCACTACGTCGTATCCAAGGCCCTCGATGGACTATTTTTCGAACTGGGTCAGGAAGAACGCAAGATCCGCCAGGATCCGGCAGCGCAGACCACGAACCTGCTGAAAGAAGTCTTCGGGCACCGATGATTTCCGTGGGAACGCGATTTCCAGCCAACCAGCAGAGTGCGGAATTCATCCAAAGCCCGAGGTGAATGGACATGCGTATTCCTCGAGAGATACTTGCCGCTGCGACCGTCCTGTTATGCGGGCTGACGGCGTGCACCCAGAATCAGAATCCTGAAGAACTGAAAGAGAAGACCGCTCGCGCTACCGCGGAACTGAAGGTTGACGCCAAAGCAGTCGCCGCAGGTGTCCGGGAAGGGTGGAGCCGCGACAAGCCGCTCGATGTGAATACCGCGACCCGAGAGCAGTTGATCAGCTTGCCGGGTGTGACCGGGGTTGAGGCGGATCGAGAGATCGCGGGGCGCCCCTACAACGATCCGAGCGAACTGGTAACTCGCCGCATTCTGCCGCAGAGCAAGTACGACAAGATTGCCGACCGGCTGACCGCGAAAAAATAATCAGGCCAGCCGTTGGCCTAAGTGGCGATGCTGAGCAGCGCTCCGTCCGAAACTCTTTCGATCCTTGCCCGAATCCAGCGGTTGGGAGGGTGATTTCCCTGCAGGCGCACCGGCAGATAATTGTCGCTAAGTCCCTCGGTATATTCTCCTTCGTGATCGCTGCCGCAAACATTCAGGCTAATGACTTCGATCGGCTTGCCGACAAATCCACTCATGAAGGCCAGTTTCTTTTCTGCGATGAGATCGCGCAGGATGCGATTGCGTTGGCGAGCCACGTGTGTGGGAACCTGTTTGCCCATCGAGGCAGCCGGAGTTCCAGGCCGCGCTGAGTAAGTAAAGACGTGCAGGTAGGTGAAGGGAAGATCTTCCACCAAGGCGCGCGTTTCCTCGAATTCAGCTTCGGACTCGCCGGGGAATCCCACCATCACATCCGCCCCGATGGCCGCTGTGGGCATGGCAGCATGGAGCTTCTCGATCTTCTCGCGATAATGCCAGGGGCGGTATTTGCGATGCATCCGGCGAAGGACGGCGTCACTGCCGGACTGCAAAGGCACGTGTGCGTGCTTGGCAATGCGCGGAGACTGGGCCATCATCTCGATCAGTTCGTCACTCCAGTCCATGGGTTCGACCGAGCTGATGCGTAACTTTTCCAGCGCCGTGTCGGACAGAATGGTTCGTACCAGGTCTTCGAAACTTGGTCGTTGGTCGTTAGTCGTTGGTCATTGGCCGGCTTTCCGATAGCTGATGGCTGAGGACTGAAGGCTAAATCCCTTCCCCAGCGTCCCAGGTTGATGCCGGAAATTACCACTTCGCGGTACCCGGCGCTCACCAGCGTTTCCACTTCGCGAATCACTTCGTCCAATTTGAGCGAGCGGCTCTGTCCCCGGACGTAAGGAATAACGCAGAACGAGCAACGATTGTCGCAACCGTCCTGCACCTTCAGGTTGGGACGGGTGCGTTCGTTGGCAGCGTCAAAGACCGGCGCCGCCTGTAGTTCGGTATGCGCGAACATGTCGGAAACGAAAATCGGAGGGCGGACGTCAGACGTCGGACCTTGGGCGTCAGCCTTCAGACCTCGGACATCAGATGTGAGCCGTGTGATGGGGACGAAGCTTTTCGAATCTGTCTGACAGTCGAGCTCGAGTGGCCGAAGTCCGACGTCCGAGGTCCGAAGTCCGACTCCCGCCAGTTCAGCTAGGTGGTGTTTGTGCGAGTTGCCAATCACCCGGGTGACGCCGGGAAGGGCGGCGACTTCTTCTGGAGCGCGTTGCGCATAGCATCCGGTGACCACGATCTGAGCCTCCGGATTGTTTCGATGAATGCGGCGGATGGCGGCGCGGGCGTCCTGATCGGCGGCCGCAGTTACGGTGCAGGTGTTGAGGACGACGAGTCCCGCCTTCGTGGGCCTGTCGGCGCGCTCCAGGCCACGTTCCTGCAGTTGGCGTTCGATAGCGGCGCCGTCGGCCTGGGTGGCCCGGCAGCCGAAATTCGTCACGTAGAAAGTTGCCACGTTTCTATATTAACGTAGCTTGCGTAGTCCGACGGCTGGGCGCGAAGGCAAGAAACCACTGTTTCCGCCGCGCGGATGTCGCCGCGGGCAGACGAGAATCGCCTTGGAATCGGGAAGCGGGAGGAAGGTGAGCTAGCCGCGACTCTGGAATCGCCTACTGGGTTCTAGTTCAAAATCAAGCCGAGGCGGGTTGCCGTTTCTGCTGGAAACACTCCCGGCAGAAGACCGGACGACCCTGGGTTGGCTTGAAGGGCACCGTGGTTTCCTTACCGCACTCCGAGCATGTAGTGCGCGTTTCCACTTTGGCGAAGCCGTTGCCCTGCCCCGAAGGCGCGGCCCCCAATACTGATACTCGTTTGGTCTTGCAAGCCTTGCAGCGTTTGGGTTCATTCTTGAACTGCTTATCGTGAAAGAACAGTTGTTCGCCCGCAGTGAAGATAAAATCCGCGCCACAGTCGATGCACTTCAATACCTTGTCCTGAAATTCCATTTGAGAGATGCTCCCTTCAGCCCATTCCCTGAGACCGCGCAGACGAGTGACTTCACACGCGCAGGCTCAGGATCGTTGCCCCCTCAAGCTAACGCCCTGGAATATGTACCCTAGACTCGGCCCACCATGTCGAACCGCAACATGGATTACGTCTTTACAATCTTTACAATCTCCTGCGAGCAAGGAAATGGGCCACCACTTGGCGTGGCAGCCCATGAACCTCAGTCCTGTTCTTTACGCGCTTTCTTCCGGCTGCGCTTACGGGCCAGTGCTTCCTTCACGCGTTTCTTCTCGCCCGGCTTCAGGTAAAAGGAGTGACGCTTGACCTCCTTGATAATGTCTTCCTGTTGCACCTTGCGCTTGAAGCGACGCAATGCATTTTCGAGGGACTCGCCCTCTTGAAGTCTTACTTCTGCCAACTGAACTACACCCCCAAACCGGTCCCGTTTGGACGGGCTTAGTTATCGCAAGGTTCCCATCGCAAGTCAAGTGGTATATGGGATTTTCGCCCTGTGAAAATGCTGCTAGTGGCCATCGGCGGGATCGTTCGTCCTCAGAAAATCAACTTTAGGGCGAGTTGGATCTGGCGCGGGGCGTATGCATCGGTGGCGTGCAGAAAGCTGGAGGGTACACGGTATTGCGCAGGAAAGATGTTGATTCCAATGGTCTTATCCGTCTGAACAAATTGGGCTGCGTTGCTGATGAAACCGTCCTGCGTGATCTGGACCCGCTTGTTGTCCCGATTCAGCAAGTTGAAGGATTCGGCCATGAGTTCCAGCTTTAACCGATCGCCAGCGTAAATGCGGCGGGTGAGTCGCAGGTCGGTGGTGGCGTAGTCAGGTCCGAGCAGCGAGTCGCGGGCCTCGCCCGGCAGCCGGTCGTTGCTGTTATTGCCGTCTTGATTGGCGTCGCCGGTTACGGTGGCGCTGATTGGCCTCCCGCTGCCCATGGTGACCACGCCCGACGCCTTCCAGTTGTTGAAAAATAGTCCCAGCCACTCATGGTCGCGATGAAACAGCTTGGGCGCCACCACGCACGACAGCACGAAGCGCTGTCGCTGGTCGGTGACGCTCGGGCCTTTTTCCGCATTGGGTGCGTACGAATTCTGCACGCTGGCCGGTTGCCCCGCGACCAGCGCGTCCTGCCCGTCATCGATGGCGTGCGCGAAGGTATAGGACAGCATGAAGTAGACGCCGCTGGTCATGCGGCGACGGATCGAAAGCGTTGCACCGTGATAGACGCTCGAGGCCGCGCTTTCGAAGACATTGACGGATCCAACCTGTGGAATGGGACGTGCCAGCGGATTGATGCAAGGCGGGAAAGGGCAGGTCAGCGTCCGCGTTGGTTGAACCGTCGAGAAGGAGTCGACGTCGTAGTAGCTGCCCAGAAAATTTATTCCCGAAGCGTCATACACCGGGTAAGAAACGTTGACTGGCGGCGGCAGATTCACGTCCCGCGCCCGGATCAGGTCCACGCCATGTACGTACATGTAGGAAATTCCCACCGACGTGCGATGCGCCACTTCGCGTTCAATGTTGAGGCTGGCCTGCTGCACCCGGGGAGTCTTGAAATTGTGCGAGAAGGCAGAGACATTCGCCTGCTCCAGTTGCGCCAGCCCCGATGGTTGGAGCCTGATTTGGTGACCACATTCACCACGGCGCCTCCGGCGCGCCCCAGGTCAGCGCCGTAAGTATTCGAAGACACGCGGAACTCCTGCACCACCTCGTTCGAGAACTGGTACGGCGCGCGATAGCGTCCGCGGGCCTGTCCGAAGAAGGCGTTGTTGTTGTCGCCGCCGTCCACCAGGTAGCTGGACTGGAAGCCGCGGATGCCGCCGAACGCGAGGTCGCCATTCGATCCGGAAGTCAGCCCGCGAGGGTCCTGCGTGACGCCCGGAGTCAGCAAGGCCAGGTCGGTGTAACGCCGTCCGTTGAGTGGAAGTTCGTTGATGGCGCGCTCGTCAATTAAAGATGAGAGTCCGCTGGGCTGGCTTTCGACCAAAGGAGGCTCGCCTGAAACCGTGACGGTTTCCCGGTTTCCGGCGACGGCCAGCTTGAATGCGAGTTCGGTAGTGCCGCCCACGTCCACATGCAGACCCGGCGTGGTCTGGGGCGACATTCCCGGCGATTCGGCGCGCGCCGAGTAGTCTCCCGGAGGGAGCAGTTCGAAGGCAAAGCGGCCAAAGCTGTCGGTGGTGGTGGAGTAACGGAAGTTGGTGGCCGCATTCACCAGCACAACGCTGGAAGCGCCAATCCGCGCGCCGGCAGAATCCCCGACGGTTCCACGGATCGCTCCCGTGGCCGTGTCCTGGGCTAAAGCTGCCGAGGCGAACCACAAGCCGCAAATAAAGAAACGACTAACACTCCACATAGACTCGCTCCCACGCTGAATCGAATCGTGGACGAGTCCAAACTGGAGAAAGGGACTTGCTTGGTATAGCACCGGGATCGGGTGGTGTCTGTGATGGGCGAACTATCTTGGAGGAAGTTGTCCCGCGTCGGGAATTGTGAATGGGATGGGACGGGCGGGACGCCCGTCCTCCATTTTTACGATGTAGGTTACGGCGTTTTTAACTTCGCGTACTCAGCTTTGGCTTCCCGCAGCACCGGGACATTCGCATCCGCCTCTTTCCATAAAGTGAGGAAGTCCTGGTACGCCGCTTGCGCTTTGCCCGTGTCTCCCGAGAGCGCATAGGCGCGGGCCAGTCCGAGATGGGCCAGCGCGCCGGTCCAGCAGTTCCAGACGATGCCGCTGTGGTCGACGATCTTCTGAAACTCGGCGGCGGCTTCGCTTCCTTTTCCTGCCTCCAGATACGCCTGGCCCCGGATGTACACCGAATATAAGCAGGAGATATTGTTGATGAACTGGATTTGCCCCAGCTCGATGCGCGAAGAGGTTTCGAGGCGATCGATAGCCGCAGCCGGATTCTTCCGGTTCAACTCCAGCTGTGCCTGGATTGCCGGCAGCCAGAGCGACTGCACCTGGGTATCGAGTGGGAAGCGATGGTCCAGATCCCGCGCCACGGATTCTGCGCGCGCGTTCTCTCCGGCCATGGCAAGAGCCAGGGCGGCTTCGAGTTGTACGCTTTGGCTGCCCGGCTCCAGTTTGAGCGCGGTCTCGGCGTTGCGTCGCGCTTCGTCCAGGTTCCCGAAAGCGGCCTCGCGCAGCGCCTGGTTGTCCTGCCAGATCGCGGCATTTTCTTTGCTGTCGTTCCGCACCGCGGATTCAATCGCCTGTCTCGTTAGCTCTCGCGCCTTGCTCAAATGGCCGGAATAGGCCTGGGTGTCAGATTCGAGCGCCAGGCCGAAGTGTTCAGAGTCCGGCTGGTTGCGAAACCACGCTGCCTGCTCTTCCATGCCGGGATTATCTTGAAGGAGAAAAGCCAATGCGTAGAGTTCGTTGCGCAGGATGTAGTCGTCGAAGTTCTGGACCAGCGCGGCCTTCGCGGTCTGGCGCGCTTCGTCGAAGCGTTGTAGCGCCAGCAGGCAATTGCCCAGATTCATGTAAGGAGCGCCCACATCAGGCGCGAGGCGAAGATTCTCGCGGTGGGCTTCCGTAGCTTTGTCATACTGCGCCAGTGAGGCATACGCGATGCCGAGGGCGCTGTAGGCGGAATCGTCCCGCGGATAGTTCTCGATCCACTCCTGATAGGTCTGGGCCGACTTGTCGAGTTCTCCGGTCACGAACCGGTAGTAGTCGGCCGCGATCGCAAGTTTCTCCCGCTCGCTGGAGTGCGAACGAAACTCAAAGGCTTTGCCTTGATACTCGCTGGCTCGTCCCAGTTCAGCCAGGCTGGCATAGCTGTTGGCCAGTCCCCGGTAGGCGGCGGCGAATTCCGGGTCGAGTTCGACGGCGCGCTGATAGTAGGCGATCGATTGCGTGGTGCTCTTCTGCATGCCCGCGCGGGTTCCGAGACTGAAAGCCTTCAGCGCCTCGAGCGACGACGTCGTTGCCTGGCTGAGCGGCACATCAAATTTCTGCACCGTGGCCAGCGACTCTCCCAACTCGCCTCGCAACCGGGCCGCGGCGTCGCCCAGCGTGTCGAGTACCTTTTCTTTGCTGGCCGCAGTGACCTGCTCCTGGGCCAGGGTGTCTCCGCTGCGGCAGTTCACCGCGTTCAGGCCAATCACGTAGCGATTGCCGAGGGGAGCAATCTGTCCCGCGATGTAGGCTTTGCTGCCGGCGCGCTGGCAGACTTCCCGGGCGACTTCGGGAGTCAGCGGTGTGTCCTCGGGACGAGTCATCAGCTTCAGAGTCGCGCCTACTTTGCCGCCGGAGACAACGTTCAGGAAGGGTGACTGGCGCAGGGCGACGCTCAGCGTCTGTTTGAGTGTGTCGTCGAAGACGGGATCGCTGGTGGAGTTGGCGAAATCCGCGAGGACGATGGTGTCGCGTTCGCTGAGGAGATTCGGGCGGTGCGAGCGGTAGTAGAGAGTTCCTGCGGTGGATGCGATGAGTAAAGCTGCGATAAGAACCCAGCCGAGCTTTGCTCGGCCTGGACGGCCGGGGGCGGCCGTCCCCACGTGGCCGGTGGTGGGCACCGGCGCCACGTCATCAATGGTTTCGTCACTTACCAGCGACGAGGTCACTGGAGTGACGCGGGAGTAACCACCGGCAAAGGCGCCGACCGCCCTGAATCCGTGTCGCGCTTCAGCTTCTGCAAGTCATTGCGCAACTCGGCGGCGGACTGGTAGCGCAGTTTGCGATTCTTTTCCAGCGATTTATTGATGATGGCTTCGAGGCGCGATGGCAGTTGACGGTTCAGGCGTACCGGCGGAATCGGCGCCTCGTACAGGATGGCTCCGAAAGTTGATCCCGTAGTCTCGCGTTCGAAAGGTTGGCGTCCGGTGGCCATTTCATAGAGCACCACGCCGAAAGAAAATATGTCGGTGCGTCCGTCGAGCGGTTTGCCGGAAACCTGTTCCGGCGACATGTAGGCGACGGTGCCCATCATGCTTCCGACCACGGTCAAATCCTTGAGCACGGTGGGACTGTCCGAGTCCGGCATGCCTGCAGGCCGCTGCCCGGCGCTCATTTTCGCCAGACCGAAGTCGAGGATCTTGGCTAGGCCACGCTTGGTGACGAAAATATTGGCCGGCTTCACATCCCGGTGGACAATGTCCTGAGCATGTGCCGCATCCAGCCCATCCGCAATCTCGGTGCCGATGGTGAGCAGGGCGTCCAGTTCCAGAGGGCGCCCGCCGATGCGGTGTTTCAAAGTCTCGCCATCCAGAAACTCCATCACGATGAACCACTGTCCATCGTGACTGGCAATCTCGTGGATGGTGCAGATATTGGGATGGCTCAGCGCGGAGGCGGCCCGGGCTTCACGGCGAAAGCGTTCCAGCGCCTGCGGATTGTGGGCGACGTCGTCGGGCAGAAACTTCAAAGCCACGAAGCGGCCGAGCATGAGGTCTTCGGCCTTGTACACCACACCCATGCCCCCGCCACCCAGCTTCTCCAGGATGCGATAGTGCGAAATGGTTTGACCAATCACGGGGGGACCCACGCCGTGGAGCGATGTTAGGAGCAGCCGGAAGGCAAGTCAATCAGGCCAGGGGTCCGCTAGAGAGCGTGTTTTTTGCCGAATACCCGGGGCAAGGTAACATTTCCCCAGACGAAGGGGTCGGCGATCGGCCGTCACCATGACTAAAGAAGATATTCAGCTGCTCTACGAATACGACCGCTGGGCGAACAACAGGGTTTTGCACGCGGTCTCCGCACTCAGCGCTGACCAGTTCACGCACGATCTGGGTGGAAGCTTTCGTTCCGTGCGGGACACGCTCGTCCACATCATCGGGGGTGAGTGGATTTGGCTTGAGTATTGGAAAGAGCCGCCCCATAGCGCCGCCCACATGGCAGACTTGAGAAAGCGACGGGACGCCCTATTTAATCCAGATGCATTTCCCAACGTGACTGTGGTGCGGTCAATGTGGGTGAAAGTCGAGAAAGAACAGGCCGAGTTCGTGAATCGGGTGACGAACGAATCCCTGGAAAGAATGCTTCCCTTTCGCACGACACAAATCAGATTGGCGCACCTCATGCAACATATGGCCAACCATTCCACCTACCATCGAGGTCAAGTCGGAATGATGATGCGGCAGCTTGACGCCGAGCCCCTGGCCACCGACTTCCATGTATTTCTGGTGGAAGGCCGCCGCGAGGCTGAGTTCCAAGGCAGGGGTTGAAGCATCGCCAGTACACTCGCTGACCGGTTCGTGAGTGTAATCGCCGATTCCCAGCCGCCGCCAAAAGCCGCAGCTTTAATTGACTTGCTCTCGAATCCGGCCTAAGATTCGCCCGATCATGATCGGCTAACCCTTCCGGGATCGCTCCGTACCTGAAATCTGGACGACACCGGGTTGGAGTTGTCTCCACGGTCGAAGATTTGAAGCCGCAACTTCTCGCAAGGCTGGATTCTCTGGTCAAGCGGCAGCGTGGAGGCAAGAGATTAACCGAATAGATGGCGGGCTTAGCCGTTGGGTTAGATTGAACCGCCGGCCGCCCACGCTCACGACGCGGCACCACTTTAGGCCCTACGTACAAGGTTCTCCGAATCAGCGAGTTGAGCAGGAAACGGCGGGCTCCGCAAACCTCCCGAGTTTGGCCCGCAACTTGCTTTATCACGGACAGCACTCGGTAGCTATTCGTGGGGTGGGTCATGGAAAAACTTTCCGTCCGCACGCATGGTCAAACCTTAGATCGAAACGAATCTTGGTGGCTGCTATTTGCGCTCGTCGCGATTCTGGTGATGATCTGCCCGGCAGCTTACGCCCAGGACTGCGCCGATTGCGCCACCAACGCCCTGATGCAGGATCCTGTGTCCTCGGGCGAATGGTTGCTGACGAAACAGGTGAACGAAGTCAGTGTGATCTTTGTGGCCCTGCGCAACGGTAAAGCGGTTGGCGACCTTTCCCAGAAGGACATCTCGGTGCGGGACGACGACAAGACGCCCACGGCCATCTTGGGCTTTCGCACCGAGCAATCGCTGCCGTTGCGCGTGGGGGTTGCGATCGACACCAGCAATTCCGTAACTTCGCGCTTCCGCTTTGAGCAGGATGCAGCCAGCGCATTTTTTCACCAGGCGGTGAATCGAGACAGCGATCTGGGCTTCGTCATGGGATTTGAAAATCATCCCACGGTAACGCAGGACTTCGTCGGCGATCCGGACCTTTTGTCAAGAGGTGTGGGCCAGTTGAAGCCTGGAGGAGGAACCGCACTTTACGACGCGGTCCGCGCCGCTTGTCAGAAATTGCGGAATCACGCGGAGCAGGACATGGTGGCGCGGGTGTTGGTAGTCCTCTCTGACGGCCAGAATAATGCCGGTGAGGTGACCTTGGAGCGCGCTATCGATGCCGCTCAGGAAGCCGAAGTCACCATCTATACCATCAGCACAAACTACACCAGGTACTCGACGGGGCGAGATTTGGCCGCGGATGCAGGGAATTCGATTCTCCACAAGCTGGCCGAGCAGACCGGCGGGCGAGTGCTCTTCCCATCCAGCCCCAAAGACGTGGCCAAAGCGTTCGCAAAAATAGAAGAGGAGTTACGCAGCCGGTACGCGGTTTCCTACAAGCCTTCCGAGTTCACACCCGACGGCCACTATCGGAGGATCAAGATCGAGGCGCGGAAAGGCGGAGACAAGGTGGAGGTTCGAGCCCGTAAAGGATATTACGCGAGGGCAGCGTCCTGGCTCAGCCCCGATCCCGCAGAAGAGGTGCGCACGTCGTCCTTGCGGTAAGCCATAGGGGCCGAGGGTGCGCCGTTCTTGCTCCCCTTATTGACTTGGCTATATCCCGCTTCTAAGATGCCAACCCAAAGGCTGTCTGCGTGCCCGAGCGGACCATCTCGCACTACCGCGTTGTTGAGAAGGTTGGCAGCGGCGGGATGGGTATCGTCTACAAGGCTGAAGATCTCAAACTCGGACGCTTTGTCGCTCTGAAGTTTCTTCCCGACGCGATTGCGAAAAATCCCGAGGCCCTCAACCGCTTTCGGCGCGAGGCTAAGACCGCCTCCGCCCTGAATCATCCGAACATCTGCACCATCTACGAAATTGACGAAGAAGATGGGCGCGCTTTCATTGCCATGGAACTTCTCGAGGGCCATACCCTGCGCGAGCGGATCGCCGCCCAGCCGCTGGACGTCGAGGCCATTCTCGGGCTGGGCATTCAGATCGCTGATGCGCTGCATGCGGCGCACTCGAAAGGCATCGTCCATCGCGACCTCAAACCCGCCAACATCTTCATCACCGAACTGGGCCACGCCAAGATCCTCGATTTTGGCTTGGCGAAATTGTCCGTGAGGGCCAACGGACCGGCGGAAGCAGCCGCAACTCTTGATCTGGACGACCGGCTTACCAGCCCCGGCACCACCTTGGGGACCGTGGCCTATATGTCTCCGGAGCAAGTACTCGGCAAGGAGATCGATACCCGATCCGATCTCTTTTCTTTCGGAGTCGTGCTCTACGAAATGTGCGCTGGGGCGCTCCCGTTTCGCGGTGAGACGTCCGCTGCGATATGCGATTCGATTCTTCACGCAACGCCTTCACCGCTCCCTTCCCTCAACCCTCGAATCTCCGCCGATCTCGATCACCTGATTCGCAAAGCGCTGGAGAAGTCGCCGGACAGACGGTTCGCGTCCGCAGCGGAAATGCGGGCAAAGTTCGAAAGCATTCGCCAGCAGCGCCTTATCGAATCGAGCGGTTCGCTCCAGATCACGCGGGTCGTGCGCCAGCCGTCTTTTCTCGTCGGTGCGCTTTGCCTACTGGCGGTTATGGCTGCCGCAGGCGGGCTTCTCTACCGGCACTACGCTCGGGTCCGCTGGGTCCACGAAGTTGCCATACCGCAACTGGAGAAACTCGCCCTGGAAAGCAAGGGCGTGGCGTTTTACCGTCTGGTGAAGCAAGCCCAGAGCTATAGTCCGGGTGACCCGGCGGTCGCGCAGCTGGAAGTGAAGAACGTCTGGCCTTATCCCATCCTGAGCACTCCGCCGGGAGCCGACGTTTTTTTTCGCGAGTACGGAGATGCCAGCGCGGACTGGGTGCCTCTGGGCAAGACTCCCTTGAACGACCTGAAGCTGGTCTGGACGCAGTATGCGCTGAAATTCGTCAAGGATGGATACGAGCCGCTGGAAGTCAGCAGCGAATACCTTCCTGAGTCCGGCACCAAGAGCATCATCCTCGATCCGGTCGGCACTTTACCGCGGAACATGATGCACATCCCTGCCGGCGACGTTACGGTGGCCGCCAATCCGTCCGTCCATCTGGACGATTTCCTGATCGACAAGTACGAGGTTACCAACCGCGACTTCAAGAAATTCGTCGACGCGGGTGGTTACCGTGAACCCAAATACTGGAAGTTCCCCTTCATCAAGGAAGGCCACACCCTCACCTTCGAGCAGGCCATGGCGCTGTTTGTAGACAAGACCGATCGCTCGGCTCCTTCCACCTGGGACCTCGGCAGCTACGCCGCAGGGCAAGACGATTATCCGGTAAGCGGGGTGAGTTGGTACGAAGCGGCGGCTTATGGTGAATTCGTGGGTAAGAGTCTGCCTACGGTGTACCACTGGTACGAGGCGGCTAACCAGGGTGCCGATTCGGGAATTCTCGACACCAGTAATTTCTCCGGAAAAGGCCCGGCCGCGGTCGGCAGTTATCCAAGTCTGGGGCCCTTTGGCACCTACGACATGGCGGGCAACGTCAAGGAATGGTGCTTCAACTCAGACGGCAGCCGCCAATATATTCTGGGAGCAGCCTCGACCGAGCCTCGATACATGTATCAGGAGCCGGACGCCCGGCCACCCTTCGATCGCTCCGAAAGCAATGGATTCCGGCTCGTAAAGTATCTTCAGGCCAAACCGCTTCCGGAATCCCTGCTCTCCAGCGTCAGCTTCAAGAGCGTAGATTACCGCAATATAAAACCAGTTACGGACAATGTATTCCAGATCTACGCGGGGCTTTATTCCTATGATCGAACGCCTCTCGACGCACGGATAGAATCCGACGATGACAGTTCTCCGGATTGGCGCCGCCAGCGTATCTCATTCAAGGCCGCCTACAATGACGAACGCGTCGTCGCCTTCCTGTTTTTGCCGAAGAACGTTCCACCTCCGTACCAGACCGTGGTGCATTTCCCGGGATCAGAGGCCCAGGACTTTCGCACATTCACCGACCTCCACCTGTTTAATATCGACTTCCTGATGAAGAGCGGTCGAGCGGTGCTGTTTCCTGTGTACAAGGGCACCTACGAGAGGATTACACACCCCGTGCAGCCGGGCTCGAGCGAAGAACGCGATGAGACCATCCAGCGCTCCAAGGATTTGCGGAGGTCCCTCGACTATCTGGAGACTCGAACCGACATCGACCATGATCGGCTGGCTTTCTACGGTTTCAGTTGGGGCGGCATCGAAGGCCCGATCACGCTCGCGCTCGACTCCCGGTTCAAGACCGCGGTGCTGGCGGACGGAGGATGTAATGCGGGGAAAAATTTGCCGGAAGATGACCCCATAAACTTTGTGCCCCACATCAAGATTCCAGTGCTCATGATCAATGGCCGCTACGATTTCGTAATCCCTTTCGAAACCTGCCAACAGCCTTTCTACCGCCTTCTCGGGACTCCGGCCGCCGACAAGCATCAGATCCTGTTCGACTCCGGCCACGGCCTACCCTTGACGCCCTGGTTCAAGGAAACGCTTAACTGGCTCGATCACTATCTTGGCCGTGTGAGGTAATCGGCTGGTGGTCGAAGGAGGCAGGCGCTCACTCCTTAAGCTTGCTTTGCACCACTTCCTCCACGCGCCGCAACACTTCGTCTTCTGACATTTGCGTGGAATCAAGCAGCAGTGCGTCGCTGGCCGGGACCAGGGGCGACGTGGGCCGGGTACGATCGCGGCGATCGCGCTCGCGCAGCTCCGCGGCGATGGCATGGGCCGCCGCTCCTCGAACATTTTGCTGCTGCAAGCGTCGCTGTTCGCGTACCACGGGGTCGGCGTCGAGGAAGATTTTCACGTCGGCGGCGGGAAAGACCTTGGTGCCGATGTCGCGGCCTTCCATGACCACGCCGCCACCAGCTCCCATTTCCTTTTGCCGGGCGACCATCCACTGCCGCACCCCGGGGTGCACCGAGACCCGCGAGGCGGCCTCGGTCACATCGGGCTCCCGCACCCGCTGGCTTACGTCGCGGCCGTCGAGCATCACCCGATTCCCGCTCATGCCGGGTTCGAGCAGGATTCGCGTGTTGTGGGCTAGCTTAACCAGGGCGGGTTCGTCGTCGAAGGACACATCCCATTCGATGGCTTTCAACGCCAGGGCGCGGTACATGGCGCCGCTTTCCAGATTGACGTAGCCGAGTTTGCGGGCCAGGCGTGAGGCAATGGTGCTCTTGCCCGCGCCGGCAGGGCCGTCGATGGCGATGATGAGTTTGCGTGCGGAGGTCGCGGTCATCCCGGGGAGTAACAATTGTACACGGGGAGAAAGATGTTTCTTTATTGTTGGCGAAGCCGACGCAAAGGTCCCGGAGGGACCGTTGATCGTAGCCCGCCTCTTCAGTGGCGGGTGCGCAATGGGCGAGGGTGCGCTTCTGTAGGCACGCCTGAAACGGACCACCGGCGTTTGTGGAAATATTTCAGCCGTCCCTCCGGGACGCTGCTGCTCGGACGCTGTCGGCTCGCGGAGGAAGACGGCGCGCGGTGTCATACTGAGCGTCGCTCAGGATGACATTGTTACCAGACGCGGCAGGCATTGGCGTGAACCATCGGCTGTCCCGCGCGGCAGCCAAACGCGTGGGCGAACTCCGGCATATTTCCGAGCACGTTGTTTACGCGATAGCGGGCGAGCGAGTGTCCCTGCGTCATGACCGCGGTGCGCGCAATCTCGGGACGCACTTCTCCGCACCACACATTGGCGTAGGCGAGGAAGAAGTTCTGCAGTTCGGTGGCGCCATCCGCAGCCTGGTTGTCCAGACTCTTGCCCTGCGACTTGAGGGTGTTCTCTAAACCGGCCAGCGCGATATGGACTCCTCCATTGTCGGCCGTATCTTCTCCCGCGGAGAGCTTGCCGTTCTGCTTGACGCCGGCCTCAGGAACATCCTGGGTATATTCATCGGTGATGCACTTGTCGCGCTGCTCGTAGTTGGCGGCGTCCGCGGCGGTCCACCAGTCTTTCAGATTGCCATCCGCATCGAATTTGCGTCCCTGATCGTCGTAGCCGTGGGTGATTTCGTGTCCAATCACGGCGCCAATGGCGCCATAGTTGATGGCATCGCTGGCCAACGCGTCAAAGAATGGCGGCTGCAGAATGCCGGCGGGAAAATTGATGGTGTTGCCCTGGGCATCCTCGTAGGCGTTGACCGTCGGGGGCGTCATGCCCCATTCGTAACGGTCGGCGGGCTGGCCAAATTTGGCAATGCGGCGTTTGATCTCGAAACTTGACGAGTGCTGCACGTTGCCCAGAAAGTCGTCGCGCTTGATCTCGACTGATGAGTAATCGCGCCAGTGGTCGGGATATCCGATCTTGTCCACCTGGGCGGCCAACTTGGCGTGCGCCGCTTTCTTGGTCGTGTCCGACATCCAGGTGGCAGCATCGATGTCCTGATCGAGCGCGGCCTTGATGGCCTTGACCATCTGCAGCATGCGCTCTTTGTTTTTCGGAGGAAAGTATTTGGCGACGTAAGCCTGTCCGACGGCCTCGCCCAGATCGTTGTCGGCGTAGTTGGAGCAGCGCCGCCAGCGGGGTTGAAGCTCCTTGGTGCCGCCGAGGGTGCGCCCGAAGAAATCGAAATCTTCCTCGACGAAGGGCTTACTAAGCGAAGACGCCAGCTCGTTTAACGTCGACCAGCGCAAATAGGCCTGCCATTGTTCGATGGAATGTGACTGCACCAGCTTTTCCATCCCCTGGAAGAAGCCGGGCGCCAGCACCATGTACTGCGGCGAAGCCGGGGCCTGCATGGCGGCAAAGTAACGGCTCCAGTTGAAGGACGGCGTGAGCGCCTGGACCTGCGGCAGCGACATTCTGTTGTTCTGGTTCTTGGGATCGCGGCGCAGAACAATGTCCATGGCGGCTTTAGCCAGGTCGGTCTCCATCGCCAGAACAGATTGCGCATCCTTGGCGGCCTGGGCCGGTGCTTCGCTACTCAACTCCAGCATGCGGGCCACGTGCTTGACGTATTTCTCGCGAATCTCTTTGGACTTCGCATCGTCGTTTAAGTAGAACTCGCGACCGGGCAGAGCCATGCCGGCTTGATCGAGAGCCGCCAGGGTCACGCGGGCATCGTCAAAGCTGGGCTGCGAATAGGTTCCGAACAACACCCCCTGATAGGCGGCGTCAATGAAGCTCAGGTTGGCGGGCCGGGTGATCTGGTGGATGGAAGCGATTACCTCGGGAAGCTGGGACTTGTCTTTTATCCCACTGATGCGGTCGAGCACGGGTTGCAGCGGTTTGAGGCCGGCCTTGTTGATGGCGTCCTCATCCATGCAGGAGGCGTAGTAATCTCCAACTTTCTGTTGTACCGGCGTCCGGTTGGGAGAAGGCTTCGCTGCTTCTTCCAGCGTGTTGCGTACGGCGGCGATGTTCCAGATGGCGAGCGCGTTAAATGTCCCCCAGCCGCCCTGGTCGGGCGGAATCGGATTGGCCTTGAGCCACTTGCTGCAGGCGTACTGGAAAAAGTCAGAGCAGGGATCGAGAGTTTTGTCCACCTGATCGATGCTGAAGTGCTCAAGGGCCGGCATGGAACTGGAAGACGACGCCGGCGCCGTTTGAGCAAGCGACGCGCTACAGAGTGCGAAAACGATTGCTAAAAGAAGACAAAGACGCATAAACCTACCTTCCCGAGCCAGGTGGCCTGTACATAGACGTACGACCAATGAAATGGTAAGTCAGGCAAACACTAGCCACGGATTTAAACCGATCACACGAATTTTCTTCTATCTGATCTGATCCGTGAAGATCCGCGTAAATCGGTGGCCCGGTTTTTCTGTGCCGGCGGCCTTGTCGGAGAGGCCGAGCTGCCAGTTCCTGGGCGGACCCTGGGGATCACGGGAGCTTTGGGTTGCGCGAGCTGAATGAGGGAGCGGTTGCCCACGCGAATGAAATCCAGTTCCCGCGCGGCCTGGAGTGCGTTGATCGCTTCCTTCACCCGGGAGCGCGGGACAAAATTGCCGAAAAAAGATTCCACTTCCTGCTGGTCGGCGGCGATGACGCAATCCAGATATTTTGACAACAGCGCCGAAAGCGCTTCACCCACCGACAGCCCGATGCCCTCGCGCACCGCATCCGGGGCCCAGCGGTAAAGCACGTCCCAGGACGCGCCCTCCTCAGGTTTGTAATCCACACGCGTGATGCGCAGCTTTGACCAAAGCTCGCCCAAAGCGTGGTCGAGAGCGACAAACGAGATGCTTCCGCCCAGGTCTTCGCGCATCTTTTGTTTCGAGATCGGTCCCGCGCGGCGGATCAGCTCGAAAGCATCGCAGGCCAGCGGAGAATACTCCGAACGCGGCTTGGGCTGCGGCGTCTGTTTGGGATTACGTTCCCCTACCAGCGCGTAGAAATAAGGAAAGATCGACCCAGCCACCAGGAAGGCGTTGTTCTCTTCGAACTGGTTGGCTTCAAAAGCGTCATGATTGCGCAGCAGGCGAACCATGATTTCGGTGGCTTCACGAGCCCGCGGATCCGCATAAGCATGCTGCTGCATGGGCAGATGTTTGTCCGATCCCGTCCAGGCGCCGATGAAAGTAGGCGCCAGCAGCGGTTTGCGCATGGGATACATCAGGCAGAATCCGACCAACTCGATAAAGCGACGGGCATCATCGAACGTGCGCACCGGTGCGCCGTTCAGGTGCCACTTATCACGCCGGAGCTGATCGAGTTCTTGTTCAGTCATAAAAACAGCCGTCAGCTATTTGGTTTGCATGATCAGCGTAACATTCGAGTAGCTGATGGCTGAAAGCTGCTTCTCTAGATTCTCTTAAACGCTTTCTGAATGTCCTTCATCGAGTATCGCAGAACTACCGGCCTTCCGTGCGGGCAGGTCATGGGACAGTCAGTCTTGGCCAATTCCGCCAGCAGCCATTCCATTTTGTTTTGCTCGAGCGGCATGTTGACCTTGATGGCGGCGTGACAAGCGATGGAGGCGGCGATGCGCGCCCGAATCTTCTCCAGGTTCAAGACCTGCTCCTCGCGGGAAAACTGGTCGAGCAATTCATGCAGCATGTGCTCGACGGCAGAAGCGTCAATCCCGGCGGGCGCGATCTTTACCGCGACGCTGCGCGCGCCGAAGGGTTCGACTTCGAATCCGTTCTTCGCCAGTTCATCCGCGATGTCGGCGAAGACGGCTTGTTGCGCCAGCGTGAGTTCGATCACCAGCGGCAGCAGCAGGCGCTGGCTCTCGACTTTTTGCGCCGCTCGCTGCTTCAGGATTTTCTCGAATAGCACGCGCTCGTGGGCCACGTGCTGGTCGACGATCCACAGGCCTTCAGGATTCACCGCGAGGATGAAGGAGTCGCGAATCTGGCCCAGGGGTTTGAGCGAGGCCAGTGCGGGAGCCAGATCGCTCGGAATTTCTGCTTCGCCGGGAATGGGCGGAGCGCAGCCGTCGTTGGGGATCGGGTCCGGCACCGGTTCGGGGGCGCGAACCAGGGACAGGGCCGCGTTGCCGTCTACCGAAATGCCTTCCCCGAACTGGAAGCGCTCGCTGACCGGCAGCGCAACCGGTGCCTGCAAACTGAACGGCTGCAACCCGCCCGACGTATGGAGAGAAGGCCAGGCTGCGGCCTCGGGCGAAGAGACTCTTCCTCCCGTCAGCGACGGACTGGCACTGGGATGGGCGCTGATTTCTACCGCGAACTGAGGCACGGGGCGCGCCTTCATAAGCGCGGCGCGGATCGACTCGCGCACAAAATCGTGCATCACGCTCTGCTGGCGGAAACGGACTTCGGTTTTCGATGGATGCACATTGACGTCCACTTCGCCGGGCGGCAAGTCGAGAAAAAGCAGCACCACTGGGAACACCGTAGGCGGCAGGATGTTGCGGTAGGCCTCGATGATGGCGTGCTGGACCAGGCGGTCGCGGATCAGGCGTCCGTTGACGAAGACGTAGATCGAGTTGCGGTTCAGTTTCTGGATTTCGGGCTTGGAGACGAAACCGTGCACCCGAAATTCGCCGAAGTCCGGGGATTCTGCGACATCTTCTTCGTGGACATCTTTCGCTTGGTTTCCGGGTGCCGGCTGTTCGCGGGCGGGAGCGCCCGCGCCACACTGGTCTTCTTCCTTTCTGCGCCAGGGTGGGGGTTGCGGTAGACCGATGCGTTCGAGCGGTTGTACGGCGGCGATCGGAATCAGCTGGTCGAGAACTTCTTTGCCGAAAACCTGATACACGCGCTCGCTGTATCCCGCAACCGGCGGCGCCACCAGCATGGCGTTGGTGGCGGAATGCAGTTCGAAATGCTTGTCGGGATGAGCCAGGGCGTAATGAGTCACGAGCGAGGCAATGTGAGAGAGTTCAGTGGACTCCGCTTTAAGAAACTTCTTTCGCGCCGGAATATTGAAGAAAAGGTCGCGGACGGCGATGGAGGTTCCCGGCGGCAATCCCGCTTCTTCCACCTTGAAGATCTTGCCGCCGTTGATCTCGATGATGGTTCCCGAAACCTCGTCGTGCACCCGGGTTTCCAGCCGCAAACGCGAGACCGAAGCGATCGAAGGCAACGCCTCTCCCCGGAAGCCCAGCGTGGCTACGCTGAGCAAGTCTTCCGCGTTCTTGATTTTCGACGTGGCGTGACGCTCGAAGGCCAGCAGAGCGTCATCGCGTACCATACCGCAGCCGTTGTCGGTAATCTGGATCAGCTTTTTGCCTCCGGCTTCAACCTGAATCCGGATGCGGGTCGCGCCGGCGTCGAGCGAATTTTCGAGCAGCTCCTTGGCCACCGAAGCCGGGCGCTCCACCACTTCGCCAGCGGCGATTTTGTTGGCGACGTTTTCGGAGAGAACGTGGATTCTGCCCATGTGGTTGCGTCTGGTGAATCGAAGTCAGTGTCGCAGATGACGGGCTGAGGAAGCAAAGCCCGAACAGCCCTCCACCCGGGTTCGAAGAGGCTTTGGGAAGGGCACGAGTTCACTCGCGCCGCAAAAGCGCTGGCTCTGGCCGCGGCTTCGAGCCGCTGGGGTGTGCTGGTAGAGGCCAGGTCAGCTTTCTGAATGTTCTGCGTGTCGTTTTTCAGGGACGGACAAGTGGACCTCACCGGCCGAAGCCGCCGCGCTTGCGCCCGGCTTGTGGCACCAGTGAACTCGTGCCCTTCCCGTCCTTTTTCCTCCCGCCCCCTAGGGGCGGAACTCGACCGACAGCGTGGTCTCAACCACGGCAGGCTCGCCCCGGGCACGGTAAGGGCGGAAGCGCCACCAGCGCGCCGCGTCCATCGCGGCGGAGACCAGCGCATCGGGGCCGCTGACGGGATGAAGGTTCACCACCGTGCCCTCCGCCGAGATGATCGCGTCGAGCACGACTACACCCTGCACATTGGCCCGGCGCGCGGCTTCCGGATAGACCGGGTCAACCCTGCGGATGAGCAACCGCTCCATCACATCCGGGGGGATCTTGGCGGCGGGAGGCTGCGCATGCGCGTCTTTCTTTGCCGTACTTGCTTCCAGTTGCTGCCACCCGCGGTGCCATTGCCACGCCGCCCAGCTGCCAACCACCAGCAATAAGATCAACGTCAGCCGCTGGAGCCTGTCCAGGGCGCGATTGCGCGGCGGGACGACCTTCCGGCGCGCAGGCAGTACTGGCGCCGTGGGTAGTTGCGGGGTCAGCTTCGCAGCAGCGGCGGTTGCGACCGGGGTGGGAGGGGAAACCGGCGCGCTGGGCTCTCGAATCGGAATAGGCTTGCTGTTTCCCGCCCAGCGCCGGATCATGGACCGCTGATCGCCCGACAGTCCCAGAAACTCGAAGCCACAGCGCAGCTGGTTGTGATGCCGTACGACCGCTTTGGTCTGGAGCGCCTGGGTGGCATTGGGCAACTGGAACTCGACTGCCACCCACTCTCCCAGTTGAAGTTCTGCTGCCAGTACCGCGGCCACGCCGCCTTCTCCGAGATCGAGAGAACGTCCGGGAATGCTGGCGGGCCCCCCCGACCTCAACACCGTAATATCAACGGGGATGGCCACCGAATAGCGAGGGATACGGCGGCGGACTCCGCTGAAGCCCGATGAAGGGTGTCCTGAAGCGGTCATGTTTGGCTCGATCTGATTTGACTCGATCTGCTCTGTCTCGAAAAGGCCGGACTCGAAACGCTCGGACGCGAGACGCCTTGGCTCGATTTCCGCGATTCGATGCCGGCCTGTCCGATCTGGGCCGCAGGGGCCGCGGAGGCGACTGGCATCCCGCGCTCTCCGGTCGGTACGAACCGGGCGTCCGCATCCTCATTTGTTCCCAGAAAGTTATAGCCCGGAGCCACGCTCCGGGCCAGATCGATTCGCCTGCCATTCCTGGCAGATCGTTCGCCAACGACGCGGCTAGGGCCAGCGCTTGGCGGTGTCTTCCCACCCGGCGGCGCGGGCGGCTTGCGGAGCGGTATTGACCGCCGGCTGCGGAATTCGGATAGGCGTCTGGGTTGCTGTCGCGGCCAAAGTCGGCTTGTTGTCATTACCGGCTTCCTTGTCTTCCGACAGAAGCGGCGCGGCTACGCGCAACGCCTCTACCTCTTTTTCCAGCCTGGACAACTCAAGCTCTTTCTGCCTTAGAACCTCATAAACGTTCTTCATTGCGTCAGCACCTGGAGATATATCGAAATTGGGACAATTAAGTCGAACTTTATCAGTTGTTTCGGTTTTGTCAAGAAGGAACACACCGGGGACGAACCTGCTATGCCTCCGGGTTTTCGTACCAACACAGGCCTGAAGCTAACAGAAACTGTCCGTTCTGCTACGCAGGATCCCAACTTTGGAAGCGAATTCACGTTTGAAAATATGGAAATCCGAATAGCCTGAACCAGGCGACCGACGCGGGAGAGAGCGCATCTGGCACGACTCGATCACGAATCAATATGGACATCAGGGGCCACACCGATTTTACATTTGTTCGCCTTAACCTTTCCCCACTGACCACGTCTAAGGCAGCATAACGCGGTTGCGCGCGACCCTCAATCGAGCGGTGACTGAATCGATTGAGTAGTTTTCGGGACCCGAGTGGAGCTTCGCTTGGCATCTCTTCGCGGAAGATGGAACTAAGGGCCGGGCGCTGACGTATCAGAACTCACGCAGTGGTGTGGTTGGGGGCGGGCGCCGCAACGGAATGCGGAGGGGCTGGCCGGTTCGGCCCCGGAAGGTGGGTCATGGACATCGGGCGTAGTGGCAATGGCGCGGGAAACAGAAGTCTTCCCGGCAGTTCAGATCCTCACGTGCAGGAAGTGGTGAAGGCGGCGCATGAGGAGTTGCGCCAGCTCATGCGGCAGCGCGCCGATGTGATGAAGCGCATCGGCACGGTGAAGCAAACCATTGTCGGACTGGCCAACCTCTTCGGCGATGAAGTGCTCAGCGACGAACTGCTGGAACTGGTGGACCGCAAAAGCGGCGGCCGCCAGCCCGGCTTCACCAAGGCTTGCCGCATGGTGCTGATGGAAGCGGCGCGCCCGCTGGGGGCCCGCGAGGTATGCGAGCACATTCAGCGAAGAATTCCGCCGGTGTTACTCCGCCACAAAGATCCCCTGGCTTCGGTCACCACGGTGCTCAACCGGCTGGTGGAATACGGCGAAGCCAGAACGGTAGTGCGGGAAAACGGGCGCCGGGCATGGCAGTGGGTCGCTGATCCAGCCGACAGTGGCTTCGCTCCGAGTCGCGGCAGCCAGCCGGTTTCCAACCTGTAAGAGATTCATCATGTGGAGCGGGCACTCCTGCCCGCTACGGGCCGTAGGCAACCCGAACCGGAATGATCTGTCGAAATCTTTGTGGACGAAAGCCAGCGCTGAAGCCGGGTCGTCTTCGGATTCTGTCGGCAGGACTGAAGTCGTGCCTTTCCCAAACCGTTTGCGAAGCCCTCCGGAAGTAGTCCCGAAGCTTACTTGCGAAAGATTCCCGAAACAGAACGAAGTCATAATTTTTCGAAATGGGAAGGGCACGAGTTTACTCGTGCCGCAGTAGGCTTGGACGATGCGGCTTTAGCCGCTGAGGTTTGCCGTGAAGCCTACGCGCACGATGTCCCCGCCGGGAACGTATTTCGTGACATTCATTACGTGGCAGCGCCGAAGGCTTTTCGTCGTCGAACCATACGTCAGGCTTTTCCTGAAAACCTTGTATAGCTACAAAAGGCAGGGGCGATTTCAACTGTATGCTTTTGTGTTGATGCCCGAGCACGTCCACTTACTGCTGACGCCGGCGAACGATATCACTTTGGAACGCGCCATCCAACTCATTAAGGGCGGATACTCGCACGCATTCGGCTTGGAGTTCAGAGGACAGGAAGTTTGGCAGAGAGGGTTTACCGATCATCGCATACGGGATGCTGAGGATTTCGTCCGGCATCGGGAGTATATCCATCAGAATCCCGTGAAGCGACGATTGGTTGAGAATGCGAAGGAATATCGTTACTGCTCGGCGTACCCTGGGTTCAAGCTGGACGAGCGAAACTCAGCGGCTGAAGCCGCCATCGCTTAGCGTCTTTTGGCACGACTGAAGTCGTACCCTTCCCCAACCCATCCGAAGCACCGCGGCAAAAGCAAACCACGCCGAGCTGCGCTCGGCCACGGCGGATCAGGGGACCCGCCCCTCCGGGCCGGTTACCCGGGCAGCAGCATGCCTTTTTCGAGATGACGTGTCACGTGCGCGTAGGACGCCGCATGAGGATCGTGCGTGACCATCACGATGGTCTTGTGAAAGTCTTCGTTCAGACGCTTCAGGATTTCGAGAACCTCGGTGGCGGAGTGGCTATCGAGATCGCCGGTAGGTTCGTCGGCGAGCAGCAGCGTGGGATCACTCACGATGGCGCGGGCAATGGCGACGCGCTGCTCCTGTCCGCCGGAGAGCTGCTTGGGTAAATGTCCGACACGTTCTTCCAGACCTACCAGTTTCAGCGCGGTCATCACGTGGTCGCGCCGCTGTTGCGCCGAGAGCTTGGTCAGCAGCAGAGGCAGCTCGACGTTCTCGAACGCGGTCAGCACCGGAATCAGGTTGAACGTCTGAAACACGTATCCGATATGTTCGTTGCGCCAGCGGGCCGATTGGGAATCGCTGAAGCGGAAGATATTCTCGCCCAGCACCAGCAGCTCGCCCGCAGTGGGACGGTCAATGGCGGCGATCATGTTCAACAGAGTTGTCTTGCCTGAACCCGAGGGCCCCATCAGGGCGAGAAACTCGCCGCCGCCGATTTCGATCGAAACCTCGTCGAGCGCCTTGACCTCGAAAGCGTCGCGCTTGAAAACCTTGCTGACGTTGCGGGCCTGCACCACCTTGGTCTGGGTGGCGGTATGCGGAATGGTTGTCGCTGCGTTCATGATTGTCCCTTGATCTTGATTTTTTGGCCGTCTTTCAAATCTGCGGGCCCGGAAGTAATCACGTCTTCGCCGCCGTTGAGCCCTTGCACCAGCACGCCGCCACTACGTTGCGACAGGATTTTCACTTCCCGCGCTGTCGCCTTGCCGTCAAACGACAGGAAGACGATTTTCTTGCCATCGCGATCCCGGACCGCTGAGGTCGGCACAAAGACGCCTTGCGGTTGTGAGCTTACTTGCTTGCCTTCGTCCGCCAGGAATTTGACGTTGGCATTCATATCCGGGCGAAGGTACGAGTCCGGGGTAAGGATTTGCACTTTCACCTGCACCGTGGCCTTGGCCCGGTTGGCTTGGGGAGACATTTCAGCGATCACGCCGTCGTACTTGCGGTCGGGGAAAGCGTCGGTTGTGACCACCCCTTTTTGCTTGGGGTTGAGCCGGGCAAAATCGTCCTGCGCGATATCGAGTTCCACCTGCAGGTCGTTGAGATCGGCCAGGGAGACGACCAGGCCCTGCGGACCGCCTTCGGCAGTGCTGGCGAATCCCGAAGTCACGAGTTCGCCCTTTTCCGCTGCTCGCTCGAGAATCGTTCCCGTCACCGGAGCGCGGATTACGGTGGCGTCGAGCAGGGACTTGGCGTAGTTCGCCTGTCCCTGGGCCTGCTGCAAAGCGCCGCGGGCGCGCGCAATTTCTTCCTTCCGTGGACCAATCTTGGCCAGCTGAAAACCCTTGTCCAGCGAATTCACCCGCTGCTGGTCGGCTTCGAACTTCGCTGTGGCATCATCGAGCGCCTGTTTCGATAGCACACCTTCGGTGACCAGTCCGCGAGTGCGATCAAGTGTGATTTTGTCGTTGACCAGCGTGGCCCGGGCTTCATCCAGATTGTGCTGCGCCTGCTGAATTTCTTCGGGACGAGATCCGTTCTGCAGTTCTTCGAGATAAGCCTGGGCGTTCTGCGCCGCACCATTGGCCTGTTCGTACTGGGCGCGAAATTCGTCATCTTCCAGGCGCACCAGCACCTGGCCTTCCTTGACCTTGTCACCTTTTTCCACGCCGATCCACTTCACCCGGCCCGTCACTTTGGAATTCAGGTTGATCTTGTGGTGGGCCACAATGTAGCCGCTGGCGGAGAGCACGACGCCGCCTACGTCGCTGCTTTGCGCCGACGCCCGCACCACTTCCACTTCCGGCGCGTCGTGCGAGAACAGGCGGTAAGACAACGCGACGATGCCGAGCAGCACCAATACCGCAATCCCAATCAGAATGTAGCGCCGGGCCCAGACCGGAGGTTCGCCTTCCCCACCGGTGCGCGCCGTGCGATCGATTCGCAGGCTGCTTAAGTCTTCGTGTTTTGCGTCAATCGGCATATTTTATGTAGCGCCGGCCGGCGTTACTTAATCCCTCAGCGCGCTCAATATATCTCGCCGCGAAGCGTGCCATGCCGGCGCGAACCCGCCGACCACGCCCATGATCAGAGCGAAGATGACTGCGGCCATCACAACCGCCGGCGTCATCTGCAGGCTGAACACGACCTCGCTGAACGTCACCTGATTTTGCGTCCCTGTAGTCATGCCGTTGAACGGCAACATCAGAATGATGCCCAGGGTCGCGCCCAGCAGCGACAGCAGCAGCGACTCAAGCATGAACGAAGTCAGAATGCTGGGACGCGAGAAACCAATCACCCGCAGCGTGGCAATCTCGCGTCCGCGATACGCCACCGCAGCATACATGGTGTTGGCGGCGGCGAAGCAGGAGCCGACTGCCATAATGAATGCCACGATCCAGCCCACAAACTTGATCGGACCTCCCGACTTGGTTTGCGAAGCATAGTAGTCAGGTTCGAGCAGGCCATTCAATTCCAGGCGCTGGTCGTCGTTCGCGCGGTTTTTCAGCGCCTGGGCCGCTACCGGATCGGTCGCCCGCACCAGCACCGAAGAGTACACCGAGCGTTCGAAGTCGGTGATCAGTTGATTGATGTCGCCCCAGATTTCAGAGTCGTGGGCGGTGCCGCTGGCGTCAAAGATGCCGACGATGGGCCAGTCGCCCTTTCCGATATGCACCGAGTCGCCGATGTTCGCGTGCTCGAATCGTTTGTTGATCGAACTGCTGACCACGACTTCGCGCTGTCCCGGCGTGAACCATCTACCCTGGGTAATTTTGATCTGCGGCCGCATCTCGATTCCCAGCGGAGTCAGGAATCGGGTAGTGACGTTGGTCTCTCCCGTCCCGCCCTTCCGAGGCAGCACCACGACCAGGATGTCCTCGCCCGAAACCAGAGGCTCGCCTTTGGCGTTCTTGGCGACGCCGGGCAGATCTTTCAAGACCTGCATCGCGTCTCGCGAAACCCCGCCCGCGGCCAGCTCCGAATCCGAACCTTTGCGCAGCATCAGCACATTCAGCGGATCGCCGGTGGTGGCGAAAGCGCGGCCCAAGCCGGCCAGCAGCGCCATGATGAACACGGCGGTCGCAACCGTGAGCGCGATCCCAAGAGCGGTCATGATGGTCAGGCTCTTGCGCAGTTTCAGATTACGCACGTTATAGCTTAGAGGGATTGCCATTTAGCTTTCCTTAAGAGATCCCTGCTCGGTACCTTTCATCCGATATGACGCAGGCCATCCACGATATTGACCTTAGCCGCGTGATAGGAGGGCACAAAGGAACTCACGAATCCCACCACCGCTGCGATCAGCAGTGCCACCAGGATCGTGATCGGAGTGACCTTCATACCCGTGAACATTCCACCCTGGCTCGCCATGGCGCCGACCACGAGGGCGCAGAGCAGCGACCCCACCAGCCCTCCAACCAGGGACAGCGAGACCGCCTCGCCGACAAACAGTCCGAGAATGCTGTTGCGGGTGAAGCCCAACGTCTTTAGGACCGCGACTTCCCGCGTACGCTCACGAATCGACATGGCCATGGTGTTGGCCGAAACCAGCAGAATGGTAAAGACCACGGCCAGGCAAATGCTCATGATGAAGGCCTTGATGTTGCCCAGCATCCCGATGAAGCCCAGCTGGAAGGCGTGCTCGGTCTCGGTCTTGGTGGGACGGTCGGCGTTGCGGAACGTCTCGTCAATCGCCTGCGCCACCCGGGTAACGGACTCGGGCGAATCGGCCAGAACCGCGTAGAAGCCTTCGCTGCCCTTGAGTTTGGGAAAGCCCTCATCAATGTAGTCTTTGTTGAAGTAAATGGACTGCGTCGGGTCCGGCGGCGTAAAGATCCCCCGGATGGTCAGTTCCAGATTTACCGGGAAAATCTTTCCAGTGATGTTCAGGCGGTCGCCGATCTTCCAGCCAAACTTGTTGGCCAGGCCCACATCCACGATGGCGCCGGCGCGATCATGCTGCCAGGCTTCGAGCTGGTCGGCAGGGATCTTGAATTCCGGGTATACCTTCATGATCTCTTGCGGATCGGTGCCGAACTGGGCGAAAAAGTTATTCGGCTTGTCGTCCTTGTACTGCCCGCCAAACCACTGCTGGTTCACCACTTCCTTGACGCCGGGGATGGCCTGGATCTTCTGCTTGTAGTAGCTGGGCAGATTGAAAACCAGGGATACCTTGTGGCGAACGATCAGGCGCTGCGCCGATTGTTCGCTCGGCTTGTTGTCATAGAAGCTGCGCCAGATGGTGATCAGAAAAGTGAGCAGCAACAATGAGCCGCCGATGCTGAGCACGGTCAGGATGCTGCGACGCTTGTTGCGGAAGGCGTTCTTGGTGACAAAACGGGTCAGGGTCATACGGGCGAACTCCAGGAGAGGACAGGTACGAGTGGACCGCCACACAAGCCCTCTCAGCATAGACGAAAAAGTCAGGCCTCGGCAACCAGCCGCCGCCAAAAATCGCAAAACCTAGTCCTCCTATGTGAATACAACGTTCCAGAGGTCTGGAAAGTTATGGCTTGACGCCAGAAAAAGTTCCGTAAAGCAGTCGTCAGTCGTCAGTCCTCAGTCGTCGGCAAACCAGATTCCTCACCGCTGAAGCGGTTCGGAACGACAAGAGTTGAGGCTGGCGGCGTTGCCCGGAGACTACCTCTTTTTTAGTGCCTCTATATCGCGAAAGCGTTCCAAGGAAGGGCTGGGTCCCAGGTCCTCAAGTTCGTATAGCTGGCGCACTTCGATCTCGGCTGGAGCTCCCTCGCCCACTGGATTAGGGAAACGCTTGGTCCACTCAAGCGCCTCCTCCCTCGACTTCACCTGGATGAGGGTGTAGCCGGCGATGAGTTCCTTGGTCTCGGCGAATGGCCCATCGATCACGGTGCGCTTTTGCCCCGAGTACCGGATGCGCCAGCCCTTTGACGTTGGTTGCAATCCGGAAGCATCGAGAAGCACTCCCGCTTTTGCCAATTCCTCGTGGTATGTCGTCATGGCGGCAAACATCTTTTCCTCCCCCACGTTGCCCGCTTCGGTGTCTTTGGTGGCCTTAACCACAATCATGAATCGCACGTTTGTGTCTCCTTCTACCTGTACGTCGAACGAGAGAGTGCAGAATCGACAGCCTGTCTATTTTATTTCGCTGTCCGAATATTTCTCATGTGGTCGCGGGCGACTCGCCCGCGAAAGCCTCAAGTCAAAAGCCGCGGGCGAGTCGCCCGCGACCACATGGTGCTCCTTAAGATAGTGCTCCTTCGGGAACTGGTTCCGGCTTTCCCGGTTGCCTGGGTGGAGCGAATGCACTAGCATGGCGCACGGTTCCCGCACCCCCAGGACGTGGTGAAGGAGGAGTATGGGCCAGACGGTAGCGCATCTCACGCACAAGTCACTCACCGGGATCGACATCGCAATCATTGCCGTTTACTTCGTAGTCATATTCGCGATCGGCTTCTATTTTGCCCGCAAGGAACGCACCTCGACCGACTACTTCCTGGCCAGCCGCGACGTGGGCTGGTTCGCCATCGGAGCGTCGCTCTTCGTTTCGAATATTTCCACTGAGCATTTCATTGGGCTGGCCGGCTCCGGCGCCAGCTCGGGACTGGCTGTCGGTTCCTTTGAATGGCTGGCCTGCCTGATCCTGCTGGTCTTGGGATGGGTTTTCGTTCCGTTTTATCTGCGCTCCAATGTGTTTACTATGCCGGAATTTCTGGAGCGCCGCTTCAGCCGGTCCTGCGCCGTGTATCTGGCGGGGATTTCCATTCTGGCTTACGTATTTACCAAGATTTCCGTGCACCTCTACGCCGCCGCCATCGTACTGGAGCGCGTCGTCGGCTGGAGCCCGCTGACGGCTGCCGTCATCCTGGTGATCGCTACCGGTATTTACACCATTGCTGGCGGACTGGCCGCGGTCATTTATACCGACCTAGTACAGACCCTCATTCTGATTTTCGGCGCCGTCATCCTGACCGTGATCGGAATGCACGAGGTAGGCGGTTTCGCTGGCCTGCGGGCGGCCTTGCCGGCCAGCTACTTCCACATGGTCAAGCCCATGAACGATCCTGACTTTCCGTGGACGGGCATTTTCTTCGGCGCGCCCATTCTCGGCGTCTGGTATTGGTGCACCGACCAGGTGATCGTGCAGCGCGTGCTCTCCGCTAAAGATGAAGGACACGCCAAGGCCGCCACCATCTTCGCCGGCTTCCTCAAGATTCTTCCTGTGTTCATGCTGGTTCTGCCTGGCCTGATTGCTGTCGCCCTCTACCGCGACCTGTTCAAGTTCGGACCCCACGGCGAAGTGTTGAACGGCGACATTGCCTATCCCACGATGATCATCAATCTCCTTCCTACCGGCCTGGTGGGTGTGATGATCGCAGCCCTGCTGGCGGCGTTGATGGGGGCGATGAGTTCTGTTTTTAATTCGGCTTCGACCCTGGTCACGCTCGACTTCTATAAGAAGATCAAGCCGGATGCGACCGAACGCCAACTGGTGTTTTTCGGACGCGTGATGACGGGCGTCATGGTGGTGCTCGGCCTGGCCTGGGTGCCCTTCATACATTTGATCAGCAGCCAGCTCTATATTTATCTGCAAAGCGTGCAGGGATACATCAGCCCGCCCATTGCGGCGTGCTTTGTGCTGGGAATTCTTTGGCCGCGATTGAACGCGCAGGGTGCGATCAGCTCTTTGCTGACTGGCTTCGTCATGGGCGCGGCCCGTTTTGTCTTCGAGCTCATGGACCGGGCGGCCGGCGGCCACGCCTTCGACAATGCGTTCTTACGCACACTCGTGGACATGAATTTTCTGCACTACTCGATCCTGATGTTTGTGATTTGCTGTGTGGTGCTGATCGGCGTGAGCCTGATGACTCCGGCGCCGGAACGAAAACAGCTCGCCGGCCTGACCTTCGCCACGGTGGACGAGAAGATGGACGTCACCCCGGTGCGGGCCCTGGAGCGCAAACCTGCGGCGGAGACCGCGGCCGAGCACCGGCTCAACGTCATATTCAGCCTGGCGTTGATCGCTACCGTGATCGGACTGTGGTTCCACTTCCGGTAGGTACGTTCCACCTTTAAGGTAGTTTTCGGGACCCCAGCAATGGCGCGCATCCGCAGCCTGAGAGCCAACGTCACCCGCGAAGAAGCCATGCAGCAATTTTCTTCCGGGATGTTCGACTTCCTGCGTGAAACTACGTTCGGCCCGCTGCGTTCAGTGGCTGACTTCTACATTCCCTTCCGCCTTTTCCAGGTTGAAATCCTGAACGGCGGTAAACGCGATCATCGGATATTCGGACTGGACGCGGTGAACGGGTCGCTCGATCTCTACCACTTCGAGCAACTGCCGGGTGAGCGTGAGCTGATTTATCTGGAGACACGAAACTGCTCCGAGGCGCTGCTCGGTGAGGCCGAGGCGAATAAGATCGTCATCGCCAAGGTGCAGCGCCTGCTCTTCAGCACCGGATTCTTCCGGGTACGCAATTTGCAGATCACCGCCGAACCCGTGGCCGGGGAAGTCTATGTTCCCTATTGGGTGGGGTTCCGAGGGCGGGGGCTGCGAGCGCGGCTGGCTGTGATCGACGCCGTGCGGCGCAAGCCCGAAGGCGCCCGCGTGCGGCAGCTATTGCGGACCTGGTTGACCTCGATCCGCGCCGCCTAGGTGGTTCGGGGCGAATTCTCGAGCGATCGCTCCCGGTGGAAATTTTCCCTACCTCGTCGTAATATCTCAACCCTGTTTGGAAAGGACCCGCAACATGATGCTAGGCCTGTCCCTCTCGACCTTTACCACAGTGCACGTGATCATCAGCCTGGTGGGCATCGGATCTGGATTGATCGTGATTTTCGGGATGCTCTCGGCCAAGCGGCTCAATGGCTGGACCGCGCTCTTTCTGTTGACCACGGTGCTGACCAGCGTCACCGGGTTTGAGTTTCCGCTTACCCACATTACGCCTGGCCACAAGGTTGGGGTCATCTCGCTGGTGGTGCTGGCGGTTGCGCTCCTCGCACGTTACAGCTTTCACATGCTTGGTAAGTGGCGCTGGATTTACGTGGTGACCGCGATCATCGCCGAATATCTCAATGTCTTTGTACTGGTGGTGCAGGCCTTCGAGAAGGTGCCGGCGCTGAGAGCGATGGCTCCCACACAGTCGGAGCCGCCATTTCTGGTCGCTCAGCTGGTAGTGATGGCGCTGTTTATCGTGCTCACGATTTTTGCCGTGAAAAAGTTCCACCCCGACGCCGTTCGCTAATCAGCAGTCAGCGATCAGCCGGGTTTCCGGCGCGGACCAAACTGTCTCCGTAACGAAGATGTCACCGTGGCGTTCGCTGCGCGCCGATACTTGAGAACTGTTCACGGCCAGGAGCAGCCTTCCGGGTTCCAGTTCCTGGAGAAGTAACTAGCGGCCCGTCACCTCCGTAACCTCCCTTTCCTGAGTTCCCGGCAACTATCCTTCCCGGCGGGGGTTCAGATACGCATGACCAACAAAATCACCAACTCGCTCTTAGTCCTGGCAGTGGGAGGCCTGATGTTTGCCGGCTCTGCTGCTGCTCAAACCGCAACCTCAGGCGCCGGACCTGGCATCGTCGATCCCGGTCATCCGCGCGTAAATGAAGTGAACCAGCGCGAAGAGAACCAGCAGAAACGCATCGCCAACGGAATCAACAACGGCTCGATGAACGCGCATGAGGCCGCAAATGTGGAGAAGCGCGAAGCCAGCGTGCAGAGACAGGAGCAGGCCGACATGGCGAAGCACAACGGCCATTTGACCAAGGCGGAGCAGCGCCAGTTGAATCGCCGCCAGGATCGCATCAGCCACAGCATCTACAAAGACAAGCACAACAACAAGTAGAGTTCGCTAATAACGGTTATGAGAGGGCATGGCCGCAGATTGACTGCAGCCATGCCCTTCGCCGTTTTACGTCTGGACACTTTGATTGTCGGTCCGGCGACGGAAGGTGCCGACGACGATGGAGAAAAGAGTTAGCTCTTGACCCGACGGGAGAACATTGGGCCATATTTCTGGAGGCGCTGTCTGGCCTCGGACTCAGTCAGTCCCTTCCAAGATCTCGATTGCGGCTCCGCCATCGCGTCGGCCATGTCAGCCTCGGATGGTCAGAATGGGATACTTCGCCCGGGCAATGATGCGATGGGCGAGGGCCCACGGAATATGAGTGGTGGCACGGTCCCAATCCCCGCCGCCGCGAACTCCCATGACAATTGCGCTGGCTTTGACCCGGCTTGCGAATCCCGGGATGGCTTTTAAGGGATGACCGAACTCCACGTGGACCTGGATGATGCGCTTGCGCAGATCTGCATCGGCCGCTGCTTCGATCTTTTCTTGCGTCTCTTTTCTGATTCGGATTCGTTCGGTGCGCGATCGGATGCCGGGATCGACCGCGCGGATCACGGACACGGTGCAGTTGAACTTTTTGGCGAATGTCGAAAGGCGCGGAAGCGACCCGAGTGAATGCGGCTCAAGATCAGTGGCAAATACCAACCGCGTTAGTGGTCGCTTGCTGGCTCGCACTTTCGGGCCGAGAACGAAAACAGGACACGCAGACTTGCGGAAAATCTCTTCTGCCACCGAGCCCAGCGCGAGCCGAGCGGCCCGGAGACGGGCTGAAGTACTCAGGACGATCAAATCCGTTCCATTCGCCGCGATGAATTGTGCGATGGCCGGGGCGGCTTCCCCTTCAGTCAGGGTCCCGCGGCTGGAGAATCCGCCTTCTTGCAGCCAGCGTGCCATTGATTCCTGGGCCAGCGCCCAGACCTGCTGCTTCTTCAACTCTCGCAGGTCCTTTCGGCCAAAGCTGTATTCCAGGGAATCTATCGCATGCACCGCGGTAACTCGGGTTCCCGGAACCTTGGCCAGGCTCTCCGCAAACTTCATGGCGGAAGTTGAGGCGGGATAGAAATCGGTAGGAACTGCAATCTGGTAGAGCGGTCTGCCGGCTCGCTTCCTGCTCTTCTCCATAGACCTCTCCTGCACCTGCATCTCTACATATGTTCGCCTACCCGGGGACCCTGCAATGTGATCTCAATCACAACCGCTTGTGAACTGGTGAGAAACGTCGACGAGTTCCCCCGCGCCAGTGTACGGCACTTCAAGGCTTTGTTCCCCCGCCGCTGAATGTTCCATCCATTTCCGGGTACCTTCGTAACTCCCATCCCCAATCCAGCCGCGATATTCTAGTCGCGCCTTTCCCCCATGGACGAAGTCTGGCGTCTTTCTACAAGACCGCCTGTTTGCAGTTTTTTTTCGGGGCTCAGGGAGCAATGGCAAATAAGATTGGGCGTTTCGAAATACTCAGCGAAATCACGCATTCCGAGATTGGTGCGGTCTATAAGGCCGCTGATCCGGAGAGCGGGCAGACCATTGCCCTGAAGACCATCAAGCTGCAAATGCTGGACGAACAGGCCGACGTGCTGGTCGACCACATTCTGCGGGAAGCCGCCGGCACCAAGCCGCTCAGCAGTCACAACATCGCACAGCTTTTCGGCGTGGAAGTGATTGATGATCAGTGCTGCGCCGCCGAGGAGTACGTGCAAGGCAACAGCATCGCCACCATGCTCGCCCGCAATGAGGGGTTTTCCATCTGGGACCTGCAGGACATCGTGCGCCAAACTTGTCAGGGCCTCGACCATGCGCACTCGCACAACGTGGTGCACTACAGTCTGGAGCCGGCCAAGATCATGGTCACCTGGGACGGCACGGTCAAAGTCCTGAGCTTCGGAGTTTCCTGCATGGGTGCGTTCACCTGCCAGGCTGCGGGCAAGGCGCCGGACGTTCTGCACTATGTTTCGCCGGAACAGTTGCGCGGCGATCCCGTGGACGGCCGTTCCAACATTTTTAGTCTGGGCGCAATCCTGTACGAGATGGCGACCGAGGCCAAGGCCTTCGCCGGAGACGATGCCGACCAGGTGCGGCAGCAGATTGTCGAAACCACGCCTGCGGCTCCCGTCGAGGTCAACCGCAAGATTCATCCAGTACTGAGCGAAGTCATCATGAAGGCGCTTGCCAAGGCGCCGGAAGATCGCTATCAGAGTGGACAGGAACTGGTCAACGATCTGGAGCGCTGCAAGGAAAGTACGACCAAGGCCGAAGCCAAGAAATCGGCGCAGCCAGCTCAGGGATTAAACGCGCCGCAGGCGTCCAAGGCCGCGGCGGCTCCCGCTGCACCTCGGGCCCAAAAAGCGCCCGCGGCTGCTGCCAGCGCCCAAACCATTGCGCGGCCGGCGCTGTCGGAAAGTGCTCCCGGCGACTCCGCATCGTCCGCAAGTTCTCAGGCCAGCGCTCCGGCAAGAGCAGCCGCCGCTGCTGCGGGATGGGAAAGTGCCAGCGCGGTTTCGACGGTCCAGCCGGCGAAGGCACCGAAAGCCACCGAAGCTCCGGCGAAAGCATCGGCGCAGACCACCTTCCAGGAGCGAGCCAGCGCCGTGGCAGATGCGGAGCCGGCGACCGAGGCGCCCGCGTTCCGGGTCGATCCGTCCATGGCGGAAGGCGCGAAAAATGCCGTCAAGGGTCCGAGCTTTTCCGAAATGACGGAATTGCCGCCGCTGAAAGAAAGCTACACACCGCCTCCGCCTCCGCCGCCACCGCAAGGCGAGCCCGAATTCGATGCGGAGCCGCCTGCTTCGTTGAGCCAGGTGCATCGGGAAAAACCCGACAAGCCCAAGGTGCAGCCGCGGGAAGTGGCGCGCAAGGCAGTCACCGAGATCAAGAAGACGCCACCGAAACTTTTCTTGTATTCGATTGCGGGCGCGGTGGCCATCATTCTTCTGGTCGTGGGCTTCATCGCCTACCGCATCCACTCGGAAAACTCGGCGGAGGAAGGTACCGCGGAGCCACCGGCTGCTGTGGCGGCTCCGGCCGAAACCAATCCGAAGCCGGCTTGGAATCCGGCTCAACCCCCGGTCCAGGCTCCGGTACACGCCCAGCCGGAACAGATCTCGGCAGGCCGGGAAGCACCGTCGGTTCTTGTGACCCCGAAGTACAACAAGAACAGCAAAAAGAAAACCAAGGTCCAGGCTTTCGCCCCGGCCGTGATTCCTGGGCAAATGACCATCAACTCGACTCCGGAAGGGGCCGAGGTCCACATTGATGGACGGACCGATCCCAGCTGGGTTACACCCTTCAATCTGCCCGGGCTGTCCCCGGGGCAGCACAGCGTGACCGTCTCGCGGGCCGGATACTCATCCGAGACTCGCACCATTGAAGTAGCTTCGGGCAGCAAATCGTTTCTGGTGATCCAGTTGGCGCAGCTTAGCGCTGCCGCCGCAATTACCAGCCAGCCCGCCGGCGCCCAGATTTTCCTCGACGGAAAAGATACAGGGAAAGTAACTCCGGCTCAGATCAACGTGGACAAACCGGGTCCGCATACCTTCGTCGTCAAGAAGCAGGGCTATCTGGACGAAACCTCCAGCGCCAGCCTGCAAGCCGGCCAGATCTTTCATTTCGCGCCCACGCTCAAAGCTCTGGGCTCCGCCGATGACATCAAGCTGGGTGGGAAATTCAAGAAGCTCTTTGGCGGCGGTGACACGGCGGGGATGGGCGCGGTGAACGTCAAGACCCAACCCAAGGGCGCCCAGGTCGCGGTCAACAACCGCATTCTCGACAAGTTCTCTCCCGTCGACTTCTTCCTCAATCCCGGAACCTACGTGATTGACATCACGCTCTCCGGCTACAAGCCAGTGCATCGCGTGGTCGAAGTGCAAAAGGGCGGCAAGGTTGCGGTGGAAGAGAACCTGGAGCGGGAGTGAGCGGGAGCCATTAGCAATTGGCACTTGGCAAAATTAGCTGAAGCCCAGCCAATCCAGGTGCTGATTGCGAGAGAGTTGATGATCGGGAATTGTTCGTCAGGAAAAGAAGGCCGCCACATTTCGTGGCGGCCATTTTATTGGATGCTTCTTGCTTCTTGCTAATTGCTCATTGCTGCTCTACCAGCCTCTACCGCCACGATAGTTCGCTTGGTAGCCGGCGGAATATCCGTTGCTGTATTCGGCCTTGTAGTAATTTTTGTCGCCGAATGAACTGTTGTAGCCGTGAGTACGATTGCCATACTCATTGCGAGGATTCGGATTGAAGCGTTTGTTCTGCGATATGTCTCGGCGGGCCATGTAGCTGCCATCCTGATATCCGAAGCCATAGGCTCCGCTCCGCCCGTTGCCGCCGCGGCCATATACGGATCCGGGATAGCCATAGCCGCCACCAGGGTAGCCGCCGCCGGGGTAGCCATAGATACCGCCGCCCGGATAGCTCTGGGGATAGCGGTTGTAGATTTGTCCTCCGCGATAGTAGCCATCATCGCGGCGGCGCTCACGCTCCCACCGTTCATGTTCACGTTCCAGGCGTTCACGGTTCCGATCGTGATCGCGATCTTGCCAGTGATCGCGGTTCCGGTCGCGGTCGCGATTTTGCCAGTCGTGGTGATTCCGATCATGATCGCGGTCATGGTGACGGTCGCGGTCAGCCTGCTTGTCCCAGTGATCATTCTTGTGTTTGTCGTCATCGTGATCGCGGGCCAGGGCGAGACCGCTGAACATCAGCGTCATCGCGATTGCCAGTGCCGCCAACCTCATACTTCTCATAGTTCCTCCCACCCGGCTCCATCGGGCGAAGGGCTTGAATGCGATCACGCCTGCCCTCGACTCGACACCTGGGACCGGTTTGCTAAAACTTCGGATGCCAACGAAAATAAAATCGGCTGTACCGCGGAGCATATTTATTTGAAGCTTAAGCGAACCTTAAATCTAAGCCGTGCAAGCACTTGGGAGTGATAGACTGAGCACGATTAGAGGCGAAGGAGAAGCGATATTTATGCCAATCGAGCGGGTCGGAGTGATCGGCGCCGGGACCATGGGTAACGGCATCGCCCACGTCTTTGCGCGCAGTGGATATCGCGTCATATTGTGCGATGTGGAACAGAAATTTCTCGATCGCGGCGTCGAAACCATCGGCAAGAACCTCGATCGCGAAGTGGCCAAAGGCAAAATTACCGCGGGAGACAAAGCAGCGGCCCTGAAGCGGATCGAGCCCGTGCTGAAGCGCGGCGATCTTGTGAGCTGTGATTTCGTGATTGAAGCGGCCACCGAGAAATTTGAAATCAAAGCGGAAATCTTCCGCGACCTCGACCAGATTTGCCGTTCGGAAGTGATCCTGGCCACGAATACTTCTTCCATCTCGATTACCCGGCTGGCCGCGGTCACCCGGCGTCCGGCAAAAATTATTGGAATGCATTTCTTCAATCCCGTGCCGGTGATGAAGCTGGCGGAAGTCATTCGCGGGCTGGCCACATCGCAGGAAACCTTTGCCACAGTCCGTGATCTCGCATTGCAACTCGACAAAACGCCCATCGAGGTGAACGATGCTCCAGGTTTTGTTTCGAACCGCGTGCTCATGCCGTTGCTGAACGAAGCTATGTACGCAGTGATGGAAGGTGTGGCCACCGCCGAAGCGGTCGACGAAGTATTCAAGCTGGGCATGGCGCATCCCATGGGCCCGTTGACTCTGGCGGATTTCATCGGGCTCGATGTCTGCCTCGACATCATGCGCGTGCTGCAGGACGGCCTGGGCGATCCCAAGTACCGGCCGTGTCCGCTGCTGATCAAGATGGTGGATGCCGGCTGGCTGGGAAAAAAGAGCGGGAGAGGTTTCTACAAATATTAGAGGAATGTGTGGCGCGGGCGCCCTCGCCCGCGTGACTCGAGCTTAACGTCAACGGCCGCGGGCGAGGGCGCCCGCGCCACACGAAATCATGGCGGATGCGAGCGATCGCGGCATCTACATTTTCGGTGGCGTGCTCGGCTTAGTTGCCGGACTTCTCGACGTAAAGTTCGGCGACCTGCTGCTGACCGCGCTCTCCGTGCTCATGGCCACCATGCTGCTCGGCGCGCTTCGTCCCCAGCGTCCCTGGCGATGGACGTTGCTGGTGGCCGCCTTCGTCCCCCTGGTTCAATTGATTGCCTACGCCGTGCTGACCGAGAAACCTTATCGCGCGCAAATCTACGAATCGTTTCTCGGGTTTCTGACGGGAATTGCCGGTGCGTACGGTGGAGCGACTGCGAGAAGAGGATTGGCGGAATTATGGAAGTGAGATAGCAGCTTCCAGGTGTCAGCTGTCAACTTCTCTATGCTCTTGTCATCCTGAGCGCAGCTTGCTCTTCGCGCAAAGCGCGAAGAGCAACCAGTCGAAGGACCCCTATAGCTGAATCGTGCGCGCGCAGCGCTGGTTCTTGCCGCTGCTTACGAAAAGCGAGAAGATTGCAACGCCGGTTAAGCTCATAGGGGTCCTTCGACTCCGGTGGACGATTCGCAAGCGAATCGTCCAACTCCGCTCAGGATGACAGAGCACTTAAAGCTGAAAGCTGAAAGCTGCCATCCCATTAGTTACTCGCGTTTCCACAGCCTGCGCGAGTATTCTTCGCACATGGGATTTTCGGTTTCGGTGCTGGCCAGCGGCAGCCGGGGAAACAGCGCGATCGTTTCCAGTTCGCATACGAAGATTCTCGTGGATGCAGGAATTTCCTGCCGCGAAACCGTCAAACGCATGCGCGCCCAGGGCGACGATCCGCGTACTCTTTCTGCCATCCTGATTACTCACGAACACTCCGATCACGTGTACGGGTTGGCCGTGCTGGCCAGAAAATTCCAGGTGCCGGTGTACATGACTGGTGCTACACATCAAGCCTGGGCGAGGGCCTTGCGTGACGAGGCGGGTGAATTGCCTAAGCTGGCGCGCCTCGAGATTTTTTCCGCCGGGCACCGTTTCGAAATCGGCGACATTGCCATCACTCCGTTCACCATTCCACACGATGCTGCGGATCCGGTTGGACTGACCTTCCGCGCCGATGGCATCAAAGTCGGTATCGCGACCGATCTGGGATACATGCCGCCCAACGTGTGTGATCAGCTGCGGGGTTGCGATGTGCTGGTCATCGAGTCCAATCACGACCTGGAAATGTTGCGGGGAGGGCCTTACCCCTGGTCGGTCAAACAGCGGGTCGGAAGTCCGACCGGACACTTGTCCAACGACAAACTCGCTAAATTCTTATGCACCGAATATGATGGCAACGCATCATACATAGTGCTGGCGCACCTATCGGCGCTCAACAACCATCCCGAGCTCGCGCTGGGCACAGCGGAAAAGGCCCTGGGGCGACGTCAGACATTACTGCTGAACCGGGTGATGCTGGCGCAACAATCGGAGCCGATGGCAGCGATCCAGTTATAGTTCCCGTGTTGCTGTTTTTATGAGCCAGTGCGTTGACCCTATTGTTGGAAAAATTCTAGCCGGCTGGCGGTATGACATCTCCGGCCTTGCGCCCGGGATGCGCGAAGACTACGAAGAACACTTTGACAGCTGCGCCCATTGCCGTTCCCGCCAGCATCTGCACCGCAACATCGACCTCTCGCTGATCGCACTGGCCTCACTTTCCGGCGCCGTTTTCCTGATGGCCTTTGGCGTAATCCTCCATCTCAATCCGCGGCACGCCTTCTGGCTGGAAGTGGCCGCGCTGGTGGGATTCGCACTATCCGCCCTGATCTGGCTGGGAGTGGCGGTGACCACGCCCGCGCCCATGGCCGTAGTCGACGCCGCCAAACTGGGAGCCCGCCGCGTCCACGATCGCCTGCCAGCAGAAATCCGCGAGCGCCTGCCCGAAGAATTCCGCCTGAAAATCACCGGCTCGTAAGCGAACCACAAGCCGTAAAGAACCATCACAAGCCATGTGGGGACGGGTCTCCGACCCGTCCATGCCGAGCAGGGCTCGGCTAGGTTTTCCGCGGCAGAACCCCTTACCTGAATGAAACTGACCGTTGCCGCTTCCGGCACACGGTAGTTATTTCCCACCTCGCCCACATAGAACCTGAGGCAGAATCCGAGTGATGGAATCCTCGCTCAAGCTCGTGCGGACCGTACGGCTGGTCCTACTGGCAAGCATCGTCTTCTATGCAGTTATAGCGGGGTGGGTCCGCCCTTATACTCCGCCTAAAACGCAGACTTATTTCTATGTGATCGCGGGACTCGCCGCGTCGGCGGTGGAAGGCATTTTCTTCTTCCGCCGAAAGATCTTAAAGCCCTCAGAGCAGGTCTTGTCCACAAAACCCGAAGATGTGGCGGCCCTCAGACGCTGGCGCACCGCTTATGTTGGGACATACGCGCTTTGCGACTCCGTAGCTTTGTGGGGACTGCTTTTGCGATTCCTTGGATTCAGCTTGTTGATGGTAATGCCATTCTTCGTCGCCGGCTTCCTTCTCATGCTCTATTTCGCGCCGCGCCGTCCCTCCGATGCGATAGGCTAGAAGCATGTCCATCACTGGTCCCGAAGACCTCGCGAGCATGCGGGCCGCTGGCGCCATAGTCCGCCGCATGCTCGAAGCCATGAAGCGCGCAGTCCGCCCCGGCATCACCACCGCCGAACTGGATGCGGTCGGCGCCGCCGTCATGCGCGAGCACGGGGCGCAATCCGCGCCACAATTGGTCTACAAATTTCCCGGAGTAAATTGCATCAGTCTGAACGATGAAGCGGTCCACGGTATTCCGGGAGAACGCACGGTCGTGGGTGGCGACCTGGTCAAGCTCGATGTAACCATTGAAAAAGACGGATTCATGGCCGACGCAGCCGAGACGGTTGCCGTCGGCGAAGTCTCCGAAGAAAACCGGCGCCTGATTGCGTGTGCCGAGCGCGCCTTTACCAAAGCCATGCTGGTGGCGCGAGCCGGGTTCCGCGTGTTCGAGATCGGCCGCGCGGTCGAGCGGGAAGTGCGGCGTAGCGGCTTCTCGGTGATCCGCGACCTGGGTGGACACGGCATTGGACGCACCATCCACGAAGAGCCGCGCGTGCCCAACTATGCCGATCCCGAAGCCAATCAGATCCTGACCGAAGGTCTGGTGATTACGGTCGAACCGATCATCGCCGCTGGATCGGGACGCGCCTTTGTAGCGAACGATGGTTGGACAGTGCGCACCGCCGACCGCCGGCCATCAGCGCATTTCGAGCATACTCTGGTGATCACCCAGGGCGAGCCCATTCTGCTGACTGCGAGCTAGCGGCCGAACTTCGCCCGAGTGATGCCAATCACAATTCCGCCGATAGCGCCCATGCCAAGGATCGGTGCGTACGCTTTGGTCACAACGGCATCACAATGCCAGCCGTTTATTCGAATGTGTGGCACGGGCGCCCTCGCCCGCGTGGAGTGAGGCAGGCCTGGAAGAAGGTCGACTCTCGCCGATTGCTACAATCCCAAAGTGTCCGTTTCGTTTCAGATCGACGCCACCTCCGGCGCCGCCCGCGCCGGCCGCCTGACCACGCCCCACGGGATCGTCGAAACCCCAGTCTTCATGCCGGTCGGCACCGTGGCGTCAGTCAAAAGCGTCTCGCAGGACATCCTCGAAGACCTCGGCGTACGAATTCTTCTGGGGAATACTTACCATCTCTACCTGCGGCCCGGAGTCGAGCAAGTCCGCCAGCTGGGCGGGCTGCATCGCTTCATGGCGTGGCCGCGCGCCATTCTGACCGACTCGGGCGGCTTCCAGGTTTTCAGTCTGAACGAGCTGGGCAAGGTGACTGAGGAAGGCGTGACTTTTCGCTCGCATCTGGACGGCTCGCCGCATTTTTTTAGTCCGGAAAGCGCCATGGAAGCGCAGATCGGGCTGGGTGCGGACATCATGATGGCGTTCGATGAATGCACCGAGTTTCCCGCAGACCGGCAGCGGGCGCGCGAGTCGATGGAATTAACGCTGCGCTGGGCCGCACGCAGCAAGAAATATTTTGAGGCGCATAAACACGAGGTGCCGTGGAGCCCAGACCACGTAGGGGCGGACGCCCTCGTCCGCCCAGCCGAGCGCAGCTCGGCTGATTCGGAGAGACTAACCCCGCCAAACCCGGCGAGCTTGCGCTCGCCCGCCCGGACGCGGGCGTCCGGGCCTGCGCAGATCGAGGTGACGCAGACTCAAGCGCTTTTCGGGATTGTGCAGGGCGGCATGGACGCCGTGCTGCGCAAGGAATCGGCCGAACGCACCGTCGAGATCGGCTTTCCTGGCTACGCCATCGGTGGATTGAGCGTGGGCGAGCCGCGCGCCGTGACCCGCGAAATCGTCGAAACCACGCTGCCCCATCTTCCCGCGGACAAGCCGCGCTACCTCATGGGTGTGGGCACGCCGGAGGAGATCGTCGAATACGCCAACGCCGGCGTAGACATGATGGACTGCGTCCTGCCCACCCGGGCGGCGCGGCATGGCTTGCTGTTTACGTCTCAGGGCAAAATTTCGATCAAGCAGGCCAGATTTGCCTCGGATCCGGGCCCGATTGATCCCAATTGCGGCTGCCGGGTTTGCCGGCGCTACTCCCGGGCTTATCTGCGGCATCTTTATGCCGCCAATGAGGTTTTGGCCCAAGTCCTCAATACCGTCCACAACCTGAGCTTCTACCTTGACACCATGCGGTCCGTGCGTCATTCTATTGCGCTTGGGAACAAGGCCCAACTTCTTTCTGGGGAGCCGTCAGGAATAAGACCATAGTCCGGCGTCATCCCCGGTCATGCCTGAAGCAAGAGAATCTCCGGCCTGAGAAAGCGAGAAATCCTGCGGTAAAATGCACAGGGCCAGGACGCGCCGGCAGGCGTCGTGCTGAGCCTCGCCGGAGTGGAAGCGGAATCGTTTTATGAGCCTGGTAAAAATACTGGCGATGCAGACGGTCGGGGGCGGGGGCTGGCTGAGTTTTGCTCCGCTGATTTTCATCTTTGCCATCTTTTATTTTCTTCTGATCATGCCGCAGCAGCGCCGCCAGAAAAAATGGCAGCAGATGCTGAACGATCTCAAGACGGGAGACAAAGTTGTGACCAGCGGCGGACTGCGCGGGACCGTCATCGCGCTGCGGGACGATTACATCCAGCTCCGCGTTCCGCCTGACAATCTGCGCCTCGAAGTGACGCGGGCTTCGATAGCCTCGGTGATCGCCCCGGAGGACAAGAACAACAAAGCTGCATGAGTAGCGCCGGCGTCCCGCCGGCTGTCGGGTGGGCGTCCCGCCCACCCCATCGGACCGGCCGGAGGCCGGCGCTACGAAGAGCCGGCACGACAAGAAAGAAATTGACCCTCAGGACATGAATAAGACTTTAGGTTGGAAACTCGGACTGGTCGTCGCCACCCTGGTGATGTTTCTCTTTGGTATCTTCGGAATTCCGAAGAGCTTTTCAAGTAGCGGGCTCCTCGCCTCGATACAGGAACGCATTCACCTGGGGCTCGACTTGAAGGGTGGCACTCACCTGATTCTCCAGGTGCAGGTCAACGACGCGGTCAATGGAGATTCGGACCGCGCCCTGGAGCGGCTCAAGGAAGACCTTCGCACCCACAAGATCAACTACATCGAGATCAGCAAGCCTGATCCGGTGAATCATCCTGACCAGATTGTGCTAAAAGGTGTGCCCCCGGAAGCCACTTCGGATTTGCGCTCTACCGTAGCCGAACGGCTACCCGAATATAACCTCAATTCGGGTGCGGACAATTCCTGGACTTTCACCATGAAGCCGCAGGCGCTAGCCGAGCTGAAGAATCGCGCGGTCAGCCTGGCCATCGAAACCATCCGCAACCGCATTGACCAGCTGGGCGTGACTGAGCCTGTGATTCAGGAACACGGCCTCGGCCAGTATCAGATCCTGGTGCAACTACCCGGGGTGGACGATCCGGCGCGGGTGAAGGAAATCATGCAGTCCACCGCCATGCTGGAAATCAAGCAGGTGCTGGGCGGGCCTTACTCGAGCGAGCAGGACGCGTTGCAGCAGCACAATGGAGTGCTGCCTCCCGATTCGATCTCTGTTGCGGGGACGCAGCGTCGGGCCGCCAGACCAGTGACGAGGCAGGCGAACAGTTTTATCTGGTGACGCGCAGCTCCGCGGTGGCGGGCGCTGATCTGCGGTCGGGCGGCGCCACGGTTGGACGCGATAGCAATACCAATTCGCCCGATGTTGGCTTCGTTCTCACCAATGAAGGCGGACGAAAATTCGCCGCGTTTACCGGCGCGCACGTCGGCGAAAAGCTGGCAGTCGTTCTGGATAACCGGGTGCGGGAAGTGGCGACCATCAACGAGCAGATCCATGACCAGGGACGGATCAGCGGCGGCGGCATGAGTGACCAGGCGGCCAAAGACCTGGCGCTGGTCCTCAATTCGGGCGCACTGCCGGCCGGCATCAAGTATCTGGAAGAGCGAACCGTGGGCCCGTCTCTGGGATCGGATTCGATCCGGGCCGGGGTTCGGGCGGCGATTATCGGCATGCTCGCCGTGCTGATTTTCATGCTGATCTACTACCGCGGCGCGGGCATTAATGCCGACCTGGCGCTGATCCTGAACCTGATCATTCTGTTGGGCTTCATGGGATACTTCGGCGCCACCCTGACCCTGCCGGGTATAGCCGGCGTCATCCTGACGGTGGGCATGGGCGTGGACTCGAACGTCCTGATTTTTGAGCGCATTCGAGAGGAACTACGGAACGGCAAGACGCCGTCCTCGGCAGTGGAGCAGGGTTTCGCGCATGCCTGGATCACGATCGTGGACACGCACGTGACCACCATCGTATCGGCCGCCATCCTGTTTCTGTTTGGCACAGGCCCGGTCAAGGGTTTCGCGGTCACTCTGACCTTTGGGTTGCTGGCCAACCTGTTTACGGCGGTGTTTGTTTCTCGCATGATTTTCGACTGGATTTTGAGCCGCAAGCAGCGCGGCGAGGCATTAAGCATCTGAGCTAAAGCCGGTGCTCTTAGGGCGGGTCTCTTTGCGTCCTTTGCGGACGCAAAGTGAAGAGAAAGATTGAGTAACCAAAAGAGGGGTTTGACGATAGCGTGGAATTTTTTCGAAATCCAAACATAGACTTTCTGGGCAAGAAGTGGTATTTTCTCGCCTTTTCGTTGCTGTTCAGTGTGGCGGGAGTATTTTCCATGCTGTTTTGGCATGGTATCCCGCTGGGTGTAGACTTCCGGGGCGGAACCTTGGTCTACGTGAAGTTCTCGCACCCGCCGGATGACAATGCCATCCGTGAGGCGCTGCGAAGAGTGGGTTTGACGCAGGCCAAGATACAGCGCCTGAATGACGTGGCGAGCAACGAAGTGCTGATTGACCTCGACGTGCGCGAGACCAGCGAAAAAGCTCTCGATCAAGGCAAGGTTCAAATCATCAACGCGCTGGAGACCAATGCTTCGGCGGGCAAGCTGGACTTGAACAACACCAGTTCTTTGACATTAGCCAATTACCTGCTGGAGAAGGATCCGTTGCGCGCCGGCACTGATGCCGGCCAGCGCTACACGGCGGCGGCCAAGGCCATCGTTGATTATCGCGACAAGACCAAGGGCGGGGTACTGACCTCCTTCGATGAGCTCAAGACTGTGGCCGATCCCGGCGTGGTTACGGTTTTGCAGGATGGGTTCTTTCTTTCCGATTTTGGTGTCTATCAGGTAGAGATCGTCGGCCCCCAAGTGGGCGAACAACTGAAAGGGCAGGCGATGCGCGCCGTCGCCTACTCGCTGGCCGGAATGCTGATTTACCTGGGTTTCCGCTTTGAGTGGATTTACGGGGTCGCGGCTGTGATTACGGTCTTTCACGACACCCTGATCACTGTGGGTGCGTTCTCCCTGGCCAACAAGGAAATTTCGTTGACCGTGATCGCGGCCATCCTGACCCTGATCGGTTATTCGAATAACGACACCATCGTCATCTTCGACCGCATCAGAGAGAACTTGAAGTTGTTGCGGCGAGAAAAGTTGTCAGAAATCGTAAACCGGAGTATTAATCAGACCCTGAGCCGGACGATCCTGACCGCCGGACTGACGTTTTTGACGGTCCTGGCGCTGTACCTGTTCGGCGGCGAAGTGCTGCATGGCTTTTCTTTCGCCCTGGTGATTGGAATCCTGATCGGAACCTATTCTTCGATCGCGATTGCGGCGCCCATTCTGGTGGCTTACCAGGATTGGCGGGCGAAACAGGGAAAGCCGGTGGCGCTGATCGCAAGCAAGAACAAGACGACGGCGGGCAAAACCCCGACGGGCAAGGGTAAGGTGGCCAGCGGCCAGTAGGTTTGGTTTGGCGAATCGGGCGTGATTTCAACAGTTTGAACGTATTTTTTCGTGTTACGGAATGGCAAATGAATGCGGGAGCAAAGCGTGTGCGGGCGGTGTCTAAACATACGTAGGGTCTTGCAGGAGAATCCTCATGTTTGAAGATAGCCTCATTGAATCGGGTGGCAGACTCAAGACAAAGCGCGGCCTGACTACTTTTCTATCGTTTGGTTTTCAGATCGCACTGGTCGGAGTCCTGGTACTGATCCCGCTGCTGTTTACCGAAGCTCTACCCAAAACCCAGCTGATGACCTTCCTGGTGGCTCCGCCACCTCCGCCGCCACCGCCACCGCCACCGGCTGCGACCCCCATCAAGGTGGTCAAACAAATTCAGACCGACATCATCAACGGTCAGTTGCGCACCCCCACCAAGATTCCTGAGAAAGTCCAAATGATCAAAGAGGAAGAAGCACCGCCACCGGTTTCCACCATGGCTGGCGTTGTGGGCGGCGTCCCAGGCGCGGCTGGCGGACAGATGGGCGGCGTGATCGGCGGTATTATCAATTCGACCCCGATCGCAGTGCCCAAAGTCGCGACGCCGCAGCGCGTGCGGGTTTCTCAGGGCGTAACCCAGGGTTTGCTGCTCAGGAAAATTCAGCCGGCCTATCCCCCCCTGGCGCGGCAGGCACGCATCCAAGGATCAGTCCTGCTGCAGGCTGAGATCAGCAAGGATGGTTCGATTCAGAACCTGCGCCTGATCAGCGGCCACCCCATGCTGGCTCCAGCCGCCATCGAGGCGGTGAAACAGTGGAAGTACAAGCCGTACATTCTGAACGGTGAGCCGGTGGAAGTGGAAACTCAGATTACCGTCAACTTTACCCTTGCCGGGGGTTAAACTCGGGTGTGCCAATTCGTAGCCGCAAATGGTTTTGCAATCTGACAAGCTCTGAGGAGGAAGGCAACTCATGTTCGTAGCCAATCTAGCAGCACTTACTTACACACATATGTCCACGATGGCGGCCTGGTTTTTCCAGGAGCAGGCAGCCGTGGGTTGGGACCCGATTTCGCTTTGGCACCAGATGGGTATTCCCGCCAAGGCAGTGGTCATCATTCTGTTCGTCATGTCGGGCTGGTCAATCGGCGTCATGATTGATCGCGCCATGGCGTTCAGCGCCGCGCGCAAACAATCGCGTGCGTTTGCTCCCGCCGTGGCCGGCGCCCTGCGCGATGGCAAGATCGAAGAAGCCATCAAAGTTGCAGAGCGTAACAAGAAGAGCCACCTGGCAAAAGTCGTCACTTCGGGCCTTATGGAATTCCGCGCTCACCAGGAAAGCGGTGAGATTCCGGGCGAGACCATCGAAGCCTCGAAGCGCGCTCTGGAGCGCACCGAAGCCATTGTCCACGCCGAACTGAAGCGCGGCCTGGGCGGACTGGCAACCATCGGTTCCACAGCCCCGTTCGTGGGACTGCTGGGTACGGTGGTGGGCATCATCAACGCGTTTAAGGGCATTCAGTCTGAAAAGGCCACCGGTCTGGCAGCTGTCGCCGGCGGTATTTCGGAAGCGTTGGTGACCACCGCAATTGGTCTGTTCGTCGCGATTCCGGCCGTCATGATGTTCAACTATCTGACCGGACGCGTGGAAGCCTTCGACGTGGAGATGGATAACTCGTCGAGCGAACTGATCGATTACTTCCTGAAGCGGCGGGGAATGCGCCGCAGCTAGGCGTTAGTCGCAGGGCTACATCCTCAGAGTTGCCGATCTGGCGCCGGGTAATTTCCCCGGCGCCGGGTCTTAAAGCCTGGGGTCCAAAGTGCCCATCTTTGAGAAGCTAAAGTGGCTGAGAACTATTCTCAGCTCGGGCGGGTTTGTGAACCACCGCCGAGGAGATGTGAGTTTTATGTCATTGGCAAAGCGGAATGAGGGAGTCAAGGTCAACTCCAATATCAACGTGACCCCAATGGTGGACGTGATGCTGGTGTTGCTGATCATCTTCATGGTGATCACGCCCATGTTGCAGCACGGTGTAAGCGTTGACATGGCGAAGGTCAACAACCCGCAGTCGATGCCCGACGCCGACAAGGAAGACGCCCTACTGGTGTCAGTCATGCGCGACGGGACGGTCTACTTCGGGACTGACAAGCTTCCGCCCGATCAGTTGACCGGCAAAGTCAAAGATCGCCTGGCCAATCGTGTGGACAAGCGGGTCTTCGTGAAGGCCGACGCGCGTGCCCGGTTTGGCTCGGTAGTTGAAGTCGTGGACAATGTGCGCGCCGCGGGAGTGGATCAGTTGGGTCTGCTGACCGAGCAGCGTAAGAGTGCGGTGCCGGCTCCTGCAGCTCCGGCCGCCCCAGCGCCTGCCGGCGGGCAATAGCCTGGGCATTCGTGGCGTAGATATTCGTACTTAGGACATTCGAGGAGAATCGTTATGGGAATGGCAATGGGAGCGGGAGGCGGTCAGAGTGCGGACATGAATGTCACGCCCCTGATTGACGTACTACTGGTACTGATCATCATCTTCATGGTGATCACGCCGTTAACCCCCAAAGGACTGGATGCGCTGGTGCCCCAACCGCCACCACCCAATGCGCCCAAGAACACTGCCCCGGACCGCACCATCGTGGTGCAGTTGCTTGACCGCGGAGCGGGCCAGCCGCCTGCGCTCAAGATCAACCAGGAGGAAACCACCTGGGACAATCTGCAGGGGCGATTGACCGACATCTTCAAGACCCGTGCGGAAAAGGTGATGTTCGTCAAGGGTGATGATGCGGTTCCGTTCGCCGATGTCGCCAACGTGATCGACATCGCAACCACCTCGGGCGTGGACAAGGTGGGTCTGATTACGGCGAAGATTGAGGCGGGCAACTAAGTCCAGTAACTGGGCGAGTGGATTTTGTGATACACCGTTGTGGGGCGAACCTCAGGTTCGCCCATTCTCATCCGCGCACGCGCGTTGCACCGCTGCGTGCAGGTCGTCCGTAGGCACAAGCAGGCGTGACGATTTCTGGCAAGGGAGCTTACAGCGCAATGAAAACAAGCGTACAGATGCTGGCAATGACGGCGCTCGGTTTAATGATGCTGTCCACCACGGGCTGCAGCAAACTGCAGGCGCGGGACCAGCTCAACAAGGGCGTGCAGTCCTACAAGAACGCCAAGTACGAAGAGGCGATCAACCACTTCCAGAAGGCGGTATCGCTTGATCCCAGTCTGCTGAATGCGCGCCTCTACCTGGCCACTGCATTTGCCCAGCAATATATCCCCGGCGTCGATGCGGAAGACAACAATCGCATGGGACAAAACGCGATTGACCAGTACAGCGCCGTGCTGGAGCGCGACCCCAAAAACATCAACAGCGTAAAAGGGATTGCCTACCTCTATCTGCAGATGAAGAAATTTGAGGACGCCAAGAAGTTCTACCGCAAGGCGCTCGAACTCGACCCCAATGATCCCGAGCCTTACTACTCGGTCGCTGTCATCGACTGGACCCAGAGCTACCAGCCGCGCATGGAAGAACGCGCCAAGGCGGGGCTGAAGCCGGACGAGTGGATCATGAAGGACAAGTCAAACAAAAAGGTCTGCGAGATGCTGCGGGAGAAGAACTCGGCTGTCATCGAAGATGGAATCGCCGAGTTGCAGAAGGCGCTGCAGTTGCGGCCCGATTACGACGATGCCATGGCTTATCTGAACCTGCTGTACCGCGAGCGGGCAGACCTGCAATGCGATGATCCTGCCGCACACGCGGCGGATTTGAAGACGGCCGATGAGTGGGTGGATAAGACCATGGCCGTCAAGAAAGCCAAGGCGGAGAAGCAGCCGGGCACTCAGGGCATCACCATGCCCAGCCAGTAGGAATGCGTACAACTTGTTAACCGCGAAAGCCTCTTCTGAGACGGAAGAGGCTTTCGTATTTTTGAGGGCAGTCGTCAGTTTTTGGTCATCAGTCGACAGATTATGTTCAAGAAAATTGTTATCGCTAATCGTGGCGAGATCGCGGTGCGGGTCATTCGGGCGTGCCGCGAGTTGGGGATAGCCTCGGCTGCGGTGTTTTCCGAGGTGGACCGCGCTGCTCTGCACGTTCTAATGGCGGACGAAGCCTACCCCATCGGCCCTGCGCCGGCGACTGAGTCTTACCTCAACATCGCAAAGATTGTGGAAGTCGCGAAACGCTGCGGTGCGGACGCAATTCATCCCGGCTACGGATTTCTTTCGGAGAATGCGAAATTTGCCCAGGCCTGTGAAAGCGCGGGGATCAAGTTCATCGGGCCCACTGCCGCTTCGATGGAAATGATGGGATCGAAGACTCGCGCCCGGCAGGAGATGGAGAAGGCCGGTGTGCCGTTCGTGCCCGGCACTTCGCGGGCGCTGGAGTCGGTGCAGCAGGCCAGGGAGGTCGCGGCGAAAACCGGCTATCCCGTCATGCTGAAAGCGGCAGCGGGCGGAGGCGGCAAGGGTATGCGCCTGGTCCACACCGCGCAGGATCTGCAGCCCGCGCTGGAAGCGGCACAGAGCGAGGCGCAGCGGGCCTTTGGCGACAACGAGGTTTACCTCGAGAAGGCCATCCTCAACCCACGGCACATCGAGATGCAGGTGCTGGCAGACGAGCACGGCAACACGGTATATCTCGGCGAACGCGAGTGTTCCGTCCAGCGGCGCCATCAGAAAGTGCTGGAGGAGGCGCCCTCGCCGCTGGTCGATCCCGAAATGCGCCGGCGCATGGGAGAGGTCGCAGTGCGAGTGGCCAATACCGCCGGCTATTGGAACGCGGGCACCGTCGAGTTTCTCGTGGATGCGGAGAAGAATTTTTATTTTCTGGAAATGAACACGCGTCTGCAGGTGGAGCATCCGGTAACAGAACTGATCACGGGGCTGGACCTGGTGCATCTGCAAATCCGCATCGCCGCCGGCGAGAAACTTCCTTTCCGGCAGGAAGACGTTGTCATCCGGGGCCATGCCATCGAGTGCCGAATCTACGCGGAAGATGCTGATAACAATTTCTTCCCCAGCCCGGGGAAGATCGAGACGCTGCTGACTCCGGCAGGGCCGGGAATCCGGCTGGACAACGGGGTATACGCCGGCTGGACCGTGCCCATTGATTATGATCCGCTGCTGGCGAAGCTTGTTGGCTACGGGGAGGACCGGCAACAGGCGATTTCCCGGCTGGGCCGCGCCTTGCCCGAGTACTTCGTGGCGGGGATCAAGACCAACCTGGGGTTATTCCGTCGGATTCTGGCTGATGAAGATTTTCAGTCCGGCAAGATCGACACCGGTTATCTGGAGCGTTTGCTGAAAGTCGAGACCGGTGGCGACGGCGGCCAAAAAAGCATAACGAACGTCGCGGCCATTGCCGCAGCGGTTTTCGCGCTGCTGGACTCGAAAGCCACTGCCTCAAACAACGGCACGGGCCCGGCAATATCCAGTTGGAAAAAAGCGGCACGAACCGAAAGCTTGACGTAGCACGATTTTATGGAGGACGGGCGTCTCGCCCGTCATGCACAGACGATGGCGGGACGTGCGAGACGCCCGTCCTCCAGCTGAACTTCGAAATGATCTACAACGTCACCATCGATGGAACCGTCTTTCGCCTCGACCTCGACCTGGATCGTGACAACGGGAGCTGGCGCTGTCTTCTGGACGGGCGTGAAGTCCAGATCGATGCGGTGCCAGCGCAGCCTGATGTGCTGTCACTCCTGATCGCCGGCAAGGCGTACCAGATCCGACGCGAGCGCCTGGCATCCGACTTGCGAATCTGGGTGGGCGATCAGTCCTACTCTGCTGAAGTGTCTGACCCGCGATCGTTGCGCAACCGCAAGACCCGCGCCGACTCTGGGAAAGGGCCGAGGCCGCTGGTGGCTCCCATGCCGGGGAAGGTGGTCAGGTTCCTGGTTGCGGAGAATTCAGCGGTGGAAGCAGGGCAGGGTGTGGTCGTGGTCGAAGCGATGAAGATGCAGAACGAAATCAAGTCGCCGAAACAAGGGACAGTGCTGAGGTTGGCAGTGGCTGAAGGCGCTGCGGTGAATGCCGGCGATGTGCTGGCGATCGTAGAGTAGTAGCTACCACTGTCCACGTAGGGGCGGGTGCCCCACCCGCCCGGCCGGGCAAAGCCCGGCTGAATTTTTAGCTGCCAGCGAAAACAAGGCGAGCTGGGCTCGCCCACCCGGACGAGGGCGTCCGAGCCTACGTGGTTTTTGGCGGCTTACTGTGCGGTGCCGTTGCCGTCCAGCACTTTTTGCGCGTAGTAATTCTCTACCCGAGCCTGATCGCGCAGGACCTCGTAATATGCGGCTTTAAGCAACTGCTCGCGCCGGTCGCGGAGCTGCGAACGGATGGCCTGCTGTACCCGAGGATCGGCCAACTCGCGCTGTCCTGCCGGTTCCTTTGAAATCAGTTTCACGATCTGGAATCCCGCGACCTGCTTGTTCATCGGGTTGGCGAGCGGGATCACGGCGCTGTACTGGCCGGGTTTCAGCTTGGTCATGGCATCGCGCGTGCCGGGATCGGTGTTGTGCAAGGAGGATTCGGGGGCGAAACCCAAGTCACCACCGCTCCCCGAAGTCTCCGCATCCTCGGAGTAGTTCATGGCGAGGGTGCCGAAGTCGTCGCCGCTGTCCAGCCGGTTCATGATCATCTGAATTTTCTTGCGGGCATCGGCCTCGGTCTGCGCCTTGTCATTCTTCAGATTATGGACTTGAGGATTAGGCGTAGTCGTCACCAGGATACGGGCCACGTGGTACTGCGGCTCGATGAGGTTGAATTCCGCCTTGTGGGCATTGTAGTAATTCGTAATGTCCTGGTCGGTGACGTTGATCTTGGACGTAATTTCCTTGTTCAACACTTTGTCAACGGTAAGGGAACGGCGCAGATCGCGCTTGAAGTCGTCCACCGTGATCTTTTTTTCTTTCAAGCGGGTTTCAAACTGTTCCTTGGTATACGGTGACTTGATCTCGTTGAGCTTGCTGTCCACCTCTTCGTCGGTGGCCAGGAGTCCGAGCTTTTCCGCCCGACGCATGAGGATTTCGTTATCGACCAGTTCCTTCAGAATGCTGAGACGCAGGCTGGTGGCCTGTTCGCCGACCGGCACCTGCTCCGAACCGGCGGTCTGGTTCTGGTAGTACTTTTCCACGTCAGCCCGGTAGATTTTGCGGCCGTCCACCGTGGCGGCGACATCATCGCCGGCACGCTTGGAAGTGCAGCCGGCAGAAAAAATCATGAGCGACACGGCAAGAAGCGCAACCAGCTTGTGGCGCGAGAGATCGTGTATTTTCAAATCAAGTCCTCCGCATTGCTGCTCGATGCTTGGCCCGGTCCGCGACTCGCAAGGCATCATTCGCAAAATCAGGAATTATTTACTCCCCGGCTGGGATGTGCTGGCCGGGGCTGGGGCAGGATGCACCGGCGGCGTCTCACCCGCCTGCACCAGGGCGCGATCCAGGATAGCGCGAAGCTCACTGAGCGAGAGGGCCCCATCCACCTGCTCGCCGTTCACGAACATCGTCGGAGTCGCTTCCACGCCCAGCGCTTCGCCCTCGTGGACGGAAGTCTTCACCTTGTCGTCCTGCTGCGCTTTGATGCAGACTTGAAGCTTTGTTGCGTCGAGATTGTGCTTTTGTCCCTGGTCGGTTGCCATGCGATCGAGCGCAGCGAACTGAGCGTCGTGATTCTTCTCCGAATTCACTTCTTTCTGGTTGGCATGGATGTAGTCGGCGAAATCCCAATACGCGTCCTGGCTTTGGGCCGCCAGGCAATTTGCATTCACCGCCGCATGCGTAGCCCAGGGATGAATCTCGGCCAGCGGAAAATCCTTGTAAATGAATAGCACGCGGTCGCCATACTCCTTAAGCAGGTCGGGGAAGAGGGTCTGGTGCATGCGCGAACAAAAGGGACATTCGAAGTCGTCGTAGTTGATCGCAACCACCTTGGCCTTGGCGTTGCCGCGCGTCGGGCGTCCGCCGACGTCGATCTTTTTCATGACCTCGGCATAGGGGTCCTTGCTAAGGTCGAGCTTGGTCATGCGGAGCAGCGTCTTGCCGTCCTTGGCCAGCAGGAAATCGTAAGTCTGCTTCTTGGTGCCCCCGTCGAAGGTGATGGTCAGAGCGTCGTAATTGGGAAACTCGGTGCTGGGTTTGACCGGCCCCAGAACCACTTTTACCCGGGCTGGAATCGTGTAGAAAATCCGCACTTGCTGCTCGATTCGCCGCGCCACCTCAGGGGGCATGGACTGGGCGGAGCAGCCCAGGCATATGACGAGAAGCACAAGTGTGGCACGCCGCAGAAGCGTCACTAGAAACCGCCTGTACATTGAAGATTCATAACGATTATCTCACACGGGCGGGAGGGCCGGCCGCTGGGGGATGAAGGGTTGAAAGGCCATTTCCGGCGGCGTCAGCGTCCGCCGGTCAGGATTTCGGCTGCCAGAAAGGTGTTCATGGAGCCCGATCGAAATCCTTCGAGGTCCAGGGTTACGAATTTGAACCCCAGAGCCTTGAAGATGCGGGTGAATTCCGCAGCCATCTCCGGACTCAGCGCGCGGGTCAGCTCCTCGCGTGCGATTTCGATACGAACAATGTCTCCATGATGACGGACCCGGACCTGGCGGAACCCGAGCGCGTGCAGCGCATCCTCGCCCTGTTCGACAATGCTGAGCGCTTCACGCGTGACCTCGCGTCCGTACTCAATTCGTGAAGAAAGGCAGGCCGAAGCCGGTTTGTCCCACACGCGCAGCCCGGCGGCCCGGGATAGTTCCCGGATATCTTGCTTGGTAAGCCCGGCATCGTGCAGTGGCGCAGCCACCCGATGCTGCTCGGCGGCCCGCTGTCCGGGGCGAAAGTCGCCCTGGTCGTCCAGGTTCACACCGTAAGCGATCGAATCAAAGCCGCGCCGGCTGCGAAATTCTTCCATGGTGGTGAACAACTCGTCCTTGCAATGAAAACAGCGGGCAGCGTCGTTGCGGGCATATTCCGGCCGGTCGAGCTCGCCGGTCACGATGACTTCGAGCGGGATCCCCTGTTCAGCGGCAAAGGCGGTTGCGTCCGCCAGTTGCGTACGAGCCAGGCTGGGCGAGTCGGCGATGACAGCCAGCATATTGCTGCCTAAGGCCTGATGCGCCGCCCAGGCGAGAAAGGCTGAGTCCACACCTCCGGAGTAGGCGACCAGGGTCCGCCCCAGGCCGCGGAGCTGCTGGTCGAGCAAGTCTCGTTTGGCGGCGAGATTGGGTTCGGTTGGCACAGGGAATATCTTACGACGCTTGGGCGGGTTGGCGCGAGTTTGAGGGGCGCCACGAACCACGTAGGGGCAGATGTCCTCATCTGCCCAGTCGAGCGAAGCTCGACAGGGTTTGTGCGCCGCAAAGTAGCGGAGCTTCGCTCCGCCGGGCAGATGAGGACATCTGCCCCTACGAGGTCCGTGGCATATACTTTCGCGTTGCATGCCTTCTTCTCCCACTCACCGTCTGGCTTACATCGACTGGATGCGCGGCCTGGCCTGCGTGCTGATGTTTCAAACCCACTGCTACGATTCCTGGCTGAGTCCGGAGGCGCGCAAGACGACGTTCTTCATGTGGTCGCAACTGGGCGGGACGCTGCCCGCGCCGCTGTTTCTCTTTCTGGCGGGAGTTTCCTTTGCCATGGTGACCGACAAGCTGCGCCAGAAGGGTCTGCCGGCGAATGCGATCGCGCGCACTACCATCCGGCGCGGCGCGGAAATTCTGGGGCTCGGCCTTTTGTTCCGCCTGCAGGAATACATCATCGCCTGGGGATGGGCGCCGTGGAGCGACCTGTTGCGCGTGGACATTCTGAATACGATTGGCGTCTCCATGATGCTGATGGGGGTGGTGTGCTGGATCGTGCTTCGCGCGAAAGCGGTCAGCTCCCGGTCCGTTCTCGGAGGGACTGCGGGTTCTGCCGCTCTGCTGATTTCGCTGCTAACCCCACTGGTGTGGACCACGTGGCGTCCGTACTGGCTGCCCTGGCCGATCGAGTCGTACATTGACGGCGTGCACAACCTGGGCCAGCCGCAGTCGTGGCTCTTCCCCATTTTTCCGTGGACGGCTTTCGCCTTCGCCGGCCTCGCCGTCGGCTTTCTGCTGCTCAGCGATTGGGCGCGGCGGCGTGAAGCCGGGTTGTTGGCGGCGGCTGGCGCAGTCGGCGTCGCTCTGGTCTATCTGGCGAGATGGATGGATGCGCGACCCGTGCACATTTATCCGGTCTATGACTTCTGGCACACAAGTCCGAATTTCTTTTTAATACGCGTAGGTTTGCTGCTTACGATTCTGGCCGTGATATACGCGTGGTGCCGTTGGGGCGCAGGCCAGTGGGGTTTTAGTCCATTGATCCAGCTGGGGCAGACATCCCTCCTCGTCTACTGGGTGCACATTGAGTTCGTGTACGGGCGGCTTTCCATTTTGCCCAAGCATGCTGTCGGCATTCGGACCGCGTCGTTTGGGCTGCTGCTGATCTTTCTCGGCATGCTGGCTCTCTCGATCCTGCGCACCCGATGGAAAGGGGCGGTACTACATGGAGGACGGGCGTCCCCGCCCGTCTCTGCCGGAAGCTTGACGGGACAGTAATGGCTCCCGCACGAACAGCCTGCCCTGAGCGAAGTCGAAGGGCTCGCGCCTACATTAACTCGACCTGCCGGATGGCATTTTCTACCAACTTCAGGGCTATCGCCCAGCGCTGGCGGGCTTGAGGTTCATCGTCTCCGTAGCCGAAGAGATAGAGCGTGATGTAGAAGCCCTCCTGAACCTCGCCTCCCACGTCGTAAAAACCACGTCGGAGCAGCAACTCGACCGCTGCAGGAATTTCGGGGACACGCTTCAGGAGTTGCGTTATCTGTTTTGCGAATTGCTCATGTTCCGCGAAGGAGTAGCGCGACCCTTGCGAAAACAGGATGTCCACATACGAGCAGAATTTGTACGCCGCCCCGAAGATTTCCTCTTCGGGATTGATGTCAGTGCTCGACCAGGCGTCACACTTCGCCGTTTCGAGAATGCCCGACGGCGAGTTCATGACGGCGAGAAACTCGGCCAGCTCCGGTACGCGGCTGGCCTCCTCGACGTTCAGCAGAAGCTCTGGCTGACGCTTCAGGTCGTAATAGCGCGGGCCGCCATCGGCGGCGGCCCAGGGCAATTCCAGGGTCTCGTCATCCGCTCCAAGTTCGACTGCGAAATCAGCTTCCACGCTAATGCGCGGGAGCGGGCTGCGGCGTGGCCTGGGGAGCGGGCGGCGCGAAATTCACCGTCGGCACCTGTCGCGATCCCTCGGATGCTGCGAAATAAGCCTCATTCGGCTTGAAGCCCGCCCATCCGGCAAAAATGTTGTTGGGAAATTTCTGGATGTAAGTGTTGTAGTCCTGCAGCGTGTCGTTATAGCGCTTGCGTTCGACCGCGATGCGGTTTTCGGTGCCGGCCAGTTCGTCCTGCAGGCGCAGGAAGTTCTCGTTCGATTTCAGCTGCGGATAGTTCTCCACGATCGCCAGCAGGCGGCCCAGGGCGCCGTCCAACTGCTGGTTGGCGGCAATCTTGTCCGACGGATTGCCGGCGGAGAGCAATGCCGAGCGGGCCTTGGCGATGTCGCCAAAGACGGTCTGTTCCTGCTGCGCGATCCCTTTCACGGTTGCGACCAGGTTGGGAATAAGGTCGGCACGGCGTTGCAGCACGATGTCGACTTGCGACCAGGCGGCCTTCACCGCCTCGTTCTTGGTCACCAGCGTGTTGCGGACGCCGACGTATTGTCCGAAGGCTACGAAAGCAATCAGTGCCAGAATCGCGATCACGATCAAAACTTTGACCATACTTCCTCCTGAATCAGATAGTCACGGAAACGGTCCGACCCTTGCCCGAATGGTTATTTGCCATTTCTTATTTCTCCAGCATTCTATCCACTGCGGCGGTTACGTGCTGCACGGCCGCCAGGTAGCGGGTGAAAACGTCTTTGGCATCCAGCTGTTTGCGGTCCGCCTTATGGTCGCGGATATCCAGCAATTGCAGGAAGGCCGAAGGCTCGAAGGGAATGCGGGTGGCGAGAATCTGGATGGCTTCGCGCTTGGAATGGGGAGCCGCGTCGCCCAGCGCCAGCAGCGCGTGCCGGAACAAAGTCGCAAACGCCGACACCGACCCCAGCAAAAGCTGCCAGAGGGCGCGGTCGTTGTCTCCCGCCTCCAGCAGGCGCTGCCGCAGCAGGATCATCTTCTCGCGCAGTTCGTATTCCAGCTGGGCCCGGTGCTGCTGCATCGGAATCTGCAAGGGCGTCAGCAGTTCGTCGCCAAAGAGCAAGCGGTGGTGATGCTGCATATCGAGCAGCTCGATAGAGAACACGTCCGTGGAGTGCTCCAGTTCTTCCTGCGTCATCACCAGCGGCGCGGGATGTTTCTGGCGATGCCACCAATCCACCACCGGTGCGATGGCGGAGAGCTTGGAGAAAGAACTCTCCCGCAGAATGCAGAGCAGGTTCAGGTTGGAGAATTCGCTCTGATACTCCCCGCTCGCGGCGGAACCGTAGAGAATGATGCTCTGCAGGTTCTGTCCCGCGGCTTGTTTCATACGGCTGACGAATTCGTCGATCTGTTTTTCTGCGACCATTCCCGAACCCTCCTGCTTGCGCCGACCGCCAATTAATGGAGGACGGGAGCCCCTCCCGTCTCTCCTCGAACCCCGCCAGAACGATAGCCCCGTGCGCCGAGTGCAAGCCTGCCCTGAGCGAAGCCGAAGGGATGCCCTCGGGACAGCCGGCGAGACGCTGGCGCCACAAAACCGTTCCACAAGCTACCAGCTGCCGCTGGCGCCACCCCCGCCGGAGCTGCCTCCGCCAAATCCTCCAAAGCCGCCGCCACCGCCTCCGAAGCCTCCTCCGCCGCCATACCCACGCCCACCTCCGCCTCCCCCAACAGAAGAAAGTAGAACAGGATCTTGCGCAGGGGTGTCAGCAGCACGATCAGGAGAATTACGCCAAGAATGAGCAGCTGTTTTCCGGACAGCTGTGGCTGGGCGCTGGGCGCGGCCGGGAGTTGCGGACGGGCTCCCGTCAATTCTATGCCGGCGTCCTGCGCGATCACATCGGCGACCCTCGATGTCATCAGCGATACCGCGCCGCTGTAATCACTCTGCCGGAGCAGCGGGACCGCCTCGCGGCCAATGCCTCCCACCTTGCCGTCGGGCAGAATCGGCTCCAGCCCGTAGCCGACTTCAATGCGGTATTTCCGGTCCTGCACCGCCAGGAGGATCAGGACCCCGTGGTCTGTGGCCTTGCTGCCGATGCCCCATTGCTTGTACAGGGCAACGGCGTAGCTCTCGATGTCGGAACCGTCCAGGGTATTCACCGTGACTGCGGCAATCTGCGCGTGCGCCTTCTGGTCGAGCTGCTGGCAGATGTTATCCAGTTGCGCGATAGTGGTTGGGTCCAGAACGTGGGCGAAATCGTTGACGTAGTCGGTGGGATGCAGCTGCGAGACAGGCTCTGCCAGAAGCAACAGCGGGAGCGCCAGCAGGACGATGGCGACGCGGCTCGACTGCAGAAACCTCATTCGTGCGTGATTGTATAGGAAACCAGGTCGAGCTTCGCTCGACCGCACAAGCGAGCCTGCCCTGAGCGAAGTCGGAGCGCTCGCGCCTACATGGTGCGCAGGAATTCTACGATTTGAGATTCGGCCCAGCGGCCGTCACTACAGCCGTTGGGGTTTGCAAGATAAGAACAGTGGCCGCCGTCTTCGGTCTCGACGAATGTGATGTGAGGATTGTCCAGGATCTTCCGGCGGGTTTCGGGGAGGATGCGAATGAAAGGATCGTTGGCCGCGTTGAGGATCAAGGTGGGCACGGCGATACGGTCAATGACATGCGCGGCCGCGGAGCGGTCGTAGTAATCGTCGGCGCCGGTAAAGCCGCAGTAGAACGCGGTGATCCGGTCGTCAAACTCGCGCAGGCTTCGGATACCGCGGAGGCGCGAAGTGTCGAATGCGCCCGGAAACAGGCGTGCCTTGGTGCGCAGCCGCCGACCCAGGTTCCACAGGAAATACTGTTCATACAGGCGGTTGCTGGGCGAATGCAGAGCGTCCGCCGAGGCGGCGAGGTTGACCGCAGGACAGACCGCCGCCACCGCGCGAAATTGATGTGGACCTGAGCTTCCCCATTCACCCGCCAGTTTCAGCACCAGATTTCCACCCATGGAATATCCAGCCAGGGCAAAGCGGGAGATGCGGTCCTGCTCGATCAGATTTTGCGCCACTGCGGCGACATCCTGGGAGCGGCCGGAATGGTAGAGAGTGGGGGCCAGTCCTTCCGTGCCGCCGCAATTTCGCTGATTCATCCGGACGACATTCATGCCGACGGCGAGGCCCTTGGCGGCAATCCCCAGCATGTAGGTGGAATCGCTCGAGCCTTCGAGACCGTGGACGATGATGAGCGTCAGGGCGTTCTGCGGCTCGCTTTGCCAGTGGCAATGGACGAGAACCTGAATGCCGGGTTCGACCTCGATGTAACGTGCCTCGGCGGGTGGCAGCGTGAAGCTGCGGGGAAGGAAAAAACTGGCCAGGGTTTGCCGATGTCCGCCGCTGAGGCCCCGCCTCGGCACAAAGGTCGGCAATTTCGTTTGCACACTCTCCACTGCTTGATTTTAAATGGGTATGACCAAATGGTGCTGGCGGGGCAGCCTGCCGGCAGAGGAGTCCCGGTAATGCCTATCTTCGAGTACATCTGCAAGGATTGTGATCACCAGTTTGAAGCGCTGGTGTACGGGCAGCAGAAGGCGGAGTGTCCCAAGTGCCATGGCAGCCAGCTGGCGCCTCAGCTTTCGGTGTTTGCGGTCAGCGCCAAGGGTCAATCGCCTGCCGCACGCTCGACGGGAGCCTGCGGTTCCTGTGGCGACCCGCGGGGGCCCGGATCCTGCTCGCTTCCCAATTAGAACTAAAGATTGTCTCGGTCTATCCCTATGTTTAGACAGTAGTTAGCTGCGTGACCAGGGGCACCACCCTGGCGTGACCCCGGTAAGTTTTCTTCTTCATGCCCTCCCCGTACCATCCTCTCATCAGCCAGGAAGCGCCGAGCTTCGAATCATTACCTCGGAACCTCAGGGAGGACGAATGGATCGTCGTCGCAATTCTCGGGTCACGGCCCGTTTGCCAGTGCGAATCTGGGGTGTGGACGCCCATGACCTGCCCTTCATGCAGCTGGCTAGCGTCAAGAACCTGAGCAGCACAGGTGCGGTCGTCCAGGGCATGCGGCGCCAGATCAAGCCAGGCGAAATCCTGGAAGTGCAGTCGGACGAGGAAAAAGCCCGTTTCCGGGTGATCTGGACCGGCATGCACGGAACGCAAAGCGCCGGCGAACTTGGCTTGCAGAGACTGGCCTCCGAACCTTGCCTCTGGGGCGTGGCTTTGGGTTGTTACAGCGAGTTAGTGGCCGAGGGATAGTTTTACTTATGGAGGACGGGCGTCCCGCCCGTCCTCCAGTTTCAAAATCCAACTGCACGACCTGCATGGCCTTTCGCGTGGCTCCGCAATTTGCAGACCGCACTCGCTTCTACTATGCTGCCCACTTCGTGACATCCTCGTAATTATCGACGGGCAAAATCAATGGAGAATGAATGGTGCGGACTATTCTGGCTGCGATGTTCTGCGTCGTACTCACATCCGTGGTAGAGGCACAGTCTTTGAACCTGATGCCCATGCCGGCCAAAGTGCAGATGGGCAGCGGCCAGCTTCTGATCGGCCCAACCTTTTCGGTTTCCATCGCCGGCCGTCACGAGCCGCGGCTGGATTCTGCCGTCGAGATGTTCCTCGGGCAACTGGGCCGACAAATCGGAATGCCGCCTATCGACATGCAGATCGCAGATTCCACCAACGCCACTCTCGTCATTCAGGCGGCTGGCGGCACCAAGAGCGTTCAGGAGTTGGGTGAAGATGAGTCGTACCACCTCGATGTCAGCAACTCCGCCGCACGGCTGAACGCTCCCACCACGCTTGGCGTGATCCGTGGATTGCAGACTTTCCTGCAGTTGGTGCAGACGACAGGTGCAGGTTTTGCCGCGCCGGCTGTTTCGATTGAGGACGGCCCGCGCTTTCCCTGGCGGGGATTGATGATTGATGTTGGCCGCCACTTTATCCCGCTCGACGTTCTGAAGCGCAACCTGGACGGCATGGCGGCAGTGAAGCTGAACGTCTTTCATTGGCATCTCTCGGAAAACCAGGGCTTCCGCATCGAAAGCAAGAAGTTCCCCAAACTCCAGGGGATGGGTTCGGATGGGCTCTTCTACACGCAGGATGAAGTTCGCGACTTGATCGGGTATGCGCGCGAGCGCGGCATCCGCGTCGTGCCGGAATTTGATATGCCGGGACACGCCACTGCCTGGTTCGTCGGCTATCCCGAACTGGCCAGCGGCTCGGGACCTTATCAGATCGAGCGCCAGTGGGGCGTCTTCGATCCCGCCATGGATCCCACGCGGGAGGAAACCTACAAGTTTCTGGACGCATTCATCGGGGAAATGGCTGGGCTTTTTCCTGACCAGTTTTTTCATATCGGCGGCGACGAAGTGAACGGCAAGGAGTGGGATGCGAATCCCAAGATACAGGCGTTCATGCACGCCCATGGCCTGAAAGACAACAATGATCTGCAGGCGTACTTCAACCAGCGCCTGCAGAAGATCGTGGCCAAACACGGCAAGACCATGCTCGGCTGGGATGAAATTCTTCGTCCCGATCTGCCCAAGAGCATCGTGATTCAGTCGTGGCGCGGACCTGATTCCCTGGCGCAGGCGGCGAAACAGGGTTATCGCGGCTTGCTGTCGTCTGGCTTTTACGTTGACCTGATGTGGTCAGCGGAGCGGCATTACGCGGCCGATCCGCTCAGCGGCGCTGCCGCCAGCCGGACGCCGGAAGAACAGAAGCGCATCCTGGGCGGCGAGGCTTGCATGTGGGCCGAATATGTTTCGCCGGAAAATATTGACTCCCGCATCTGGCCGCGCACCGCGGCTATCGCCGAAAGATTGTGGTCGCCGCAGCAGGTGCGCGATGTGAACTCGATGTATCAGCGCCTCGCAATCGTGAGTTCGTGGATGGACGGGCTCGGCCTGACCCACAATTCGAGTTACACACCCATGCTTCGTCGCATTGCCGGGACCAATGACATCGCAGCTCTCCAGGTTCTGGCCGATGTGCTCGAGCCGGTGAAAGACTACACCCGCGAAGAGACGGCCCCTGCACCCGCGACCAGTGCTTCGCCGCTGAATCGTGTGGTAGATGCGGTTCGTCCGGAAAGCGGTACAGCAAGGCAGTTTGCAGATGCGGTAAACGAGCTACTCGGTGCGGCCAAGCCGGGTTCGGAGGCGCGGGTCAGGAACTTGCTGAGCCGTTGGCGCGACAACCAGGTTGAACTTCAGCCCCAATTTGAAAAATCCCTACTGCTCAAGGAAGTTGCTCCCGTCTCGCAGAGTCTTTCCGCGCTCGGGGCTGCCGGACTGGCCGCGCTCGACTATCTCGACCGTGGCGAACCGGCCCCGGCCGCGTGGGTAGCGGCGCAACTGGCGCTGGTGGAGCAGGCCGAAAAGCCGCAGGCACAATTGCTAATCATGGTGGCCCCGTCGGTCGGGAAGTTGGTTCGGGCCAGCGCCGGTCTGGTTGCCCCTTCCTCCTCATCCGCAAAATAGGAGTACGCTGAAAAGGTTGAGAGGTGGGTAGTGACACCTGCAAAAGATGGTAGCCTGAAAACACTCGTAGGCCACGACGATTTCACCACCAAGCCGGAATCCTGGCCCGCCTTACCACTCGAGGCCTGGCAGGACACCTACGCCACACTCCACATGTGGACCCAGATCGTGGGCAAGGTCCGCCTGGCGCAGAGTCCGATGGTCAATCATTGGTGGGAGGTGCCGCTCTACATCAGTGCGCGGGGGCTCACTACTTCCGCTATTCCGTACCGCGACGGCATCTTCGAAGTGGAATTCGATTTTCTCCAGCACAACCTTTTGATCCGGACCAGCCAGGGTCAGGTTAGAACCATTGCACTCGCGCCGCGCTCGGTGGCGGATTTCTACCAGGAGTTCATGGCGGCGCTGGCTTCTCTCGGCATCGGCGTAAAGATCTGGCATATGCCGGTCGAGATTCCCAGCCCGATCGCGTTCGATCGCGATACCCAGCATGCATCCTATGATCGCGAATACGTGACCCGGTTCTGGCGCATCCTGCTGGTAGTGGACAGTATCTTCCAGGAGTTCCGCTCACGCTTCATCGGCAAGAACAGCCCGGTGCATTTCTTCTGGGGCAGCTTCGACTTATGCGTGACGCGCTTTTCCGGACGGCGCGCGCCCGAGCGCGAAGGAGCCGATGTGATCACGCGCGAGGCCTACTCGCACGAAGTGATCAGCGCTGGGTTCTGGCCAGGCGGTGGGGAGATCAAGGGACCGGCGTTCTACGCCTACGCCGCGCCGGAACCGTCCGGCTACGGACAGAGTCCGGTTCGTCCCCGCAAGGCGTTTTATCATCCGCAGATCAAAGAATTCTTCCTGATGTACGACGATGTTCGTCTGGATCCGTCGCCTAGATCGGCGCTGCTCGAATTTCTGCAAAGCACTTACGACGCCGGAGCCAACCTGGCGAAGTGGGACCGGGCGGAACTGGAACGAACCGCGTAAGGTTCTCGAAATGAGACACCAACCGGGATTCACAAAGTTCTAAGAACAAAGGGTTTAGACCTCCTTAGGACGATTGTCCAAGGTGCGCTTCGTCCCTGAGCAGCATCCGCTTGGCCTTCCGTTACCTGTCCAAGGTTACCGACGGGTCCTATCATGGACTGTCTCTCATTCGACTATGGCGACTCCGACTCTCGATCCCAAGACCAGCGACACGGTCCAGGCACTGGTGCAACTTCTCCGCTCGCGCTCTTCGGAGGAGATTCGGCAGCGCATGTACGACAATCCGCCGGGGAGCCCGTGGTGGGCTGCCTGCAAGACCGAGCTTGATCTGCGGAACAGCGAGCGCGCGGCGACGGCGCTGGTCGATACCTCGCGCATTCTTGACAAACTGCGCAGCGCCACCGATCATCTCGACGAACTTACTGGAAAACTTGTGCAATCGACGACCGACATGGCTGAAGTAGTAAAGAGCGTCCGCGAATCCGGCCGACGGATGGAAGTTGCGACCTATGTGATCGTGGGATTGACTATTGTTCAGTTGTTCTACATAGCCTTCCAGTTCTCCGCTCGGCACTAGCGCCGAGACGGGCGGACGCCCGTCCTCCAACTTGAAAATGTGGTCGCGGGTGACTCGCCCGCGATGTGATCACCCCGAACCTATCTGCTCTTTGCCCAATACCCCAGCCTCCGTTACCATAACCGCCGTGGCTCACTACATCGGCGCCATCGATCAGGGAACAACCAGCACGCGCTTCTGCGTGTTTGACGCAGCCGGCAAGATCGTAGCGTCTGCGCAAAAAGAGCACGAGCAGATCTATCCGCAGCCGGGATGGGTCGAGCACAATCCCGAGGAGATCTGGCAGGCGACGCAGGATGTGATGGCGCAGGCTCTGCAGCAGGGGAAGCTCGGCGCGGCCGATCTGGCTGCAATCGGTATTACCAACCAGCGTGAGACCACCGTGCTATGGAACCGGAAAACCGGCAAACCCGTGGCCAACGCGCTGGTCTGGCAGGACACTCGAGTCGATGATTACGTCGCGGAACTCTCCCGCGAAGGCGGGGCCTGACCGCTTTCGACGCAAGACAGGGCTCCCGCTCAGTACTTATTTCAGCAGTTTGAAAATCCGCTGGCTGCTCGACCATGTACCCGGCGTTCGCAAGCAAGCCGAGGCCGGCGACGTAGTTTTCGGCAACATCGATTCCTTTCTGACCTGGCACCTCACCGGCGGCCCCGACGGCGGCCTTCACATCACGGATGTCACCAATGCCAGCCGCACCCAACTCATGGACCTCGATACACTTTCCTGGGATGAAGACTTGCTGGACGCATTCGGTATTCCGCAGGCGATGTTGCCGCGCATCTGCTCCAGCGGCGAAGCCTACGGGACGGTGAAAGTCGGCGCCGCGAAGGGAGTCGCCATTGCTGGAATTCTGGGCGATCAGCAAGCTGCCCTGGTCGGCCAGACCTGCTTCAAATCGGGTGAGGCCAAGAACACTTACGGCACCGGCTGTTTCCTGCTGATGAATACCGGGGAACGCGCCGTGCGTTCCGGCCACGGGCTGCTGACTACGGTTGCCTACAAGTTCGGCAAGGAGCCGGCACACTATGCGCTCGAGGGCAGCATCGCGATCACCGGCGCGCTGGTGCAGTGGATGCGCGACAACCTGGGCCTGATTGGTTCCAGTCCCGAAATTGAAACCCTGGCGCGCACGGTGGAAGACAACGGCGGCGTCTACTTTGTTCCGGCATTCTCCGGTTTGTACGCGCCTTACTGGAAGTATAACGCCCGCGGCGTGATCGCCGGCTTGACCCGCTACGTCAATAAAGGACACCTGGCGCGCGCCGTGCTGGAAGCAACTGCATTTCAGACGCGTGAGGTGGTCGAAGCCATGGAGCAGGATTCCGGCATTGCTCTGGATGTCCTGCGGGTGGACGGAGGCATGGTGGACAACGCGCTCCTGATGCAGTTCCAGGCCGATATCCTGAACCGGCCCGTGGTGAAGCCTCTGATCAAAGAGATCACGTCGCTGGGGGCCGCCTACGCAGCCGGGCTGGCGGTCGGTTTCTACAAGAACACAGATGACCTGCGTGCGCGGTGGTCGGTGGGGCAGACATGGAATCCGAGTCTGGACGAACCGAAGCGAGCCGAGATGTACCGGCTGTGGAAGAAAGCGGTGACCCGTTCGTTCGATTGGACTGAGTAGATTGTCCTGCTCACCAGATGGTGCGTAGTGCTTTAGACTTCCGGATATCGTCGTCCGCGGTGACCAATGAAATTCCCTCGACCAGTGCGGTGGCTCCGATGATCCGATCCGCCGGATCTTTGGGGTAGGCAGCCGGCAGTCCCATCGCTCGTACGCAAATCCGGCCGGTGACCGGAAGCACAACAAACCTCGACTCCACCTCGGTCAGGAACGTTTCCAGGCTGGCGCTCAGCTGAATTCGATGCTTGCTTTCGATCACAGCGATCTCAAGCAAGGTCATGTCGGATATCGCGAGCCCTTCGCCGCTGTGACGCGTTTCCTCAATGACCGCTGCGGCCTTCCTGGACATCCTGGCCGGCTCCAGAGACAGCCAGAGCACGACATGGGTATCGACCAGAATCATCCCAACTCGCCCCACTCGTCCGGGGAAAGGGCCGGGGAAACCACGTCGCCGGTGATGCGGCCGCGATTGCTGAAGAAACCGAAAATGTCGTCCACAGCGGTCTTGACGGGTACGAGCATCGCCACCGGCTGGCCGTGTTTCGTGATCACGACGGTCTCGCGTTTGGCCTTGACCTCGTCCATAACGGCGAGACAATTCGTCTTGAATACGCCCGCAGGCATCGTTTTCATGGCATGGGCCTCTCCAAAGCACCATGGTCATTATACCATGGTCATAATGGGGAAAGGCCTAGGCCGGCCAGCTGGTTGCCGCGGCCGGCCGAATCTTGTCGGCTAACCCGGCGCGAATCGAGAAGGGAATCCGCTCCTCACGCCCCAGCCTGAATTCAACAAATTCTACAAACAGGATTTTCCGGCGGCCTCGCAGGGAGATTTCAGGCCATGGAATGAACAGGGGAGGATGGCCGATCCGACGGAAAAAAAGCGTGGAAAGGTAGAGTCCCGTCGGGTCGGCGCCAATGATGAGACAGTTATTGTAATTCGCGCCCCAGCGCATACCAGCGCTCTTCCAACTCCAGGTTTGTCCTAAGAGTCGAAGCAAAGCGGCGCTCCAAGGCCGACCATCCGCTGAGCTTTCCGGCTAGAAGAACGACTGCACACCACAGCCCGACGAAGAAGGCCAGGAAATAGCGATTGAAGCCGCTGGATCCACGGTGATGTGCATTTGCAACGGATTTGACGCTCTCAGCATCGGCGCCCAAAAAGCCGAACCCAAACTCACCCAGAAGAATGCCCTGCGCCAGAGTCAGCCCAGTTCGGCGGCGCCTAATTGCTGTCTTCGCCCACCTTGAGCACGGCCAGAAATGCTTCCTGCGGAATATCCACGCGGCCGATGCGCTTCATGCGCCGCTTGCCCTCTTTTTGCTTCTCCAGCAGCTTGCGCTTTCGGGAAATGTCGCCACCGTAGCATTTGGCGATGACGTTCTTGCGTATGGCCGAAACCGTTTCGCGGGCAATGATCTTCGACCCGATCGAGGCCTGGATCGCGACTTCAAACATCTGCCGGGGAATCAACTCCCGCATTTTGGAAACCAGCAACTTCCCGCGTTCGTAGGCAAAGTCGCGGTGCACGATGATGGAGAGGGCATCCACCGGTTCGCCCGCCACCAGAATGTCGAGTTTCACCATAGGGGATTCCCAATAGTCCGCGAGGTGATAGTCGAGCGAAGCGTAGCCGCGGGACACGGACTTCAGCCGGTCGTAAAAGTCGAGCACGATTTCATTCAGCGGAAGTTCGTAGTGCAGCATCACGCGCGAGGAACTCACGTATTCGAACGTCTTCTGCTTGCCACGCTTGTCTTCCACCAGTTTCAGGATTCCGCCGACGTATTCTTCGTTGGTAAGGATGGTGGCGAGAATCACCGGTTCCTGGACTTTGGCAATCTCACTCGGATCCGGCCAACGCGAAGGATTGTCCACTTCGATCAGCGTGCCGTCGGTTTTGGTGATCTTGTAGCGCACTCCTGGGGCGGTGGTGATCAGCTCGAGATTGAACTCGCGCTCCAGCCGCTCCTGGATGATCTCCATGTGGAGCAAGCCCAGAAAGCCGCAGCGGAAACCGAAACCCAGCGCAACCGAACTCTCGGGCTCGAAGAAGAAGGACGAATCATTGAGGCGCAATTTTTCCAGAGCCTCGCGGAGTTGGGTGTGTTCGTGCGCGTCCACGGTGTAGAGCCCTGCGAACACCATGGGCTTGATTTCTTCGAAGCCCGGCAGCGGCTCAATTGCGGGGTTGGTCTCATCGGTGATGGTATCGCCGATTTTCGTGTCGGCCACAGTCTTGCTGTTGGCCATCAGGAATCCGACTTCACCCGCCCGCAGTTCATCCACCTCCACTGGCTTGGGAGTGAGAACGCCGAGAGTTTCCACTTCCAGAACGCGTCCATTCCACATCAGACGGATTTTTTGTCCCTTGCGGATGGTGCCCTTCGAACACCCGCGTCAGCACAATCACCCCGCGGTAGGGATCGAACCAGGAGTCGAAAATCAGCGCCTGCAGCCGGTTGTCGGGATTGCCCTTGGGCGGAGGCACGCGCTTCACGATGGCTTCGAGAACATTCGGGCACGCCCTGGCCGGTCTTGGCGCTGATCAGCACGGCGTCGGAGGCGTCGAGACCGACCGCGCTCTCGATCATCTCCTTGGTGCGCTCGACGTCGGCGCTGGGCAGGTCAATCTTGTTGATGACCGGAATAATTTCGAGCCGGTTGTTGATGGCGAGATAGGCATTGGCCAGCGTCTGCGCTTCCACTCCCTGCGAGGCGTCCACCACCAGCAGCGCGCCTTCGCAGGAAGCCAGCGAGCGCGAGACTTCATAGGAAAAATCAACGTGGCCCGGCGTATCGATGAGATTGAGCTGGTAGAGTTGGCCATCCTGCGCGGTGTACATCATGCGGACGGCGTGAGCCTTGATGGTGATGCCGCGTTCGCGCTCCAGGTCCATGGAGTCGAGCACCTGGGCCTGCATCTCGCGCGCGGTCAGCGCCCCAGTCAACTCCAGCAGGCGGTCCGCCAACGTGGATTTGCCGTGATCAATGTGGGCAATGATCGCAAAATTGCGAAGGAAGGCAGCGTCCATGGGTGCGGCGGTCAATGTTTGATTCTAACAGGCTGGCGTCAGACGCCGGACCTCGGACGTCTGGCGTCCGCACTTCGATATAAAATCAGACTCAGAACTCTAATATGGTCACTGTCCCGTTCACTGCGATCGATCATGTCCAACTCGCCATGCCTCCGGGTGGGGAAGAGACGGCTCGCCACTTCTACCGCGATCTGCTGGGCATGGCCGAGATTCCCAAGCCTCCTGAACTCGCAAAACGCGGCGGATGCTGGTTCGAAAGTGGTGCAGTTCAAATTCATCTCGGTGTGGAGAAGGATTTTCGGCCGGCGAAGAAGGCACATCCCGCCTTGCGTTGCCGTGACTACGCAGCCTTTGTGGCCCGGCTGTCCGAGGCGTCGGTGAGTGTTGCCGAGGTAGACGACATTCCCGGAGTCCGGCGCTGTCATATTCACGATCCCTTTGGCAATCGCATCGAGCTCATTGACGCGTGACTGAGACTCCGATGCTCGTGCTGGCTTCGGCCTCTCCCCGCCGGCAGCAATTGCTGCGAAACGCGGGCATCCCCTTCAGCGTGTACCCGGCCAACATTCCTGAAGTACCTTTATCGGGAGAGAGCCCGCGCGCTTGTGCGGAACGCCTGGCGCGGGAGAAGGCTCGCGCCGTACTTCGCCAGCAGGCCGGCAAGCTTATTCTGGGAGCGGACACGATCGTCGTCGTTGACGGTGAGATTCTCGGCAAACCCCGCGATGAAGCCGACGCGATGCGCATGCTACGTCTGCTTTCGGGACGATCTCATCAGGTCATCACCGGAGTGTGTCTCCTGGGGGCGCTGAGAACCGAGAACCCAAAACTAGAAACTGTGTTTGAAGACATCCGTTCCGAGACCACTCTGGTGACGATGACCACGCTGAGCGATGAAGATATTGACTCGTATATAGCAAGCGGCGAACCCATGGACAAAGCCGGAGCCTACGCCATCCAGGGCATGGCTTCGCGTTGGATTCCGCGCATTGATGGCGATTATTTGAACGTGGTGGGTTTACCGGTGGCGCTGGTCCAAACCATGCTGCAAGAGCACGGAGCTTGAGAGAAATTCAAGCCGGCTGGAAAGCCTAGACCTTTTTTTCGGGGTCCTGTTCACCGTCTTTTACGGCGGACTTGAAGTTCTTGATGCCCTCGCCCAGTCCCTTGCCCAGATCGGCCAGCTTGCTGGGTCCGAAAATCAAAAGCGCGATGGCCAAAAGCACCAGAATTTCCGGCAATCCCAATTTTCCAGGCATGTAAAACCTCCCTAGCGGGTTTGCCAAGCGCTCAGGTGAGCGCGTTTCCAGTTGGCGAGAAACCCTGTGGAAATTCTAGGCTACCCAGTGGCCGTAGTCAAAGAATCTCCCCGGTGGGCAGTGGTCAGGTTAAACCTTAAAACCCCTGTCATCCTGAGGAAGGGAAGTCCTTCGCACAGCGAAGGACTCCCACGAAGGACCCGTGTATTGCGGGACGATAGCAGCACCAAGACCCTGCCTGATCTGGTGATACTCTCTTGCGCTGGATTTGAGCAGGTACTGTATGACGGTGGCGCGGTATGCAGAGGTCCTTCGCTTGCTTTCATCCCGCTTCGCGGGACGAAAGACTGCGCTCAGGATGACAGCCTGACGGTGTTGGGGTGACCGGTGGTCTCTGGTGGAGCGTGGAGTCTGCAGCACTGCCGCGCGGGCGAGTCGCCCGCAGCCACACTACACCGTCTCGATCAGTTGAGCCAGGAGCGTTGCCCGGCGGGGCAATTCAGAAATTACTATGGACTCGTGAGTGGCGTGGGCCCCTTCACCAACCCCTCCGAGGCCGTCGAGCGTGGGGATTCCCAGGCTGGCGGTGAAGTTTCCGTCCGAGCCACCCCCGACGGCAGCTTCTTCAAGCTTCCAGCCAAGTTCTTTTCCAATCTCCACGGCTTTTTTGTACAGCATGGCGACGCCAGCGGCCCGTTCCATGGGCGGACGGTTTACCGCCCCTGTGATTTCCAGCTTGCATTTCCGATTGAAGGATTTGAGAGCCCTTAGCTGGCGGTCGATTGCCTTCGCGTCTTTCATTTGTGTCACGCGGACATCGAGTGAAGCAGTAGCCTGCGCGGGAATGACGTTTGTCCGGGTGCCCCCGGAAACCACTCCCACGTTCAACGTAAGACCGCGCTTGAGATTCACTAGTTGGGAGATGGCCGTGATCTGCTTTGCCATTTCAACGATTGCGCTCTCACCTTTATCGAAGTCCAGTCCCGAGTGTGCCGCCTTTCCCGTTACCTTGATGGTGTATTCTCCGACGCCCTTGCGGGCAGTCTTCACCGCGCCCTTCAATCCGTAGGAAGGTTCGAGTACCAGAACAGCTTCGGATTTTCTGGCCAGGCTTTCCGTGATGCGGCGGGACGATTCACTTCCCACTTCTTCGTCCGTCACCAGAAGCACCGTGACCGGCCGCGGCACGCTGTCGCCATGCCACGTGCGTAGGCCCTCAAGTGCATGCAGGATGAGCGCAATACCTGACTTCATATCGAGCGCGCCCGGTCCCCAGAGCCGTCCGTCTGCGACGCGGCATGGCATGGTGGAGAGCGTTCCCATGGGGTACACGGTGTCAATGTGGCCCAGCAGCAGCACGGGCTTGCGGCTGTGCGCGTCGGAGAAGTCCACTTGCAGGTGATCGCCGAAGTTCGGGACGCGATGGAATTTTGCGTGGCCGCCGATTTTCTCGAAGCGACCGGCCAGAAGGGCACCCAGTTGGTCCACTGCCGCTTTGTTGTCGCTGGGGGATTCGATCTCTACCAACTGCCGGATGGTTTCTGTGATGGTGTCTTTCCGCTCGGTAAAGAAGCGCAGTCGATTCGCGGTTTCGCCGGGCGCGGGCTGCGGGTGCGATGATTGCGGCTTCTTCAGTACCTTCTTCATATGCGTATTCTCGCAGTATTCCGGGGCTGAGTCGGGGTACAGTATAATCTTCGCTCCTAACGAGTAAAGTAAGAACCTGACGAGAGAAAATGACCGACACCGCTCACCCAGCGACCGCATCCCCGGCGCCGGTAAAGACCACGCTGGACATCGTCGATATTTTCCGCATTTTGCCCCACCGCTTTCCCTTCCTGCTGATTGACCGCGTGATTGAGATCCAACGCAAGCAACGGATCGTGGCCATCAAGAATGTGACCATCAACGAGCCCTTCTTTGCTGGGCACTTTCCCAACTTGCCGATCATGCCGGGAGTCTTGATTGTGGAGGCCATTGCGCAGGCGGGCGGGGCACTGTTGCTGACCGAGGTGGAAGACCCGAAGGACAAGCTCATCATGTTCACCGGGATCGAACGGGCGAAATTCCGCCGGCCCGTGGTGCCCGGCGACCAGCTGCGCATTGAAGTTGAACTGAAGAACTGGCGGGCGCGTCCGAGCATGATTGCTGTCCGCATGGAGGGAACTGTTTACGTCGGCGACAGGAAGGTGGCCGAGGCCGTCGTCAGCTGTCAACTGGTAGAAGTTGCCCGCGGGCGCGCCGGGTCGAATGGCGGCGGGGAGACAGATACGGACGAACCGGAATAAGCTCCCGTATGGCGAAACGTCCGTTGACAACCGGCACCTCGCAACCTGATTCCACCGTGAAAGCTTCCACGGGTGTTCATCCCACCGCGATCGTGGATCCCTGCGCGAACGTCCATCCGTCCTGCAAAATCGGCCCCTATTGCGTAATCGGTCCGGAAGTCGAAATGGGCGAAGGCTGCCGTCTGGTTTCGCATGTCACCATCGAGGGGCCGACGAAAATCGGGGCGGACAATGGTTTCTTTCCCTTCTCCTCGATTGGCATGGCGCCCCAGGACATCACGTACGCCGGTGAACCGACACGTCTCGAGATCGGCGACCACAACGAGATTCGCGAGTTTGTCACCATCAACCGGGGCACGGTCAAGGGTGGCGGAGTGACCCGGGTAGGCAGCCACACGCTAGTTATGGCCTACACGCATATCGCGCACGATTGCATCATCGGCGACCATGTCATCCTGGCCAATGCCGCAACCCTGGGCGGCCACATCACGGTCGGAGAGTGGGCGGTGGTGGGGGCGCTTTGCCCGGTTCATCACTTTGTTCGCATCGGAGCGCACTCGTTTATTGGCGGCGGCACGACCATCACCCGGGATGTGCTGCCTTTTTCGAAGACGGCGGCGGCGCGCGACACCCATGCTTACGGTCTCAACGCGGTCGGCCTGGAGCGGCGGGGTTTCAGCAAAGAACGCATTCGCAAGATTCACCATGCTTACAAGCTCTTGCAGGCGTCGAAACTAAACACTTCACAGGCGCTGGAGCGGATGAAGGCCGAGCCCGACCGCGGGGAAGATGTGGACATGCTGATAAGATTCATCGAAGCATCGGAACGCGGTGTGATCAAGTAGGCTGGCCCTGGGTCGAATCGTAGGTTTTTCAGCAGATGGGCCAGAGCCCAGGACACAATTTCTCCTCGTTGAGAACGTGAAAAATTGTCCATTCGTCGAGCACGTCAACCGCGGGGTCTTTCGTCAGTTGTGCGTTGATCATGGCACGGACCAATTTCTCGACATTGCTCTGGGCTTCGGCTCGGCGTTCGGTGAATTCGTACAGGCTGACTTTGTGGGCCTCGAGACCGGCCTTGAGCAGGGCCTTGAACCCGCTTTCACACTGGAGCGAGAACTTGAAACGATGCCTCGCCGCCGCTCGTACTGCGGCTCCCCACATGTGTCCTGACGGGTGCCGAACAATGGACGGTGTCTCAGCCATAAGATGTCCCAGGCGATCCCGCTGGGATTCGCGATGGAACGATTGTGCTACGTGATGCGAAGCATAATCAAGCATGTGTCCGACTCGCTGATCTCTCTTAAAGGTGTCATCCTGAGCTTGCGAAGGATCTGTCGTGGAGCGGATCGATACATTGCCGCGGCATTTGTGCCGGTACACGCAAGATCCTTCGGGACTGAAGTCCCTCAGGATGACGCCGGTGTTGGACGTTAAATATGCAGGAGCGAATCGGTCTCATCGCTGGAAACGGAAGCTTCCCCTTGCTGGTGCTGGACGCCGCGCGGGCGCAAGGCTTCGACGTCATTGTCGCCGCCATCAAGGAAGAAGCGTCGCCCGAAATTGATCAACACGGAGCCACGGCAGTGCACTGGGTCTCACTGGGCGAGTTGTCCCGGCTGATCGAGACCTTTCAGCGGGAGGGCGTGCACCGCGCCGTCATGGCGGGGCAGGTAAAACACAAGCAGATTTTTTCCAGCATTCGTCCCGACTGGAAGCTGGCGAAGTTGCTGCTATCTCTCGGCACGCGAAATACCGACTCGCTGCTTGGTGCGGTCGCCAGGACGCTGGCCGAGGAGGGCATTACGCTGGAGAATTCAACATCTTTCCTGGAGCCGCTGTTAGCCAAGACGGGCATTCTCACCCAGCGGGCGCCGACGCCGCAGGAAAAAAAGGACATCGGATATGGACGCGCCGTTGCCCGCCAACTGGCGCAGTATGATATCGGGCAAACCGTCGTGGTCGCGGAGTCGGCCTGTGTGGCGGTTGAGGCGATGGAGGGCACCGATGCTGCCATCGGACGCGCCGGCGAAATCATGCGATCGCTGGCGGGAGATGCCTCTACGCTCGGTCGAGAACTCACGGTAGTAAAGATCGCCAAACCGAATCAGGACATGCGTTTTGATGTGCCGGTGATCGGGGTGAAGACCGTTGAGGTGATGCGTCAGGCCGGAGCCACGTGCCTGGCACTCGATGCCGGGAAATGCCTGCTGCTGGATGGGAACGCCATTATCGTGGCCGCCGATTCGGTTGGCATCACAATCGTGGCTGATTAACATGTCGGTTTGTGACTTGCAATCTTCTCAGTAGCAGTCTGGAGTCTCTCGATGACTGAAACTTTTCGCCTCGCCGATCAAATCCGCCGTGCCTTCGAAGGCAGTGCCTGGCACGGCGATTCGATTCTCGAACTGCTGTCCGACGTGAACGCCAAAACCGCGGCGGCCCGGCCGATCAAGGATGCCCACAGCATCTGGGAGATTCTTCTGCACATTGCGGCGTGGGATGACGTAGTCACCCGCCGGATTGGCGGCACTGCGATGATGCTCAAGGACGAGCAGAATTTCCCCGCCGTCACCGACACCAGCGAGGCGGCCTGGGGCCAGGCGGTCGAAAACACCAAGAAGACCCACCATGAACTGATCAGGGCAGTGGCCGGCTTTCCCGATTCGCGCCTGGGGGAACAGGTTCCGGGCAAGACCCAGAACTATTACAACTTTTATTACATGTTCAGCGGCATCGTGCAGCACGAGCTCTATCATGCCGGCCAGATCGCACTGCTGAAAAAAGCGGCGAAGTGAGCTTCCTTTGCGACCTTTGCGGTGCCCTTTGCGTCCTTTGCGGTTCAAAGCTCTTGACCGCAGAGTTCGCAAAGGACTCCGCAAAGTTCGCAAAGAAAATCTCTTGATCCCGGAGTACTGAAAACCTGGCTGACAACTTTATCAATGTCGCTGTGGTCGGCGTGGGCGCCTTTGGACGCAACCACGCCCGCATCTATCATCAGTTGGCCCAGCAGGGGGAAGCTGTCCGCCTGGTGGGCGTGGTGGATCCGGACGTGGCCCGGGCCGACGCCGTCGCTGCTGAATTCGGCTGCCGAGGATTCGGGTCAGTCGACCAACTGGTAACCACGCATAGTGAAGTCCAGGCCGCTTCTGTCGCCGTCCCCACGCTGCTCCACCTCGAAACCGCCCGGGCCTTGATGCAAGCCGGAGTTGACGTGCTGGTCGAAAAGCCGCTCGCCCCATCGCTGGCCGAAGCCGACGAACTGCTTCGGCTGGCTCAGAGTTTGCATCGGGTGGGGCAGGTCGGACACCTGGAGCGTTTTAACCCGGCGGTCCGCGCCACGGCGCCGCTCATCACCCAGCCCATGTTTTTCGAAGTTCACCGGCTCAGCGTCTTTACTCCCAGGTCGCTCGATGTGGACGTCATCCTCGACCTCATGATTCACGATCTCGACATCGTGCTCTGGCTGGTCAAATCGCCAGTGCAGGAAATTCGCGCGGTGGGTCTCCCCATTCTTTCCGGCAAGGCCGACATCGCCAACGTCCGTCTGGAATTCGAGTCCGGCTGTGTGGCCAATTTCACCGCCAGCCGGGTTTCGACCGAGCGCGTTCGCAAGCTGCGCTTCTTTCAGCCAAGGCAATACGTTTCTCTGGACTACAGCCGCCAGGAGGTCCTGGTGTTCAGCGTGGGCGAGTCGGTGGGAACGCCTTCCGTCAATCCGCAGATCAAGGTTGTCAAGCCGGCGATCGTGGCGGAAGAGCCGCTGCAAGCTGAGCTCCGGTCGTTCCTGGAAGCGGTGCGGACTCGTTCCAAATCTCTGGTCTCATTCGAAGACGGACGGCGCGCCCTCGCGGTTGCTCTCGACATTGTGGCGGCGATGCGGGAACACGGCCACAAAGTTCAACTCGAACAACTGCGCTGACGGCTTACGAATAACCGTGTAAGTGATTGCTGGGCAACGATCCAGCGGGGTTTCTTGTTTTACACTTCTTGACAATCCATCACAGGTCTTCAGGGTAACCTTTATTGACCACTCAGGTACGAACTTGCGTGCCTGTACACGCTGGTTTTTCGCAGATATTCCAGAAAGATGCGAAAATGGAAGGATTAGACGTTGGTCGTCAGTCGCCAGTCGTCGGCTGGATTCGAAGTCGATGAACGAACAACAGCGCACTCTCCCCGGCAACTACGGGTGCGACACTTGTGTGTAACGCAATAAGCCAGCAGGTCGATGTCAACTACTGAAATCCCGCCGCGAAACCCCGTCCCTACAGCGCAACCGCCCACAACCCCGGGCGGCGATCTATACGACGCCAGCGGTTGGGAGACTGCCTATCTCGAGATGCACGACGTTCCCGCCCTGCTGATTCAGTTGCAGGACGACCTCTCGCGCTCGCGCCAACGGGAAGCGTTTTGGATCTCGGTCGTGGTCCACCTGGCCATCGTGATTCTGGTGGTCAACTCGGCCCGGCTCGAAGGCCTGATGCACCGCCGTTCAGTGATTCTGGTCAGCCCGCAAGACTTGATGAAGGAGAAGGAACTCACTTACCTGGAGCTTCCTCCGGACGAGCAGAAGGTGTCGAAGCGGCCGGACACTAACAGGATTTCAGACAAAGATCGGATCGCAACTTCGAAGGCCCCGCAACTGGATCGCAAGGAACTGAAGAAGATTCTGGACAGCGCCCGTCCCGGACTGCCTAGCGCGCCGGCGCAGTCGCAGCCCGCCGCACCGGCTCCGGCGGCGCAGGCCCCGCAAGCAGCGCCGGAACAGTCATCACCGCCGCCTCCGCCGGATCAGAACCAGGTGGCGCGCCTCCAGACCCCGCCCGCGGAACGGCCTGCGCCGAGCTTCAACACCGGCGCGATGTCGGCAGGATCGGCCATCGAACAAGCGGCCCGCGCCGCCGCATCCAATCGTGGCGGATACGGTGGCGATGGCGGGGACTATGGCCTGGGTCAAGGCAAGCAAGGCGGCCAAGCCATCGGCCCGATGGACGTTCTCAGCGACACCATGGGCGTGGATTTCGGTCCCTACCTGGCCCGGGTGCTGCACGATGTGCGGGAAAACTGGTATCGCATCATCCCCGAGTCGGCGCGCGCGCCGCTCATGAAAAAGGGAAAAGTTTCGATCGAGTTCGCCATCCTGAAGAACGGCCAGGTCGCAGGACTACAGATCGTCGGCACTTCCGGAGACGTAGCGCTGGATCGCGCAGCCTACGGCGGGATCACCGCCTCCAAACCCTTCCCGCCGCTCCCGTCCGAGTTCGGCGGCCAATATCTCGCATTGCGCTTCCACTTTTATTACAACCCCGACAAGTCAGACATACAGTAGGGCAGTCGTCAGTCGTCGGTCCTCAGTCGTTAGCCAAGGCCTCGCCTTTGAACATCGTTGTTGTCACGGCGAACGACTGACGACTGATGACTGACGACCGACGACTGCCCTACCAGACTCTGCATCTTTTCTCCCGCACCATCGGTGAACCTGCTTTGCACTGGAAGGCCTGCTGAAATTCCGGCGTGTTCGAAACCACACCGTTGGCGCGATATTTGTCGGGGGAGTGCGGGTCTATGGTGGCGTAGAGGCGTTTGGTTTCGTCACGGGTCTGGTCACACCAGCTTTGTCCATAGCCGATGAAGAAGCGCTGTTCGGGAGTGAAGCCGTCGATTGATTCCAGCTTCTTGCCGCGGGTTTCGCTCTTCCAGGCCATGTAAGCCAGCATCAGCCCGCCCAGATCTGCAACGTTTTCGCCCATGGTCAACTGGCCGTTGATTTTGATGTCATCCACGGCAATGTACTGCGAGTACTGGTCGGAGATGCAACTGGCGCGCTCGTCAAACTGCTTGCCGTCCTCCGCCGTCCACCAGTCGCGCAGGTTGCCCTGGGCATCGAACTGGCGGCCCTCATCGTCAAAGCCGTGAGTCAGTTCGTGTCCAATGGTGGCGCCAGTGTCGCCGTAGTTTGGAGCATCATCTGCGCTGGGATCAAAAAATGGCGGCTGCAGGATGCCTGCCGGAAAATTAATGTCGTTCAGCTGGGGGCTGTACTCGGCATTCACCGTCGGCGGCGTCATGCCCCATTCCCCGCGGTCCAGAGGTTTGCCAATCTTCGCGATCTGGCGATTGAACTCGAATCGGCGGGCGCGCAGCACGTTGCCCGCGTAATCGTCGCGCGCAATGGTCAGCGCACTGTAGTCTCGCCATTTGTCGGGATATCCGATCTTGTTGGCCAGGGTGTGCAGCTTCTCGAGCGCCTGCTGTTTCGTCGCCGGAGACATCCACGACAGGCTATCGATGTCCTGCTGCATGGCTTCTTCGATTTGCTTCACCATTTTCTGAGCGCGTTGCTTGGCCTCGGGCGGGAAGGCGCGCTGCACGTAAGCCTGGCCGAGGGCCTCACCCAGGTCGTTGTCTACGTAACTCACACAGCGCTTCCAGCGAGGCTGGAGTTGCTCGGCGCCGGTAAGGGTCTTGCCATAGAAATCGAAATCGGCGTTCACAAAGGCCGAAGAGAGGTAGGGCGCGTTCGCGTTTGACAACTGCCAGCGCAGGTAAGCCTTCCAGCTCTTGAGATCCTCTTGCTTCAGGGTGGCGTGCAAGGTCTTGAAGAAATCCGGAGCGGTTACATTCAGCGACTGCAGGCCCGGTTGGCCAGCCCGTGAGAAATATTCCTTCCAGCGGAAGGATGGGCTGAGCGCCGCCACATCCTGAATCCTCATCTTGTGGTCAAGCATTTTGGGGTCGCGGCGTTCCACCTGGGTCAGCGATCCCCTGGCCAGCGCGGTCTCCATCCGCAGCACCGTTTGGGCTTCGCTGGCGGCAACGCTTGGCGCATCCCCTAGCAGTTCGAAGATCTTCTGAACATGGGCCACGTAGGCCCGGCGAAGTTCCACGGATTTCGCGTCCGTCTTGAGGTAGTAATCGCGGTCCGGAAGGCCCAGCCCGCCCTGATCTATCTCGGCGATAACCTGGGAAGAATTCTTGTAGTCCTGGTCAGACTGGAAGACGAATGGAACGTTCAGGCCCGGCATGCCGGCAACGACTCCGGGCAATGTCCCGCTTGGAGCGCATTCGCCCAATTTGCTCGAGACTATCCTTCAACGGGGTTGCTCCGGCGCTCTCCACCGCCTTTTCATCCATGCAGGCGGCATAGTAGTCACCGATCTTCTGCTTCACCGGATCACGTCCAGGGCCACCGGCTGAGGCTTCTTCGAGAATCTCGCGCAACAGCACCTTGTTGTCATCCGCCAGCTTCGTGACGGAGCCCCAGCTTGTTTTGTCGGGAGGGATGGGGTTGTTTTTCAGCCAGCCTCCGCAGGCGTAAGTGAAAAAGTCGGTGCACGGATCCACGCTGGTGTCGAGGGAGGTGACGTCCAGGACTGGAGGATGTGCAGGTCCGGCACTCTGGGCGTAGGCGCCAATCGGGATAAGAATCGACGCCAGAAAGGCCAGTCCATACGCGGTTCGAAACATTACTCTCCTTGGATCTTGGCGTACCGCCCACCCGAAAGGGGTCGGCTACGATTTTTGCAGCCGGATCGAGCCATCCCCGGTATGAATCGTAAGCGGTTTGCCACCGCCATTCAGTTTGCCACGGATGTTATTGGGACCCAGGCGTCCTTCCACGGTCACCGGTAGATCAAGATCAATGTGGCCGTCACCGGTACGAAGATCAAGGTCGGCTGATAAGGAATCCGGCACCTGCAATGTTACGGCTCCGTCCCCGGTTTGGAGGTCCCAGTTCGAGCCCACAGTCGAACCCGCCAGAGCACGAGCGTCGATGTGGCCGTCGCCACTGCTGAGTTGAAGGTCATCGAACCGTCCTTCGGCCTTGAGGTGACCGTCGCCAGTGCGTGCTTTGAGCGAACCATCCACCGCTTCGAGGTCCTGAGCGCCATCGCCTGACTGAACTTCCATAGTCCCCTTAAAACCGTTCAGCCGGATGGAACCGTCGCCAGTACGCAGATTGACGTGTCCTTCGTGAGGCATGTGGATCTCAACCTCAACTCGATGGCTCTGGGTATGCACGCAGATCACGCAGGTCTCGTGTGGAAGGCGAACTTCAATGCCGACTGAATCGCCAGCCTGGTGTTCCAGCACCTTGACTCCACCCTCGCCGATCTTCCAGCCTTCAGCCGTGACCCGGGCCTCGATAGTGTTCTGGTTCCAGGTGTCCACGCGAATGTTGGCATCCGACGTTTCTACCCGCAGATCAGGTTTTCCAGTAAGGGTATAGGTCTTCGACCAGTCTTCGGCGCGGGCCGCCGGTGCCAACGCCAGACCCAAGCCCAGAATCATGAATGTAATTCGGCGCATAACGCTAGCTCCCATTCCCGAGGCCGAAACACGCCTGCCTCGGCTTCAGACGGTGATACGCGGATTTCGTGAGCATGGTTCCCGAATTGTCAGCCAGGTTAGCGTCCGGCGACTGTCACTCGATAGGCCAACTGCACCAGCGTCCTCTCGGAAAATGGGACATAAAGAAGCGCAGCAGTTGCCGCAAATGCCGCCCCAAACCCGATCCTTTCGGCGAGAAGAAAAGGAGCTATGGCCCACAACTGGTCCAGCGCCAGTATGGCCGGAAACATCCGCTGAAATTTCTCTCCCAGCCCCCGATGATCAAAGGCCACCGCCGAGATCAGATAACAGCGCAACGGAATACCTACGCCCGCTGTCACCAGCACTGCAATGAAGACAGTGCGCGCTTCCCATCCGGGCAAAAACGTGGTCGTGATGCGATCGATTGCGCTTAAACGAAACAGCGCGCTCACGTAGAAGATCAGATACATCAGTTGAACCAGTCCGAAAAGACCGCGGGTCAGACTGCGGCGCGGGAGCGGGACTTCGAGATCATGGTGAAAGGCGGCAATTGAGTTCGCAGCCGGGCCGCTGGCCTCTCCGGCCGCCATTGAGGGAGAATTCTGCGCCGGCGATTTCGCCTCCGCCGGTTGTACCGGAGCCAGGAAGCGGTATCCGCGCCGCGCCAGGGTTTCCACGTAACGCGGGCTGGATGCCGAGTCTCCCAGCGCCTCCCGGAGTTTGTTTACGGCGGTGTTGAGGCTGTGGTCGAAGTCCACAAAGGTGTCGGCGGGCCACAATTTCTGGCGAAGCTCCTCGCGCGTGACCACCTCCCCGGGGCGATCCAGAAGATAGACGAGGATCTGAAAAGGTTGCTCTTGCAGACGAATACGGGTGCCGTTCTTGCGAAGCTCCCCGGCTGCCATGTCTACTTCGAAGACTGTGAAGCGCAGGGTCTTTCTGGCGGGACTGCTCGGTGGCGTCGGCACGGCAGCAGGAAGTTTAGCATCCGCGAATTTGCCCCTACCACGAACTGTGTGGGGACGGGTCTTCGACCCGTCCGGGTCGAGCGAAGCTCGACAGGTATTTTGTGGGCGGCGCAAATCAGCGGAGCTTTGCTCCGCCGGACAGCCGGGGGCGGCTGTCCCCACGTGGCTTTCGGTGGTCCCCGCACGAGCGGGGCGCTCGCGCCCATATTTAGCCGGAAGGGGGGCTACAATGCTCTCGTGTCTGCCGTCAGTCCACCGCCGGATCAGCTGTCTAAGCGGCCATCGAAACTCCACATTCACAAACTCGAAGCCGGCGGCATCCTGATCATCGGAGGGCTTATATTGCTTCTGACCCTTGCGCGCTACTGGCATCACATCGCCTGGGGTGCGCGCTGACCGCGCCTTCCGAGCCACTGCTGGTCGTGGTGCTCGGCCCAACCGGGAGCGGGAAGACTGCACTCTCGCTGGCGCTGGCGGAGCGCTTCCACGGCGAGATCGTGAACTGCGATTCGGTGGCCATGTATCGCGAGTTCGAGATTGGGACCGCGAAGCCCACCGCCGCCGAGCGGGACCGCGTCCCTCACCATATGCTCGATGTGGTGGACCCGTTGGGCTTCATGACTGCCGGCGAGTACGCCCGCCAGGCCCGTGAAGTCCTTCAGCAAATCAAGGCGCGGGGAGCTTTGCCGATCGTGGTCGGGGGAACCGGTCTTTATCTGCGTGCCCTGCTGGAAGGCCTGTTCGCCGGGCCCCAGCGGTCGGAGGAACTGCGCGAGCGTCTGCGCCTGCGCGCTGAAGAGAAGGGGCCAGGGTACTTGCATCGGCTCCTGACGCGCCTCGACCCCGCCGCGGCCGGGAAGATTCATGCCCATGACACACCCAAGCTGTTGCGGGCGATTGAAGTCTGCCTGGCATCGCGAACAAAAATGAGCGAAATGTGGAAGCAGGGCCGCGACCCGCTGCAGGGGTTTCGCATCGTGCGGTTGGGACTCGATCCCGAACGCAAGGCCTTGTACGAGCGCATCAATCAGCGCGCGCAGCGCATGTTCGATAGCGGTCTGTCGGATGAGACTTTTGGTCTGCTGGAGAAATATGGATCGGCCCCGGGCCCGCTGTCCGCTCTCGGCTATAAACAGGCCGTAGCCCTGATGCGGGGCGAGTTCGAGCGGGAAGGCGCTGTGCGGGCGGCGCAACAGGCCCATCGAAACTATGCCAAGCGCCAGATGACATGGTTCCGCCGCGAGCCCGATGTCACCTGGATTCGCGGCTTCGGAGATGACGCGAGAGTTCAAAGCGAGGCGATCAAAAAGATCGCAGATATGCAGGCGTCAAGCTAGAAGAGAGCAGCTGTCTTTCTTTGCGAACTTTGCGGAATCCTTTGCGGCCTTTGCGGTTAAAAGCTTTTGATCCCGCCACAGATCGAACAAAAACCTTGAACCGCAAAGGTTGCAAAGTGAACCGCAAAGGTCGCAAAGGGGCTGCGAGAGATTACCGCTGCAGAATCTCTTTCAGAGCATTCTTTAGGTCCGGATGCTGGAACTGATATCCGGTGGCCGCGAGCTTGGCTGGTTCCACGCGTTGACTGCCAAGAAAAAGCTCTTGGCCCATCTCTCCGAAGATCAGGCGGACGGCAAAGGCGGGCATGGGGAAAATTGCCGGGCGGTTCAGGACCGTAGCCAGAATCCGGGTGAACTCCGCATTGGTCACCGGATTCGGGGCGACGGTGTTGACTGGGCCTGAGAGCGTTTCATGGTTCAAAACGTGCTGAATCGCGCCTACGACATCGCGCACCGAGACCCAGGTCCACCACTGGCGTCCGTTGCCCAGTCGGCCGCCCAGACCCATACGAAATGGAGTAAGCATGGCGGGCAAGGCGCCACCGTCCGCGCTCATCACCACTCCAATGCGCATTTGCGCGGTCCGGATTCCCGCCTGGGCCGCGGGTTGCGTGGCGGATTCCCACTGGCGGCATATTTCCGCGGCAAAGCCCTCGCCGGAGGGACTGTCTTCGCGCAGGATCTCATCGCCGCGATTGCCGTAGAAACCGATCGCCGAAGCCGAAATGAATACGCGAGGAGGTCGGGACGCCTTTGCTGCGGCCTCCGCTAAGTGGCGCGTGCCCAAGGCGCGGCTTTCCAGGATGCGCTGCTTCTTGGCGTCGGTCCAGCGGCCGACAATGGATTCTCCAGCCAGATGGATGATCGCGTGGAAGCCGGAGACAATTTCAGGGGATAGCGGCCGGGATGGATCCCATACGATTTGGTCGCTCCCGCTAGCTGAGCTTCGCACCAGGCGCGTGACTGCGAATCTCTGGGCTTTCAGGGAGGGCAGGAGAGCTGCCCCAATCGGGCCCGAGGCTCCGCTCAGGAGGATGCGGGAGGAATTCATAGTGGCTGGGTCCGCCTCAACTCTAGCAGATTGGGTCCGTGTGGCGCGGGCGCCCCGCCCGCGGCTTTTGACCTTTTGGTTGACGGGTCAACGTCCAAGGCCGCGGGCGAGGGCGCTTGCGCCACACAACCAGCTATAATCCAGCATGGCGACCCTGCGCCAACAGTTCGCGACCAACGTGCTCACGGTGACGCGGTTTCGTGAACTGATGCGCCGAATGCGCGCCAACCGGCCTAACGACGATCTCGAACTCATCCGCAAGGCTTACGAGTTTTCCCAGAAACATCATGCCGGGCAGAGCCGCGCCTCCGGCCAGCCCTACCTGGTCCACCCCCTGGAAGTAGCGCTGGTCCTGGCCGAGATGAAAATGGACCCGGTCGCCATCGCAGCCGGGCTGCTGCATGATTCCGTGGAAGACACCTCGGTGACCGTCGTCGATATCCGCAAGGAATTCGGCGAGCAGGTCGCGCACATCGTGGAAGGCGTCACCAAAATCAGCGCCATCGATTTCGCCACCCGCGAAGAACAGCAAGCCGAGAACCTGCGCAAGATGATGCTGGCCATGGTCGACGATATCCGCGTGGTGCTCATCAAGCTGGCGGATCGCCTGCACAACATGCGCACGCTGGAGCATCTGCCGCCGGACCGGCAACAGAAAATCGCCCGCGAGACCCTCGACATCTATGCGCCCATCGCCCACCGCCTGGGCATGGGCAAAATCCGGGGGGAACTGGAAGACCTGGGGTTCCGCTACGTTGATCCGATCGGATATCAGCAAGTGCACGATGCGGTCGAGGCGCGGCGCAAGGCGGGCGAAGAATTCCTGTCGCGGGTGGAAACGGTATTTCGCGACAAGCTGACAGAGGCAGGCATCACCGCAACCGTAGAGAGTCGCATCAAGCGCCTGTACAGTATTCACAAAAAACTGCAACGGCAGCATATTACGGTCGAACAGGTGTACGACCTTTACGCCATGCGCGTCATCACGCGGTCGATACAGGATTGCTACGCGGTGCTGGGCATTATCCACAATCTGTGGCGGCCCGTACCCGGTCGGATCAAAGACTTTATCGCCATGCCCCGGCCGAATCTTTATCAATCGCTGCACACCTCCGTGATTTCCGAGGACGGCACGCCGTTTGAAGTGCAGATCCGCACCGAAGAGATGCACAAGATGGCGGAAGAGGGAATTGCCGCGCATTGGAAGTACAAAGATGGACCAGTCTCGGCACAGGACGAGCAGCGCCTGGCGTGGCTGCGCCAGGTGGTGGAATGGCAACGCGACGTTTCCGATCCCAGCGAGTTCTTGTCCACGCTCAAGATCGATCTTTATCCCGAAGAGGTTTATACCTTCACTCCCAAGGGCAAGGTCGTAGTCCTCCCTCGCGATTCTTCGCCGATAGACTTTGCCTATTCCGTACACACGGAGGTCGGTCACAGCTGTGTGGGGGCGAAGGTGAACGGGCGCATGGTCCCGCTGCGCTTCAAGCTGCACAGCGGGGACATCGTAGAGATCCTGACCCAGGCCGGACACAAGCCAAGCCGCGACTGGCTCGCGATTGCCAAGTCGTCGCGGGCGCGCAACAAGATCAAGCATTGGCTTAATGTCCATCAGCGCGAGCGCGCCATTGAGATTGGCCGCAAGCTGATCGAGAAAGAAGCGCGCAAGTATCGAATATCGCTGAAGGACATCAAAGACGAAGAGTTGCAGAAGATCGCGTCCGACTACGGCGCGGGACGTCCCGATGACCTGATGGCGGGTATTGGCTACGGCAAATATTCCGCGCGCCAGATATTGGGACGCATGGCGCCGGCGGCCGGTACACCTCTGGCCGAGGAGGAACAGGAGAAGCCGAGCGGCCTGGCCAGCGTGGTGCGGCGCGTCTTCGGTGGCGACCAGAATAACAACGCCATTCGTGTCAAGGGACACGGCGATCTGCTGGTGTATCGGGCCCGCTGTTGCAACCCGATTCGAGGCGAGGCCATCGTCGGCTACGTGACTCGCGGCAAGGGCGTTGCCGTCCACGCTCTTAATTGTCCCAACGTGACCAACCTGCTGTATGAACCGGAACGCAAGATTGATGTGGAGTGGTCCCATGACGATGGAACACCCAGCGCTTATCCGGTGAAGCTTACGGTCTTCTGCGACGACCGTTTTGGGATGCTGAAACAAATCACTGCCGTGATCAGCGATACCCAGACCAACATCCGCAACATCGAAGCCCGCACCAACAACGGCCAGGCGAATGTCGACATCGTGCTCGACATTGCCGACCTGAAACACCTGGAAAATATCGTCACCGGCGTGCGCAAGATTCCCGGCGTGCACGACGTGCAAAGACTGCAGAAGATCTAGTCGTCAGTGATCTGTCGTCGGTCATCAGCAACAACCAACTGGGAACTGAGAACTCAGGACTGACTACTGCTTTTTATTTTTCGTTACCATCCGTCTGTTTGAAGAGTCAGTTGTTGTATCGAGTTGACTGAAGCGGCGTCGATCTGCATTAATTCTGACGATCGACTCCCGGAGGATTCATGCGTGACGTGATTGCAACCAAAGAAGGACCGCAGGCGATTGGGCCATATTCTCAAGCCATCCGGGCGAACGGATTTGTCTTCGTCTCCGGACAGGTGGCCATCGATCCGGCGAACCAGCAGGTGATCACCGGCGACGTCGCCGCGCAGACGGACCGCGTGATCAAGAACCTCTCGGCGATTTTGACTGCGGCGGGAAGTGGGTTGAAGAAAGTGGTGCGCACGACGGTTTTCCTGAAGAACATGGGCGATTTCGCGGCCATGAACGAAGTTTACGGACGATTCTTCAGTGTAGCGCCCCCGGCTCGATCCACGGTCGAGGTGGCTCGATTGCCCAAAGACGTTCTGGTGGAGATCGACGTCATCGCACTGGCCTAGGGAATCGGTCCACGTAGGCCCGGACACCCTCGTCCGGGCTGCCGAGCAAAGCCCGGCTGTGCGGAACTGATGGCGCTTACATGCAGGAGCCCTTAACCGCAAAGGCCGCAAACTTTGCAAAGAAGGCGCCCCGCACCGCGATCCCGCCACTGGTCACCAACCTCGCTCCCATTTACAATCCCTAGTCCCGCGTTTCTCAGAGACATCAGGGAGTTCGCCTTGATCCCACGCTACACCCGTCCCGACATGGGCCGCATCTGGAGCGACGAGAATCGATTTCGCACCTGGCTGGCGGTCGAAGTCGCGGCCACCGAGACCCTGGCCGAAGCCGGCATGGTGCCCAAAGACGCCGCCCACGCCATTCGGGAGCGAGCTGACTTCAACCTCGACCGGATTGCCGAAATCGAAGCTGAAGTCCGCCACGATGTCATTGCTTTCACTACGGCTGTGGCTGAGATCGTCGGGCCGCACGCGCGCTGGTTTCATTACGGACTGACTTCGAACGATGTGGTCGACACTTCGCAGGCTCTGCTCATCCAGCAGGCTTCCGCGATTATTGCCGCTGATCTGGAAAAGCTGTCCGATGTGCTGGAGCGCCGGGCGTGGGAGTTCAAGGACACGCCCATGATCGGTCGCACTCACGGGATCCACGCCGAGCCCATCACGTTTGGTTTCAAGCTGGCCAACTGGTATTCCGAGACCCAGCGTAATATCGAGCGCTTTCGCGCCGCCGCCGAGGACATGCGGGTGGGAAAATTTTCCGGAGCAGTGGGCACGTTTGCCCACCTCAGCCCGGAGCTGGAAGAGAGCATGTGCGAGCGGCTGGGATTGAAGGCTGCTGCCATCTCATCCCAGGTCATCCAGCGCGATCGTCATGCGGCGTACCTCGCTACTCTGGCCGTGATCGCTTGCACTCTGGACAAGATCGCCACCGAACTTCGCCACCTGCAGCGCACCGAAGTGCGCGAAGTCGAGGAGTTCTTCAGCGAAAAGCAGAAGGGTTCGTCTGCCATGCCGCACAAGCGGAACCCGGTCACCCTGGAACAAATCAGCGGCCTTGCCCGGGTGGTGCGCTCCAACGCGCAGGCGGCTTTTGAAAATGTGGCCTTGTGGCATGAGCGTGATATCTCGCACTCGTCGGTGGAGCGCGTCATCATCCCCGATTCCACCACCCTCGTGGACTACATGCTGCAGAAGACCACGAACGTGCTCGACACCATGTTCGTATACGTGGAGCGCATGAAATCGAATCTCGAAAGCACCGGCGGACTGGTGTTCAGCGGACAGCTTTTGCTCGATCTGGTGGAACATGGAGTCTCGCGTGAGGAGGCTTACCGCGCGGTGCAGAGCCATGCCATGCGTGCCTGGAAGGAAGGGTTAAATTTCCGGGAACTGGTCCTGAAGGACAAGAGCATCACCACCCGGGTGCCACGCCAGCAGATTGAGCGCGCTTTCGACTTGAAGCGCCAGCTGCGGAATGTAGACAAGATTTTTGCGCGGGTGTTTGGCGTGAAAGGCGAGCAGAAGCGCGGAGTGCCGAAAAAGCGCCGCAGTGTAAAGGAAAGCGCTCGATGATAAAACGTCCCGGAGGGATGTCTGATAGTAGCCCGGCGTTTCAACGCTGGGTAGGCTGCGGCGAAGATCCCATCCCGGAAGGACGTCTGGAATGTGCCCGCAAGTGTCGAAGGTCCATTTCAGGCATGCCTACGGCATGCGCATCGCCCGTCACCTAACCCGCCACTGAAGTGGCGGGCTACTATCAAAGGTCCCTCCGGGACCTCAAAACCGACCTCGGGGACCCTTCCTCAAGTCCGTTTCGCTAACGCCCCGTCCACCGATGCCGCTCCCGGCCCGTGGATCGCAATTACGATGCACGCTGCCAGCAATGTCAACGGGAACTCGATGCCCATCGGACTGAAAAAACCATTTTTCAGGTGGACCAACAGGATGGCGACTACCATGTCGAAGCCGTTGAGCGCGGCCGCCCAGCGCGTCATGAACCCCAGGATGAGCGCAGCGCCGCCGAGAAGCTCAACCGCCGCCACCAGGGCGCTGGTCACTGCCGGCGCCGGTATTCCCATGGACCCAAATGCTCCCGCCACGCCGTGAAGTCCGTACATGAAAAACTTTTGGATGCCGTGGGCCAGAAACACACCGCCCACCGCCACACGAAAAATCGTAAAAGCCCAGGACTGGTTCGAAACGTTGCTCATCGTGACCTCCTCCGACTGCGTTTTCGTTTCAGGGCCGATGGCCTGACATCCCGGAAAATATTCAGAGGGCCGCCGGGCGACCCTCTCATGATGATGCCGTGAGTTATACCTTTTCGACGCTCAAGCCTGCGGCCTTCCATTCTCCCAGCCCGCCCTCGTAGGGGCTAAGGTTTTCGTACCCGAGATTCACCAGCTTCTCCGCCGCCATCCGGCTCTGCGGACACTTCGGGCCGCCGCAGTATACGACGATCTCCGCATTCGTGGGTAAATTCGTGCCCCGCACCTCGTTGCCCACCTTGTCCAGGGGCGCGCGGCGCGAGCCGGCGGTGTTTTCTCCCTTAAACCACTCGTCGTGAGGACGTTCCAGAATTGGATCGGGCGCTTGTTGTCCAGAAGTTGACGGACCTCTGGGTTGAACCAGTCTTTATGGGTACCGCAATTGCGGAATGAGTGCTCATGGTGCAGTGCTCCGTTCATTTCCATGGAACAGAGTCGTGATAACGCCCAAAGGGCAAAATCTTAGTCCGACTGCTCTCTCGCGGCGTCGAGAAGCTGGATGAGCGTTCTCAGCCGCTGCTCGCCGAGGGGGCCCAGCATCTTTCGATTAAAGTCTTCGATCGGGCGGTCCAGGGACTCCAGCAGCTTGAGGCCAGCTGGCGTAATCCGGGTTGTAATGACCCTGCGGTCGCGGCCTTCGCGGCTGCGAGCGACCAGCCCGCGGCGCTCCAGACGGTCCACCAGGCGGGTGATGTCAGGATCGCGATTGATCATGCGCTCGGCAATCTCGCTGCAGGCCCGTCCTTCGTGCCTGGCGCCGCGCAGGATGCGAAGCGCATTGTATTGGGTCGGCGACAGGCCGTGCTCCTTCAACATCTCGCTCATGCGCCAATGCAGGCGGTCTGCAGTGCGCTGCAGCGAGACCAGAGCTTCTTCTTCCAGCGTGCTGAACGGCTTGGTCTGCTGGATCTCGGATTGAATGCTCTTAGGCACTCATTTCAATATACTCGTTATAACGAATATTGTCAAAACCTGCGGGGAATTGAGACGTTCGGAAGCCCCTGGGCGGAGCCGACGCAGCGATGGCATCCCGGCGGCACAGCAACGCATCCAACAATTAACTAACCGGTTAATCAATACCGGGGAGAGGATCGAACTATGAAAGACATTCTTAGGGCCATGACTTCATTTCTTGCGGTGGGCGTACTCAGCGCTGGCTTGGCGGCGCAGACCGCGAGCGCCCGCTATGACAGCGACATCCAAACTCGCGTGATCCAGCAGTTGACGAAGAAGCAAGAGTTCCGCAATCTGCAGGCGACCACGGAAGACGGCATTGTGACGCTCTCTGGTACGGTTGATCTTTATCAACAGAAGCTGGATGCGGCCAAGAAAGTCCGCAAGCTGGGCCAGGTGCAGGGCGTTCGCAACCTGATCGCTGTGAGCTCGTCCGCGCCCGACGCCGAAGTGCAGGCGAAGCTCGAGCGCAAGTTGCACTACGACCGGATGGGCTACGACAACCAGTTCAACTTTGTCGACGTCTCGGTGAAGAACGGCGCAGCGACGCTGACCGGCGCAACTCGCAGCGATGTCGGCCGTGACTCGGCGTTGTGGATTGCCAACAACATGCCGGGCGTGAACGATGTGGTGGACAACATCAAGGTCCTGCCGGTATCAGGGTTCGACGACCGTATTCGGATCAGCGCGGTGCGCGCGATCTACCGCGACCCGGTGCTGGGCCGCTATGCCAGCGATCCGGCCAAGCCGATCCGCATTGTGGTGGACAACGGCAAGTTGAGCCTCTACGGCACGGTGGCCACGGCGATGGACAAGCAAATCGCCGGCATCCGGGCCAACCAGGTCTTCGGCGTGTTCAGCGTGCAGAACAACCTGGAAGTAGTGAAGGGTTCGTAATGTTGGATTGAAGGAAAGGCGCGGCTTCGGCCGCGCCTTTTTTTGTATGCCACAATTGCCTGTGGAGGGACGGGTCTCCGACCCGTCCAGGCCGAGCAAAGCTCGGCAGGGTTTTTTGTAGCGCCGGCGTCCCGCCCACACCGTCTGAGCAGCGTTCAGGTGTCCGAACAGAGTTCCCTGTCACTCGGCTTCTTCGCCTGCCGAGTTCGATCAAGCTCCCGCTGCCGAGCTTCGCTCGGCCCGGACGGGTCGGAGACCCGTCCCCACACGGGCGGTGGCGATTCCCTACAGGCGGTTAATCAGCGAGGCCACGTATCCCGCCCCGAACCCGTTATCAATATTCACCACGCTCACGTTAGACGCACAGGAATTCATCATCCCCAGCAACGCTGCCAAGCCTTGGAACGCCGCCCCATAACCCACACTGGTGGGCACTGCGATCACAGGAACGCCGACCAGGCCTCCCACCACGCTGGGCAGTGCGCCTTCCATCCCGGCGCATACGATCACGACGCGCGCCCGCGTCAGTGACGCGCGATTCGCCATCAGGCGATGTATTCCGGCGACCCCGACATCGTAAAGATGCTCGACGTCGTTGCCCATCATTTCGGCGGTGACCACGGCCTCCTCGGCCACTGGAATGTCGCTGGTTCCGGCGGACACCACGGCGATGATCCCTTTGCCGTATTTCCTCTGGTCGCGCCGCAGAACAATGGCTCGTGCCAGCGCCTGGTACTCGGCCTTCGGTACTTTCTTCTTTACTGCGGCGAGTTGTTCTTCGCTGGCGCGTGTGGCCAGGATGTTGCCGCCATGCTTGGCCAGGCGAGAAAAGATGGAGGCTATCTGGGACGGTGTCTTGCCCGGTCCGAAGATCACTTCGGGCATCCCGGCGCGCAGGGCGCGATGGTGGTCTACATTGGCGAATCCAAGATTTTCGAATGGAAGATGGCGCAAACGGTCAACGGCTGCGTCGGGGGACAGCTTACCCCGGCGGACCTGGTTGAAGAGTTCGCGGATGGAGTCGGCGTTCAAGGAAAACTCAGCGAGTCTAGATTAGCATTTGGGTTTGCGTAGCGCCGCCGTCCCGGCGGCTGTCCGGCGGGCGTCCCGCCCGCCGTGCGAGGGCGAGACGCCCTCGCGACAGCCGGCCAGAGCCGGCGCTACTCGTCCAGATCTGTAAGTCTTACTGAGGCAGGCAGCTTCTTGCCGTGTCCGCGAACCTTCGCGGCCATTTCGCGATACGCTTCTTTGGCCTTGCCCGGTGCGTCAAGACGAACGAGAAACAAACGCCGCAACATGCCTCGTGAGACCCGCCCTTTAAGATAGGCATCGTACAAGGCATTGCCCAGCATATAGCCGAGCAGTTGAGAGCTGGCTTCGGACTTCTTGCGTTCGGACACCGGAGCTGCTTCCGGCAACTCCCTGCCTCCGGCATCTTCGGCCACGGGACGCGCGGGGTACAACACTCGCGAGCCGAAGTACGCCAGCGCATACTCCACGGTCTGGGCATAGAAATGATTCGCAGTCCCCGGAGCTTCAACGGTTGCCCCGCGCTCAGGCAGGCCGCGGCAGGCATGATGCAGAAAGCGTGCCGCCTCTTCCGCCGCGTACATCATCTTGAACTCGCGTACGTAGAAGGCGTTAACCTGTGGCAGGTACACGCTGCCTCGTTCCTCCACGTGGCGCACCATAGCTTCGGTTTCTTCCTGACTGGCATGGTGGCGGGAGAGCTGCTGGCGCAAGCGCGCACCGGATGCCCGGCTGTAGACTTCGGGCATCAAGTCCACCAGGAATTTCGGTTGCGCACCGTTATGCGAAGAATATCGGTCGATATCAAGGAAGCGCAGGAGGCTGTCAATCAGGTTGTAGATGGTGGGCGCGAGGTCAGGACCTTCCTCCTCGGTCCGCCCCCAGCGGCTGAGGTGAAGACGGTAGTTCTCGTATTTCTCCAGGGGCGTGGAATTGAAGACGCAGACTACGTCCTCACTAACGCGTACTGCTTCCACCCCTTCATGTTGCTCGCCGGCGGCGCGCCAGTAGAGCGCATCCACATTCTGCAGAACGGTGAGCACACGCTCTTCCGGTAAGCGCTCATGCAGCGTCTTGGGAAGATGTCCGGGCGCCAGGTGCGACTCGCCAAACAACACCATGATGGCCGTATTGGGATGGCGTTGCCTGATCTCGGCCAGCTTGTGAGCGGCATGGCGATCGCGCGCCCCGATCTTGCGCAGATCTTCGCGCGGCATGCAGTCGAGGCCGTAGATTGCGTCGGCGTGCTCACGCGCAGTGACCAGCAATTCGTAGAACGGCGCCCAGTCATAGCCCCAGTCGAGGTCGAAGCGAATGCGCTGTTGCAACTCTTCTGCGTCAATCTCGCGCCGCCACCATTCATCGAGGATGTGCTGGTCGCGCGAGAAAATGGTTTCGAGACCCAGCACCACCGGGCGGTCTCCGGGCTGGGCGCGTTCTTCGAGTAGAGTCGCTGCAAAGCGCTGGGCGGAAGGCAGCGCGTGGTAATCGCCGATGAGGACCGTGTCGGCGCCACGTACGCTGGCGCTCAATTGTTGGCGGTCAATGACAGATTCGTAGGATCGAAAGGCCTGGCTGAAGTCTTTTAAATATTTACGGCGGCCGTTGGGATCGTTGATCCTTATTTCGCGCTCCACCCCCGCCAGCGCGTGCAACTGCGCTTCACTGCGCCGTAGCCGCAAATTGGAGGTGGATGCCATATCACTCGTCAGTCGTCGGTCTTCAGTCGTCGGGCCGCGACCGTATCGAATAACCGCCGCTCCTTGACTCTTCTCCGTTGCCTCCCTATGCTCCAATGTTCGAGAGAGGGTCGGGAACCAGCTTTGCCCAATCAGCCGCCGCAGAACCTTACCGTCGCTACCACCGGAGCCAGCGGATCGCTCTTTCTCAAACACTTCCTGCTGGCGCTCGAAGGCGATAAGCGTGTGCAGACGGTTAACTTCATTGCCTCCGACAGCGCCTTGCGCGTCATGGCCGAGGAACTTGGCCTGCGCGGCCGGAGCAACCTCGTCGGACGAATTCTGGGCCGCAAGTCAGTGCGCAAAATTCAGCAGCAGGCCAATGCCGATATCGGCGCCAACATCGCCAGCGGTTCCTATCCCGCCGACGCGATGGTCGTAATCCCTTGCAGCATGGGCACGCTGGCCCGCATCGCCAACGGCATCGCGTCCCAACTGATCGAGCGCGCCGCCGACGTTTGCCTCAAAGAGAAACGTCAACTGGTGCTCTGTGTCCGCGAGACGCCGCTCAATAAAATCCATATCCGGAACATGTACCGGGCTGCCGATGCCGGCGCCACCGTGTTTCCGCTCATTCCGGCTTTCTATCTTCGTCCCACCGGTTTAGATGCCATGGCGCGCGAGTTCGCCTACCGCGTGCTGGCGCATATCGGCCTGCCTCAACCCGACGCCTACCGCTGGAAGGGTTGAGTACGGCGATCTGGTTACCCGAGGATTACTTCCAGTGTAGAAACCCAGGGGAGAAGCAGGTAGATTCCTGTGGGCCATGGCCTGCGGGAGTTGTGTGGCGCGGGCGCTCTCGCCCGCGAGAGTCCAGCTCAGCGTCAAAGGCCGCGGGCGAGGGCGCCCGCGCCACACGTTCTCGCAAGGGATCGTTCGTTGTACAATCCGCTGGATTTTCGCTTTCCACATAACGAGGAGACTCGATGCTCTTTCACAAGCGCTGTGTGATTTTTGCCGCGTTGATCGCTGGACTCTTACTTTCTGCCTCCTTCTCCTACGCCTCCGGCCCCAGTTTTTCGGTTTCATTTCCCAAGAGCCGTACCGAGAAGCCGCTCGACGGACGCATCTTTCTTTTGCTTTCGAGCGACCCTTCGGCCGAGCCTCGCATGCAGATCGACGACTCCGTCCGCACCCAGATGATGTTCGGCACGGACGTCGATGGCATGCAGCCCGGCCAAGCCGTCGTCGTGGACGATTCTGCTGCTGGCTATCCCATTCGCAGTCTGCGCGACGTGCCGCCTGGAGATTATTACGTGCAGGCGGTGTTGCATCGCTACGAAACTTTCCATCGCTCCGATGGCCACACCGTTAAGCTGCCCATGGACCGCGGCGAAGGGCAGCACTGGAACATTGCGCCGGGCAACCTCTATTCCACTCCGCAGAAGATCACGCTGAGGCCTTCAGGCGGGCCGACCGCCCTCGTGCTCGATCAGGAGATTCCGCCGATTCCGCCGCCGCTGGATACGAAGTACATTCGGCACCTCAAAATTCAGAGCGCACTGCTTACTAAATTCTGGGGACGGCCCATGTTCCTCAGCGCCAACGTGCTGGTGCCCGAGGGATTTGACGAGCATCCCAGCGTTCATTTTCCGCTCATCATCAACGAAGACCACTTCAATGCCGATTTCAGCGGCTTTCGCACCGAGCCGCCCGATCCCAACCTTAAGCCGGATTACAGCGAGCGCTTCCACATTTCCGGCTACAACCGCATTCAGCAGGAGGAGGCCTACAAGTTCTATCAACAGTGGACGGCGCCCGGCTTTCCGCGCGTCCTGATCGCAGACATCAACACTGCCAACCCTTATTACGACGATTCCTATGCGGTAAACTCCGCCAACCTTGGGCCTTATGGCGACGCCATCGAGACCGAACTCATTCCGGCGATCGAGAAGCAATTTCGCGGGATCGGACAAGGCTGGGCGCGCTTCGCATATGGCGGTTCGACCGGCGGCTGGGAATCGCTGGCTGTGCAAGTCTTCTATCCCGACCATTACAACGGCGTCTTCGTCGCCTGCCCTGACCCCGTGGATTTTCGCGCCTACACCACCATCAACATTTACAGCGACCCGAACGCCTTCTACATGCTGGGCCCGCACACGAAAATTGCGCAGCCTGCCATGCGCGATTATCTCGGACGCACTCTGGGTACGGTGCAAGGCATGAACCAGTACGAACTCGCTCTCGGGTCCCACGCCCGTTCGGGAGAACAGTTCGATATCTGGCAGGCGGTTTACGGGCCGGTCGGCGACGATGGCTATCCCAAACAGATTTTCAACAAGGAAACCGGCGAGATAGACCGCAGCGTCGCCGCGTATTGGAAGGAGCATTACGATCTAAGCGCCATCATGCAACGCGACTGGGCCACGCTCGGCCCCAAGCTCCAGGGAAAACTCCACATCTATGTGGGCTCTGCCGACACCTACTTTTTGAATGACGCGGTCTACTACCTGGAAGATTTCCTGAAATCCACCAAGAATCCGCCTTACGACGGGGAAGTGAAATACGGTGATCGCGCAGAGCATTGCTGGAATGGCGATCCCAATCTGCCCAATTATCTTTCGCGGCTGCACTACCACACCATGTACTTGCAGAAGATTCTCGACCGCATGCAAAAAACCGCGCCTCCGGGAGCTGATTTAACTTCGTGGCGTTACTGAACTTTCTGCGACCTTTGCGGTCCTCTTTGCGTCCTTTGCGGTTAAGAATCTGTCTGCAAAGTCAACCGCATAACCGCAAAGGACGCAAAGGACACCGCAAAGTTCGCAAAGGAAACCAACCCGTTATCACACACCACCTTCGTGCCAGTTGACGCGACCGCGAGATTCGTACTAATGTGCAATAACACCGGAAAGGAGGTGGTCTGATGACAAGTTCTGACTTATGTGGGAGTAGTAAAAGACCAGGTGAGGTGGCTGTGACTTAGAGCGGTCGCTCTAAGAACCATCGCACGACTACCGGTGATTTTAGGGTTGTAATTCCACCCGGCGTGCAGGTCGCGCCGGGACCCGGAGTTATCCGAAGGGGACCACCTTTAGAGTGGCCGCCTCTTGGTCAATCCCAAACAGTGCACCGGGCGGCCCGCGCATTGAAAAATGCGCGGGCCGTTCTATTTTTTTCTCAATGCTTCAGCATGGCAGTCCAGTTAGTGGTGAGAATCAGCGGAGAAGCGTTAGGCTCTCCCACCGGCATGGCCATAAGCCAGCGCTTGTCAGTGCGGCTTACATCGGCCCCGGTCGTGCTGGCCCAGGAGCGACCTCCAAAAGCCAGCCGGGACTTACCTGCGATGAAATTCGGCCCCTGGGTGGCGTATTCCACGGCGGTAAGTTTCGAATCCAGGGTGTAGTAAAAGAGCTCCTTGCCGGGCGGCCATGTAGGTCCGGAAGCTCCGCCGGTAGTAACCTGCCATTTGCCACCGGGCCCCGGGAAGGGCACCACGTAAATTTCGCCCCGCCCGGATTCATCCGACACGTAGGCCACCCATTTCCCGTCGGGCGAGAACATTCCGTAATAGTCGGTTCCCGGAGATTGGACCACCGGAAAGGGCTTGCGATCTCCAAACAAGGGCAAAGCCCATATATCGTAGGCCTGCGTCTTCTTGCCGAAGTAGTCAAACAGGAGGTAGCGGCCGTCCGCAGACCAGCGGTCGGGTTCCTTGTTACCCTCACCGCCGAGCAGCAACTGCTCGCTGCTGCCGCCGCCCACAGGTTTAACGTAAATGTCTTCCTGGCTGCCGCGGGTGGACGAAAAGGCCACTTGCTGGCTGTCGGGAGACCAGGTCGGGTAATAATCGTTCCCCTCGCCAAAGGTGAACGGACTGGCGGTGCCACGGTTGAGGTCGTAGAGCCAAAGCTTCTGACTGGTTTGTCCAGGCTGGACCACGGTGACCACCGCGTAACGGTTATCTGGCGAGATAGCCAGTGTTGATATGTAGCCGGGATCACCGACCGTGGAGGGTTTCTTGCCCTCTGGATCCCACCATGTGAGTTGCGCCCGCGAAGCGCGTTGATAGAGTAGCAGCCCATTATCCGACGCCGAGAAACCTGCCGCGCCCGACACCCCCTCGGCAATGGCCTGGGCGTTGCCGGTTGCGCGTAGACTGCTCAGATCGAATGGCTGCGCCAGCAGGATGCCTCCCCGCGAGAACAGCAGATAACCGGGCTCGACGTACCGCGCCGGACCGCTCTCCCCCGGCAGCACCAGTTGAACCTGACCCGTGTCCAGAGCGACGGCAAAAATTCCACCCGGGGCGGAATCGGCCGTCACCAGGACATGTTTGCCATCAGGCAGGAAACTGGGCAAACGATAATCTCTCTGATCTTTTTCTGCTATGGCAAGCTTTACCGGAGTTCCACCGGCGGCCGCAACCTGATAGAGCCCCAGGCGGCCTGACGAAAAGACAATCACCCCTTCCCGGTTCCAGGTGCCACCGTGCACCACCCACGGTATGCTGGCCACCGCTTCGGCCTGTGCCCCTCCCGGGGCCGCAAGTTTTCTCAGTTTCCCGTCGACCGCAAAGAAACCGATATATCGGCCGTCGGGGGACCAGAACGGCGTGGTTGCTCCCTCGGTTTCCACCATGGGTTGCGCACTATCGCTTGACAACGGGCGGATCCAGAACCTGGTTTTTCCGTCGGCATCAACCAGCGTCATCACCACCAGTTGTCCATCTGGCGATAAAACAGCGACCTCATTCTGAAGGAGACTGCTGCCGGGAGGAACATTGATTGCGACCCTGAGCGCCGGCTGCGCGGTGGGGCGTCGCAACCAGAAGCCAGCCAGGACTCCGGCCGCCGCTGCCAGTGCCAGTGCAACCCAGGTCAGCAATTTTCTTTGAGAGCGTGCGGGCGCGGGGATGGCCACTCCGGACTGTGATCCGCTTTCCGATATCCACCTCAATTCGCTGGACAGGTCCCCAGCGCTTTGCCATCGCTCCTCGGGATCCTTGGCCAGACATTTCTTCACCGCCCTTTCCAGCGGGGCCGGCGTCAACGGCGACACTGTGCTTGCTGGGGCCGGCTCTGTTGTCATGATCGCGGCCACAACTTTTGCCGTCGACTTGCCTTCGAAGGCCCGCCGGCCAGTCACCATTTCATAGAGAACGCATCCCAGCCCAAAGATATCGCTGCGGGCGTCGGCCTCCTGCCCTTCTAACTGTTCGGGCGACATGTACTGGAATGTTCCCACCAGAGTGCCTTCAGTAGTCAGAGGACTGTGCGTCATAGTGGCAGCGACTGATGAAGCCACGCCTACGGCCCCAAGCACCGGCTTGGCCAGACCGAAATCGAGCAGCTTGATGCCCGACTTGGTCAGCATCACGTTATCCGGCTTGAGATCGCGGTGAACCACGCCGTGCCGGTGGGCCTTGTCCAGCGCGTCTGCCATTTGGGCGCCATATTTCAATACCTGGTCGGTCGGAAGTGGTCCGCGGCGTACCCGTGCGCCCAGGGTCTCGCCTTCCAGGTACTCCAGCACCAAGTAGTCGGCGCCTTCGTGCTTCCCGATGTCATACAGAACGCAGATGTGAGGATGCGAGAGCTGCGAAATGGCGCGAGCTTCCCGCTCGAAGCGCTCACGCAACTCAGGATTGCTGGAAAGATGGTCGGGCAGTACTTTGATGGCGACTTCACGGTTCAGCCGCGTGTCGCGTGCGCGATAGACTTCGCCCATCCCGCCGGCGCCAGCGGGTGCGACGATCTCGTAAGGGCCCAAGCGCGTACCTGCAGCCAGAGGCATGGTCACCCCGATGGACGCCGATTATACCTGTCCCAAGTCATCTCTTGCCGTTGTCGAATCCCAGACGGATTACTTCGGCTGTGTCCTCGGGTAAATCCAGCGCGGAGGTTTCTTCCGGAGTGAACCAGCGCACTTCATGAGCGTCATCGGCTGCCCGGGCTTCTCCTCCCACCCGGCGGCACAGAAAATCGATCAGCACATAGTGATAGAGAGTGCGCCCCTGCTCGTCGCGCAACACCCGGTCGTATACTCCCAGCAGATCCGCGGTTTCAACCGCCAGACAGGTCTCCTCGCGCGCTTCGCGGATGGCGGCTTCGCGCAGGGTTTCTCCGATTTCAAGCACGCCGCCCGGAATAGACCATTCCCCAGCCAGCGGCGGATGCCCGCGCTTGACCAGCAGCACACGCCCATTCTCAATAATGATGGCGCCGACTCCGACCAGCGGGAAATCCGGATATTCGCGTTTCATAAGTAAGGAGGGCAAATGATACCGCGGCAAGGCTAAAATACCGCTGTGTCCCTCGACGAATACAAACGCAAGCGCCGTTTTCAAGAGACTCCCGAACCCCCTCCCAAGCTGGAGAAAAAGTCCAAGCACCGCTTTGTGGTGCAGAAACACCGTGCCACGCGGCTGCACTACGATTTCCGTTTGGAGATGGAAGGCGTACTGAAGTCATGGGCCGTCCCCAAAGGTCCTTCCCTCGACCCCGCCGATAAGCGGCTGGCCATGCAGGTCGAAGACCATCCCGTTTCTTACTTTGATTTCGAGGGCACCATCCCTGAAGGCAACTATGGCGCCGGTACAGTGATGGTCTGGGACGTAGGTACCTGGGAACCGCTGTCGCCCGAGCCGGTAAAAGGAAAATTCGTTCCCGGAACTGATGCGGAAGCCTCGGCCATGTTGAAGAAAGGCGATTTAAAGATCCGGCTGCATGGCAAGAAGCTCAATGGCGATTTCGCGCTGATCCACATGCGCTCGCGCCGCCCCGGTACCAAGGGCACAGAGTGGCTTTTGATCAAGAAGCAGGACGATGCGGTAGTGAAAGGCTACGACGTTGACCAGTACGACGAGTCGGCACTGACCGGCCGCAGCATGGCGGATATCGCGGGCGACGCAGGCTCGAAGCAATGGACGAGTAGCCGTCCGGCGTCGCGTGGAGCAGTGAAGGCGCCCTGGCTGGCCGATGCGATCGCCAAGTTTGATAAGAAGAGCAAGGCGAAACTAACCACAGAGGACACAGAGAAACAGGGAGTAAAAAAAAACGAAAAAGATAAAGCCATAGCGAGTTCTGCGAATGGCAAGGGTCGCGGGAACAAGAAGTCTTCCTTAGCGTCCTCGGTGTCCTCCGTGGTTGAAGATTTAGCAGGCAGCGTCAAGCGTCCCATGCCCACCGCGATTCATCCCATGCTGGCCACTTCCGTCGACGACCCCTTCGACGATCCCGAATGGCTGTTCGAAATAAAGTGGGACGGTTACCGCGCCATTGCCTTCATCGCCGAGGGCAAGGTTCGTCTGGTGTCGCGCAATCAAAACGACCTCACGGCCCAATATCCCGAACTGCACAACATTCCTTCTTTCATCAAGGCGGAGACTGCTATTCTCGACGGCGAAATCGCGGCGCTCGACGAACAGGGCCGATCGTCATTCAGCTTGATGCAGCAGCGTACCGGGATTCGGGCGGGCGGGCGTCGCGTGGCTTCGCGCCAGGAGATTTCCGTGCTGTACTACGTCTTCGATCTGCTCTATCTCGACGGCTACGACCTGCGTCGAGTTTCCCTGGAAGAGCGCAAAGGTCTGCTGGCGAAAATTACCGGACTGGATGGCCCCGTTCGCTACTCCGATCATTTCTCCCAAGGCAAGGCGCTGTTCGATGTGGCCAAACAAAAGGGACTCGAAGGCATTCTGGCCAAGCGGCGAAGCAGTGTCTACGAGGAGCGCCGCACCCGCGAGTGGCTCAAGATCAAGATTACGCAGACTCTCGACTGCGTCATCGGCGGGTACACCGATCCCGAGGGTAGCCGTTCGTACTTCGGTTCTATCGTTCTGGGCCTGTATGACAAAAAGGGAGAGCTCATTCATGTTGGTCAGGCGGGCACAGGCTTCGATCAGGCCATGCTGAAAGAGGTCTGGCAAGCGCTCAAGAAGCTCGAAACCAAGCGCAGTCCCTTCCCCAACGGTGTGGAAGCGTTGCGAACCGTGCACTGGGTGAAGCCTGAACTGGTCGCAGAAATCAAGTTCACGGAATGGACCCACGAAAGCGCGGAAGGTGGCATGAAGTTGCGCGCTCCAGTCTTTCTTCGACTGAGGGAAGACAAAGACCCGAAGGAATGTGTCTTGGCAGTTTCCAGTTTCTAGTTTCCGGTTTGCAAAACCAAAAGAACGAGAAACTGGAAACTGGAAACTACTTTATGTCTTTCATCGGCAGCATGGACCCGTAGTCCTTTCCCGATGGCTCGACGGCGCGAACAACAATTCCTCCAAAGGCATCGCGAAACTCCGGATATTTCGCCAGCAGCGCTTTCATGACTGCCAGGTTGTCCTGAAAAGTCTTTCCCGAGTCGGAGACATCCGCGGATTGGTACTTCACCACCAGGTCAAAGTCGTGCCCCACCGGGACGGGAAACAGGTCAGTGATTTTGAAAGTCTTCCCGCCCGCTGCCAGATCCAGGGGAGGCAGGTCCGCCGGCTTGACCGCCTGCATCTCGTCGTACAGTTTATCGGTTGTGGCGGTGGCCATGAAGGGTACGGGGACCAGTAGTTCTCGCGCCTCGCCAAAATAAAGCCAGGCATTCCGGAGGCGCCCCTTGCTTTTGAATTCACGTGCCTGGGTGGCAAACCAGTCGCCATCGTGGCCGGCAATCTGCGATGGCTTGGCGTAGAAGCCACCCAATTTCCAGTCGTTCCCTTGTTGTTGCAAGACAAAAGACACCGTGTACGCGCCCTGCGGAGAAGCGGCGTCGAGCGTGACGATGCCGTAATTGCCCGGCGGCAGATTGGGAATGACAAAAACCGCGCTGTCGCGAGTCTGTCCCCGGGCTCCGAACACTCCGCACAGGAACTCGGCGCGCTCGAGCGGCGCCGTCCCCTCGGCTTTGAGCAGGAAAGCCGGCCGCGCCACGGGCCGGACTCCCGTCAGATTCGCCTGGTTCTCCTTTACCGCGTTTTCAATGCCAGAAAAATCCGAGGCCAGGCTGGCGATCGCATTCTGCCGCAACGCTGCCGAGTCTCCCCGCGCGGCCATGTCGTAGAAGCGCGTCGCCGTGCCGACCAGCGCCGAGGCGGTGACCTCTTCCATATCGCTCGTCGTCAGGCAGGTCTGGGCATGGGCGACCAGTGTCGACAAGGAGATCAATAAAACAGGCAGCCCCTTCGCGAAGTTCCTTGCGTAGCCGATAATTCCACCTCGAAGCAATTTTAAACTGAGGGAGCCACACCTCGATACTGCCTAATTCCAAGTCGCAGGCGCCCGTAGTGCAGTTTGCGGCCCCCACCCGATTCTTTGGGGATTTTCAAATTGCACGACCACGGGAGGGGACCGGGCGATTGCACCGGAGTGCGCCGTGTGCTACCGTCGCCCCTGTTCCCCATTTTCACGCAAGGGAGACGTTATGGCTCTGATCTTCCTGGGCATTCTGGTGGTGATCGTCGTCCTGCTGGTTGGGATGTACAACAGCCTGGTGCAATTGCGCGTCCGCTGCGACAACGCGTGGTCGGACATTGATGTGCAGCTGAAACGCAGGCACGACCTGATCCCCAATCTGGTCGAGACGGTGAAAGGTTATGCCACCCACGAGAAAAGCACGTTCGAGAACATTGCGAAATTCCGCTCGCAGGCCATGCAGGCTACGACGCCCGGCGAAAAGGCTGCAGCCGAGAACCAGCTTAGCGGCGCGCTGAAAAGCCTGTTCGCGGTGGCGGAAAACTATCCCCAGCTGAAAGCTTCCGAAGAGTTTACCCAGTTGCAGGGCTCGCTCAGCCAGACCGAAGACACGATCCAGAACGCGCGCCGCTATTACAACGCCGTGGTGCGTGACTTGAATACCAAGATTCAGTCATTCCCGACGAATATTCTTGCCGGGATGTTCGGCTTCCAACAGCGCCAGTTCTTCGAGGTCGCCGCGGCCGACCGCGAGCCGGTGGCAGTGAAGTTCTAGCGACGAAGCGGCTGACCTCGGGTGGAGCAGCGCTTCAGCGCTGCGTGAAGGCTTGATTTTAAATAGCGGCTTCAGCCGCTGAGGTACTTTCCTATCTGTTTCCTAACGTCAATGGCCCCAGCGGCTAAAGCGGGTCGTTCTCGGGGCTTGATTGCAGCGCTGAAGCGCTGCTCCACCCAAAGCCTTTTCCTGGTCATCTGGGTGTTATGCGCTGGAACTCCGCTCTTCGCACAGAGCTGGCGAATCGCCGACTTCTCGGACGCCATCTTGATCGGTGAAGATGGCTCGGCCGTGGTCAAGGAGCGCATTAACCTCGTCTTCATCGGCCAGTGGCACGGCATCCACCGTACGATTCCTGTCGAGTATCCCGGTCCTCGGGGTACGAACTACACGTTGTTCCTGGATGTCACGACGGTCACTGACGCCGCCGGCCAGAAGCTGAAGTACGAATCCAAAACCTCCGGCGGTTACCGCGACCTGAAAATCTACATTCCCGATGCGGTGGACGCCACGCGTACGGTCGAGATCAGCTACACCGTTCGCAACGGCATCCGTTATTTCGAAGATCACGACGAGTTTTACTGGAATGTCACCGGCAACGACTGGCCGGTGCCGATTGATCACGCCGAGGCGCATGTTTACTTGCCCAAGGCGGCAGCCGGAAGGTTACGGGCGCAGGCGTTTACCGGCGTGTACGGATCGGCGGAGCGCGATGTCACATCCGAAGTTAACGGCGCCGACGTGGCCTTCGAGACCACCAACCCGCTGCCCATGCGCGGGGGAATGACGATAGACATCTTCATTCCCAAAGGCATTCTGAAAGAGCCCGGGGCAATCACTCGATTTTTTTGGTTTCTGGGCAGCAATCCTATTGTGTTTTTGCCGTTCGTGACGTTCGGCGTGATGTTCGTGCTGTGGTGGTACAAGGGCCGCGATCCCGATCCCGGGCGTTCGGTTGCGCCCATGTACGAGCCTCCGCCCGGCATTTCTCCCGCCGAGGCGGGAACGCTGATTGATGACACCATTCATCCCCGCGACATTACCTCCACGATCGTGGACCTGGCAGTACGAGGTTACGTGAAGATTGAAGAGACGGTAGACACGACTCTGCTGATCTTCCATTCCAGGGATTACGTCTTTCATTCGCTCAAGCCGGCGACTGAATGGCAGGGTCTGGCGCCTCACGAACGAGTGATGATGGAAAATATTTTCGCCGGCGGAGAGCAGACCAAACTATCCAGCCTCAAGAACCGCTTCTATACCGCGATCCCGATGATCCAGCAGGACATCAAGGCGGCGCTCAAGAACAAAGGCATGTACCTGCTCGATCCTGATTCAGCCAATGGCTACAGCATTGTTGCCGCTCTCGTGATTGTTGCTCCATTTCTCATCTCGCAGTTCACCGGTTACAAGGCTGTTTTCAACTCGGTTGTCCTTCTCATTGCTTGCGGCATCGTCTCTGCGATTATCTGGTGGTTGTTCGCGCGCCAGATGTCAGCCAAGACCTTGCAGGGCGGCCGCACCCGGGTTGCAGTACTGGGTTTTCAGGAGTTTATGAACCGGGTGGACGCGGACCGCCTCAAGCGCATGCCCCCCGATACATTTGAAAAATACCTGCCCTATGCCATGGCGCTGGGCGTGGAGTACCACTGGGCGCAGGCCTTTGCCGGAATTATTCAGAACCCTCCGAGTTGGTATGTCTCGCCCAACGGGATGACCGGCTTCAATCCCGTCTTCTTCTCCAGTTCGATGCACAGCATGGCGTCGGACATGCACCAGGTATTCGTGTCCGCACCGCGCTCGAGTTCGAGCGGCTCAGGCTTTGGGGGTGGCGGTGGAGGCGGATTTTCAGGAGGCGGCTTCGGCGGCGGCGGCGGAAGCGCCTTCTGATCTGGATCGCAAAGGAACCCGCAAAGGTCGCAAAGCGGAACCCATCGCTCCCGTTGTCACGGGACTGTGACCTGACGGGCGAGGTCGCCCGTCGCTCCACCCGCGCTTCTCTCTTACTTGCAGCAAAGCTTCCTCGCGGCTGCGCGACAGGCAAATCCGGATTTATTGCCTGGTCAGCGGTGTTTGTGAAACAGGTGCCTGGTCAGGGTGGGCCAGAACTCGGCAAAGGCGTTGCCGCCCATCCGTCCGGCAAAACCGAGCGCGGTCCGCAGACAGGCGTCGCCAAGGCCGGACTCGCTGTCCGCCCGCCAGGTGTTGGAGATGAAATTGTTGCCGGCGATACCGGCGTATCGGGCATAGGCCGGGGCCAGTTCTCCGTCAGCCTGGCGCGCGACGAAAGTCATCACAATGACGTTCTTGATCCGTCCTTTGACCGACTGGCCGGTGGCGCGGAAGTATCTGGGATCCTCTCCCCACAGGGAGCCAACCGACGCCTCCATAAGGTTGCCGGTAGCGATGCCGGTGAACCGCATCCCGTAGCGTTTGTCGAAACCCTCCCAGTGCGGACCGTACTCCCGGGGACGGTTCATGGCGGTGCCGAAGCCCGCCGAGAACAAGCCGGCGGTGAGGCTTACCGGACCGACCGTGCTCTGGACCGCCCAGTTCAATCGTTGTCTGCCAGTGATCGGTTGATACGAGGGGGAGGTATTTACGAAAGCGTTCGCGGGTTGGTCCAGCCTCTGAGCCGCAGCGCTGGCGGTCACCACCAGCAGAACGGCAAGGAAATGTCCGGGCCTTGGTTTCATAAGCAGTCTTTGGTGCCAATCAGAGGGCTAGGTTTGCTTGGAGAACAGAATAGCCGAGGAATTTCATTTGGAGCGGGACGAAAGGCCGTATCTCGCGCCCAAGAATGGTGCGGTTTCCAGCCGACAATTTGGCAACGAGGCGGAGGAGAATTTGGTCTCGAGTTCAGGGGGAACCTAGTTCCTACCCTTGGGGGGGCCCTTATCAGGCTGTTCCGGGGGGTGTCTTCCGTGATATAACCGCGCAAGCAGATCGTTCTGGCTTCATTCAAGGAAATCCGGCATGCCGTTGGGTTTCGCAGCTGGAAATGGGCAGGAGCGAGGAGGCTTTGTGTCCGACGCGCGGACGGGGAAGCGATTTCCTCTGGAACTACCGATAAAGATCCACAAAGAAGAAGGCGGCGGCGAGCACAGCGGTCTCACCGGAAACCTGAGTGCTGCCGGCGTGTACATCAAAGCGGACGCCGCTCTTGAGATGGGCTCCACCGTCGAATTTGAGATTACTTTACCGCCCGAGATGACAGGTGCCAAAGAAGGCGTGGTCATCCAGTGCCGGGGTCGTGTTGTGCGCACCGACGAACCCGCCGGCGGCAGTCCCACGGAGGCACGCGGCGTGGCCTGCGTGATCGACTCCTATGATTTCGTTCGCCACTAGAGGCGAGGAGCTGAAGAGATGCTGAAATTGATTCTGGCCGACAATCAAGCCATCTTCCGGGCAGGCATCGCCAAAGTGCTGGCGGTCGAAGACGAAATGCGCATTGTGGCGCAGGCGCAAACCCAGGAGCAGATGTTTATGGCCCTGGACAAATTTCGCGCCGCCGTTCTGGTCGTGGCTGGCGGGTTTCACTCGGATTTCAACGGCATTCTGCTCGCTGCCAACAAAGCCAAGACCCGCGTAGTGGTGCTGGCCGACACAGGTGAGAGCGCGCAGCGCTACATGGGCGCGGGCGCCAACGGCGTGGTCTACCGCAACGTAACCAGCGCGGCGCTGGTTGATTGCGTCCGCAAGGTGGCGCGCGGCGAGAACTGGGTGCAGGATATTGCCGTGCCGAGTGAGCTCACCGAAAACGATATGGTCGGACTGCGGGTGCGCGACCGCTTGACCGCGAAAGAGCTGCGCATCGTCGCTCTGATCGTGCAGGGCTATAAGAACAAGGAAATCGCTTCGCAGTTGGGAACCACCGAGCAGGTGATCAAGAACTACCTGCGCAACGTCTATGACAAGATCGGAGTTTCCGATCGGCTGGAGCTGGCGCTATTCACTATTCATCACCGGATTCTGAACGAAGCAGCGGCGGCGACTGCAGCCGCGGCCACGCCCCAGGCAGGAGCCGGGGTCACGTCGTAAAATAAGTGTTGGTTCTGGGAAGGCCGCCCGCGGGCGGCCTTTTTCCTTGGGCGCCACACAGACCACGTAGGGGCGGGTGCCTCACCCGCCCGGCGGAGCGCAGCTCCGCAAGCCCTGGCCAGCTGCGCTGTCCCGCCCGGACGAGGGCGTCCGGGCCTACGTGAATCCGGGTGATTCATTTTTTGAGTTGGACACTGCCGGCATGAGCTGGCACAGTAGCAATGTCCACTACCCTGCGAAAAACTGATTGCAAGGTGTGGTGCGGACATTGAAGTTCCGCTTTTCACCCCTGTTGTTCCGGCCTGTAGTTTCTTGACCTCGTCGTCCCAACGAAAACCCCGCGAGCGACGCTATCCGGCGTAGGGCGCTGGTGTGTCTGCTCTCGACAACCTAAAAGGAGATGAGGTCATGAAATCAATTCGGAGATTCTCGCTTTTGAAACTGCTGCTGCTGGCCATTGCTGCCGTGAGTGCTTCAGCAATTCCAGCCCACGCCCAAACCGCCACCGGGACATTCAGCCTGGCCCACAAAGTCCGCTGGGCCAACGCCGTGCTGCCGCCGGGGGACTACGCATTCTCGCTGAGTTCCCAGGATTTGCCGGCGCGCGTCACCGTCCGCCAGGTTGGTGGCCCCATCGTGGCCATACTCTTGCCGCAGTCGGTCTCTGACGACGACTTCGTCGGCTCCAGCAGTCTGGTTCTTCATCAGGAAGGCGGAGAATCAGTCGTCAGTACGCTGCGGCTGAAAAACGTGGGTATGGCGCTGGAATTTGCCTCTCCAAAACTGGCGAAGTCAGTGGCGGAAAATGCAGGATTGGGGCCGATCGCCGATTCTCGACCAACCAAGTAGAAGAAGAGGCGGAAGCGGCCATCGAACCTGTTGGTCCGCTTCCGCATTTTCTTGAGCCGATGGGTGCCCCGTCCAAGCTCTGCTTGGGCGGGTGTTGTTGTACCAAGACCTCTGCCTTTCCATGACAACCCAAAGTCCCCGCCCAAGCAGAGCTTGGACGGGGCACCCATCGGCTGCCGTCATGAGGATTGGTGATTAATTACTTCGGGAGTTGCGGCGCAGCTCATCCGTGAGGACAACCGCTTCCGCCACTTGCCGCATGGACTTGCGAGTCTGCCGGCTCTGCCGTTGCAAGGCCAGATACGCCTGCTCTTCGTCCAGCGAAAGATCGCGCTGCAGAATGCCTTTGGCGCGTTCGACGATTTTGCGGGTTTCCAGTTGCTGCGAAAGATTGGTGTTCTCGGTCTCCAGCCGTGCCATCTCGATTTCAGCGCCCACCAGAAAGCCTGCGGTCGAAATCAGCCTGATCTCCCGCTGGTTGTGAACGTGAGGCCGGCGATGCTGCAAGTTGATGACGCCCACCACACGTCCGCGCGACATCAACGGCACCGAGAGAAAGGCTTCGTAAGTGTCCTCGGGTAATTCGTGAAAGAATTGAAAGCGGGGGTCCTTCGATGCATTCTTCGAAACTGCGACCGGTTCGCGATGCTCCGCCACCCAGCCTGTGATGCCTTCTCCCACGTTCAGTTTCAGGCTGTCCACCACCTCAGGGTGCGGATTTTTCGAGGCCCGCAACATCAGTTGCTCGCCCTCCAGGACATAGATGAGGCAGGAATCGCACTTTACCAGGGCCGATGCGAAATCTACGACACGTGCCAGCACCTCATGCAAGGCGTCCGCCGACGCCATGCTGGTGCTTAGTTCGTGCAGGAAATCAACGGAAGGATCTTCTAGCGGTAATGATGTAGACATGTTTCAACGATAGGGAACGACGGGAGGCCTGTCCAATAGCAATTTTCGATCACAGTGATAAAACCTTTTCGCGCAACTTATAGAAATTAAATGAATCTAGACAAGGGTTGCAGAAATATTCTGTGACAGAAGTGTTACAGAATCCTCGTTGGAAATAAGGAGCTCTCGTGTGGTCGCGGGCGGCCCGCCCGCGCGCTTTTTAGCGGAAAGTAGATCCCAGCCTGCGGTGGTTTTCTCGCGGGCGAGTCGCCCGCGGCCACGTGGTTCGATAGGTTCTCAAGACCTTAGCTTTGAATCTTAGATTTTCTCGCCGATCGCCTTACCCTGCGTAAACAAGTACAAATAATCCGGACCGCCCGATTTCGAATCAGTGCCCGACATGTTGAAGCCACCGAAAGGATGCGCAGCGACGGTAGCGCCGGTGCACTTGCGATTGATGTAGAGATTGCCGACGTGGAACTCGCGTTTTGCGCGCTCGATCTTTTCGCGGGACTTGGTGTAAACCGCACCGGTCAGGCCGAATTCGGTGTCGTTGGCGATTTCTAGCGCGTGATCGTAATTCTTCGACTTGATTACCGCCAGTAGCGGGCCGAAGACCTCTTCCTGCTCCAGGCGTGACTTGGCGGGAATGTCAGCGATCACGGTGGGTTGCAGAAAGTATCCTTCGCCAGCATTTGGCGCGGGGCCGCCACCCGTGATGACGCGTCCATCTTTCTTCCCGACTTCGATGTAATCGAGAATCGACTTCATGGAGCCTTCGTTGATCACCGCGCCCATGTTGGCGTTCTGCGCAGGATCGCCGACCGTAATTTTCTCTACTCGAGCTTTCAGCTTCTCCAGAAATATTTCGTAGATGCGCTCGTCAACAATGGCGCGCGAGCAAGCTGAGCACTTCTGGCCTTGGAAGCCGAATGCAGCTTGGGCTACACCTTCGACGGCGGAATCAACGTCGGCGTCCGCGTCCACGATGATGGCGTCCTTGCCGCCCATTTCGAGGATGGTGCGCTTGATCCAGATCTGGCCCGGACCATGCGTGGCAGCGCTCTTGTTGATGTCGAGCCCAACTTCGCGGGAACCAGTGAAAGCGATGTAGCGAGTCTTGGGATGTGCAACTACCGCGTTGCCGAAGCTGGCGCCGGCGCCGGGACAGAAGTTCACCACGCCTTCCGGCATGCCGCACTCTTCCAGCAGTTCGACGAACTTTGCCGCGATGGTCGGCGAATCGCTCGAAGGTTTCAGGATGACGGTGTTGCCGCTTACGATCGACGCCATCGTCATGCCCGCCATGATGGCGCAGGGAAAATTCCACGGCGGAATCACCGCGCCTACACCCAGCGGAATGTAGGTGAGAGTGTCGCGCTCGCCCGGCATCTGCACCGGCAGTTCGGTGCGGGAGAGCCGCAGGGCTTCACGAGCGTAGTATTCAGCGAAGTCAATGGTCTCGGCGATATCGGCGTCGGCCTCCGCCCAGTTCTTGCTCACTTCAAAAACCAGCCAGGCGCAGAATTCAAACTTGCGTTCGCGCAACACATCACCCACGTGGAAGAGCAGGCTGGCCCGCTCTTCAAAAGACGTCTGGCTCCAGCTGGCAAAAGCGTTTAGGGCGGCCTGCATGGCCGGTTCCACGTGCTCCTTGCCGGCCTTCTGATGCAGTCCTACGATCTGCGAAGGCTTGGCCGGATTGATGGACTTGATCTTGTCGCTGGTCCTGATCCGCTGGCCGCCAATAATGAGGTCGTATTCCCGACCCAGCAGTGCACGCACCTTCTCGATCGCAGCGCGCATCTTGCGGGCATTTTCGTCCTTGGTGAAATCGACCAACGGCTCGTTTACGAACGGCCCTTCATGGAGACGAATCTGTGTGGGGATCGGAGCTTCAACGGTTGCCATGAGTGCACCTCGGAGATATTCGATGCCGGCGGGTAGATGTAAGACTCTTCGCGCTTATTGTAGCACCGAAAAATAGGCATAGCTGAGTGCGCGATTCGCCGAGCTTTGCTCGGCCGGGCGGACGAGGGCGTCCGCCCCTACGTGGGTTGTGCCTCTCCGTACCTCGGCCCTTTGACTGCGCTCAGGGCAGGCTCCGGCTGCCGGGTGAGCGTCCCGCCCACCCCTTCGGGCCGGCCGGAGACCGGCGCTACGAAACGCTACGGAGCGCTACGGAACTTTGACCGACTCCTCTTCTTTTTCCGACGGCTGGAAACTCATGGAAGCGGTACGCTCCAGTTTGTCCCAGGCGAAGGGGCGGCCTTCCGCGGCGCGCTTCAACGTCTTCAGCAACACAATCGAAAACAACTGCCGGTAGGCGAAGCGCTGCAGCCAGACCTGGCTGAGCAGCCAGGGATCTTCTGGCGCCTCGGGTCGTCGGCGTTCCAGTGCAAATGCAATCGCCGAGGCGAAGAAGTCCATCACCAGGAAAGCCACGAAGAAAATGATCAGGCGTTGAAAGCTTCCCGGATCGGTGGACTCGGGGTGGAAGGATTTCTGGATGAAATACCAGATCGTTCCTACGAAGAACATGATGTCAATAAACGGTGAGACTAGCGGCAACAGTACCTGGAAGATGGCAATGTTGGGCAGCGCAATCCAGCCCAGTACGCCTTCGCGGGCAAATGCGCCGCGATGTTTCCAGACGGATTGCAGTATGCCGAACGACCAGCGAAAGCGCTGGCGCATCAAGCCGCTGGCATTGACTGGCGCCTCGGTGTAAGCCAGAGCCAGATCTTCGTATTCGACCCGGTATCCCAATTGCAGCAGCGCCATGGTGAGATCGGCGTCCTCGGCCACGGTGTCGGTGTGGAATCCTCCCGCTTCGCGTACGGCTGCGACTCGCCACGCGCCAATGGCGCCCGGCACCACGCTAACCGCACCCATCGTGTTCAAGGCGCGGCGTTCGAAGTTCTGGCTGGTGATGTACTCCAGCGCCTGCCAGCGCGTCCAGAGGTTGATGCGGTTGCCGACTTTGGCATTGCCCGCGACCGCTCCCACCTTGGGGTTCAGGAAATGAGGCACGAGGCGGGAGATGGCATCCGAAGCGATGACCGTGTCGGCGTCGATACCGACGAAAATCTCCTCGCCGCGCAGATGCTCCAGCCCAAAGTTGAGCGCGTCCGCCTTGCCGGAGTTGGGTTTGGTCAGGATGAGCACTCTGCCGCTAGCCTCTTCGCGAGCAAACGTTGTGCGCGCAACCTCGAGCGTTTTGTCGCTCGAGCCGTCATCAATCACGATGACGTGCAGGTTGGGATAGTCCGAGATAAGGGCTGAACGAATGGTGCGCGCGATTACCTTTTCTTCGTTGTACGCCGGGATCAACACGGCAACCTGGGGAAGATAGTGCGCCGCATCCCCGGGAGTTCCATAGCGCCGGGGCCAGAGCCGGTCATAGATGGCGAATGCGCCGATGAACAGCAGGCGCCCGGTCATCAGCACGTCGCCGACGAAGAAAATCCAGGTCATGGCGTTGAAGGCCAGCGGAAACAGCGCGAATCCAAACAGGTTCAGACGCGCGATCCAGCGCTGGTTGGAGGGGATGGGCGGCATAACCTCCGCCCGAGTCCGGCCCAGTAGTTCGTAAAGCGGGACGATCTTCAATCCCTTTTCACGCACTCCTTCGATGATTTTCGGGAGGGCCAAAACGGTTTGTTCGCGATCGCCGCCGCCATCGTGCAGCAGAATGATGTTGCCGCAGTGAATGTCGCCGGCCGCGCACGGAGGCAGGTGGGCCAGCACGTCGGAGGCGATTTGATCGGCGCTGTGTCGCGGATTATCGCGCCAGTCGTTGGGATCAATCTTGTCGCCGATGGTGATGTAACCCAATTCCTGCGTGATTTCGAGAGGGCGGACCTGGTCTTCGGTGTCGGGCTCGGCGTCAATCGAATAGGGCGGGCGAAACAGGATCGTGCGAATGCCCAGGCGGCTGGCAAAAAGCTGCTCGGTAAGGTTCAGTTCCACAGCGCGCATGAATCCGCGAGAAATGTTGCTGATGTCGGGATGAGTAAAAGTATGGTTCCCGATTTCATGGCCCTCGTGGTAGACGCGGTCGGTGACGTCGGAAAACTTGTCGGCTTGAATTCCGATCAGGAAAAAAGCGGCCGGGGCCTGTTCGCGCTTGAGCACATCGAGAACCTTGGGGGTCCACTCCGGGTCCGGACCATCGTCGAAGGTGAGGGCGACTTTGTCCGAACTGGATCCGTAGCGTGCGACCCTGTAGGGCTCTGGAAACGAGTCGAAACTTTGATCGGTAACGATTCCTGTCGTCTGGTCCAGGGTGACGCTGCGTTGCCCATCAGCCGGCCGGGCTTCGATGCGCAGGATCTCGCCATTACCCTCCATGTCAACATCCTGGCCGGGCGGGACGTCCTTCAATTTATTTTCTGCGCCTGGTTCGCCCGGAATGTCCCAGACGCGCCACAGCGAGCGATCTTCCGAACCCAGCCGCCAAAGGGCGAAAGTCTGGATGCCTAGCGACTGGGCGGCGCGCATCTGGTTGAGCGCCGTCACGCCGTCGAGGAACCAGATGTCATGCTGCAGGTCGTGCTCGTCGAGGTAGCTGACATGGGGATTGAGACTATCGCCGTCAAAATCAACGTCCGCTTCCGAGTCCCGAGCGGCTAACCATGCGTCCTGCACGGTCACGTTGGTGTCTTTCACTCCCGGCGGCAGCGGGCCGTGTTTCGGCTTGCGCACCCAGTCATAACCGTAATTGCCAATTGCCGAAATCAGCTTGTCTTTTGGGATTACCTTGCTGGCTGCTTTCAGGTTGGCAAGGAACCAGTCTTGCGACGCTACGGGTCCGGGCGTGCCGGGCGAGGGATAGTGCTCGTCATAGTTCATGAGCACGACGCCGTCGGCGTGCGACGCGATCGCGGCGTAATCGTATTCCTCGTTGCGCGCCTGCACGCTGACATACAACTTCATACCTTTCGCGTGTAGATCGTCCGACAGCTCCTTCAGCAACGCGAGATAACCGGGCTGCGCTTTCCTGCCCAGGGTTTCAAAGTCGATCATCAGGCCGTGATAGCGATCGGTGGCGAGGAATGCAGCAACCTGCTGACGAAAGTGGGCGCGGGCATCCGAACTGTTCAGGAAGGCGCTGACGTCCACCCAATCCACTCCGTCGAAGTTGTTGACCATGGGGAAGACTTCCATTCCTGTGTCTTCCAACTTCAGAAACGGCATGACCTTGTCATCCACGGGGCGAACGGCGGAGTCTTGCATCACGTCGAAGAACTTGTTGGTCTGTTCGTCAATGCCCTGCAGCCGGCCGTCGGGCGAGATCACATGCAGCCAGTCCGGAAAGAGCAGATCAATCTGCCGGGCATATTCCCGCAAGGATGAAAAGCTGGCCGCGTCGTAGGGGACGTAGAACGCGGCGCGGATACCCTCCTCCTGATTCAGCTTTACCTGGGAAGGCGCCGATTTGGATTTGCGATGGCCGCGATGGACGGCCGCTAATTTTCGCCGCTCTTTCGCCTTCTCGCGCTCTTTTTCCTTCAACGCACGATAAGGCTTCTTCTGCGGCGCCAGCAGGAGTTCAGGCAAGGGCTCATTGCGCAACGCGGTGTAGGCGAAAAATATGACCAGCAGCGTGATGCTGACGCCGATGACGTCGAAAGCCAGCCGAATTCGCTTCCACCGAGCGCGGCGGGGATCGTAAAAGACAGGTTTTGCCATGAAGATTAGGTGTCTATCCATCCTAAGCTGAGGTATCCGGGCGGTCAATCGAGCGAGGTCCCGAATCCAGCCACGAACCACGTGGGGACAGCTGCCCCGGCTGTCCGGCGGAGCAGCCCTCCGCCAGGTTTGGCTCCCAGCAAAAGCAGGGTCGAGCTTCGCTCGACTGGACAGCCGAGGGCGGCTGTCCCCACGCGGTTCGTGGTGAGTCGAAGCTGGGGTATATTCTTAGCGTGCGCCAACTTGTGCGCCAACACCTCCGATTTTTTCTGTGGGTCACGCTGGCCGCTCTGGGGCTGCGGCTCTTCTTCCTGTTTCGCTTCCCCGCTGTCACCACCGATTCCTTTATCTACGGCGACATCGCCAAGAACTGGCTGCAGCACGGCATTTACGGCCTGGGCGGTCCGGAGATTTCTCCGACCTACATTCGTCTGCCGGGATATCCCGCGTTCCTGGCCGCTGTGTTCGCCATCTTTGGTATGGAGCACTACCGCGCCGTCCTGGTGCTTCAAGTGTTCGTGGACATCGCCTCGTGTTTCCTGATTGCTGACATGGCGCGCCGCCTGGTTTCGGCTAGGGTTGCGAAGGCCGCATTCATGTTGGCGGCGCTTTGCCCGTTTCTGGCCAGCTATGCGGCTGCTGCCTTGACCGAGACGCTTGAGATCTTTTTCACCGCACTGGCTCTCGACTATGCCATTGCAGGACTGGAGACGATTGAGCAGAGCCGGCTGCGGCCATGGCTGGGTTGCGGCCTCGCTGTCGGCGCCGCGATTCTGTTGCGTCCTGATGGGGGCTTGCTTCTGCTTACGATTGAGCTGTACCTGGCGTGGTTCCTGTTCCACACCTGGAAAGGCAAGACGCGGGCGAGTCGCCCGCGGTCACACGGTTCGTTTCACTTACTGCGGGTTGGATTAATCGTCGCAGTCGTCTCTCTGGTGCCGCTGGTTCCCTGGGCTTGGCGCAATCTGCATACCATGCATCGCCTCGAGGTGTTGGCGCCGCGCTACGCCAACGAAGAGGACGAATTTGTCCCCGCCGGATTTAATCGCTGGGTCAAGACGTGGATGGCGGACTATGCTTCGGTCGAGGAAATCTACTGGCCGGTGCCGGGAGGCACCGTGGACGCCGATAAGCTGCCTGCTCGCACCTTTGACTCTGAAGCACAGCGCGAGCAGACCGGGGAATTGCTGGCGGACTACAACCAGGTGCTCCACATCACGCCGGAACTGGATGCCCGGTTTGCGGCTTTGGCCGCCCAGCGTATCCGGCAGGCGCCGTTGCGCTACTACCTGTGGCTGCCACTACTTCGCATCGTCGACATGTGGCTGCGCCCGCGCACCGAGACCCTGCCTTCCGATACCCGATGGTGGGAATTTAACGACGACCCGAAGTGGTCGGCGCTGGCCGTGGCGCTGGGAATCATCGGGCTGGTCTATGTGGGAATGGCGGCTGCCGGACTCGTTGAGGCTCGCAACATCAGGTTCATAGGGCTGCTGCTTGCGTTTCTGGCGGTGCGATCAATCTTTCTGAGTACGCTAGAGAATCCCGAGCCCCGGTACACGTTGGAATGTTATCCCGTAGTGATTGTTCTCGCGGCCATCTTTGTCGGGAAGCTGACAAAACAGCCTGATTGACCGATAGTCACTCTACAGAGTCTCTAGTATTTCGTGCTACTGAAATCCGTATAGAGTCTGCCCGCACTATGGCAACCTGTTGTAGTGAATGGTTTTAGTTCTGGAGAATTGATTGCAACGGCGACCTACAGCTATTTGTAACAAATCTTTACATTCTGCTGTCTCGTTCAAGGGACATATCGGCCCATTGAGATTCAATCGAGGGAGTTTTCATGAGACGAAGCCGGATTGCACCGCGTGGCTTGATGTTGGTTCTTGCAGCTTTGCTGCTCACTTCTTCGGCCTTTGCTGCCGAAGTCACCGCCTCGCTCCTGGGAACGGTGAGGGACGCTTCGGGAGCCGTTGTGACCGGCGCTGATATATCGCTGACCAACATCCAGACCAACGTCACCAAGAAGACGCAAAGCGGAACCGACGGTGAGTATTCGTTCACCCTTGTTCCTGTAGGCCAATACAGACTGACTGTTGAACGGACAGGCTTCCGCAAATATGTTCAGGAAGGAATCATTCTCCAGGTCAACCAGGCCGCCAAGCAGGACATCTCGTTGCAGGTCGGCGCCCCCACCGAAGTGGTGGAAGTGACTGGAGACGTTGCCCAGGTCGATACCGTCACCGCAACCCTGGGTTCGGTCGAGACCCAACGGCGCATCGTGGATTTGCCGCTGGTCGAACGCGACACATTTCAGCTCGGTTTGCTGCAGGCGGGTGTCTTCGCACCCGACCCCGACGACGGCTCCGGAAATCCATTCTCGGTCAGCGGGCAGCGTTCTGAGTCGCTGACGTTCCTTATTGACGGCGTCGACAACAACGATTTCCTCGGCAACAATGCGGTGGTCGATCCCAATCCCGACGCGGTGGAAGAGTTCAAGATTCTCACCAACAACTACGGAGCAGAGTACGGCCGGACCTCGGGCGGAATCGTAAACCAGGTCATCAAGTCCGGCACCAATGCTTTTCATGGCGGCGTGTTCGAGTTCTTCCGCAACGATGATTTGAATGCCCGCAACTATTTTCAACTGGAGCGCACCCG
>CAVRZO010000005.1:0-100652 GCA_963725615.1 Terriglobia bacterium | reverse complement strand
ATACGGACCGAACTCCAGCAGTCGCGTTTTCTCGGGATGCAGTTCCAGGCTGAACTTTTGCATTCTCTCGATCAGTTCCGCCCAGAACCGTACGGCATCCGACTTCGCCTCGAAGCCCACCACGATATCGTCAGCAAACCTCACGATGATCACGTCACCGCTGGCTTGTTTCCGACGCCACGCTTGGGCCCACAAGTCGAACACGTAATGAAGATAAACGTTAGCCAGCAGCGGCGATGCACTGCCGCCCTGGGGCGTCCCTTCTTCCGTCCGTATTCGTTCCCCACCCTCCAACACGCCGGCATTCAACCATTTCTGGATGAGCCGCACGACGCGTCGGTCCGCAATCCGATGCTCGATGAACTTCACCAGCCATTCGTGCGAAGCGCATCGAAAAAGCGGTGAATGTCCAGATCCAACACCCAGTTCACTTTCTTCGTCAGCAGTCCGACGTAGAGCGCATCCAGCGCGTTGTGCTGGCTTCGCCCCGGCCGGAACCCGTACGAAAAACCGAGGAAATCCGTTTCGTAGATGGCGTTCAACACTTCGACCGTAGCGCGCTGGACGATTTTGTCTTCCAATGCGGGAACTCCGAGCGGTCTTTTCCGCCCGTCGCTCTTGTCGATATACACCCTACGCACCGGCTTCGCTCGATACCCTCCCCGCTTCAGCCTATGGGAGAGGTCCTGGAGATTGTCCTCGAGGGTCTCGCCGTAGTGCCGCCACGTCTCTCCGTCCACACCGGGCGAGGCTTCCTTTTTCAAACTGAAGTAGGCCCTGCGCAGCGTTTCCAGGTTGTAGATGTGGTGGAGAAGCGCCGTGCACCGCATCTCCTTATCCTTACTTGCTGCTTGACGTACCCGCTCCAGCGCACTGGGCGCGTCCGTCCGGCTCGGTGTCCGGGACGCGTTTTGCTGAGGCAGGTTCCCCTTTGGTCAGACCTCTTCCCTCCATCCCCTCCGCCGCCGGTTGCCCGGCCTTGTTCAGAGACTTCGCAGGTACTACAGGTCTGTCCGACTTCCCGTGTTCGTTCATCCTCGGCGTGCGTCCTTGGACTTCCCGATGCGTCCCCAGACGTATTCCGTTTGGGGTGAACGCGGGATCTCCCGGTTCCCATGCAAGGTGCTTCCGTACGTGCACGGGGTCTGTGACCGCGCGGGATCCCTGGGCACCTCGCGATATCGGTGCCCCGAGTGGTGCCTTCCGCTTCTCCTTACAGCGTCGGCATCCCGGAGTGAGTTTCTTACGCGGCTGTATACCCGGCCTGTACTTTCCCCTGTCAATGCTTCGACGTCACCCTTGCAGGTGACTCCGCATGACTCGGGGCCGGTATGGTTCGCTACGCCTTTACCGTATGTCTTTTTCATTCACTACACCTCGCCGGTTTAACCGACGCACAAGGAGCCGAACATGAACATTAGGTTGTGACTATCACCCTGGTTTCCAACAAATCGCCTAGCTGGATACACAGACCGGGGAAGTGGTGGAGCGCCGGCTGGGGCATCGCGAGGAAGCGGAAGAGTCTTACTGCGATCTGAAAGTACCCGGCATGACGGTGCGGGTCGGTATGGAAGCCAGTGGGCATGCCCCTGGTGTGAACGTTTGCTCACCGACTTGTAGATCGGGGACGCAGCAGCCGTCCGCACGAACCGGGTGCGGAAGCAGAAGACGGATCGCCAGCACGCGCAACTGCTACTGCAACTGCTGATGGAAAACTGCTTTCCGAGGATCTGGGTACCGGACGCGGAGAATCGGGACCCGCGACAACTACTCTGGCATCGCTAATCCTGTCCGGCGGGAAGTTTTCAGACTGTCCTGGCCTGGCTCTCCTCCGCCCGGCTTCCATGTTCAGCCATCGCTCTCAACCCGCGGAGGATAGACTTTATTGCACCGTGACTATCACCGACGACGCATGTGTCTTTGAGCCTGAGGAGGCATTGACCGTGATGGTGTAGTTACCCAGAGGAGTACCCAGGCTACTCTGGCTAATAGTACTGCTGCTGCCACCGCAAGCGGATTGGAACGCCAGATCGACAGAAAGCAGGCAGGTCAGCAGAATTAATTTAGTTATCTTCTGTCTTGTCCAATCCGCGACAGAGCAACGCCCCACTAGCGGCATCATGAGCGGCAGCATGAATAAAGGCAGCCACAGCGCGGACAGCCTCAGCAATTCATGTCGCGACATATAAAGCCCGGCGGAGACCGCAGTGGTGTTAACTGTCAGGATCGATGTGGGGGAACCACCAACCACAGGGGTCAGAGTTGTGGGGGCAAGTGAGCAGGTTGGAGCCAAAGATGAGGGTGGCGAGACCGTACAGGTCAACGCAATGAGGCTGTTAAACCCGTTTTCACTCTTAGCCGTAAGAGTAAAAGTGGCCGAACGTCCGACACCAACCGTCGCGCTGGCAACATTGGAACTCAATCCAAAATCCGGCAGGCCGCCATTCAGCAATGTGCCTACGCTATTAGCACCTCCGTACGCAATTTCCAGATCCGGTGCGCCGTCACCGTTCAGATCCCCAACTGCGATGTAGTTGGGGCCTTCCCCTACGTCGTAGTCCACGGGCTCCTGGAACGTACCATCACCGTTACCCAACAGAAGTCCTATAGTATCCTTAGTAGGTTCGTCGTTCATCACCGCCAAGTCGATGGTGCCGTCCAGGTTAAAGTCCCCAACCGCGACCAAGAAGGAAAGGTTCCCCGTCGGGTAATCGACGTCAGGTTGGAAGGTGCCGTCGCCATTGCCCAGCAAAACGCTCACGGACCGTGTATTGGGATTCGAAGTCACCAAGTCTGACTTTCCGTCGCCATTAAAATCCCCGACTGCTACCGATTGATGTGGATTCGCTGAGGGATAGTCCACGTGTGGGCGAAACGTGTCGTCACCATTGTTTAGCAGCACCGACACGCTGCCAGGGGTGGAGCAGTTAGGGTCGCTGCCGCAGTTAGCTGTGACCAGATCGGGCTTGCCGTCGGCGTTGAAGTCAGCCACAGTCAACCACCTCGGAGAAAGGTCTGTGCCATAGTCCACGTGCGAACCGAAGGTGCCGTCGCCGCTATTCAGGAGCACGCTTACTGTGGCGTCTCTGAGGTTCGTAAGAGCTAAGTCGATGTTGCCGTCTCCATTGAAGTCTCCCGTGATAACCGAGTTGGGGACCTTTCCGGTTGCATAGTCGACGTGAGAAACGAAAGTGCCGTCGCCGCGGTTCAGCAGGACGCTCACGCTGTTTGCATTGGCATTGGCCGTCGCTAAGTCCGCCTTGCCATCGCGGTTGAAATCCGCCGTGGCTATCGATAACGGTCCACTTCCCGTGACATAATCCACGTGGGTCTGAAATCTCCCATCCCCATTTCCTAACAAGACGCTGACGGAACCCGTCGTCGGAGATCCACATTGGGGGTCGCTACCGCAAGAGTTTGCGGTAACAAAATCCACCTTGCCATCACCGTTGAAGTCCCCCATTGTTGCTGAGAAGGGAGTGTTTCCTGTCGGGAAGTTCTCTACGCCCCGAAGCCGCCCGCTTCCGTTGCCAAGCAGCACGGTCACCGTCTGGTCTCTAAAGTTTGCAGTGACCACGTCTGCGCTGCCGTCGCTATTGAGATCTCCAACCGTCAGTGGAAACGGATCATCGCCGGTCCCGTAGTCGATGCGCATTCCAAATGCCCCCGTGCCACTCCCCAGGAGCACACTGACCGTGTTACTCAATGAATTGCCAACGATCAGATCCAGCTTGCCATCGCCATTGAGGTCTGCGGTCGCCACCGAGGTTGGGTCGGTCCCGGTCGGATAGTCTGTGCGGGGGCGGAGTGTGCCATCCCCATTGCCGGGAAATACGCTGGCAGTGTTGTTGAAGTTGGCAGTCGCTAAATCGAGATGACCGTCACCATTGAAATCGCCGAGCGTCAGCGAGCTGGGATTGCCGCCGGCGGGGTAAATGGTGCCCGATTGAAAGCTACCATCGCCGTTGCCCAAGAGCACAGTGACCCCAGCATTAGTGACCACCGCCAAGTCGGCGATGCGGTCACCGTTGAAATCCCCCGCTGCTACGGAACTGGGCGGGGAACCGACGCTATAGTCCACGTTGGGCTGCAACGAACCGTCACCGTTTCCCAAGAAAACACTCACGGTGTTGCCCGCGGTGCTAGCGTCTGCGGTCGCCAAATCGAGCTTGCCATCGCCATTTACGTCTGCGACAGCGATTGAAACGGGATGGCTTCCGGGTCCATAGTTCGCGGCAGGGCGAAAGGTGCCGTCCCCATTGCCCAGCAGCACGCTTATGGTCGAAAGATCCAAGTTAGCGACCACAAGATCGAGTTTGCCGTCAGAATTGAGATCCGCTACCGTGATCGAGCGTGGGTCTTCACCTCCGGACGCGACACTCACTTCGGGCCGGAAGCTCCCGTCTCCATTGCCCAGGAGAATGCCTATCGAACCGCTGCTTTCGCAACCGAATGGACTAACTGGGCGTGGACACGCGTTTGCTACTGACAGGTCGACCTTACCGTCGCCGTTGAAGTCACCAGAGGCCACCCACACCGGTAGGCCGCCCGTGGAATACGTAAGGGGCTCTACGAACTGACCGAATTGTGGAGCAGGCACAGCGTGTTGTCGGGAAGCCTCTCGTTGCGATCGCAACGAAGGCCTGAAATAGGCTTCCATAGTGACGGCTTGAAGAGTTCTCTTGCCATCAGCGGTGAGGGGGCTTAATTGCGGTCGCCGTGCTGAGACTTGTGAGCTGAAATGCGGGTCATCCGGCGCATTCTGAGCCGAACAGACCATCAGGACAGCAAACACTACTATCGCGCCAGCCAGACACGGCAAAGGTCTTCGATGTAAAGTGCGAAGCAACCTGTGGGCCGCGGTGTTACTCATCGCGTTTCCTCCGGAGCATTTCTGCGATGCCGGACTGACCAAACCGTGAGGAAGGAAGCTTGGATTATACGTCCGCACCTAGCCGAGGTCTAACTACAGTACATCAGTGCTCTGCGATTTTATGGCGGCGCAGGCACAGGGGGGAGGTAGAAGTAGTAATCATGATCGCGGTGTGGATCGAAGAGATGCATGGGTCGGACTGAGTTCCAGACCTGAACCCTGATTGCGAGCGAGCCTTGGTTGGACGGCACATCTTCAACTAGAGCGAAATGGCGCTATTCGGAGTGCACGGGTTAGTACGCTCGAAATCACTTGACGCCGCCGACATTGTTAGAGAGGCGATGTTACAACATCAGCTGAATGCTTGCGCGACTCCGTTCCCGCCCATCAAGTTCATATTTGCCTCAATATCACAATTCGAAACAACTGGCCATTTTCTGCCCTTGACTCGCGTCTTTCCGCGGGCGCATACTCCCCTCGAACTGCCGTTCAAAGGCAGGCGGAATCGGGCCGATCTCTTCCCCTCAGGTATTTGTTACGAGGTAAGGAGGGCCCCATGACAGACAAGAAACTAGCTTGTCTGAGTTTAAGTTTAATCGTCGCTCTGGGTTGTGGTACGCAGCCGCCAAGCGACAGGATCGCAGCCAGAGAGAAGCCTGGGGTCCTCGCCATCTGCCGAAGGGCGAAGCGCGTGTCTTGCAGGAGCTTCTGCATTAGAGCCTCGCTGAGGACAAAACAAACTAGCCCGGTCTAGCGAGTTCGAAGCAATTCTGAAACCACTACGCGGGTTCGTTAAGTTGCTCATTCCAGCCACAGGGCTGTTGTCAGAGCAGGGTAGTAGCGTCGGATTCCGCTGTCGGGTGTTCGGAAATGGACAAGGATTTCTCATCTATTCGGGGACGCAACGAAGGCCTACGCTGGTTATCGAGGTGCAGACGGCTTTTCGCTCGGTTTAATCGCCCGTTTTACAGTACGGTCAATGTAAGAGGGACTGTCTCGGTGCCGGAACTGGAAGCTGCCACTACCTGTAGTGTGTAAGTTCCGGCCGGAGTTCCATTCGGATTAGACCCTGAACCGCCGGGACTGCTGCCTCCGCCGCACGAACCGAGAAAGGCCAACAACAACAAAGGCGCAAGCCTGAGATATCGCACGACGGAGCCTTTTGGCGTGCGTGCCCCTGAGAGGAACATTATCCCCAAGATAGCTATCGGCCCCAAGCAAAGGCCTGAGATCCAAGCAGGAGGAACAGTTGAAGGGATGCTGGCAGCGGTGCGCAGTGTGGTGGTCACGCTGACATTGAATGTTGCAAGAACGGTGGCACTGACCGATTCGCTCGTAGGCACCGAGCAATTCGCGCCTTTCGGTGCGCCCGTGCAACTTAATGAAGCCACCGTACTCATCCCTGCGCCTCCAATCGATAGAGCGTAGGAAGCGGCTTGTCCGGCGGAAACAGTGGCCGAACTGGATCCTCCCAAAGGAACGACCAGACCCAAGCCCGGATTGACGCCGATACCAGACAGCGAAACCATCTGTGGGCTCGGTGCGGCGTTATCAGAGACGGTCAAAGAGCCTGACCTCACACCGGCGATCGTCGGGATGAAGGTGACAATGACGTGGCAGGAAGCAGACGGTCCTATAGAGATGCCGCAATCGTTCGTCTCGGCGAAATCACGCGATACAGAAACTTGCGTAATTTCCAGGGTAGCTCCACCGGGGTTGGTTAAAGTGACCGTCTCAGCAGGACTGGAAGTAGCGATAAGCTGGGAGGAAAACGACAGCATGGTGGGAGCCAAATTGGCCTGAGGCACCAGGCCGATCCCAACAAGGTTCATGACGTGGGGGCTCCCCGGGGAGTCATCCGTGATGGTGATCTTGCCGGTCCGCGTTCCACCAGCGGTTGGTGTGAAAGTTATGTTTAGGATGCAATTGGTCGCCGCCAATAGAACTTGTGGGCAATCGTTAGTTTGTTCGTAGTCGCCCACAATCGCGAAGCCACCCATGGCGATGTTGCCCGAACTGCTCGCGTTTGCCAGCATTACCGAAGCTACATCACTGGAGGTTCCAACCGCTCTGGGTTCTCGCTGGAAATCCACCTCGGTGGGGAAAGCCAATACTGTTCCTGAGAGCGGCGCGATCTTAAGCGCAATCGATTGGTTGAAGATGCACAAATTGGTGCATAGAGGAAATGGCTCGAAGGGACGAATCGCATTCAGAATCGGGAAAGGTCCGGCGCCAAACCCTGATGCATAAATATCTCCCCCCGAGTCCACCCCGATACTTTGGATCCGGTTTACGCTAGGTCCTCCCCCTAGAAATGTTGAAAAGAGAGCGGATGTACCCGACGCATCGAGCACGCTTACGAATCCATCTGTGAGAAACCCATTGAGATCACTCTGAATAGGGGACACGAGAGGCAAGTTCGCGAACGGAGGAAGGGTAGATCGCTGTATGAATCCTGTGATGTAAACCTGACGTGCTGCGTCCACCGCAATCGCGGTCCCCTGCGTTTCAACTCCGAAGTAGGTTGAATAGAGCAAGGCTGATCCGGACGAATTAAGTTTCGCAATAAATGCAGAGTTGGGAGTACTCTGAAGTGGATTTACGAGAGGGAACCCCATGCCAGCCGTGCCCGTCAAATAGGCGTTGCCGGTCGAATCGACAGCAATCCCACTGCCAACCGCACCACCTGCGCCCCCAAGAAACGTAGAGTAGACCGGACTTCCAGCAGAATTCAAGCTAACCACAAAAGCGTTTTGCGTTCCCGTGAGACTCGGCTGGAACGGAGCCCTCGTTGGAAAATCGCTGGAAGAAGTGACACCAGTAAGGTACGCATTTCCCACGCTGTCTACCGCAATGGATAGTGCCTCGTCCTGACCACCGCCGCCCAGATATGTCGAATACACAAGGCCTGAACCACTGGCGTTCAGCGCTGCCACGAAGGCGTCCCCATTGCCTCCGCCGAATGCCATCTGGAACGGGTGCACTGTCGGGAAGTCGTTAGAAAGCGTCGATCCGACGAGGTATGCATTTCCAAAGGGGTCCACCGCTAACCCGGATGGCGTGTCTTTTCCGCTTCCCCCAAGATAGGTGGCATAAACGACGGCTCCTGTTGTGTCAAATTTCATTACGAATTGTCCTGACGGCGCGCTTCCTTGAAATGCACCAGCGGTCGGGGTGATCGTTCCAGTCCCGGCCACATAGCAGTTACCTTGAGAATCGATAGCTGCGGCATGGCCAAAAGCCTGTGCCCCACCGAAACTGCCCTTGGAATAGATCAGTGAGCCGTCACTGCTCAGTTTCTGGAGCACCGTGTTAAAGACAATACAGGCGTTTCCGAGGTTGTCCCAGGCCGCGGCAGGGGCGGCGCCAGCGGGATCGTCACCAAGATAGGTTGAGTAGCTAAGAACTGGATCCAAGGCGGGTTTGCTAACCAAGGTGAGTGCAGGGGCGGTGGAAGCAACCTGACCCTTGGCTCCAGGCGCCCAATCCAGTGCGACCAGAACAACTCCACATAGAAGGACAGCTCGGCGTTGTAGCGACATCTTAGACCCCACGAAGCGTTACGCGCGCCTGGGAACCCGCCGGTCGAACCATTCTACCCCGATTCCAGCCCTATGAGGCGTTCTTCCAAGGCTTCATAGCAGCGGTAGATTCTGCCTGCTCAGTGTCGAATTGAGCCTGAGAGGGCCAAAACTAGCTTCCAGCAGTGGCGGCGGCTCCGTTCCAAATGCCTGGCGGAGAATATTCCAAATGACGACGGGATTGTCCCTTAAATAGCGAACCCGAGCCACCGCGGCTCCGACAGCACGCGGAAAACCACTCGAGCCCGGGCGCGCATCATCCAGCGCGGCGCTTGCGGTTTCACTCCGGCGTAAAAGTCGAGAGCTTCCCCGCGCCGATTAGGACCATGTACGATGACTCTGCCGACATGGTGTTCGGCAAAAAATTCCTCCTTGACTCGCGTCATTGATCTTCGTCACGAGCAAGGCGGCATCCTCCTGTGTAAGAGGTCTGAACGGCAGAGCGTACGACCCACAATCTGGATTCCTGGAAAGTGATCCCGGAGCCGCGCCGCAAGCTCCTCGACCACATCCAGGGGCCGTCTCCTGGCCTCAATAAGCCGACGTATCTGAAATTGGCCAGACCTTTCTTATTGACAATGTTTCCCTGAGAACCCAAAATCAAAAATCCCTGGAAAAGATTTTGTGCACAAACTCATCGCCTTCGTTCTGCTGCTGTCGCCAACAGCAAGCCTAGCCCAAATCCCAACCAGGGGGAGCTCTTTCTTGGATATTCCTTTGCCAGTGCAGGCCTCTCATTCAACGGCCGCACTAATTTGAACGGCTGGAATGGGTCCCTCGAAGGTAAGATACTTCCCTGCATCGGAATCGTAACTGATTTCAGTGGCCTTTATGGTTCCCAAAACGTTCCGGTCGTGCCACCCATCAGCGTAAGTACGGGCGTGCATAGTCTCCTGTTAGGCCCCCGGGCTTCCGTGGCCGTTGGAAAATTCACGCCTTTTGCACACTCATTGTTCGGGGCTTCACATATAAACGAAAGCGCGTTGGGCTTTTCTGGCTCTGATTCTGCGTTTGCCATTGCTTGGGGCGGTGGGATCGACTACGGGCTGATTCGCGGAATTGGCTGGCGCGTGCAAGCAGACATGTTGCAAACTCGCTTCTTCGGCAAAACGCAGAACATTTTCCGGCTGTCCACAGGCGTGGTGCTGCATTTTTGAGAGATGGCAACTACCCGTCTCTGTTCAAATTGTGCCTAGGCCGTTCACAAATTTGTTCAAAATGTTTCGCGTCGCCTGTTGCACGGCAGGACTTGGTCGACCTGCACCGTAATCATCCAGTCCCCAGTTCCATTGCATTGAACCTGTGGCGACAACAGTACTGCCGGAGAAGGAGGTATAAACAGTCATGTCCGAATAGCGAACCTCGTTGTGGGCGGTGTAGGAAGAATGCGCAATGGATCTTGTGTTCTTCGGGGCATTCCCGAACATGCGATCTACTTCGTAGCCAAGCAAGCCTGGCAAGTGATCGCCATTGTGTAATCCGGTGCCCGCAAATACCCAGCTCGACGCGTCTTGGATCACCATGTCAGAGTTTACCGGGTCAAAGTCATACATGACCCCAATCATCGAGTCTTCTGGTTTGTTCACAATTGGTGATCGGAATTGGGTGGTTGTGAGAAACCTGAGGATCGGAACCCCATAGACGGGATCCTGAGTATAGGAATATTTGTAACAAACCATGGTGCGATCGAGACTTCCGGTAACTCCACTGGGTTCCAACCGAATCTGCCAATAGGCCGCATTAGCACCAAAAAAGCCCAAGCTAACTCCCCGATCCCTTGCACGTTCCACGTTCACACGCATGTCCCAAGACCAATACTCGTCGTGACCGACCGACAGAAAGGCCCTATGGTTGAGCAGGAGATCACCCCGGCGGTGGGTATCCACATCCGTGGAGTACGAAACGTCATATCCCTCCCGCTCCAGAAACCGAAGCATGTCGTATTCCCAAGTCAGAAACAGCGAAGCTCCATAGCCTGCCTCATACGGTCGATTGAAGGAAACCTTGTAAGCTCGAGGAGTGGAGTAAAGCCAGAACCCACCCCATCGGTTGTAGGCCTGGTATGTAGTTACGCTCAGTTGGAATAGGAGATCGGAGCGACCGCTATCGTCACGGACGACAAAGATGACGTAACGCTGTTTGCCGGTGATCCCTGACGTGAGCTTGGCTAAGTAAACGCCACTGATCCAAGTGGTAGGTACCCGAATAGCCAAAGGATCTGTCCATATACATTCAACGAGCAGAGTGTCTGGGTCAGCAGAAGGAAGAGTCTGCACCACACCCCGGCGAGTCAGCGGAGTCATCATCCGACGTCCGCCCATACCACCATACCAGCCCATCCGAAAAATCTCTATGTTGTAAGTAGGTTCAGAAGTATTGACAAAGAAGCTGATCGTCTCCCCAGGTTCGACACTGGCGCGGGACGTGAATGCTTCGATCTCTCGGTGCGCCGCCGGGTTGGTGAGTTGCCAGTCAGTGGTGCCGGGATGGGAATTCTCGATGAGGATGCGGTTATCCCCAACTGAACCGGACACGATCCCGGATAGTGTCACGTCAGTCGCGAAGGGGTGACCGCACGAGCAGAGCGTGATCATGCCCGCGAGTAGCACCAGGCACTGAATGACAAGGGGTGAGGGATTGTGGACCAAAAGGCAACTCCGCCGATAAATGAAAGGTCGACGAAAACTGGTTGTAGCGGACACAGCAAACCGTTTTCGGAGCATCCATCGCCTGAACAAAGCTTTTTACTACAAGTGACCCTCTCCTTCCATCGTCATCAAATCCGCGTCGATTTTTCAAACAGCCTGATCACCACCGAGTTCCAGTTCGTACGCAGCGAAGTGCAGAGAGTGGTGGGACGCAGAAGGAACGAAGAAGCTGAACCTCGAACCGTGCTCAGTCACAGCACTGAGTGCCCGAATTAGAGGAGTCGATTGCTGTTGAAACATCGCGATTCACCAACAACCGGGCCAAATCGCCCGTTCACAACAATCGTCGGTAAACTGTGCTTGCCGGTCTTTGACCCCGTAGGAAGTTCAATACTGCGATGGCTCGGTAATTCGTGGATAGGAAATACCGATACCAGCGCCGGGATACCAATGATGATCAGGCTGCTCCTTGAAAAACACGAAGTTTCTCCCGTGTCTTGCAGAGAACTCGGCCAACTCCTTGGTGTGATGCGAGTTGTCTCCGAGTATGACTCCAGATTGACTCAATTTCGGAAGAATGAGTTCGTATTCGCTACGCTCGTATTCGGCGGAATGGGGACTGTCGTTAATAAAGAGATCGATTTGCCCAATGGTCTTGAGAGATTCGAGAGAATCTCCGTAAAGGACTGTTCCCACGGTGCTATAGGGTTCTGTGAGAAGAAAACCGGCATCTGGATCGATATCAGTTCCGTAATACTGTCCCGGGTGGCCTTCGCATCGATTTCGGAGGAGCGCAGAGCAGAGCACACAGGCCCCAATGCCAAAATGAACTCCCGTCTCAACGATGACGCGTGGGTTAAGGACTCTGGCGAAAACATACCAGCCAATCCGCCTTCCGAGTTCACAGCTATCAGAACTGCGTGCATAGCGACTCGCAGCGATGCCCGCCACCAGATGTCGCTTGAGTTCAGCATCCTTGAGGACTTCCGACACGTAAGAGGATGTTGCAGCGAACGATAAGCCTGTAACCGAAGCAACCGTATGCGCAAGATAGAAAAGATTGTCCTCAGTCAGAGGGTAGCTGAAGTTATCTAGCTCTCGTGAGCTGAAGCACCAGATCAGCATCTGCGCCAGCGGACGGTGGAAGTAGCGCATCGCTCGCCATGCTCGCACTGGGATCAGGCATACCCGACCAACAGCAGTTTGCAGGAGAAATCGTTTCAGTCGAAGTTTCATAGCCGGGGTTTCTTAGTAGAGCCCAACGATTAACTCACCAAACGACGATAGGACTTCTCCGCCCCTCGCGGTGCTCGAGTCGCAACTCGTTCGACTCTCCTGTCTCGCTATCCACCATTGACCCGGATTATTGCTTGGTCAAGCTGCAGAAAAATTCCAGGCCCGTGATCTCTCGATGATATTCATGGCAGGTTTCTGAGCCACTCGAACTGTAAGTCAAAGTTTCAGGCGAGCCCGGGCAGGGAGCTAGGCTTGGTCCAAGCCTCCTGGTTAGCGCATAGCCAGGCGTAGTTTGGCACAGGGCTGTAATAGTGCTTGGGTAGAAGATGCACTCCGACCCGATCCAGGAGAAGCAAAGCGCGGAATAATTGCTGTTTAACGAGACGGAGCATCTTGGCAAGGCTTTAGTTTACGGGATCTTTAGCCTGAACGATCCACACGTCCACCGGTTGTTAATTTTGGCAAATTCTTCAAACCAACTGGATGCGAAAAATATCGGCAAATGGATATCGCGGGCTTACGACTAGCACGGAGGCAACTGATAGCTCGCCAATCCGGATAACTGCAGAAAAATCTTCCACAGAAACTGTGAATTGTTGACCAGATATCTCTTCCAGAGGCGCGACGGCTCCTGCAGAAGCCGGTGAAGCCACTGCAATCCAGCTTTTTTGACCCAGTCTGGTGCGTTTTTCGCTCGCCCGGTGTGGAAGTCGAAGGCCGCACCCACCCCAATCATTATGCTCTGGGAAACACGGGAAATGAACTCCGACATAAAACGCTCTTGCTTGGGAGTGCTGAGACCCACCCAGATAACGTCGGGCTTGAGCCGGGCCAGCAGATTTTCCAGGTCCGCCTCTTCGTTGGGCAGCAGGGGCCGGAAGGGTGGAGTGAACGTGCCCAGGATCTGGAGGCCGGGGTACCGTCGTTCCAGATTGCTCTTCAATTCCTCGGCGACTCCGACTTTTCCGCCATAAAGAAAATGAGTAAGATTTGTCTTGGCCGAGCGACGGCACATCTCCGACATGAGATCAGGGCCGAAGACCCGGCGCATCTGATCCAGTCCCTGGGCGCGGCCCACCCACACCGTCGGCATGCCATCCGGAACCACCAGCAATGCCCGGTCCATTATTTGCCGGAATGCGGGGTCGCGTTGCGCCTCCATGACGCCGTGGACGCCGGTGACGCACACGTAGCCCCGCTGTCGTTCAGCAACGGCAGACTCGATCACTTCGGCAGCGCGCGGAAGGTCAACGGCGTGGACCCCGACGCCCAGAACATTCGCGCGCGCTTCCTTAGTCGGCGCTGTGACTAGAGTACTTAGCTGGGACAAGACCGGCTTTCCTAAGTTCGCTCTCGATCCATTTATAAGTAACTTGCAGGCCTGTTTCCAGAGGGATGGACGGCTCCCATCCCAGGACTCTCGCCAGGCGGGTATTATCGCTGTTACGCCCACGAACCCCCTGAGGTTTGCTGTGATCGTGGCGCTTGACCAGGCGTTTGCCGGAAATCTCTCCCACCAGATCCACCAGGCCATTGATCGAAATTAGACGGTTGGTGCCGAGATTCAGGGGCTCCCTGTAATCGGACGCCATCAGGCGCACCAACCCCTCCAGGCAATCATCCACATACACGAAGGAACGGGTTTGCTCTCCATCCCCCCACACCTCGATGTCACCTCCGTCGGCCGCCAAAGCAACCTTACGCGAAATGGCCGCCGGGGCTTTCTCCTTGCCGCCTTCATATGTGCCCAACGGACCGTAGACGTTGTGAAAGCGAACAATACGGGTTTCGAACCGGAAGTCATGCCAGTAGTAGCGGCATAGCTCCTCGCTGAAGAGTTTCTCCCAACCGTAACCGGGCTCGGGATCGGCGGGATACGCGTCTTCCTCGCGCAGTGCAGTAACGTCACTGGCCTTCTGTTTGCCGCCAGCATAGACGCAAGCTGAGGAGGAAAACAGAAACCGGCGCACGTCGTTCAGGCGGCTGGCCTCCAGCATGTGCGAGTTGATGAGAACGTTGTTGCGGGCGATATCAGCGAGAGAGGAGGTAATGTACCCGATGCCTCCCATGTCGGCCGCGAGGTTGTAGACCTGATCGATACAGCCGCGCGTAGCCTGCAGACAATTGTCATACTTTCGCAGATCCAGGAGCTCGAATTCATCGGCCACGGTGGCTTCGTACTCTGGCAGTTTAAGGTCCGCTCCCCGGACCCAGTGACCTTCATTTTTGAGCCGCTTCACGAGGTGGTGGCCGATAAAGCCACCCGCGCCGGTGACTAGTATGCGAGTTGTCACGTTACTCCTTAGAATCAGATGAAAGAAATAATAGCTGAAAAATCGCCTCCAGCCTGTTCTCCAGGAACGCATGAGCGTGTCCTACACGACTGGTGATTCCAGATCACCTCCGCATTGGCGACAATGGGCAAGCTGGCCTCATTCTCCCGGGCCTGCAGCCACCTGTCCATTACCTGTTACCCATTGCGTGTTCCAGAGCTTTTCGAAAACCAAGTACCATGTTTTCGTTGTCCCAACCTGCGACGGTGTCACGGGAATTCTGGCTCATCCGCAGCCGTTGATCCGGTTGATCGAGGAGACGCTGGAGCGCAGCCTTCAGTGCCTCGGGATCGCGCTCCGGCACGACCAGTCCGTTGATGCCGTCCTGGACCAAGCCCCCAGCGGCGGCCCCTACCGCGTCGGTTGTGACGACGGGACACCCTTGGTTCATCGCTTCGTTCACCACTAGCCCCCAGGTTTCTTTGCCGATAGTGGTTGTAATTGAGGGTAGCACTAGAACATAGGCCAAAGCATAATATGGCAGAGTTTCTTCGGGTGGGACATAGTTGGCGAAGCGAACCTTCTGAGTCATTTCTAACTCTGCGATTCGTTCTTGCAACCGATGTTTTTCCGCACCTTCGCCGGCAAACAATAAGATCACGTTATCGGCCTTAAGCCGCTGGAAGGCGTCAACCAAATATTGCAGCCCTTTATTTGGCTCCAGGCGTCCGACGTAGAGCACGACCCGCTGATCAGGACCAATACCTAACTTATTCCGCAACTGCTGACGTTCACCCTCGGAGACCTCTTTCGAATATTTCGGGTTGTCCACGGCGTGGGGGGCGACAAAAATCTTGTTCTCGGCCACCCCCTGCGAAAGCAGATATCTCTTGACGTGCTCTCCATAAACAACCACCGCATCGGCGTGGCGGTAAATGTACCGGGTCAACGGAAATACCAGACGGTGAAAAGGAGTTTGCAAGGTGGTCCAGATGCCCGTCCACAAGACAAACGGCTTTTTCCGCAAGCGAGCAATTAGATAGGTCACGGGTAACGCGAATCGGCCGTTGATGCACTTGACGAAAACGTCGCTCGGCTTCAGCAGTAACTTGGATACCAGAGTTGGAGTAATTCGTGTACGCCCGAGGCGAATGCCGCGGAGGTATTCATAGCTGAAATTTCCCGTCCGGGAGCCGTGCTGCTGCTGCCAATACCATTCTTCCCCTGCCGAGAAGAAGTAGTAGGTCACCGAGTGACACGCGGCCAAAGTTTCAAAGGTGCGCACTCGATAATGGGGACACAAGTTCGTGACGAACGTAACCCGCATGTCAGGTTCTATCGGGACTCTGTTTCTGAAGGAAGACCACACATTTAGAACGCAACGGGAACAGACACAGATTAGCCGCCTTATAGAGCCCTTTGAACAGAGTTACGCCTCCGGGAAAACCAAAGAACCGGCTGAGCGCCCTTTCGATCAACTGGTGATCATAAAAAAGGTAGGTCCGATATCGGACTGAACACGCGAAGCCGTTCAGATAGGAAATGAAGTCAGACTCCTGGAATCTCAGCACCACATTTCCCACGACCTCGGTCGACCGGGCAAGCCCGATGCGAAGGAGAAGCGGTGTGAGAAGTGTCTTCGCGGGCTCAAGCAGGAGCACGCCGCGGCGCGCAACGCGGAACATCTCCCTGCAAGCCCGTCCTGGATCGAGCGTATGATGCAGCACCTGAGAGGCGATCACAAAGTCTACACTGTCATCCTGAAGGGGGATGTCCTCGATGTCAGCCTTCAAATACTCGACTGGGTCGGGCCGGCCGAGATTGCGCAGGCGCCGCTGGGTTGCATGGATCGCCTCGATGGAAAAATCCAAGGCCACGAGACGTCCGACCGCCAAGTGTTCCAGCCAGTACGCGAGGTCAGCACCGCCACCCACACCGCATATCAGCGCCGAGTCATGCTGCGCGAAACCCGCCTTCACTAGTTCGGAGATTCCAATTGCACACTGAGTCTCGAAATAGGAGCGGTAGGCCGGGGACAGCACATCGGGCTCGAGGTTGTAGCGGCACCATTCCCGGTCCTCAAACTCCATCTGCCGCCGCTTGTATTCGTGGAGCATCCCTGGTTTGTCTTCGCGTGTAAGACTCTGGGCTACAACCTCGTCGCTTCAAGCATGATTTCGCCAGCAAAGAATTCACGAAGAAATGAACTTACCAGAGGAAGCCTTGTGGGAAGGTATCTCAGGAAACTCGGTCGAAAATGGGTCCCGTTCACTCGCCTCACGGCAAACCCCGCGTTCTCCATCAGGGTGGCCAGGTTCCAGGAGCAAAAATAGTGCAGGGCTCCGCCGTCGTATCCCACGCCCTCGTCCTTGGATGTGGAAGGGAACCGCCCCAACAGGTAAATGCTAACGAGCTTTCCCACTGTACGCATGTTGGCGGCGGAGAGCACCAGCTTGCCGCCCGATCGTAAGACTCGACGACACTCTCCCAAAGCATGATCAGGGTCGTAGATGTAGGGCAAGACAGCGAGCATCGTCACCGCATCAAAAAACTCTGAGGGAAAGGGTAAGGCTTCTGAATTCAAATCAACCCGCTGCGCCATCTGGCCACAGGCGCAGGCGGCGGTCACCGCGGCGTCCGCCAAGTCAACCCCGTGGACCTCGGCAAACTTGTCTTGCACCGCAACGCCAAGCAGTCCAGCACCGCACCCGATGTCCAACAGGCGTTTTCCCGGAGCGAGGGTGCGAACGGCCGCGTCCACCCTGAGGTTCTTTCCCGGAACATACTCGGTGGAATTTGTTCCCTGTAGTTTCTCTTGCCACTGGGTCTGAAATACCTGATTAGGAGTGTTCATGCGCGGGCGGAACTTGATACTGTACAGTGCCGCAAGACGACATCAATTACACGTTCTATCTGAGGCGCTTCCAACTCCGGATAAAGTGGAAGGGAAAGGACCTGTTCTGCCGCCTGCTCCGCTACGGGAAAGGACCCTTTGTCTCCGAGCCTCCCGCGATAGGCGGGTTGAAGGTGCACCGGAGCCGGGTAGTGCACTGCGGTCCCGATTCCGTGAGCCTCCAGATGCTGCTGAAGACTGGCACGATCGTCGGTCCGCAGGACATATAAGTGAAATACTCCAGTGCGGTCCTCCTTCGAGACTGGTACAGTCACGTGACCGGAGAGGGCGGCGGTGTATTGCGCGGCAATGGCGCGGCGTTTCTCGTTGTCGGAGTCGAGGTGGCGCAACTTGACCCGCAGGATGGCGGCTTGAAGCTCGTCGAGGCGGCTGTTGGTGCCCGCCGTTTCGCTGATGAAGCGTCGCTTCCATCCATACTCACGTAGCATCTGGACTCGGGCTGAGAGCTCGCCGTCATCGGTCACGATCATCCCGCCATCTCCGATCGCACCCAGGTTTTTCGTAGGGTAAAAGCTGAAGCACCCGATGCTTCCCCAACTGCCCACACGCTTGCCGCGGTAAAGCGCCCCGTGACCCTGGGCGCAATCCTCGATCACCCGCAAGTTGTGTCTCTGGGAAAGATCGAGGATGGGTTGTAGGTCCACGGGCTGGCCGAACAGGTGAACTGGAATGATGGCGCGTGTGCGCGACGAAATTACTCTTTCAATCTCAGAAGGGTCAATCAGGAAAGTGTCGGGTTCGATGTCGGCCAGAACCGGCGTAGCGCCGGCCAGTTCAATCGCCGCCACCGTCGCCACCGCCGTGTGTGGCGTGGTGATGACTTCATCACCCTGACCGATACCGCACGCCCGGAGCGCCAGCACGAGCGCATCCGTACCCGAGGCAACCCCGGCAGCGTAGCCAGTGCCGCAATAGGCGGCGAACTCGTTTTCAAATGCGCGCACTTCCTGGCCCAGGATGTAACGCCCGGCCGACAGCACGCAATGGATTGCGGCGTCGATCTCCTCGCGATAAGCCAGGTACTGGGCAAGAGGCTGGGCTTGGGGAATGAGATTGCTAGCCATGGGGCACTTACCAGTATTTCTCCCCGTGTTGCCGATAGTATTCGACAGTACTCAACAGGCCTTCGCGCAGCGGTGTCCGCGGCTCCCAACCCAGCACACGCTTGATCTTGCTGTAGTCCCCACGGTAGCTGCCAATGTCAATCGCCTTGCGGTCCTCAGGGAACGGAACCAGGTTAAAGGAACCCTTTCCGTTGAGTTCGACCAGCAGGCACGCCAGCGCTTTCAGAGATATCGGCTCAGCGCCCAGGTTAAAGACTTCTCCAGCTGAGTTCGGGCACGTGGCGGCCAACAGGAAGGCCTCGACCACATCATCAATGAAGTTGAGATCGCGCTGTTGTTCCCCGTCACCATAGACCAGGATTTCCTCTCCCCGCACGATTTGTCGGAACCACCAGCCAATGAACGTCTGGCGAGCATCGCAGACCCGCATCCGCGGACCATACGTGTTGGTCAGACGCAGGCTGCAGGCATGCACCCCGTGCAGTTCTGAGTACAGCAGGTGGTAATACTCCCCGGCCATCTTGTTGATGCCGTTCGGATCCACCGGCACCACGGGATGTTTTTCGTCTACAGGCAGGTACTGGGGACGACCGTAGATTTGACGAGTGCTGGCAAATACGATTTTCGGCGGTCGACTGAGGTGGCGGCAAGCCTCAAGCAGGGAGACTTGAGCGCGACAGTTAATCTCCAGGTCGGTCAGCGGGTCCTTCAAGCTATTCAAATGACTGACTTGACCCGCCAGGTTAAAAATGTAGTCCTGCTCCTGCACCAGATAGGAAATGCAATGCGGGTCCCGCATGTCAGCGATGTTGATATGAACTTTGCCGTCGAGGCCCTCCAGGTTGAACGGATTCCCGCCATATTCCGGAATCAAGGAGTCAACCACAACCACGCGCGCGCCGAGCTCGGAAAGACGGTGGACCAGGTTGCTGCCGATGAAGCCCATGCCGCCTGTAACCAGGACGTTCTTCGCGGAAAAAGAGGCCTTGAGCTCCGGGTTCATGATTGGTTATGGGCGGCATTCAAACGTACCGCCTCTTCCATGACAGAGTTTATTTTGTTGCCCCAGACCGCGGGTGACAGGACCGTTTCCGCTGTCTGTCGCGCACCGCGGCCTAGTTTGTCGCGGAGCGCCTCATCGGAGAACATCCGTAGCATCGATTGTTCAAGGTCGGACGGATCACCCGGGGAAAACAGGAGCCCATTTTCTTCGGGCTTCACGAACTCTGGAATTCCGTTTATTCGAGAAGCGACCACCGGCTTACCGGCTGCGAACGCCTGGCACACGATCATGGGCAAGTTGTCATACCATTCCGACGGGACCACCACAAACGCAGCTTTTTCCAATAATTCCTTAAAATGAGTGCCATAGACCGGCCCGACGAATTCAGCTCTGCCCGCAAGCACTGCGGGGTGAGAGCGAACCAGGTCAGCATCTTCGCCATCCCCGGCAATCACGACTCGGCGGTCCAACTTCAAACTCGCCTCCAGCAGCGTGAACATGCCTTTCGCCCGGATAAGGCGCCCCACGAACAAAGCGTAGTCACCGTGGATGGAAGGCGGCGGAGCGGCCGAGACTTCGAAGGGGTTACTGACCACTCGAATTCTATCCTCGGGAATTCGGCCCTGTACCAGTTTCTCTTTAAGGAAGTTGTCCGGCGTCACGAATAGAGTGACAAACCGCGTCCAAGTCCCCATCCAGCGATGAAAACCGATGGATGCCGCGTACATCGCGCTCACCGCATAGCTATCCCGGCAACAACGATGCAGGACGCCGTGCAGATGGTTCCCGCCCACGCAGCGCTCACAGATTTCTCCACCGGTAAAGAGCAAGCCGTTTGCGCAGAGCAGGCGATAGTTGAATATGAGTTGTACGATCGGCAAACCAGCATCCGCCAAGCCGTAGTAAAGAGAAGGAGACAATAGCGGAAAGACATTTTGCACCAGGGCGACAGACGGCTGTTCTTGGCTGGCAAACTCCTCGATCTTCCTGCGCTCCGGTCGGGAATAGATCGTGTGGAGGGGAAACAACAATTTGTCGGCGACCGAAAACCTTTCAATCTCCAGATTGCTTCTGCTGTATACCGAGACCTGATGGCCGCCTTCCCGCAGAAGGCGCACTGCGAAGTCGAAGGCGATGTCTTCTCCCGAGCGCTGCTGATATTGGTTGTGACAAAACAGGATGTTCAGGTTGTTCCCACCATGCGACCGATCGTTATGCTGCATGCGAATCTTTTGAAATCGTCGGGCAATCGCTCGGCTGGCGGGCCCCCGGCTGTCTTTTACTTCTCGGCGACAAAGCAGAACTGGCCAGCAAAAACCAGCTTGAGGGCGTTTCTTCTTTTGGTGGGCTGGCCCAATACGCGGAGCCCGGCTTCCAGAAGCGCGTTCATCGGCGATTCGAAGGTGAAGAAAGGTTCAAGCAGGTTCGCGAGTCTCACATAACTAAGGTAGCGTCGTCCGATGAGCGTCAACGAATCGATTCCGGGTCGAACTAGAATCGACCGGAACCCGGCTTCACGCAGCAGAACGCAAAAACCGTAGGGCGTGTAATTCCAGTAGCTGCGCGAATGGAACGGTTCGAGGTGAGAGGTCGAACCGACGAAAATACCACCAGGCTTCATCACTCTGTACACTTCGCCGATCACCTTTTCCGGATGCCTCACGTGCTCAAAAACCTGCCGGGAATAGCTTATGTCGACTGAATTGTCCCGCAAAGGGAGTTGGATCCCGTCGTAGGCGCAGTAGGGCAGACTCCGTGAAGGTCGTAAAATCACTTCCTCCGAATCCACGACATCCATTCCAACCCACCGCACTTTACGGTTTCGCGCGGAAAACGCGTCATAGCTCCGGCCGTCTCCGCAGCCCAAGTCGAGAAGCGTCACCGGGTCTACATTTACCGGGGCGCAATCCAGTGCCCGCAAGGCCTCTCGTAGACCGTGGGTCTGACGGGAAGTATCGTCCGGCAGGAATTCATATATGAGTTTGCCGTCACCCTTGGGCGTCCACCGCTGTGATTCGTTGTCCAAGCCCTCCCTCCGCCTGTTCGTATCCCCGCTCCTGGCTTGCATCTTTTCCCAGAACCCGTGAATACAACCCTTCAAGTCTCCTGGTTTGGGTCCGGAGGTTGAATTGCGTGCTCACGCGTCCTCTGGCTGCCTCTCCCATCCGAGCGCAGAGGACTTCGTCTGAGCATAGCTTCTGCAGATAGTGAGCAAGCGCTTCGGTGTCCCGCTCGGGGGCCAGAAAGCCGGTTTCGCCGTGCGCGACCGCCTCCCGTACTCCGTCCGAAGCAAAGCTGACTACCGGAAGCCTCATGGCTTGGGCTTCGGCAAAAGCATTGGGATACCCTTCGGCGTCGCCAGATGGCGTGCGAATGCTGGGCGCGCCAAACATTCGCGCCCGATTCATCCAGTGCCTGACCATATCAGGAGGCTGAAAACCCAGAAACCGATACTTGCCGAGATGCTGACGGGCCAGTTGCTCCAGGTCAGCTCGGAGAGGACCGTCCCCAATCACCATCAACTCCATCTCCGGGGATTGCGTTTGCACTTTCGCCATGGCGCGGATTAGGTACTCACAACCCTTCTTCTCGTCCAGCCTTCCCGCGAACAGCACTAGGGGCTCTCGTTTGACGCCAGGTTCAGGACAAAACAGCTCCGTATCCACGCCTGCATAGTGCACTACGATTTTGTTCACCGAGAAGCCTTGCCTGATCATCTCGTCGCGAATGAAGCCTGAGACCGAAATGAGCAGAGTCGCTTCCTTATTAAGGATGTGGCGCCGGCGAACATAGTCGCGGGCGGCGTAGAAGCTGTTGCCCCGCAGGAACTCGTCGTACATAGTGGCCTCACAGCCTTGGAAAGTCACTACCAGAGGGATACCCAGCGCGCGCGCCAACGGCAGGGCGCGCAGCCCTCCGAACCCGAAATGCGCATGAAGCAATGCCGGGCGAAGTTCCCGCAAGCGGCGAGTAAAAAACGGAGCCACTCCGAACAATTTGAATGGCACTACTGCCAGCCGTGAGAACCCACCTTGCCCGCGCTGCATGACCACCACTCGTTCCTGGGGCAGAGGCAGACCGTCGGGCTGATAGCCGGGGCTGATGTAGTAAGGAGAAAAAGAGTTCAGGGCTTCCGCCTGCGTACGGATGAACGTCATGGAGCGCGCCAGAAGCGGCTCGGCATAGACGAGTACGACGGGCTTTTCGCCGTTAGCCGGATCAGGCATGACTTTGCCCAGGTATGTCCAGGCGGTTGGCGACCAGAGTCTTGCTTCTATTCCCGCACATGGTGGTGGCCAAGGCTACATAGAGAATAAAGTAGATATTATTCCCTTGAAGGAAGAAGGCCGTGGTTAGGTTTGCGAGAAATATGAAAATAAGAAACGCGATGGGCCAGGTGGCAGCGGGTCCGGGATTCTGACGCGAAAAGCTCAGAGCCTTGGTGACGTAGTAGGCGAATACGAGGAAAAAAAGCGCACTTCCTATCAGGCCTAGCTCCAGCCACAGCTCGAGGATGCCGTTGTGAGCTTGTGGAGCTGACCAGGTCAACAAACGCCAGATTCTTGACGTGTAAGCCTCATCCGGAAGCCAGAAGGCACTGAAGCCGTAGCCCAACCAGGGCCGTTGCAACGCCATCACCGTGACCACGATCCAGAGTGGCACTCGACCCGTCAGGTCAGGATCTTTGCCCAGAAATGCTGTAACGTCCTCAAGATGGGTCGCCATGTAGAACACCGAAAGCGCTCCTGCGCCAAGGAGGAATGTGATGCCTCCCACTACTCCACGCGTGCTCTTCCGCAATGTCCACCGCAGATAGGGCAGCAGGACCATGAGAACGACAAAAACCACCACCGCCGTCATCCCGCGCGAGAGTGCGAGCAAGAGAACAGAAGCCAGCAACCCCGTCTGGGCAAGGGTCTTGTGTTGAGGCTCAACCTTCTTCCAAAACAAGAAAACCAGCGCGCTCAGGACCATGGCCTGACCGAGTTCATTCTTGATATCGAAGACACCGTACCAGCCCGGATACCCCTGGCTTGGATTCAGTCCGAGTAGCTCGAAAAAGAAACTGAATACGATGCAGACGCCAAAGGCCCAGGCCAGAAGCCGGAACTGCTCTTTCTGGCTGAAACGTGATGCCAGGTAGACCCCAAATATGAGACTCAAGCCCAGAGCGGTTGCGCGCCGCAGTGTCAGTCCCGGAGCTTGAGACCATAAAACGGAGACAAAAGCAAACCCAAGCACCGCAATGAGAGGATACACGATAAAGAGAGTGCGAACCGGCTTGGCGCAATGGCGGAAAAATAGCATCAGCGTGATTACATACAGGAACGACCAAAGAATCTGCATTCCCAACATTCCGGTGTTCTGGGTCCAACCCGGACCGGTGATAGTCAGATTCAAGAAAGCACCCAGCGAAAGAAGCAGAACTAGAAAAGCGAATGCTTTTTCGGCGTTGCCCGGGGCAGCTGAGGATTCAAGGTTGCCGGCTGTCGGTTTCATAACGCCACCTTAGCTTCTGCTTTAACCCCGGGCATGCCTCCCGGAAGCATGCCCCTCCTTTGCAAACTAAGAATGGCTGCGAACAGGCCTAGAACCAGCGCGCCATCCGAAACAAGACTCGCCCAGGCTGCCCCCCGCCACGAGTAGGCTGGGATGAGCCACAGGTTCAACAGAACGTTGATTCCGACAACCCCGAGCTGGACCAGTGCTCGACGGCCCTGATGACCCGCACCCGAAAGCGAATTGGCGAGGAAATAGTGAATGGATCTGAGAAAGACCAGCGGTGACAGCCATCGCAAGGCCCAAGTTGCCGCAGTGAAATCCTTTCCAAGCACCAGAGGCAGCACCGGCGAAGCTAGAAAGAGAGACGCCGCCGCCACCAAGCCGTAGCCAGCGGCATAAGGCAGAATCATCCGGGCCAATCGTGTACTCCCTGTAATGCCTTTTTCTCCATGCCGGAAGAACCTGGCGAGTGTCGCTTGGGTCAGAGCGCCTACGGGGGCAAAGGAAGCGTCAACGATCCGATACGCGGCACCGTAAATCCCAGTTGCTTCCAATCCTCCCAGTCGAACCAGCATGGTCTTGTCCAGATCGTTGTAAATTGTTTGTGAAGATTGACTCACGGCAAAGTAGAAACCCTCTTCGAATTCGGAACGAGAAAGGCGCAGTCCCATGCGGGGGAGGCCAAGGGACCGGCTAACTGCGACGATTCCGTAGATCGCCGCCGCGACTGCGCTTAAAAGATAGAGCAAGGCCCAAGACTGCGCGGTAGGAGAGTGGACTGCAAAGCTCAAGTAGACGGCAGCCAGAGTTCGACCGGCACTCAATACGACATAAATTTCAGCGCCCTTGCGGAGATTTTCGACGGCCATGAATGCCTGAGTGGCCAGGTCAAGCAAGCGGACGACAATCGCATCAGAAGCTGCCACCAGCAGCAACGTTCCAAGTGGCACCGAAGTTCCAAAGGCGACGTGTGAAATCAACAGCACGAGGCAGAGCAGCACTGTGCCAAAAACCGCAGTCGCGCTGAGTGCTGTCCCCCAGCACCTGCTGAACGCGGTGCGGTCGCGGGCGACCTCCTTAAGAAGGATGAAGCCGGTACCCCAGGTGGAAAAAGGAGCCACCAGAGCCACCAGCGAGACGGCGCCGACGAATGCGCCAAACTCCCTGACCCCTAGGGCCCGTCCGATCAGAACAAAGTAGACCGCTTGGAGAAGCAGGCGGACGCCATCACCGCTTAGCATCCAGAACACATTGCGAGCCAGCGCGCTTCCGGTCATTAAGCCAAACTTGTTTCTTCCGCTCATGATTCCCGCGCGCCCCGCGAACCCGGTTCTGCACAAAAGATTTTTCCCTGGCACTGACGCGCATGGGTCATCGCATCTTGACGCCGATCCTGCCGGTATAGTCTATGCGGGCCAGAAAAATTCTCGCTTCGTTTTTGCCAAAATATTCATCGACCGCTCGCTTGCATCCCTGCCAGTGGCCATAATCGTCGATGATCAGGACCCCTCCTGGGGAAAGACGAGGGAATAGGTGCTCCAATTCATGTCGGGTCGATTCGTACCAGTCGGTATCGAGACGCAGTAGAGCAATAGAATCCGGCGCGTTTCCCGGTATGGTTTCTTCAACCTTTCCCTTGATCATGGAGATGCGTTCTGGCGGGTAGCCTGTGCTCACCAACGCATCATGAACTTCCTGAAATTGTGCCCGGCAGTAGGCCGACGAATCGTCGCCGGTTTTCAGGGCTTCGAAGATGTCGGAGGCCGGCTCACCCTCGAAGGTGGCGTCGATAGCCTTCGGCCTGGGCATGCCGTCAAAGGTGTCGAACAAATAGAGCTTCCGGTCCGCGCGCTCCAGTTCTCGCAACATCAGAGCGGCAGCCATCATACTTCCGCCTTTCCAGACGCCGCATTCGACGATGCTTCCCGGAATTCCTGAAACGGCGATGTACTGCACTGCTTCCATCAGAGCGTACAGGCGTTCTGGCGACGTCATCGTGTACGGCTGGACCCTGCGAACAATTGAGTTGTGCAGCGGACTGAAATCAGGGGGATATTCCGAGGCCGCTCCCTGATATCGCACCAGATCGTATCCAACCGTTCGAACCATTTTTCTCAGGGCACGTCTAATACTCCGTACCAGAGTCCCGTTCTGGACTGGTGCAGCTTCCGAATACTGAAAGGTGTTGGCGCGCATGGGTTGTGGCTTTAGAGAAGACAAATCAATGGGTAAGTCTGAGACGACAGAAGGTCACGCGACTATTCCGGAGTGTCGTTTGGAAACGGACGATGCCAGTTGGTAACTCGCCGGGATCCCTCGTGCAGCTTGCGGAGAAGAGGGGTTCGTTCAATCCAGGCTTCAGCCGTCGAGTAGATCTCCAGGACGAGCACCTTGCGCGGATCTCCATCATCGGTCTGTCTCCAAGCCAGGCGGCCTACCAAGTAAGCGCAGGCAAAGACAAGTCCCAAGAGCGCTCCCACCAGCATGATCAGGAGGCGGTGGGGAGAGGACTTCTTTTCCGGTACGCTTGCGGTATCGAGCACCTGCGCGACGGGAATTTCCCGGGCCTCCTGCAGCTTTGCAATTTCGTACTCTTTCGTCAGCAATTCGAAAACCGCATCATCAATTTTTGTGCGGCGGTACAGTTCCAGATATTTGACGCCTAAAAGGGGTAATTGCCGCACGGACGGATAGAGCTCACTGTGAGCCAGAGATTCGTCCTTCGTTGCATCGACATCCTTTCCCCCGAACTTTTCAGCTTGCCGCTTTAGTTCGTTGAAGCGTGCCTGTGCAGCTCTCACCCTAGCATTGTCTGCCGTATAGATTTGTTGCAGTCCTTTCAATTCGGACTGGGCCACGATCATCTGCGATTGCAGTTCTGCTCCCGCCGCCACCATGGCCTTGGCTTGACTGGGAATGTCGACCGCCGCATTCTCGCTGGCAAAGAGGGCGAATTCCTTCGAATCCGCCTCCGACCGTTGTTTGACCTCCTGCAAGCGTTCCTCAAGGAAGACACGCTCCCGGTGTGCCGATGAGGTGTTTACCTCCGCCAGTATCTGGTTCAGTTCGGTGACATAGGCCCGGGCGATGGCAGCTGCCCGGTCTGGTTGCTTGTCTGTGACCGCGATGCTGATGATGCCGGTCCTGGGTCCGACCGTGATGTTGGTATTGCTTTCCAGATGCTTCCGCGCATCCTCTAGGTACCGGTCCCAATAAACATTCATTAATCCGAGTTTGTCGATGACTCGGTCTTCGACAGTCCGACTCTGAATCACGCCGATAAACAGCTCGCCAGAGGTGTTCAAGCCCAATAGCTGGCTGGCCAATCCCATGACACCGCCGCCCCCAGCGCCGCCGCCAGCACCCTCGCGTTCGGTCAACGCAGGTATAGCCATGGCCATGGCTGAGTTCGTACCGTAGCTCGGCGGCATCAGCCGAGTCGTAGCCGTGTAGCGTTTGGGCCACAAAAAGGCCGCGACTGCAAAGATCAGTAAGGCAACAAGGACGGAACGCAGGATGAAGCGTCTCTGCTCCCAGAAAAGCTCCAAAACTTTCATGGGAGATATAGGATTAGGTCCAATACCGTGATCTCCTGTCCGCGATCCGTTGTCGGGAGGGTCCACCAGCGTCGGCAAACGATCGAGTTCGGATGTAACGGTATCTCTGGCTTCGCTCACTGGGTGTGCTCCTGCACGACAAAGCCTCTCATAGACGGACCTTCAACGACCTGGCGAATCCCTACTCTTAAACTCCGCGCATCGCAAAAATTGTCGTATGCAGCAAGATAGCCAGATCCATAAAGAAGTTACGGTGCTGAATGTAGTAAAGATCGTATTCGACGTTTTCGTGAATGAAGACGGCGCGGTCTCCGCTGAGTTGCCACAAGCCGGTAAGCCCGGGTTTGACTTGCAGTCTCTGGCGATGCCTTTCCGTGTACTGTTCGACAATAAAGGGCATCTCCGGCCGTGGACCCACTAACGACATATTACCCTGCAGAACATTCAGGAGTTGCGGCAACTCATCCAGACTCGTACGGCGAAGCAACCTTCCAACCCGAGTGATCCGGGGATCGTTGGTCTCGCGGGGCGAGAAATCGTAGGGAGCCGCCCTCTGGTGCATGGTGCGGAATTTGTACATGCTAAAAAGTTCACCGTTCTTGCCCACCCGCTCCTGGCGGAACCATGCCGGACCCGGCGAATCCATTTTGATCAAGAGGCTCATCAACAAGAAGACCGGAGATCCCAGGATGAGCAGAACGAAAGATCCCGCGAAATCGCAGACCCGCTTCACGGCTTCGTAGACCACACGGTGTGGCGATCCTCCCAGGGACGCCAGCAGGACGCCGTCAATGTCCTGGTAACAGATCCACGGGTCCGACGAGAGAAAATGACTCGGAACAAAAGAGATTCTGGCTTTCGCCCCAAACGCGTCCTCTACAGTACTGGCGAACCGTTCGCGTCCGATGGAGGGGATAGCGACGATTACGAGGTCCACTCCCAGGCGGGCAATCAATTCCCGGGTCACCGGTCCTTTGAGTACTGGTGCGCAACGCCGCCGCTCGTAGCCCATCTCGAAAACCGTGCTACCAGCTTTGGATGGATCATCATCTACCAGGGCAACGGGCTCGAGTCCCAGCTTCGGGGACCGTTTAAGAACAGAAAACACGCGCCGCCCGGTGGCCCCGGAGCCGTATATCAATACTTTCTCGATACCGTATCCTCTGGAGTGAAGCGCCCGTATCAGCAGATACATGAAAGTCTTTTCGACGAATAGGGCGAATGGGACCAGAGTCAGGCAGAGCACCAGGAGCCAACGCGAGAAGAGGAAGCTGCTGAAAAAGCTGACCGCAACCACAATCAGAAACACCTGTGCAGAAACGCGCAATACCTGTTCCGTCTCCTTCACCCGGAGCAGACTGCCGCCGCGGCCGTAGGCTCCCGCTCGATCCAGCATCAGGACCATTACGATGGCAAATCCGAATGCCAGGCCGAGTACGGCGTGAGCGGGGTAGTGAATTCGCTTGCCGAGCGCGAGATCGTAGTACAACAAATAGCCCAGGGCCACGGCCAGCGTGATGGTCAAGAGATCGGCGACGGCTTCACAAGCAGTAATGACCCGGCGGAAGTGAGCCACCGCGCGCGGCTTCTCAACCGGTTCGGTTACTCGCACGTCAAGAGCCCGTATCCCGCTCTTCACCTCTTTGGGGAGATTGTCGAGTCCGACTGAAGGATGCATGTTGTCCTTGATCACTCGCTGTTTTTTCATCACTCGTTCTGGTAAGCACGGCCCGACAAGCTGCTTTCTGGGAGGGTGCCGACATTCGTGATCACTGGGGATGTCTCTGGGAAGGGCCGGGAAGGGGGTCGGACCGCGATAATTGATTTGGTCATCCCCGCGACCTTTTCCCGCAAAATCTTCCCATCGGCAAAGAGCAATTCCATTTCCGCCACCGACAGCAATCGAACTTCTTTCAGGAATTGGTCACATTGCTGGGCGGTCGGCCGCATGACCAGGCCCCAAACCGTGCAATTGCGAAGCATCCGCCGCTGCCAACTCCTGGGCAAGAAGTGGATGAACGGCGTCATCAGATGAGGTTCCAAGAAGAACCAGCGATTGGGTGTTTGTACGTAATAGTAACGTCCCACCCTGACGATCTCGCGCGCTAGATTCTGTTGCATACCCCAATCTCCAAGATGCTCGATCACTGAGTTGCTGAATACCACGTCGAAAGCACCGTCCTTGAACGGCAACTGTAGTCCATCCCCAACTACGCATTGCATATCTCTGCCGTCAAACCTCGAAGGGGACAGGTTTAGCAGGGTTACCTTAGGACGAAGGGCAGAGAGCGACCAAGTCGCAATGGTCCCACCGACATCCAGAATCCTGGTTTGCGGTGTGATACCGAACAACCGCTGAAACTCAGCCATACGCTTACTACGAAAGTAGCGCAAAAAAGGACGGTAAGCTGCGTGGATGTTCATTTCACCTCGTGGCGCTTATTTGAGATGAGGTTTGTGACATACCGAGAATAACCAGCCGATTCCTCCGAGACCGTCAGCTCCCCAATTATGCGCCCATGCCAAACCATCTCTGAACGCCTCCTCTGCACAGCTTCGCCCTCTCACCCCCAGGGTGCATGTGATCTAAATCGATTCCCCCGAACCGGATACTGCCCAAGAAGACCGAATTCAAAATCCCAGTTCGTCAAAGAGAAACGCACGACTGCAGAGCGAGCTGGAACATGTTGCGAAGAATTCCGCTCTTCGCACCCCGTGAAATCGCTTGTTGGTGGTGATTCCGGCGCGCAGCAGAAGCAAGATTGAACACGCAATCAATCACGACATCGGTGAAGTCGAAGAAAACATGGCCTCGGGCTTTCATGGCCGACCTCCGATTCGAGACGGATTGTCTACCAGACTGTCCGGAGAGCGTCGAAACAGTTTTTGAGGCTGAAACTGCACCTCAACCCCGGCCGTCACATTGCGGGAGAAGTTGGGCTGAATCACAGGGAACAACCAGCGTTCGTATTGGACCCATGCCGACAGGCCGAGATTTGGACGCAGCCAATAATCACTGCGCACCCCAACGTCAGTCAGCGTGCCGCCTCCGGGATGAACTGATGACTTACCTTCTGGTGTCTATAGTTGAACTGCAGCCGATTACGCGTACCAAACCAATAGTTTGCCCATCCCTCTGCACCCTGTCCCTCTCGTCCGATCCAGCTGCCGAGCAATTGTCCCTGGTTGGTGTAACCGTTCAGATAGCGGACATTGGAGTAGAAGAAGCCGTGGCTTAGGGCTCCTCCTGCAGGCAAATCGGTGTAGACGCCTTCGACCCGCAGATCGAGCTTCGGAACTAGTGGCATATGCGAGAAAAAAAGACCGGCGCGAATGGCGGAGCGATCGAAGTATGCAATGGGGGAAATCTGGTCGTCGGCAAAGGCATCGCCATAGAACGTGGCCCAGTCGCGCAGCTTGGGTACCCGATAAGTCCAGTCCAGTCCCGATCGTCGATCGCCCGGATCCGGGGTTCCCGGCCGGCTTCCCCGACTGAAAAGGCTGTTTTCAAGGCGTGCAGCGTGAAAGGAACGTCCTCTCCGGCAAAAATCCCGGTCCGGGAAAATCCGAATTCGAAATTCGGAGTCGGCTTGAAGGTGAATCTCTCGCCATGAATCATGGGCTGAGGGTGGAGAGTGTGAAGAAAGCTGCCGTAGCTCCCCGTGATGCCGTTGACAATTGATGTCCTTCCAGCTGCCCGAGAAAAAACTCGAGCCGCAAAGGTCCTAGCCAACCCAGTATGCTGGGCAACTTGAACGGCGTGACCCGATTAATCCGGAACATGTTGAGCGGGGCGGCGTTGTCGCTCAACATCAGCGGCCCACCGTCACCCGGGCCCCACAACAGGCTCTGGCGCCCGAACGTGACCTGCCAGTTCGAGAACATCAGACCAACGTAGGCATCCAGTAGCTGGAACTGGCTGACAGAGGGCACCGGAGTGCCGGGAGGCGGCTGCTCGATGTGGTCTACTTGCCCAATGGTTTCGCGGGCAGCCAGGGAGAACGGAGGCAATCCCGGCACTCTGCCATTCACCGCGAAGATAGGCTACCCACCGGCCTTCTGTGGAGTAAGAGGAGAAACCGGTTGCGGTGTTCCAGCCCTGGCCGTAGGGTCGTCCAAAATCATTGATTTGAGTCTGCGCAAAGTGGTAGCCGTCGCGAATCGGCGTTCCGGAAATATACTCAGCCCGCGAGTATAAGGACTCGACGCGAAAGGCCGCGTTTTCGCTGTCTTCGCTGGCTTGAATTTCCGGGCGGAATTCGCCCTCCAGTTCGCTCACCAGGCCCTGCCGGTCGCTATCGTCGGCATCGACCTCCACCTGCGATCTTCCGCTTCACTAACGAGGCGGGCACACTCGCGGCGGGTCCAAGGCCGCATGCCGGCAAATCCGCTGTCAATCAGGCCAAAGGCCGCGAGCGGTCAAACGCGGGATAAACCCAGCTATCCAGAGGGACATACGGTGATCCCCAATTTTCCGGAGAGGTGCGGGTTTTGCGAAACCAATCGCTGACCGAGGTCCAGCTATCCCCGCCCAACTCTGGATCATGATGCCGGCTGTAAATTTGCTGTGCGATCAGATTTCCCATGATCCCGCCAATGAAGACATCGGAGGGGAAGTGTTGCACTCCGCGAATGCGGGAGTAGCTCACGGCCGAAGCCAGGCCGTACGCGAACAGTTTGGGAAGCGGACCGGGATACTCGTGCGCGATCACTCCGGCGACTGCCCATGCTGCCGCCGCGTGTTCCGACGGAAGCGACGTCCCCCCTTGAAAAAGTTGGCCGGCGCCCTCCCCTTGGAGGGGGCGCTCACGCCTCAGCGTGTACTTGAATGCTTCGACGGTCAACAAGCTGTTCATCGCGGCTTCGCCCGCCAGCAGGCCCGTCTCCCGCCAATGTTCGTTGTGAGAGGGAAAGCTTAACAACCACAGACCGGCCGCACTGCCGACCAGCGCGCCGATGCCAGCATTCGAATAGTTGCTGTAGCGGCTGACGGTGTTTGGGACATGAGACAAGTGCGGCTGACGTCGCGGTCGGTCACAAAAAATCCCGTCGAGATACCCGCCAGCGGCACCAGCCATTCCGTGTCCGAGAATCGAAGACGGGCCGGACTAGTCCAGATGTGCTTCTGGTCCAGCACGAAATCCTTGCCAGACCCGCTGAGGCGCGTGTCAATTTCCCCCATGGTCGAGCGTCCGTGGGATCTTGCGCTTTTTTCCTGCTGCGCGGAGGATTCTTCGCGTCTCCTCTATTCCCGCCCTGTGTCTGCGTCTGCTGAGCGGCACAAAAGGCAGGTTCTCCGGCGTCAGACTGACCACAATCCAGGCGCACAGCCAGCACTGCAACTTGCCCCCATTTCGCAGACTCGTCCTCATTACGGCTTGATGTAGGCAATGGTGAGAGCGACAGAGGTCGCAATCTGAGCTGCCTGCAGGGCCGTCGTCCAGTTGCGGGTCCCGATCTTGGGGGCTTTTCCGGCACCACGATCGAGTCGCCGGGCCTTAAAGAGGCGCGCAGCGGATCGCCCGCCCACCATCCCGAGTTATTTTTCGCGGCGAGCACCGAGCCATCGCCACGGACCACGAAAACTGCGCCTCTATCGGCCAGCTGGGTCATTCCTCCCGCCTGGCTCAGATACCAGCGGGCGCTGCGGCCTGGCCGGTAGCTGATGGCGGTCTGGTTGAAGACCTGTCCCGATACCATTACGTAATTTGCCTTCTTGGGTATCAAGAGCACATCGCCATCGCGCAGCGCCACATCCGCCGGGGTATCTCGCCACTGATTGACATCAGGCCGGATGTGCACGACGACCCGGCCAACCGGCGCGGTGGACTCCAGTTGATTGAGGCGGTTTCGGTCTGCGCGATTGCGGTCAGTTTCTGGTTTCTCTGGTCGGCATCGGTTTCGGGAAGGGCTTTGATGTTTACCTGCTCAGACTTGATCCGCTGCACCAGCGCCATGTGAGACTTCATCTCGACATCGCGCACCTCGCGCCGCATCAACACTGCGCCGTAAGGATAGGCCTGGGGCGTGAACCCTCCGGCTCGCTCCAGAACCGAGCTCAGGCGCTCACCCGGCCGAATGCCGTAAGAACCAGGATGCTGAACTTCGCCGCGGACCGTGGCCGACGCCGCGATGTCATTCCACCCCGGGGTCTGGCGAATGGTGAGCACGTCTCCGTCACGCAGCTGAAGGTTGTTGTTTCCATTGCCGCTTAACGCCGCCGAAAGTTCGACCGGCAACTTTTCATACGAAGTGCCGGTCTGCGCACCCAGCGCGTAGCGGGTCAGATCGGCCTGCACCGGGTCGGCGCTTCTCTTCAGCCCGCCCGCTACCTTCACCAGGTCCTCGACGTGCATATTGGTGGTCAGCGGATAGCGGCCGGGCTTGGCCACTTCGCCTTTCACATACACGGTTGCCGGCTCCACCTGGGCGGAATTGCGGTGGACCAGCAAGCGATCGCGGGGCTCGAGCAGAATGTTGTCCGTGGAATTCCCCGCCAGCGCTCCTCCCAGGTTGACGCTGAAAATTTTCAGGGTGCCATCGGTCTCGGTGCGGAAGAACTGGGCCGTGTCCAGACCGGCGTCGGTGGAAATCTCCTCCCGCCAGATAGATCGCATCCCGCAAACGCACCTGTCCCGAGGTGGGATACTTTCCGGGGGAGCGAACCTCGCCACCCACCCAAACCGTGGGAGCGGGTTCGAAATCGAAACGGCTGAAGATGCGCACTGTGTCGAGCGGTTGCAGCGTCGGAGACGCCGCCGGATTGGCCAGCGCCGCCGTCAAGTCAAAGCTTTCCACGCTGGGACGGAAATCGGGCGGATTCAGCCGCACGATCTCGCCATAGTGTGCCGCGGGTTCCGGCAGGAGATCGCCGTAAGAGGCAATCATGTCCTTCAGCGTCATGCCGTCGTGATAGGAATAGCGTCCGGGACGAAGAACATGTCCCTGCAGGTAGATCGCCTGCTCGTTGTAGGGGGCGATGGGAAAGATATGGATCTGGTCGCCATCCTGAACTTTGAAACTGGTGAGCTGTTTGGTCACGCTGTCGGGAGTGCCGTCGGGCGAAAGATCCAACGTCAGCATGGTGCGCTTCTCGTGCGCCTCCAGACGCTGCACCTCGATGTGCCGCAGGGCCGCGGCCGGCAGGATTCCGCCCGCCAGATCGAGCACTTCGGCCAGCGAACTTTCTCCGCGCAATTCGTAGACTGCGGGACGCCGCACCATTCCGCTCACCGTGACCTGTCCGCCAATCGGGGGAACCAGCAACGAGTCACCATTCTCCAGCCGCTTGAGGTCAGAACCCACGCCGTGCAGCAACAGGTCGTAGGCATCGACTTCTTCGATGAGTTGCTTGCCCCGGTAATGTTTCAGGTTGCGCAGTGAGCCGCGCTGGGTAATTCCTCCGGCGGCGAATAACGCGTTTAGCGGCGTCGAAAGCGAACTGATATCGTAAGCGCCCGGCTCGGCGACTTCTCCCACAACATACACGCGAATGGTTCGCAATCGCGACAGAGAGACATCCGCCGAAACGTCCCGGAACTGGGAGCGCAGAACCTGCTGCACCGATTCCTGCACCTCTCCCAGAGTCCGCCCGCTTACCAGCACCGGCCCGGCTTCGGGGAGAGTGATCCGTCCTTCGCGGTCCACGGATCGAATCATTCTCTGCGACACGCCGCCCCACAGGTTGATGGCCAGACCATCGCCGGGTCCAACGACGTAGTCCGGCCCGACCGGCAGATCCATGGGAATGGCGTCCAGTTCTCGGGTTCCGTTGCGGAACATCTCCATGCCGAAGCGCTCGGGGTCGCGGTCCCGGGAAGCAGCCTGTACGTACATGTCGTACAGCGAGGGAATATCGGCGTAAGGACTGACCTTGTGAACCATGGCCACCGGCGGAAGGTCCCTGTCGGTTTCACCCCATACCCCACGCGAGCCCGGCAGCCGCACCGTCCGGTTCATGTCTTTCAACGAGGCTGTGGTCGCATCAGGGCGGTTCCCAGCAGCGGAAAGATCCTCAAGGTTGCCGCGGCGAAGCAGGCCGTCGAGACCATCCATACCGCCCGCTGGCATACCACCGGACATACCCGCACCCATCCCCATACCAGCGCCTGTACCTGCGCCGACGCCGCCGCTTGAAGCGCCGCCCGACGGGTACCGCGCAGAGTCTGAAGCCAGCGTCAGACCCGAACCCATACTTGAAAGCCCGCCAGAGTCCGACGGGTCGGCGGAGGATCCGTCGCAAGGTTCGCTGCGAACTGGAGGGAGACATCTGGTCTGGCATGATGGGCATGGTCATGTCAGGTATCGTGATGTCACCCTGAAATGACCCTGCTGTTCCTCTTCCCGCCACGCCTGGTCCATTGCAGGTGCTTTGATTTCGTGGATCGCAGGCGGTCCGTTCAACTCTTGCTTGCTCCTGTTGCTGCTTCCGTTCACTTTCGGCAGCCGCCAGCAGCGCGGCCTGTTCCTGGTCCTGTCGTTGCGCCATGATGTGAGCGCGCTCTTTCAAGACCAGTTCCTGCTGCTTTGCGATCTCCGAATCGGGATTGACGCTGGGCAGCAGGTAACCGTAACGCTGCACCATGCGCGTGGCCACGGAGCGGAATTCCACATCGCGATCGAGCCGGTCAAAGATGGCCAGATCGGTCAGCAGAGAGTCGTCCACAACCTGTCCGTTATCGGTCGCTTCTTTGGCTACCCAGGCCTTCAGTTCGACCAGGATACCTGCATCTCTGGCCAGCACGCTCTGGATTTGGGCGGAAGACGCGGCTACGCGTAACAGGTTGTCCTTGGCCAGGTCGGACGGTTCCACCGTTCGTGTCGCACCTGACCGCGTTGCGCGGTTCGGGCCGCCGGTCGTTTTCCTGTGCTGAGCCCGTGCGGCCAGGCAGGGCATCAACGCAACCAACGTCGTGAGCACCAGGAATTTGCCGTAGTGAAGCATGGTCCAGCCCCCGTTCAGTTTAAGATCCTCGCGTTCGCCGGTGTTTCAGGCTCGAACTCCACTCCCACTCCTTCAGCTACACCACGCACCGCGCTGAGGAAACCCGCCTCCGAAGGCTCGATGTCGTCGGAGTGAATATCCAGCGAGGCCCAATAACAAACACCGTAGTTCTGATATGGAGCTACCGCGATAATACGCAGATTGGGATGCTCTTGCAGCAGCACGTCGCATAGCGCGGGCCGTTTCCCCGGACCATCGACTGCAATCACCAGCAGGTCGGGCAATGTCTTGCTCACGGAATCAGGAATGTCGGCGTCATTCGCGACTTCTCCGACCACCTCGATCCAGGTTTGATCCGAGAGCGTCCCCAGAAGCGCCTCTCGCATGACCTTGGGACGATTAGCCACGAGAATGCGGACCGCCTTGTTCATCGCCATCTCCTCATGGACACTTCCAAGTATCGGCCGATAGGCGACGAAAATCTAAGGCTCAACGAAGGATGGATTTCGCCTTATGGAAAGGTGCCTGCCAGTGCCCACGACAGTGGCGCGCTAGGTACCAAGCCGAGCCGGGGCTGTGAGCCCCCGGACTAGTGGGGAGTAGTCCTGACCAACCCGAACTCTAGTCCCTGCATCTAGTCCACGCCATCAATCGAATTTGTGCGCAGTGCAGGGGAACCAACAGAAAAAAATCACTTCTGGGTGGCGGATTGTACGTCCTTTTCAACGAATCGAAGTCCTCGATCAGCCGCATCGGAATCTTTATTTTGTTGACACAGAAGATGGTTACCTCATAGGATTTGATCAATCAGAGAGGCGTTCCCCGTTGTGGTAGCTGCGAGTTTACAACCTTCCTGACGTTCAGTCGGGTCTTACAGGTGGACTGATCAGTGGTGCAGATTAGCAACGACGTACCTCCCGCAAGCTTGAACGTTTATCTACTAGCCGAGAATCGCCTGCTACGAGAAACCTTGGCGCGTCTGCTGCAGAAGCGCGGGGGCATCTCCGTGGTCGGGGTGAGCCGGTACACCGAGTCCTCGGTGGCTGAGATTTGTGCCTCGCGCTGCTCCATTCTGCTCATGGACTCCGTGGCCACCACCGAGGACATGATCTTGCTCGGCGACCTCTTCGAGAAGGTTCCGGAAGTCAAGGTTGTCCTCTTCGGAATGGACAAAGATGCGGGCGTGTTTCTGAAGTCGGCCTACTGTGGCGTGAGCGGCTACTTGCTGAAGGACGCCTCGGCTTCGGAGATCATCGCCGCCGTGCGGGCCGTGGCCCAGGGAGAAGCCGCCTGGCCTCCACAGCTGTGCATGGATTTGGGACGTCACCTGTCCCACGAATACCGGATGAGGGCCAAGCTCGGAGACTGCACCGGGAAGCACCAAGTATTGCCTGACTGCGCGCCAGCTTGAACTCATGCGGCTGGTGGAAAGAGGTCTGACCAACAAAGAGATTGCGGTGAACCTGAATCTTTCCGAATTCACGGTGAAAAACCACATCCGGCGTGTCATGAGAGAAGTTGACGCCGAGGACCGCCACGAAGCCGTGGATGCGATTCGCGCCAGCGGGCTTCTTCCGGTCGCTTAGACTCCTTCCGGTTCTCTACCGGTCGAGTGGGCCGTCGTTGGTTGCTGGTAAACCCTGCCCGAGTTGTCGTAGCACCATCGTTACCGGCGCCTCCGCTTGAGACGGCATCATAATAGGAGCATGCGGCTTAACCCCAAGAGCGCGATGGCCTTGTTGGTTTTGTGCGGACTTGCTGCCGACGCCTCACTGGCACAATCCGCCCGTCCGCGCCCAGTTAGCCGCACCAGCGAGGATACTGTCCGCTCCAGCCGATCCCCGGGACGCGTTCGGACTTTGACCCCGGATGACGGATTGGCGGTGATTGCGGCTGCCCTGGACACCCGCGTCCGTGTGGACCGCGAGCCTGATTGTTCACACCTGGTTCACGCAATCTATAGTCGCGCAGGTTTTCCCTACAGTTACGCGCCTTCCGCGGATCTTTATGACGGGACGCGTGAGTTTCAACGCGTGAGCCATCCCCAGGCCGGCGATCTGGTGGTCTGGCAGGGACACGCAGGCATCGTGGTCAATCCCGCAGGTCACGTCTTCTTCAGCGCTCTGCGTTCGGGGCTTGGCACCGACGCTTACGACGCGCCGTACTGGAAAGGCCGCGGCCGGGTCAGGTTTTACCGCTACATCAAAGGCAGCTTCGCCAGCACCCGCAGGTAAGGGCCGCATCGCTTTCCCCACCGGTTCATCTAATTCATCATGGGTCTGAATAATCATGGATAAGGGACTAGCGGTTTCGGTACTGGACCTTGTCGGCATGAGAGCCGGCGAGTCCGCGGGCAGCGCCATCGCCCGGTCGGTGGAGCTGGCGCGACACGTCGAACAGTTGGGATACAAGCGATATTGGCTGGCCGAGCACCATTCCATCGCTGGACTGGCCTGCGCCGCGACGGCTGTGCTGATTGGGCATGTGGCAGGAGCGACGAAGACCATTCGGGTGGGCAGCGGCGGAGTGATGCTGCCCAATCACGCGCCGCTGGTGGTAGCGGAACAGTTTGGAACTCTGGAAGCGATGTATCCGGGACGAATCGATCTCGGATTGGGACGCGCTCCCGGCAGTGACGGTCACACCATGCGGGCGCTGCGACGAGACTTGCGTCAGAATGGAGACGAATTCCCCGCTCTTCTGCAGGAACTTCGGACATACCTGGGGCCGGAGAAGCCGGGACAAACGGTGAAGGCCATTCCCGGACAAGGCAGCAATGTGCCTATCACGCTGCTGGGATCGAGCGGCTTTAGTGCCCAACTGGCAGGAATGCTTGGTCTACCGTTTGCTTTCGCAGCGCACTTTGCTCCGGAGTATTTGTACGCCGCGGCGCAACTTTACCGCGAGCAGTTCCGTCCGAGCGAAGGGTTGCGGAAACCGTATCTCATGGTCGCCGTACAGGTGATCGCGGCGGAGACTGACGCGGCAGCGCGGCGCTTGTTCACGACACCGCAGCAACGCTTTCTGCGACTGATCCGAAACCAGCCGGTGGAATTATTGCCTCCGGTGGATTCCATGGAGCCGCTGTGGCAGGACTTGGAGCGCGCGGCAGTGGAAAGCAGGCTGCGCGAGGCGATTGTGGGATCGAATGCCACGGTGCAGGCGGGTCTGGAGAAACTGGTGAGTGATACGGGCGCCGACGAGGTCATCGTGGTGACCGATACTTACGAGCCCGCCGACCGGCTGCAGTCGTATCAGCGAGTGGCCGAAGTTGCTGCAACGATCAAGACGCAGTAAAGCCGAACGGAAGATTCGCCTTCGTCGGTGTTCGCCCGCCGGACCCCCTTCTTCTTGAGTGTTGTTCTATCGAATGTGAGCGATTGTGCACAGACACTCAAATCCATAACAGATAGCTTGGTGCTGTTCCACTCTGGATGCTCCAGGTTCCCAGGCCGGAGTTCACCGGTGCACAACGCGCGAAAGTTCTGCGCAAGAACCGACAGCAAAATCAAATCCCAAGTGAAACCTGACCGCCGCACGGCGGGAATTTCAGGAGGATTCCATGAAACGCGTATTCCTAGTGATGGTTGTATCGGCCATGCTGGTGACTTTGGGACTTGCGCAGACTCCCGACGCCAGTGGCAACACGGGCCCGGCCAGCGTTAAGGGTTGCCTGGGTGGATCTGAGGGCAACTACACCGTTGTAGAGGACGGCACTGGTCAACTTTTCAAGATCACCAGCAGCAGTATCGATCTCAAGGCACATCTCGGCCATGACGTGAAACTCACGGGAAACAAAGCCACCGGGGCGGCGAACAGCCTTACCGCGAGTGAAGTAAGCATGATCTCTGAACACTGTGCCGCGGCTGCCGCTGCTGCACCCGCCGCGGCCGTGGATCCGTCTCCGCAGACTTCGATCCCGCCGGACGCGGCCGCCGCCCCACCCGCAGCTGCCAGCGCACCAGCTCCGGATGCCGCGGCTGCACCGCCTGCACCGGCGACCCCGCCTGCGGCGACGACCACCGCGCCGGTTGTGGAACCTGCTGCACCCGCCGCTACGGTAACCACGGAACCAGCAGCTGCACCAGCACCGGCAGCTGCAGCTGCATCGGCGCCAGCACCAGCACCGACCACGACACCTGCGGTACAGACGGCCGCACCTGCAACGACGGTCAGTCCATCTGCACCGACCGTGACTTCGCGCGTTGTGGAGGAAGCTCCTGCCCCGCGACCGTCAGCCCGCACTCACAAACTCGCAGCCAAGCAGACCGCAGCCGATACTGCAGCTGACACTGCACCCGCTGCGACCGTCAGCCCGTCCCCGGAACCTGTCACACGGGCGGCTCAGGATGCAGCAACACCCGCTGCGCCTGCCACTCCGTCGCCGGAAACCGTGAGCCCTCCGGATGCAGCCGCAATTGCGCCTGCCCCGGTGAGGCACAGGGCCGGCTCTCTGACGCTGTTGATCACATTTGTCGTGCTGGTAATCGTCTTAGGCACGACGGCCCCGCTGATCGGCAGGTGGAGAAAGCGGAAAATGCTGGAGCGCGACGGTAGTCCAAATCTCTCTTTTACCAATGAGGTTGGCATGCATGACGTCATCGCGGACGAAGCCAGCACGAACGAAGCAAACACCGCCCGGGGCAAACAGGAACCACGCAAAATTGCCTAGGACAAAGCGAGTGTATTTCGGAAACAAGTGGGATCGGTTCGTCAGGATCGAGTAAAAACCGGGAAGGCGGAGCATCAACTCCGCCTTCTCGAACGGCTGGCAACGCTCAAGTTGATAGTTCAGCAGTGAATTGTGAAGGGTCGAGCTGACTTCGGATTCAGTCGGAGCGCTATTCCACACGCCTAACTGGTTCCCTGCCCATTTGCTATAGTCTCTTTACCTCGATGGCGCAGAGTGCCGGTCAAGCCAGTCGTTTTGGATTCCTTCAAGGCTTATCGCTCCTATTCCTGTTGCTGCTTGTCCCACTTGCCTTGTCCAATCATGCGGAAGGTGCGGCCTTAGGCATTCTGGTTTTTCTCGTTGTCTTCTTTTTCCCAGGTTACCTGCTGTTGACCCTATCGAGCAGCCTGCGGGGCAGCGTTCGGACGCTACTAAGCCCCGTCGTTGGGATCGTGAGCCTCACGACGGCCTATGATATTTTTGCGCGCGCTTCCATCGCCGCATACTTTCCCTACCTGTCGGCTGCGCTTTCGGTCGTGGGAATGGTCCTCTTCGCTCTACAGGCCAGGCACACGCGATCTATTACACAATGGACACATGAAGGGTATGAGACCGTGACGGCAGGATGTGCCGCGGCCCTGAGCATTGCTCCTCTCTTCTGGAGAAGCGGCCGGTTCTCAGATGGCGAGTTCGTTTTCTACGGACCCGCCGGACACGATCACCTGTACCATGTGACGCTGCTGCAACGGCTCCTGCATCACGTGCCTCCCGACAACTTTATTTTTTCGGGCCTCAGGGCGCCCATCTACCACTACTTCGACGACCTCGCGCTTGCGCTTCTTCTGCGCGTGCAAAGCGCTCTGCATCTTGGCGCAACCGATGTGTTTGATTTGTATTACAGGTGTTATCCGCTCGTTGTGTATTTCCTTCTCGGCGCGCTGGCCTATCGCACGGGCAGGCAATTGCTGGGATCGGTGAGAGGCGGCATGCTGGGCCTGCTGCTCCTGCTCGGTGGCGGCGGACTAGGATGGTTCTTCGGCGTTGTTCAGACTGCCTCCCACGCATCGCAGTTTGCCGCGATGCGGGCGGCACTCTTTACGGACTGGACCTCCTGGGACGGCATGGATTCCATTCTGCCGCTGGTACATCGGCCGGCACACTACCACAGCCTCTTCATCTGCTTCGCGGCGATCAACATCCTTTTGCGCTCAGAGCGCTCCCGGCGCGACTGGCTTCTGGCAGGATTGTTGTTGGGGCTGATGGCCGGATTCAACTTTACCCTTGCGGCGACCTTCGGCGTCGCGGCAGTTTTCGGCAGTGTCATTTTGTTCTTGCAGCGCAGACAATCCGACGCGTGCGACCTCGGCTGGCTCGCTCTATTCATTTTCTTGGGCAGCTTGCCCGTAACGGGCGGGATGCTGATAGCAGGATTTCATAACACGGCACCGGGCTTTCCCTTTCGCGGTCCGAACCTCCAATTTTCCACTGCGACCTGGGGCACATCGCTCAGCCAAGTGATGCCAGGGGCGGTCGTTCCGTGGGTTTCCCTGATCGTGTTTCCGATTCTCGCTTACGGGATCAAACTATTTGGGCTGGGGCCGATGACGCGCCTCGATCTCGGCGAAGATCGCCGTCGAGCCATGGCAATGGTGTTCGCCCTCGCCTTCGCCTTGTCGTTTGTGATCGGAATGTTTTTCCCTTATCAAGCCTTTGGCGGCGTAGGCATCGTTTTTCTTCAGCCCACACTCTGGATTCTTGGCCTCTTCTCGCTTCGTCCGATCAATACGTGGATTGAACAAGGAAGAGAGACGCTGGCGCGCAATCGCTCTCTGGGGAATCCTCGGGCTGACGTGGGTGCAGGCACTGGGTGCATTCAATTTCTCCCACAAAGTTGTCTTCGGCCAGGATACGGTGCGCGCCTTGCAGGATATTCGCTTGACGGCTGCGCCCGATGACGTCGTCGCCTATGTGCCGAGCGAGCTTACCGCAACCCCCATCTGGGGCGCTCCCACGGAATCTACCAATTTTGCAGTGATGGCGTTGACCGGTCTCGACGGTTATTTTTCCTCCGAACCGTACTCAAAATTCTTCGCCGTTCCCGGGCTTGGTGGCAGTGATCCAGCAGGGGTGCTCACCCAGGCAGAGCATCTGTATGAACAAAGACGCGACGACGTTGCGTCCTTCGTCAGAGGCGACGCCACTGACGCGGCCTCCACACGACTTGCAAAAGACCATGTTCAGTGGGTCGTTGTCTCGGGTGATGCAATGCGGGGAACTTCAACCTCGGCGACACCGTGGCGGAAGACTGGTGAAATTGCGGTTTACCGTCTTGCTCAGCAGAGTAAGAAATGATTGCTTCCTACCCGCTGCTTGAGCTAGCTGGCGCGAGCTTCCACAACCGGAGCCTGCTCCTCTTGCGAGGCAGCGACTTCGAGTGCGTGATCTTCAATCCTCTCCAACGCGTCGGCCAGGGCCTCGGGGAAGACCGAGGTCAGAAGATTTACGTCGAGCTGTAGATCGCCACCGCCATAGAGCCGGTGCAGGATGAGGGAACCGCGCCGGTGATTGTTGGCCGCGACCAGGCCGAGCGCCAGACTCCACGCGGGAATTGTTTCCTTGCTGAAGCGGCTGCCCGGCCTCTTCCAGCGGAAGTCCACTTTTTCATCGGAGACGATCTGGAGAACTTGAGGGTCAGCCAGCCCGTCCGCGGGCCGCAGCAGCCGCAGTTCAAAAGCATCGAAGTCATTGCTGTTGAATGCGGCTTCGAGAATCCGGCAGAGCTGCTCGAAATCGGAAGCCACTCGAAGCTCTTCAGTGGCCCGGCGAATTGCCAGGTTGTTGATGAAAATAAGCCGCTGCTCCAGAGCGCGCTGGGCAACGCGGCGGAGTTCTCCGAATTCCAGATAGTTCAGGTGCTGCACGCCCATCCATATCCCGATACCCAGCACCGCCAGCACCAAGCCCAACGTGCTGCCCGTGGGCCAGAGCAGGAACAGACTGAGCATGGCAAAGATCGCGGAGACGCCGTAAAGGACGCGTCACCACCTGCCGCTGCGAAAGCCCGCGCTGCAGAAGTTTGTGATGGATGTGCTCGCGGTCTCCGGTAAATACCGGCCGGCCGCTGATGAGACGCCGCGCCACCGAAAGAGCCGTCTCCAGAATAGGCAGCCCGAACGAAACCACAGGAATGGCGACGGCCACGATGGTCGGCGACTTCTGCATGCCTTGCAGCGCCAGCGCGCTGAGCATGAAACCCACGAACAGGCTGCCGCAGTCTCCCAGAAAAATGGTCGCGGGATTGAAGTTGTAGCGGAGAAAGCCCAGGATAGCGCCGGCCAGCACCAGCGTCATGACCGAAACGAACGAAGAATGGCTGAAGAGCGCGACCACGAAGACGACCAGGGTGGAGAACAGCGCGGAGCCAGCGGCCAGTCCATCCAGTCCATCAATCAGGTTGAAGGCATTGGTGATGCCGAGAACCCATAGAATCGTGAGCGGCAAGCTGACAAACCACGAAAAATGGTATCCGCTGAACAGGACCGGAAGGTCGAGAATGCGAAGTCCGCCCGCAAACAGAATGGCGCCGGCCAGCACCTGGACCAGAAACTTGAAGTACGGCCCCACCGGATGCAGGTCGTCGTACAGGCCCAGCAGAAAAATCAGAGAGCCGGGAATGAGAATGGTAAGAACCGCCTTGAACGAAAACCCGAGGCTAAGGCGAGGAACCCACCAACCGACCAGCCCGGCAATTCCAATGCTGAAGAGGAACGCCAGGAAAATAGCTACACCACCCAGACGGGGAAGCGGCCGCTTGTGCAAGTGCCGCTCCAGGCCTGGCCCCGCTACCCAGCCATGAGCGGTAGCGAAATCGCGTATGTACCGGGTCAGGACAAACGAAGCCAACACCGAGGCCGCAAAGATTCCCAGGTAGAAAAGCGTCAACCGATCCCCCTCGGGCCCACTGTCTGCAATCTCGAAAACAAATGCTCTGTGTCAGCCATGTTCGCGTCGATTCCGCAAAAGCGGACGCACACGGCCAACATCACTTGCCGCAGAAACAAACTCTCTGTGTTTTGTGGCTACTTGTTTGCACTATAGCAGCGGGAAAATTTAGGCCGCAACCGCCATTTGGACATAGTTGTGGAAAACGTCAACACGGCCCTTCCCTTTTTGAATCGCCACGAACCACGTGGTTTGCAGTGATTCCGCGCCGTGCGGCTGTGCTAGACTTCAATTCTCGTCCCCATGCCAAGAGGTCCAGAGATGCCGTCTTTCCCCAGGATTCTGACCGGGCTGCCATACGTCGTGGTTATCTTTTTTCTGACTCTGTCACTTGGTGTGAGAGGTTCCGCGCAAAATCAACTACCAAAAGCCGCGGAGAAGCCGGCGGGACAGGTTTTTCCATCGGCCGTACCCGCACCCGATCAACCTGAAATGCCTCCGGCAGCCGATGCAACCGGCCCGTCCCCCAAACTGGGCGTTGGGGACCTGCTCGAAGTGAGTGTCTACAATGTGCCCGAACTGACCACCAAAAGCCGGTTGGGAACGAATGGCGACGTGTACCTGCCGCTGGTCGACTATGTCCATCTGGCGGGCCTCACCGTCGAAGAAGCCCAGGCCTTGATCGAGAAGCGCCTGTCCGACGGAGGATTCGTAAAGAATCCGCATGTGACGTTGAACGTTGATCAATCCGCTTCCCAAGGCGTAAGTCTGCTGGGCGAAGTTGCCAGGCCCGGCGTGTATCCGGTGATTGGCGAACCGCGCTTGCTCGACCTAATTTCTACGGCGGGCGGTTTTACCGCCAGCGCCGGCCAGAGCATTACCGTCACCCATCGCAACCAGTCCGACAAGCCGGTGACTGTGCCTTTGAGCCGGAAGCGGGCTGACAATCCGGCCAGCAATATCCCGGTTTCTCCCGGCGATACGATCCTGGTACACAAGGCGGATGTCGTCTACGTGGTGGGAGAAGTAGGCCGGCCCAGCGGATTCCTGATGGACAGCGAAAATCTGACCGTGTTGAAAGTGATCGCGCTGGCGGGAGGGACGACTCGTTTCGCCAAGATGAATGACGTCAAGATCATCCGCAAGGGGCCGGACGGAATGACCCTGACGCCGGTTGAGCTGAAAAAAATGCTGCAGGCCAAGGTCGCGGACATGCCCCTGAAGGCAGACGACATCCTGTTTGTCCCCAGCAGTGCCGCCAAAGCATTCGCTGCCCGCACCGTCGAGGTTGGCATGCAGGCCGCGAACGCGGCCACCATCGTGGCTATCCACTAAATATTCGTCGTTCAGATTCAGGCAGCGGCGGCCTGCGGCTTCTCTTCCCCCATGAGAGCGTGCAGTACGTCGAGGTATGCCATCGCAGTTTGCCGGCGCGAGAAATGCTGCAGCACATGGCGGCGCCCGTTGCGGCCTAGCGTTTCGCGGAGTTGTTCATCCCCGGCGAGATGCAACACGGCCTGCGCCAGTTCCGATGGATTTCCCGGCTCGATGCAAATTCCCGCTCGCGCCTCCTCAAGAATCTTCCGCGCCTGACCCTCCACCCCAAGAATCACCGGACGAGCGCAAGACATGAACTCCAGCATTTTGCTGGGAATGACGGTCTTGAATATTTCGTTCTTCTTGAGCAGAACCAAGCAAGCGTCCGAGGCGCAAATATAGGCCGGGATCTTCTCCCGCGATTGCTGATCCACGAAGCGCAGGTTGGTCAGGCCGCGCGACCGCACCAGGGAAACCAGTTGCTCCTTCTCCGCGCCTTCTCCCACCAGCACGAACAAGATGTTGGGCGCCGAATTCTGCAATTGCGCTGCGGCCTCGACCAGAGTCTCCAAACCGTGAGCGTTGCCCATGGTGCCGATGTAGGAGACGACAAATTTTCCGTCCGCACCCAGTTCAGATCGCAGTGCGCTCTCCGTCCTCGGACTGAACAGCTCCGCCTCGACTCCGTTCTCTACCACCGAAATCTTCTCCGACGCGACCCGCCAGTGCTGCACCAGATATTCCTTGAACGCGGGAGTCACGACGACGATGTGGTCGGAGTTGCGGTACAGAAATCCAGCAATCCGGGCCAGTGAGCGATACACCAGCGAATCGGCGCTCCCCACGCCTACTGCGGCCAAGCGACTCCGGCCACAGATCTCGGACCTCGAAGACGAAACGCGCCCGCTTGCACCGCGCCAGCCACCAGCCCGACAAGGCCGACCAGCAACTGCGGAGAGCTGGCGATCACAACGTCCGGGCGTTCGGTGAACAATCCCGTGGCGGCCGCCGAAAGGCAAAATGAGCTGTAGTTCAACATGCGCTCGTATGTCCTGCGATTGGGAAACGGCAACAGCCAGGTGCGGACAACGTTCACCCCATTAATCTTTTCGCGCGCGACGAGACGTCGGAATTTACGGCGGTACTCGGCGGGCACAATGCCCGTAGGATGATTGGGAAATCCCGTCAGCACCGTAACTTCGTGACGATCCTGCGCCCAGTAGCGTGACAGTTCAGCGACCCGGGCGGCGGGCGCGCCCATCTCCGGCGGAAAATATTGTGAGACGTAGAGGATCTTCACGGGTCCCTAGTAATAGCAAAGCTTGAAAGCGCCCTTGTAGCACAGGGCGCGAGTCCGCTTGGTCCGGCTGCGGGCGTATGTCGCCCAGCGGTCGGCGTATTGGGAAAACACGTCATCTGCCGGTCAGCCGGTGCATCAGGCGCAACTGCGTGACGTGCAACTGGTGATAAAAAGGGCTGGCCACCATGGGCAAGCGCGTACCCGACAACTCGTAGAGCGACCAGAATCCAAGGTCGTAGCGATCGAGATTCCTGCGCAGAGTCTCGACCGCCCGGTTGAACAATTCCTGCGCGGCTTTCTCCTTTGTGGCGAGAAAGAAGTCGTATACGCCCCATGCGGCCCAGATGAAGCCATTCAAGATATGGGTTGGCGGCGAAACGATGTACTCTTCGAACCAGATGTCACCGCGTTCGTCGGTAAAAACCACTCCACCTTCCTGAGTCGACTTCGAGAAACTGGTGAAGGCCCGAGTGGCAGCCTCGAGATAATCAGACCTGCCCGTCTCCTGGGCGACTCGCACCAGCAAAGAAATTCCCTGCCCCTGCGCGAGCCCGGAATACCACGGCGCTTTCAATGGCGTGCGGTACTCCCAGTCAAAAAGGTGATTCCAGACCGGGACGCCGAAGGCATTCGGTTCCAGATGTTTCACCAGCCAGTCGGCCGCGGCCAGAGACTTCCGTTTGTGCTCCTCATCTTTCGAGCGCAGAAAAAGATTGAAGTTTCCCAATCCCCACTGCGCAATCGCGATGGGGTTGTACTGCAGGCCGATGTTGCCGTGGTAGTTGAGCAGCGGAATGCCATCGGCATCGTGCGGTCCGGCGTAGCCCGCCTTCTCGACGAAGGGCATGTAGTATTCGCCAAGTTGGCCGACCGATGCGTCGGAGTTCACCTGCGGCTGGTCATGCCAGAAAGTAAGCTGGCTCTTCCCCGGCAACAAGTAGGCGCTCGAAATGCGACGGTAGTAGTTCAGACGAGCCGCAACGGACATAGGAAAAACGCAAATTGCGCTGGTTTTCCGAACTATAGCACGCTCGCGGGAAGGACACGCCAAATCGAGGTCTTGAGATCGTCGCCATCAACCGCGACCGTAGTCAGCGCCAGAAATTCTGTGGCGTTGCGCCCATCAGGCAGAACAGCGTTGCCATACTGGAAGAGCGACATCGGCCAGACATCTTTTTTCCACTGCATCAGGTCACGCCAGTGAGAGCCGTCAAGACTGCCGAAAAGTCGGACGTAGGAATCCGGATTCGCCGGGCTGGGCTCGACCATGGTGGAAAAGAAAATTCCGCGGCCGGCGCGGCATCCATAGATGGAGGAACTGGTCAATGGTGCGAGTTCAGTGAGGGTTCCGCCGCGCTCGAGACGGTACACGTGGTTCGATTCGAGCGGCGTATCGGAAGAAAAATACAGTCCATCCGGGGTGGGCACCAACGCTACGGCGCGCGCCTGCTGATGGCCGGAGAGAATTACATCCACGTTCTTGAAATCGCAGGAGACACGCAGAATGCGACACTCGGAACCGTTGTCCCCGGTAAGCACCCAGAGGCAGTTGGCCCACTCGTCGTAAACGATGTTGTGTACATGCCGAACCGCACCGTGGAGGAAAGTGTAGGCAACGTCCCACGTAGAACCCCGGTCGGTGGAGGCGTAAATGTGCACCTCCTCACGAGCCGGATTGTCGAAGTACTCGCCCCAGAAGACGTGGTCGTCCGGTGTAGAGGCAAAATGTAAGGGCCGCGTTCCACGCAGCACGCGGTGAGAAACCTTGAACTCACTTTCCCCGGGAGCAACAGTAAGAATCGCGCCAGGCACCGCCGCGACCAGGTGCCCGGAGGCAAGCGTCGCCAGCGCATGAAAACCATCGCGAAACAAACGGAAGGTAAGCCGCGACGATGCGCTCAGATTTCTCCACCACGCGGGAACATAGCGGGCCACGGGCTGCCACTCGATGGGGTCTGAGGTCAGCTTCATCCTTGCCCGCAACAAAGAGTAGCCGCGGGATGCATAAAGCCAATCATCGCGCCAGGCCAGAGCCCTCAAACGTGGAAATACAGCGACCGGGACCACATTCAGAAGATTCGGTCGGGCCGGCGGAGATGAGTCGTGTGCAGCCATGTTTCCGTGTGAAGCGTTGAGTGTTGCGAGGCCTAGCGCCGAACGTAAGGATTTTTCAAAATCCTGTGGTCAGTTATTTGTTCTCAGTTCTCAGTTCTCAGTTCTGAGGACTAGGTATGGGCCGAGCGCCAGCACGTCCATGCGGGTACGCTTGAAGCAATCGATCGCCTCTTCCGGGGCACAAACGATTGGCTCATTCTCGTTGAAGCTGGTATTCAGAATGACGGGAATCCCCGTCCTGCGTTCAAACGCCCGTATCAGATCGTAATACAGCGGGTTTTCCTCGCGGCTGACAGTCTGCAGCCGGCCCGTGTCATCCACGTGATTGACCGCGCAAAGCTGCGCTCGCTTCTCGGGACGAATCTTATACACATGAAGCATGAACGGCGAAGGATGGTCGTACTCGAAATACTCACTTTGTCGCTCCACCAGAATCGAAGGCGCAAACGGACGGAACCACTCGCGATGCTTGATGCGCGCGTTGAGCACGTCTTTCATGTCCGGCAGCCCGGGATGGGCCACGATCGAACGATTGCCCAGCGCCCGCGGCCCCCATTCCATCCGTCCCTGAAACCAGCCCACAACCTTCCCTGCGGCAATCTGTTCCGCCACAGCGTCGAGCAGCGCTTCCCGTTCCAGCTTGCGATAGCTTAAATTTGCCTGCTTGAGGTCCGATTCGATACGCGAGTCAGAAAACTCCGGGCCCAGGTACGAATTCTTCATCTGGTAACGGCGCGGCTGCCGCAACGTTGAGTGATAGGTGTGTAACGCCGCGCCAATGGCCAGTCCTTCATCTCCGGCCGCAGGCTGGATCCAGGTCCGCCGAAATGGGGTTTGCTGAAAGAGTTTCCCGTTGGCCACGCTGTTCAGCGCGCAGCCCCCAGCCATGACCAAATCTTCGGAAGGCACACGCTGGTGCAGCTGCTTCAGCAGATGAAAGAAAACTTCCTCGAAACGATGCTGCATGGCGTAGGCGAGATCCATGTCGCGCTGCGTGATTTCAGCGTGAGGCTCACGCGGCTCGCCGAAAAGCTGCACCATGCGATCAGAAAAATGCCGTGCCAGCCGAACCGTTCCGTCAGCCTGAATCTGCATGCCCTGATTGCTGCCCAGAGGCATGAAGTAGTCCAGGTCAAGGCGAAAAGCAGAATCGCTAAGTTGAATAATTTCGCGAACCTGCTCGCAGTAGGTGTCCTTCCCGTAGGGCGCAAGTCCCATCACCTTGCCTTCATCGCCGTATTTCTTGTAGCCGATGAACTCGCAGATCATGGTGTAGAAGCTGCCCAGCGAATGCGGCAGAAAGACACGCTCCAGCACTTTGATTTCATTGCCTTCGCAGAGCGCCATCATGGTGGAAACAAAATCGCCGGAGCCGTCATAACTGAAGCCAGCCGCCTTCTCCCAGGGCGAGCAGTAGTAGGCGCTGGCGATGTGAGCGATGTGGTGCTCGAGGTGATGCTCCTGAAAGCGAAGCTCTTTCGGATCGACGATCGAGCGCTTTGGCCAGCAGCGACCGCACATCTCGCATGGCCTCCTTGCGCTGGCGCAGGCGGATAAAATTCAGAATCTTCGCGGGATTCGCCAGCGCATACTGCACTTTCTTCGCCAGGTTGGCATCGCTGTCCTGCCCCACGGCCACGTGATCCACATCGGTGATGCGCGCGCCCACCGCGTCCAGACAAGCCTTGACCGCCAACGCGGGAAATCCCGCGTAGTGTTTCACCCGGTTGAGGCGTTCTTCGGCAATCGCGAACACGACTTCTCCATCCTGCACGATGGCAGCGGAGGCGTCCGCGTGAAACATGTTGAGACCGAGGATCAGCATGCAGCGTTTGATTTTTCCAGGATTCCTGTCATGCGGTGGCGCGGCCGGCCAGGTCTGTCATCATGTGCGGCGCGCTGCCGTCGAGGAAGGTTTGCATCCAGAGTTCAAGTGTAAGGAATTGCCAAATCTGCATCGACCAATCCTGTGTGCCGCGGCGATGCTGATCCACGAACCCGCGGACGGCCTCGGGACGGAACAGGCCACGTTCGCGAATACGCGACTCGGAGAGCAGGTCATCGGTCATCTCTTTCAGGTCATTGGCTAACCAGTAATCAATCGGCGCCGCAAAACCAGCCTTCGGTTGCGATAACACTTCACGGGGCAAGGACATCTTTCATCGCCTGGCGGAAAATGTACTTGGTGGTGGGGCGGAAAAATCCCTTGAGCTTCAGCCTTGGCGGAACATTCCAGGCGACGAACTCGGCCAGTTCGCGGTCCAGAAACGGCACCCGAACCTCGACCGACGAAGCCATGCTCATCTTGTCGTTGTAGTTGAGGTTCAAGCTCGCCATGAAAATCTTGGTATCGAGATAGAGCATCTGGTTCAGGAAATCCGATCCCTCCACCTGCGCGAAACCGGCGCGGTGACGAACGGCAGGATCGGACCCGAAAATCTCTCGCCCGAATGCTGGCGCGTAAAGCGAAGTCTTCTGCTCGGCGTCCAGATAAGTGCAATTCATCATGAAGCGCTCCACCGGCGAGAGCGATGCGCTGCGCGTCATTTTCTTCATCAGGCGCATGCTTCCCTTCACCGATGTGCCGCGAAAGTTGGGAAGACCCGCAACCGTTCCGGCAATCAGACCGCGCGCCGCAGCGGGAACACGCTGATAGGCCTCGGCCCAGTAGTGCGCGGAGTGCTTGCGGTATCCCGCAAAAAGCTCGTCGCCGCCTACGCCGGAGAGCAGGACCGTCGCCTGCTTTCGCGCCTCGCGGCAGACCAGGTAGGCAGGAATGATGGCGGGGTCGGCGGTAGGCTCGTCCATGTGCCACGTGAGTCGGGGCAGCAGCTCGGCCACATCGGGCTCGACCACGATGCGCTGGTTCTCACATCCCAATCGGCGCGCCAGGCGAGTGGCAACGTCGGGATCGTCAAGCGCATTTTCACCGACGCGGTACTTGTCCGGAAACGTGATGGTATAAGTGCGCACCGGCTGCTGGCTGGCTTGCGACATCATGGCGACGATGCTGGACGAATCCAGACCGGCGCTGAGAAAGGCGCCAATCGGAACGTCGCTGATCATCTGGCTTTCTACGGAACGCCGGAATCGCTCCCGAATTTCTTCCGCCAGATCGTCCTCCGACTTTGCGTAGGAAGCATCGGCAGAGGGAAAAGTCAGGTCCCAATATTTCGTAAGCTTGAGCTGGCCGTCACGGAATACGCCGTAGTGGCCCGCGGGCAGCTTTTGAATTCCGCGGAACATGGTTCCAGGATCGGGCACCCATAAGAAAGTCAGATACTGGTGCAGTGCTTCAGGATCGAGCTCGGCGTCAATGCCGGGCACTTGCAGCAGGGCCTTGATCTCGGACGCGAACGCAAACCGCTCGCCCTGGTGCGCGTAGTAGAAGGGTTTCACTCCGAAGTGGTCGCGCGCCACGAAGAGACTGGGAGTACCAGAGCGAAGATCGCAAATCGCGAAGGCGAACATTCCGTTCAGCCGCTTGACGCAGTCCGGGCCTTCTTCCTCATAGAGGTGGAGCACTACTTCGGTATCGCTTTCCGAGACGAAGCGGTATCCCTTCGCTTGCAACTCGTGGCGCAATTCGCGGAAGTTGTAGATTTCGCCGTTGTAGGTAATCCACAACGTGCGCTGCGGATTGCTCATCGGCATGTGGCCGTCGGGAGAGAGATCGAGAATCGCAAGGCGTCGGCTGCCCAGGGCAAAGTAAGAGCCGTCAGGAAAGCGCTGCTCCCACAGGCCGGAGTCGTCCGGACCGCGGTGAGCCTGAATCGCCGTCATGCGCGCCAGGATTTCTTTATCTCCGCAATTGGCCAACCCGCTAATTCCGCACATGTGCCCGCGTCAATCCTTCCGGTTCCGCAACTCGTAGATCTTGGCTTTGATGTGAAAAAACTGGATTCCTTGAAAGCCGCAGTAGATCAGACCGGGCACGCCATCGAGAAATCCCAGGCGGAAGAAATATCGGTAGATGAACAACAGCAATGACGAACCGGGGAGCGTGAACAATCTCTTGCGCAGCCAGCGCCGCCGCTGGGCCTGGCTTCCAAACAGAGATGGCGGCAGTTCCGCGGAATTCGCTTCACCCTCGAGCCACACCCGCGCGTCCCAGTTCGCATACTCATCGTGCTTCTGAATGTAGCGCGAGATAGATTCCACGTTGTGATGCAGCAAAGGATTTCTCAGCGTCGCGCTCTTGCCCTGCACGACGATATGCTCATGCACTTCCATGTCTGCCATGGAGGCGTCCTGGTCTTTCAAGCGGCACTCGAAGCGACCCTTCCCGCGCCGGAATAGCGAGAGCTTGTAAAATCCGGCGTCGCCGTGGCGCAGTACCCGGCCCAGGAAAAACATCTGCAACGCGATGTAGTAACCGTCGAAGCGCGGATCCTGAATTGCGTGCCGTATTTCCTCGGCCAGTTCGGGAGTCAGAGCTTCGTCCGCATCGATGCAGAAATACCCAGTCATAGGCGAGCGGAAGCGTATCCATCGCCCACTGGCGCTTCTTGGGCCAGCCGCCGGCGTAGTGGAACTGGACTACCCTGGCGCCGAAAGAGCGTGCGATCTCCGCACGTGCCGTCGCTGCTTTGCGAATCGACGACATAGACTTCGCCCACCCCGCGCAACGATTCCAGGCAGCGTGGCAGGTTGCTGGCCTCGTTTCGCGCCGGAACGATCACGCTCACAGGAAGTGACGCGAGCGGGGCAGCTACCTGGATCGCCCGGGCTTCTTCTAATTTCTGCATTGCAGTGGAAGGCTGTGAACATATTACATCGTGTGGGATGGAGGCCGGGCTTCCATTGATCCACGTGGGGACAGCCGCCCTCGGCTGTCCCATCGAGCGAAGCTCGACGTCCTTCTTGTGGAGAGCTAAGACCTCGCGGAGCGTTCCTCCCCGGACAGCCGAGGGCGGCTGTCCTCACGTGGTCTGTGGCGCTTCCAATCCTCTTACGCCGACACCGAATTCAGCTCGCACCACTGCTGCAGCACATACAGCGACCAGATGCGCGACCATGATGTTCGTTGACTCAGGAAATCATCCCAGACTCGTGCAACGGCATCGTAGTTGAGCAACGATCCCAGTGGGCCCTGGCCGATTTTCGGCAGCGCGGCTTCCATTTCAACCCGCAAATTCTCCCGCAGCCAGCGCTCAAATGGCAGAGTGAAACCCTGCTTCTTGCGATGAACAATTTCGTTCGGCAACTTTCCTTTCAAGGCCCCGACCAGAAGCGGCTTCGGCACTTCGCTATCCAGTTTCCAGGCGCCGGGCAGGGCCAACAGCTTGTCGGCAAGCTGATGATCGATGAGCGGCACTCGCAGCTCGAGTCCGTGGGCCATGCTCATCACGTCGGAATCTCGCAGCAGCGTATTCAACATGTAGCAACGCGCTTCCAGGTAGGAAACTCGATTGATCGGGTCGAGCGCCCCAGCGCAGCGCAAGTCTTCCTTCAAGGGAGCAGTGGCTCGTGCCAAGGCGCCCTCATCGACAGACGTCAGCAAAGAATCGCGCTGTTCGGGGGTAAAGAGTGCGCGCGCCAGAAAGTAGGGATGCAGAGCCCTGTGTCGTCCGCCCCCGAGCGTGGTGAGTTTTCGGTTCTGATCCGTGTCCGGTGACAGGGAAGAAAATATGCGCGCCAGCGGCTGTCGCAGGATGGATGGAAACCGCCCCCAGAATCGCTCGAAGCGTTCCATGCGGGGAACGTCGCGAAAAGTTGAGTATCCGGCGAAGAGTTCATCCCCGCCCAGACCCGAGAGCGCCACCTTGATGCCGGCGGCGCGGGTCTGCCGGGCGATGAGAAAAGTATTCAGACCGTCAATCGTGGGCTGGTCCATGGCCTTCAGCGCATACGGGATGGCATCCAGCACATCACGCTGCGAAACCATGATCGCCTGATGCTCCGAGGCAAAGGCCCGGGCCACGGCGCGCGAATATTCGGATTCGTTGTACTCCGCCTCGCGAAAAACTATGGAAAACGTGTTGAGCCGGATTCCCGCCCGGCTCAGGATGCCAGCCAGGCTGCTGGAGTCAATGCCACCGGAAAGAAACAGCCCAACCGGAACGTCGCTGACGGTCTGCATGCGAACGGCCTGGTCGAGCGTGGCGTCCACGTCCTCTTCCAGAGCTTTCCGCGCGGTCGCGTTGCCCGCGAGATAACTCGAAGCCGTGCCGGCCCGGCCGTGGGGTGCAAGGTCCCAGTAAATTGAATCGGTCACCCGCCCGTTTTCCCAGACGGCGTAGTGGCCGGCCTCCAGCGCGGAGACGCCTGCGATCATGGTCATAGGATCGTAGACCGATCCAAAATTCAGGTAGTTGATGAGACCAGCAGGATCCAGCCGCCGCGGAACTAGCCCCGTACCCAACAGAGTGCGCAGTTCAGAAGCGAACAGAAAATTCTGCCCGACGGAACAGTAGTAAAGCGGTTTGATGCCCATGGGGTCGCGTCCTAGCAGCAGACGCGAGCGCCTGGCGTCCCAAATGGCGAAAGCAAACATTCCGCGCAGCTCGCCCAGACACTTCTCGCCCCAGCGGCCATAAGCTTTCAGCAGAACCTCTGTATCGGACTGGCTGACAAAGCGTGCGCCTTCGCTCTGCAGTCGCGTCCTGAGTTCGCGGAAGTTGTATATTTCGCCGTTGTAGACGATCCAGTTTCCGGTTTCAGGATCCTGCATGGGCTGATGGCCCAGCGGCGAAAGATCGAGAATCGCCAGGCGGCGGTTGCCCAAACCAATTTCAACGCGCGGCGTAGAGTTGGATTGAATGACGACGGTCCCCCGATCGTCAGGCCCGCGATGCGCCAGCGAATCGGTGGTCTGCTCCAGAAGTTTCGGAGAAACGGAGCCGCCGCTCGCGAGAATGCCGAAAATGCCGCACATCTGCACTGCCTCCGGTTGCGTGGGAACTTCACTCGCTACGACGCGCCAACTTTACCCTGCGTTGAGTCTGCACCAAAGCAGGACAAAATCACCGACTTGCTGCTCCGACTCAATCGCCAGCAATGACGCGAGGCGATCCTTCACAAAAACTCGGTGCCTGGCATCATCAATAACGAGAACGTGAGGATAGGGGCGGGAGAAAAACTGCGTGAGACCCTGCAGTTTTTCAACCTCCGCGAGCAGAGGAATCAGCTCAGCCTCGATCTCCCGTTTTCCCGTGTCCAACGTCTCCTGATCGGACGGGTTAATTTCCCCGGCAAACGCCAGCCGATCTTGTTCAGTCAGTGCCGCCGGGTCGCGGATGACGCCCTCCACCCAGCGACTGTCCTTGCCGGTGAAGTAGAGGTAAAGCGCTTGTCGGAGACGATGAAAACCGCGCCGCTCTGAATCGGACAGCTCATACTGCGCGCTTCGGCAAAATAACACTGTCCCGCGCGTCAGCAATGGAGCCCATGCGCACAAGTCGTCAACACTGTCGGCCCGGGCGACGATCAGATCGCCGTCAACAACCTTCAAGGAACCAACCGCCCGTGCGAATTCGCTGATCTCCCTGTTTTGCGGCAGGAAAGCGCGGTAGTTGCCCAACGCGAGCAGCGCTCCGTTGACGACCACCAAAATGATGGCAGCTAGGCATGCAGGTTTCAACCACGCATGCCCAGGTTGAAACCTCGCAAATAGTGCCGCACCGAAATAAGCGACTTGCAGCGAAATCGTGCAGTGCAGAAAGTAACCGCCGTGAACCGACAGCAGCAGCGACGGTGCGAAGACCGCGTCGGCGAGAATTAGAAAAAGGTTGGAGAATCCCAGGCCAGCCAGAGTCCATTTGGCCCCTCGCGACCCAAACGGCGGGAGAACCACCGTGAGAGCAGAGAGCAGAACGAGCAAGATCAGCGCTCCGCCCGTCAGGTCGAAGATGTGCGAGGGACGTAGACTGAACAACGAGAAGTTGGAAACATGTGTCCCTGGCCCCAGGCGACGGCGAAGCAGAAACATGAAATCAATCGCGGCACATGCGACCCCGTACGGGACAATGGTTTTTACCCAACGCCGCGGCGACAGAGACTCGAAAAATGCGACTGCGACCACGAAAGTACTCCCCGCCATAAGCAGCGTGGCATAAGGAAACATGGCAAATGCCAAAGCCTGCAACACACACAAACCCGCCCAGTCGTACCAATGGAAGAACCGCAGAGCACGGACTTGCAGCGCTAGGTACAAGAGCAACAGCGCAACCGGAATTGGTGGGAAGAAAGTGCGGATGTAAGGCAGGCTTAGCGCTTCGAATCCGGCCAGAGATGGAAGATGCAGCCACGCTCCCAGCAGGGACTTCAAAATTCCGAAGTTAAAGAAGAACAGCAAGCTCACACCGAGGTAAATGACCGGCGCCGTTTCCCCAGGAAGAGCGAGGCGAAAGAACCAGAAGGCTCCCATGCAAATTGCCATCCACCAGAGCCAACTCCATGCGAGCACGGTGTACCAAAGGTTGTGATTGAGAATATTTTCGAGCCAGCCGAAAACTCGAAAGGCCAGATCAAAGGTCAGATAGCCGAAGCCGCCTGCCTGCATCGGCGTGCCGTAGTAGGGATTCAGAGCCGGCTGATGCTGCGAAGAACCAAGTTGTCCGAGGTTGAGGTAGAAACTAAGGTCGGCGGCAAACTCGTATGGAACCAGCCTGGAGGCGAGGGTCCAGGTGGTTGCGAAATAGGGGTAGCTATAGATAGCAAGTATGGCTAGGACGATCGCGAACGTTGCCATGCGTCTGCTGGAAGACGCGGGTGGACCCGCCATCAAGACCTCCGCCCCCTTAGGTTGTTCGATCAGCCAAAATAGCACACCGCTCTGGCGAGGTAGTCGCGATAGGGCCCTTCGAGCTGTGTCGCACACGCCATGGTTGACTCTTCGGGCCGCACTCGAATCGGATTTCCCAAATCGTGCGCAGACCGGTAAGTTCGAAGTAAGATGGAAGCCGTAACCCTCTCCAGAAGCCATGATTGAAGCCGTCCGCTCAGTGCTTTCCCGTTCATGGGCCTACCAGTCCTTTTGGCACGCCGTCGGCGGAGACCAGCGGAACCGCGTTCTATTACGGGAATACATTCGTCCCGCACCCGGCGATCGCGTTCTGGACATCGGATGCGGGCCCGGAACCATGGTGCCCTACCTGCCAGGTGCTGAGTACGTCGGCCTCGACGTCAGCGCGGAGTACATCGAGAGGGCCAGACGCCGCTTCCCGCACGCGCGCTTCGTATGCCAGAGCGTAGGCGAGTTGATCAGGTCGAGCCGACTCCTTCGACATTGTCCTGGCCCTCGGTGTCCTCCACCACCTCGACGACACCGAAGCCCTGACTCTCTTTCAGATTGCCCGCGACGCCATGAAGCCGGGAGGAAGACTGGTGACGACTCGACGGAGTGTGGACCGATGATCAGTCTCATGTCGTGAAATATCTGCTCTCGCGAGACCGTGGCCGCTTCGTGCGCAGTGAGGCCGGCTACCGGGAACTGGCTGCAAAGGTATTTTCCAATATTGAATCGAGTATCCGTCACGATCTGCTGCGAATCCCGTACTCTCTCCTGATCCTGAACTGCGTTCGCTGACATTCGGAACGGATTAGCGCGAACGGATGACTACAACGGACTAGTGAAGCCATGATTCATAGCATCAATTCACGGCCGAGCGGGCTCTCGGTGGTGGTGCCGGTGTACCGCAGCGATGCCATCCTGCCCGAGCTGGTCACACGGCTGGAGAGTGTGCTCAGCGGTATCACGTCCGACTATGAACTGGTGCTGGTCAACGACTGCAGTCCGGACCGCAGCTGGGACGTCATCTGCCAGCTGGCAGATCGCAATCCCTGGATTCATCCCATCAACCTGATGCGCAATTACGGCCAGCACAATGCGCTGCTGTGCGGCATCCGCGCGGCGCAATATGACGTGATCGTCACCATGGATGACGATCTGCAGCACCCTCCCGAGGAAATTCCCAAGCTGCTGGCGAAGCTGGCCCAAGGTTTCGATGTGGTCTATGGCACGCCGGAGCGCGAAGAGCACGGCATTTTGCGCGACCTGGCGTCGCTGGCGACCAAGGTGGCTTTGCAGAACGTCATGGGAGCAGCGATTGCCCGCCAGGTTTCCGCATTCCGTGCCTTTCGCGCGGAGGTGGCCGGCGCATTCAGCCATTACGAAGGATCATTCGTGTCCATCGATGTATTGCTGACCTGGGGCACGAATCGCTTCGCCGCAGTGCCCGTGGTGCACGAGCCGCGCAAACAGGGGACCTCCGGTTACACCTTCCGCAAACTGATCACGCACGCGATGAACATGATGACCGGCTTCACGACGCTTCCCCTGCAGATCGCCAGCCTGGTGGGTTTCGTGTTCACTTTCTTTGGTTTTTGTGTACTGGCTTACGTCCTGATCCGGTATTTCACGCACGGCGATCCAGTTCCCGGGTTTCCCTTTCTCGCCTCGATTGTCGCTGTGTTCTCGGGTGCTCAGTTGTTCGCCTTGGGTATTATTGGAGAGTATCTGGCCCGCATGCATTTCCGAAGTTTGCAGAAACCTCCTTACGTGGTGCGAGTGGGCGACACGAATTCAGAGGTGGAGAACCGCAGAGCAGGTGGTTCTTCCCGATGACCCCCAAATTTTCCCAGGCCGAAGTCTACGATTTCTGGACTAAGCAAGCACTGGAGCATGGCCAGGCGTCAGCGGCTTCGTGGTCCGACCACAGGGTCATCGAGATGGAGATTCGTGAGATTAACAAGCGCCTGAACGATGGTGACCATGTCCTTGATGCAGGTTGTGCGAACGGGTACTCGTCCCTGCAGTTTGCTTGCGCTTGCCGTATACGACTCCGCGGTGTTGACTACGTCCCCGCGATGATCGAGCAGGCGCAGCGGCGTGCTGCCGGCATGACGGACAAACTGGTGGGCTCGGTCGAATTCGAGGTCGGCGATATCACCCAACTCAAGGAGCGTTCCGACGCATACGACAAAGTGGTGGTCGTCAGGGTACTCATCAACCTGGGTAACTGGGAACGACAGATGCAAGGCTTGCGCGAGTGCATGCGCGTGCTGAAGCCTGGAGGGACGTTGCTACTCTCGGAGGCAACGCTGCAGGGCTGGCGCCGGCTTAACGAATTCCGCGGCGAGTGGGGCCTGGAACCGATCCCGATGCCGCCTTTCAATCAGTACCTGGATGAAGATAAAGTCATCTCGGCCGTAGCAAGCGAGATGGAGCTTGTCGAGCTTTCCAATTTCGCGAGCACCTATTATGTCGGCACACGTGTGTTGAAGCCTCTATTGGCTCAAGCAACCAATGCGCCGCTGAGCGTAGCGGATCCCAATGCCCAGTGGAATCGCTGGTTTTCGCAGCTCCCTGCCGCGGGCGACTACGGCACCCAGAAGCTGTTCGTGTTTCGAAAATTATGAGCTACGCCATCCCATTTAACCGTCCCTGCCTCGCGGGCAACGAGTACAAATACATCGGGGAAGCAATCGCTAACGGCCACGCCTCGGGCGATGGTCCGTTCACTAGGAAGTGCCACGCACTCTTGGAGCAGGAACTGCAGGTTCCCAAGGTTCTGCTCACTACATCATGTACTCATGCTCTGGAACTGGCTGCTCTTCTGCTCGAATGCAGCCCCGGCGACGAAGTGATCGTTCCTTCTTTTACCTTTGTTTCGACAGCGAACGCGTTTGCTCTACGTGGCGCCCGCATCGTGTTTGCCGACATACGCCCTGACACACTGAACCTGGACGAAACCCAACTGGAACGTCTCATCACCGATCGCACCAAGGCGATTGTTCCCGTTCACTACGCCGGGGTCGCCTGTGAGATGGACGCTATATCAGCTCTGGCGCGTCGCCACGGCGTTCGGATTGTCGAGGACAATGCGCATGGACTATTTGCACGATACAAGGGTCGTTACACCGGGACTTTTGGATGCCTGGGCACGCAGAGTTTTCACGAAACCAAGAATGTCACATGCGGAGAAGGCGGAGCCCTGGTTGTGAACGATCCCGACACTCGTGGAACGAGCTATGATCCTTCGCGAGAAAGGAACGAACCGCAGTCAGTTTCTCCGGGGTCAAGTCGATAAGTACACTTGGGTGGATCTCGGCTCCAGCTATTTGCCGTCGGACCTCCTGGCTGCGTTCCTCTATGCCCAACTGGAAGCCCGGGCCCACATCCAAGCCAAGCGGAAGCGGGTTTGGGAGTTTTATTGGGAACACCTTCAGGATTGGGCGCAGGAAACTGGTGCCAGATTACCGGTGGTCCCCGCTGAGTGTGAGCAGTCTTACCACATGTTCTATCTCGTCCTGAATTCGCTGGAAGAACGCCAGGCGCTGATATCACATCTGAAATCTCAGGGCATTCTGAGCGTCTTTCATTATGTACCCTTGCATCTTTCGGAGATGGGACGCAGATTCGGGGCTCAGTCCAGGGGATTGCCCGGTGACCGAGAACATTAGTGAGCGGCTGCTCCGCCTACCCTTCTACAACGATTTGACAGAGAACGATCAAGCGCGCGTGGTGTCTGCAATAACCAAGTTCCGAGCGGCGGGCCGCAATACTGCAATTGCCTCATGAAGAAGTTCGAAGCTGTCGAGAAGTTGGATACGCCGCCGCGGCCTTCCACCAAAGCCGACTCCTCCGGCGGATACGACCCATCTTTCTTCGAGCAACTGGCCAAGGTCGAAGACCGTCATTTTTGGTTTCAAGCGCGGAATCGATCTGATTTTTGGTATGACCAGGAAGCTGACTTCCGGCCTCAATCCGGGATATCGGGTTCTCGAAGTTGGATGCGGCACGGGCAACGTACTCAGGGCTCTGCGCCAGGCGTGTCCCGACGGCAATGTCGTGGGCCTGGAACTCTGGTTGGACGGCCTTCGTTTCGCCCAGCAGCGATCTGACGGACCGCTGGTGCAGGGCGACGTGCGCAACTGCCCGTTCGGAAAGCCTTTCGATCTGATCGGCATGTTCGACGTCCTGGAGCATATTCCGGAAGAGGTCGAGACCCTGGTTGCGCTGCGAGAGGCGCTGGCACCGGGTGGAAGGCTTATGCTGACCGTCCCGGCGCATCAGTATCTATGGAGTTATTTTGACGAAGCCGCCCACCATTGCCGCCGCTATTCCTCGCGGGAAATTCGCGCCAGGCTGGTCGAGGCAGGATTCGAGGTTGAGTTCCTGAGTCAGTTCATGACCTGCATTTTTCCCATGGTCTGGCTCTTCCGGAAGATAAGTACCCGGCGCCAGCGGCAGGCTCCGAAGACGCTAGAACTCTGGCTCTGAGAGAATTTCGCGTGATACCGGTGATCAACGGATTGCTCACCGCAATGCTGAGACTTGAAACAATCTGGCTCAGCCGTGGGTACAGGCTTCCGATTGGAACTTCGTTGATCGTGGTTGCCAGAAGACCATGACCGCAAGCGATCCAGCGTTGCTTATTTAAACGCCTCCACATAACCGAATGCGGCAACCCCGCGGCGTCGCCGGGCTCGAAGGCTGGAACTGTCTCCCCGTAGAGCCGGCTCTGTCCTTCTGCGGATTCGACGACCTCCCGGAATCCTGCCTTGCGCAGGACTTCGTCGAGATAGCTGAGATCGAACGCCGTCCGGTGCTGTCCATCGCAGAAGACGAAATTGGAAAAGCGTCCTCCCAGGGAATCGAAATGGCGCGGAAAATTATCGTAGAACCAGTCGTGCCGATTCTGCTGGAAGGCGAGGATGGCGTTCGACAAGCTGGGCACGATGATTCTCATCCCAGCTCCGGCCTTGAGTACACGGGCGCACTCGAGCAACAATTTCTCCAGTTCGTCCGGGATAAAGATGTTCGATCATGTGCGTGGAGTAGATCGAATCAACGGAACCGCTCGCGAAGGGCAGGCCGCAACGCACGTCGAGCCAGATGTCGGTCTTCTGCATCGGGTTGGCGTCGATGTTGACGAAGCCGGGGAGATATTTGGGGCCGCATCCCAGATGAAGGTCGAGGCGATGTCCGTTGCGTGACCGCCCGGCATGACGCAGCTTTTTCAGCCAGTAATTCGGCCACGTTGCCTGGGCAATCAGAAGGAAATAGAGATCCTTGTAACGCTGATGAAGCACACTCAACCTCAGCTCGAGAAATCGCGGCGTCCCGTTTCTCGTTATCGAGCAGGATTAATTGTAGCAAGAAGATTTGCCGCCAAATCCAACAGCTCATCCACGTGTTTGTTCCAGGAAAAGGCGCGCGACCGCTCCTGTCCACGATCCGAAAGCTGCTCTGCCAGCGTGTCCGAGGACGCAATCTGGCAGACTCTCGCGGCCAGCTCTTCGGGAGAAAAGCGCGGGAAGTAAATTGCGGCATCTCTGCAGATCTCGCGATGCACCGCGAGATCGGACGGCTACGATCGGCAACCCGCTGGCCATGGCTTCGACCAGCGGGTGCGCAAATGATTCTGCATAGGCGGGCGTCACGTAGATGCTGCAGGCGCGATATACCTGGTGCAGCAAGGAATACGGAACGGTTCCCAACTCCACCACGCTGTCCGCGATCCCAAGCTGCGTGACCAGGGCGGAAGCAGCCTCGGCGCGGTAGCTTCCTGGATTGTCTTCGCGAGCGCAGGCGGCAGGTGAGAAAGAGCTTGAGCTTTCGGCCGCCCAGCCGCTCGCGCATCAGCGGCAGGGCGCGAAACAGGGTCTCGAAATTCCGGTAGTAGTTGTAGTGGCTGACGTAGAGCAGGCGCAGCGTGTCTTTTTCTGTCTCGCGGTCGAGCTTTTGCCGAATGTCTGCCGGCAACGGCGTCTGGTCGCGAAAGAATGCCTCATGGTCGAAGCCGTGATGGATGGCCACCACATCGCGTCCCGTCCACTGTCGCAGTTCCTGCGCGAAAGCCTCGGTCGGAGCAACCGTGCGGTCCGCCCAGTGTATGGAACGTCGCGCCAGGCTGCCCTTGATCCGGGTATCAAGCCACAAACCATACTCCCGGCGTTGGCGCAGATCGCGGAGAAAATCCGCGGAAGTATAGAGCGAGTTTCGCGAGAGCAGAATCTGTGGCACCGGGGACTTGCGCAGGGCAAAATTGCCGACCGAAATCAGCACATCGGCGCCGCTCCGCCGGATCGCCGCCGGCAACGAGGTTTGCTCCTGCCAGAAACGTCCCACCGCTCCCGGCAGAAGAATTGATTTCAGGAAGAGAGACGCCGGGCAGCCCGGAAAACTCCTGCCGCAGTTGCGGATTTACAGCGGCAGTCACTCGCACCGCCGGCGCAGCGCCGAAAGATGAGGAAGAACGTTGCGCAGATAGGTAAGTCCTCCGCCCGCGCTGGCCGCCAGGCCGTTCAGGAACAGATGCATCATCGCTCGGGCGCAGCCGCGTTAGCGTCCCGCCCGAGAGTCCCGAAGCCGAAGTCAGTGATCGGGCGATAGACCGACCGCAGGCGCGGCCGCAGGCAGAATGTCCAGGAACGCAAACGCCAGCACCCAGAAGAATACGCAGAGGTAATAACCCACCGCGAAGAGCCAGTCTTCAAAGCCTGCATGGACCAACCCGGCGGCCAGCACCATGGCGACCGGGACCACGGTAGTGACGAACAGTTCGAGGTCCGGCGAAGCCAGGCAAACGCGCGTCCCACTTTCAACGCCAGCATGAGCACCAGTGCAAAAAACGGGAGCACCCCCAGCAAGCCGACGCCTTCCATGACCGCCAGGTAACTGTTTCCATGTTCGTGGGTGGCTGCGGAGACAGTCGAATACTGGCCAACATCCATATCTTCCTGCCCGGTGGTCAGGCTGGTGCCAAATCCGCTCCCGAACCAGGGATGCTCCTGGATGACCGTGACCGTTTCATCCCAGGGAGTGATGCGCGAGCCCAGCACGCCTTCGTTCTCGTGGCCCTTATAAAGGAGCGTATCCGCCAGGGAGGTTTCTTCCCGGCGAGTGGGCATGTCCGCCATTTGTTCGGCAGGAATCAACACCAGGAAGAGAGTGGCCACGCACACAAAGGTTACGGCGCCCTGAATCAGCAACCGGTAGCGCCGCAAAGCCACGCACGTCACGCAACATGAGACCACAGCGGCCAGGATTCCAGCCCGCGCCTGGCTAAAAAATAGCAGCCCAATGCTCAGCACGAGCGCGACAATCAGTCGCCGGTACATCGTCTTGCCTTCGGCGGTCAGCACTCCCCAGAACAGCAGAGGGAACGGCGACAACGCCCATGATGGCTCCCAAAGAATTCGGGTTGCCAAAAACGGGAATACGCAAAACCAGGTAAGCAACCGCGGAGAGGTACACCACAATCTCAACGAAGAACAACAGTCGCGGAAAGAATTTTTCTTCACGGCCGCTCAACGCCAGCCGGGCCCCCGTGGATGCGTAGAGAAAAAGCAACAGCAAACTCAGTGCCTTCATGAACGACAACCCGGTATATGAGGACACGGCGGCGGAAACCAGCGCAGCCATCACAGAAAACACCGCCACCAGGTGGAAGGTCGAGAAGCGAGGGTGTGGGCTGCGCATGTAGAGAGCGAAGCCCACAATCGCGCCTACAGCTAACACCGCCCAACGCCCCGCAGTCCATACGCCGCTAAACGGAACCGACATGCCCGCCCAAAGAAAAACCACCACCAGGAAGGGAAAGAATCTTTGCTCGTATTTCCAGACCATCGCCAGAAGAACTTGCAGGAACATCAGTCCGCCCAGATAGTAACTGCTGCTCAGGTATCCGGGACGGTACAGCGCTACGTAACCCGCCATGAGGCCGGCGGCCAGAATTGCGCCGGGGACAATAAATTTGGAAAAGCCGCTATTCATGATCTTGCACTTTTACAGAAGAGTGCTGCCCGGGCAATGCCAGCGGCACAAGCCTCCGGTGAATATCTCAGGATACGCTCCTGGCTATGATTTCCCATCCGCGCACGCAGCGCCGGATCCCGCGCCAGTTCCTCCATGGCCGACGCGAGCTGCGCCACGTCGCCGCGACGGACGACCCGGCCATTCCAATTGTCCTCGACCAGGTCCGCCGTGCATCCCGCGGCATCGCTCGAGATCACCGGCAGACCGCACGCCATGGCTTCATTCACGACCAGCCCCCACGGATCCGAGTGCGACGGGAAAACAAACACGTCAGCCAAGCCATAGTAGCTGGCCAGCTGTTCGCGCTGGACGAAGCCCGTGCATCGAACCTGTCCCGGCTCAATCCGGCTCGCTCGACGAACCAGTTCGGCGCGGGCAGTTCCCTCTCCCACCAAGAACGAGACCGACCGCGGCGCGTAGCTCTGGAGTCAGTTTGCCATAGGCCTCGAGCAGGTCAAACACTCCTTTTTCGCGAACCAGCCTGCCCACGAACAGAAAAAAGCGCGGTGGCAGTTGCAGCGTCTGGCGCTGCATCCCCTGGTCCTGACGGACGGCTGACGCCTTTCGGGCAAAGAGTTCCGTATCAACCGCGTTGGGCGCGGTAAAGATTTCTTCGTCGCGCGCGCCATAGTTCTTCACGTACTGGAACGACGACTTCCCCGGGACGACGAAAGCGCTGCACCGCCTCAGGAATTTTGCTTTCAGGAATTCGATCATCCAGTTCCGGCTGCGAAAATCCTGTTCCGTGCTTTCCACCCACAAAATAAATGGAGTCCGATGTTTACTGGCCCAACGCATCGCCTGCCCAGGAGGCCAGATAGTTGTAGCCACCACAGAGGATGACGTCGGGAGCCGCCTGCTGCAGTGCCGCTTTCAATCCCCGGTTCAGCAAGAGGTTGTGGCCGGCGAATCGCCTCCGCCAGGACGGAAGCACCTGGTAAGAAAAATTGATCTCATCCTTGTACACCAGCCAGTCGCGTAGTTCGGGATCGCTCTCTGCCAGAAAGATCACGTGTAAATCGATGCCCTCATGCCGAGCCAGGGCATTGAAGACTGGAATACGGTAGGGTGCAATGATCTCGCTCAGGATAACCAGCCGCCGCTTCATATGCGGCACTCCTGATAGAGGCGGAACAACCGCGCCGCATGTTCCCCCGAGTGAACGACTGGAGAATTGTGCGGCGCGCCGCGTCACCCATCTTTCGCCGAGCTTCAGGCTGCTGCAGAAGGCGGATGAGAGTGTCGGTTAATTCCTGCAGATCGTCAGGCTCAATCAGACAGCCGTTGACTTCCGGCTCAATCACTTCATCAATTCCCTGTCCGCGACATGCGATGACAGGTCTGCCCGCCGACATTGCCTCCAGGTAGACACATCCCAGTCCTTCGTAGCGGCTGGGCAAGGCAAAAACGGTGGCGCGTCGCATCGCATCCGCGACCTGCGCGGCGGCTCTGGCGTCCGCGAAAATTAACTTTGCCCGCGATTCCCTGTTCGCTGGCCAGCCGCTGCAGGCGAGATCGCTCCGGCCCGTCGCCGATGATTTCGAGCGACAGTCCCGGAAATTGATTCTGAATGGCAGCAAAGGCTCGCAACAGCAGTTCGTGCCCTTTGACCGGGATGAGATTGCCCACGCTGAGGATCACAGGCGCGTCGGGCTCGCTGTCCGGAGGAGAAAACATTTGGGGATCGACCCCGTTGTACAGAACGGCGGTGTTCACCGGAGCTGCCGCACCCGCGATCACCTGATCCCGAACTTTTTCGCTCACACAAATCACCGAGCAGGCGGAGCGGTACACCGATTGCGATACACGGGCGCACCATTTTCCGGCGTAGCCTCCAACTTGCCGGGTAGAAAACGCATCCAGGCCATGGACCGTGACCACGAACGGAATTTTCAGTTCCCGGCTGAGCAGCGAAGCGGCGTGGCCACAGGGCAGTGCGGAATGGGCGTGGATCACATGCACCGGATGCGATCCGTGCAGGCGCCGGATCTCAGGAAGGAGGCTGGCAAAAAGAAAGGCCCCCGAACTGGAGAGTCCCCAGCCCCCGGGAAGCGAGAAGAAACGCACCCATCGTGCCGGAACCGCGGAGCTAGTGCCTACCGCACTGCCTCGATAGAATGGCCGCACCGCCCGGACCGTGTTGGTCACTCCCAACTGCGCCAGCCAGGATAGCGGCTCCGCCACAAAACAGCCCTGGGCATCGTCTCCCTGCACCGGATAGAACGGCGTCAAGGTCAGCACGTGCAGCGGTTCCCGCGGCGGAAACAATTCCGACATGGACCTTCGCAATCATGCGGCGCGGGCCGCCGTCTTCCGCGATATCAGGTCGAGGAAAACTTCTTCCCAGCGGCGGGTGATGGGATCCCAATCGAACCGCTCGCTATGCTTGCGACCCGCCTCTCCAAGTTTTCGGCGCTGGTCCGGATGCGAGAGCAATTCCTGCAGCCGGGCAAACAGTTCATCGTCCGAGCCTACGAGATAGCCGGTTTCGCCATGAACCACGGTTTCCGGCCGATAATTTTTCCGCGCGATCACCGGCAGGCCGCACGCCGCGGCCTCCAGCAAGACCTTCGGAGAACCTTCCCAGGTCGGAGGGAAACAGAAAAATATCGGCCTGCTGATACTGCTGCTTCAACTGCTCCGCCCCCAACAAACCGCTAAGCGTGACGTTCTTGAGTTGCTCGCGCTCGATCCGCGCTTTCAATTCGCCTGCCATCAGGCCTTCGCCCACCAGGACAAAATCTGCGCCGGGAAAACGGGCGGCGGCGTCCAGCAGCAGTTGAGGCTGTTTGAATGGCCGCAACGATCCCACAAACAAAACGCGCGGGCGAGGGTTGGCCGGGCGGTCCCATGCCGGAGTAAAAAAACTCGTATTCACGCCCGTGGGCACAATCTCGCTGGGCAGGTTGTACTCCCGTTGCAGACTCTGTTTCACGGACTGGGAGTTGCTGAACAGATAGTCGCAGCGCAGCACGGTCCGCTCCCAGAGATGCACCGCCTCCGGCGCGATCGTCGGCTCGTTGCGCACATCCGATTGCGACTCGACGGTCCCGATGGTGATGCGTCCGTCCTTCCAGCGCCGCCGGCACGTCAGGTAGATCCTGCTGGCGGGAGATGACTTCACATAGAACAAGATGTCATGGCGCCCCAGAAGAAATTCACGAAGGATTCTGACCGTACGCCGCCGCTGCGGCAAAGCAACCAGCCTGGTGTTCGGCCGCTGCGCGATGCCGCGGTCCGGCACGCCTCCGCAAAAAACACTGACATGAAAACGGACCGGATCCAGCCGTTGGATAATCTCGCGCGCGTTGGTCATCTGGGAGTTGGTAAGGCCCTGGTCAGCCAGGCTGTCCACGAGGATTCGCACAGGGGTCATACGGAACCTGACCAGAGACCGCGTCTCCCGAGGCGCAATGCGGTCATGCTAGGCGGACTTCCGGACAGTGGGGCTCGACCATTCTAGCCGAAGATCGCGCAGGCGCGCTGCCATGCGGTAGTCTGCATCCCGCCAGCGCAACGAGTCCGAGAGATGCTGCCGGGCACGATCGAGCAGGCGCTTGCGTACTGCCTTCTCCGCATCAGGCGGCAATGGCCGCAGTTCATCGGGGTCTGCATCAAGATCAAACAACTGCTCGGTCGCTGAGTTGAAGTCGAACACCATCTTGTAACGCGCCTCGCGGAGCACCAGCACGCGCGCCTGCAAACGATTTTCCTTCACGAAGGGATTTGTGCACCCCGCAACGCATTCGACGATCGCGTCGCCCTCCCAACCCTTCCCTGTGCGGAGAAGCTCAGAGTGGCTGCGTCCGCGGAAGCTGCCGGGAACAGGGACTTCAGCCAGGTCCAGCAGCGTAGGGGCAAGATGCAAAAGACTGAACGGTGCAGTCACTAACCCGGTCCGAGCCAGCCCCGGCGCACGCAGCAGCAGAGGAACCCGCACCAATTCCTCAGCGACACTGGAAGGAGGATGGTAGCGTCCGCCATGATCGAGAAATTCCTCGCCGTGATCTGCGGTCAACGCCGTGACACAGTTCTCCCACAGCCCCAACCCTCGCAGCGTGTCCACAAGACGGCCTACCTGCGCATCGACCCAGCGAATACCAGCGTCGTAGAGAGCAACTATGTCTTCGCGATGCCGCCGCAATCGCGGCGCTCCAAGATCGCCGCGGTTCCAGTACGAATTCAGATATCGCGCCCGCGAGGCGTCGAGCGAATCCTGCCCCATGAATTTGAGCGCTTCTTGCCGCGGGTAATACGGCGAATGCGGATCCATCAAATGCAGCCACAGGAAAAACGGCTGACCGGCGAGATCCGTCAGCCAATCGCGGGCATGGTCAACAATCACGTCGGCAGCGGGAAAGCGCCTTAACTGATCGAACGACTGCGCCGACGAGGATCCCAGTCGCTGGCAGTATTGAAAGTAGAGTTCGTCATAGAGCGAACCCACCGGCCCGAGCGCATGGGAAGCTTTTGCCAGGCGCTGGTTCCACCGGCTCGGAATTCTGTCATTCTTGTCGCCGTCAGATTCCGTTGAAATGGAACCACTCTCGATATCCAGAAAATCTTTGAAGACGTCGAAGCCCGCGTCGTATCCGAAGCGCGGCGAAAGATAAGGATTAGCCGCCAGAAAGGCCGCCGTGGCATAGCCCGCTTCACTCAGCGTGGAAGCAATCGTGGGCTCTCCAGGCGCGAGGCCAACCACGTCCCGCCCCAGGCCGAGCGGATAACGCGAAGCCATCAGGGCAGGAAATGAAAAATAAGTCGGAGCGCCGGCCACGATCGCGTTGGAAAACACCAGGCTCTCCTTGGCCAGCGAGTCGAGGAATGGCGTGGTAGGACGGGGATAGCCGAGAAAGCCGGCATGGTCGGCCCGAAAGCAATCCACCGTGATCAACAGCAGCGATCGCGGCGATTTCATCCTAGCTCGTTCCCATCTTCATGGATCTCGACTTGCCGCCGCTGTGTTTAACCTCAACCGAAACCGGCCCCCGCGGACCTTTAAACTTTCCCCGAGTAACCAACTCATACAGGTTCATGTCGTGCACATACAGCAAATCAGGATGCTTCGCTTCCAACGCGGAGAGAAATTCATCGAGCGCCTGCAACGCGGGGCCGCGAAAATCTCTTAACGAAGAATGAAAATTGATCGAGTGCACCGACACGATCGCGGGGATGCCTCGTTCAAAGCAGCGTTCGGCAAGCTGCATATATTTTTCCAGCGGAAGTCCGCGTTCGAAAGGCTCAAGGTCGATGGTGCGATGCAGATTCAGCATCTCCCATTCATCCATGTGCGGAGGTAAAGCGCCGCCGCTGCCATTCTGAGCGACGCGGACGCCACACTGCGACCATGCCCGGTGAGTGTCATCGTTGGCACGGTATCCGGGTGCGCACGCTGACAATGGAGGCGTAGCGAAAAACTTCTGGAATTCCCGCGCGGCTTCCGCGATCAGACTGCTCTGGGCCTCGGCATCCAGAAAACCCGCCTGCGGTTTTTCAGGATTGTTGTATTCGTAACCGATCCAGGGCATTCGCCAGTAAATGTAAGGCGTCTCCGCCTTCCACAAAGTGTGCAGCAGGTTGTTACGGTCGCCCGGCAGCGTCAACGCCCGCTCCACTGCCAGCCGGCAGAAATGGGTCAGGCCGTGAAGCGCGGGATAGAAAACGTCGTCGGAAATGCCTTGCCGGTAAGCTTCGAAAAGTCCCGGCCGCTTCCAGGCGCCGGGCAGCCCCTGGCTCAAGGGCTTCAGATGAATGTCTTTGAATCCGGTGTCCGTAGTCTTTTGGAAATCCAGGTTCGCCAGCAGAAAATTCATGACCAGGCACGCCGGACGGCCCGTCGAATCGCGGTGTCGCTTCAACAGGTCGCGCAACAACATCACATCTTCGGCAGTCTCCAGCGAATAGTAGTCGTAAGGATTTTCACCCAGGTGAACTCCGCTGGCCCGAAGCTGCTCGTAACCCTCGCGATCGCGGACGCCCACGCGTCCCCAGTCATCGCTCTGCAGCAGAAGCAGGGGGCGTGAAAAAGACAGAGTGCGTACGGGAGAAGTCCTGCCGAAGGTCCGCAGTTTTTGGGCGAAATCAAACAAGTTATTTTGTCCCGGAACCCGGTGATGACCGTAAAGAAACAGAATAGCAGCATGCGGCTGGGGTCACGAGCAAGGGCGGCTATTTCCGCGCCATCGCGCTGTAGTTCACGGCAAAGGCGTCGTTACTGCTGCGCACCATTTTCTCCAGCCCGAGTCCAATAAGGTTCAGGGCCGGAATCACCGTGTATCTCAGAGCCCTTTGCATCACCGGGTACCGGGCGAACAAGTGCAGGTAGAGGTTGAGAGTGCGAAAGAACCCCGCAATGCTGCTTCCCTCGGGCAAGATCTCAACTTCCGAAAAGGCTGACAGCAACTGGCGGATAGCTGCGGGCAGAAAGCGCCAACGGTCCTCGTCCGCATCTCGCGGAAACACAGTGGGGACGCTCAGCAACAGCTTGCCGCCGGGCTTCAGAACGCGATGAATTTCCGAGAGCACAAGGCCAGGGTTCGGCACATACTCCAGCACTTGCGTGCACAGGATCAGATCAAATTCCTGACTGCGAAACGGAATCCGCTCGGCATTCGCGACCACGTCAACCAGGGGCGTCAGGTGGAGATCAATCGCCAGATAGCGGACACCGGGAAGCAGCGTCCGGTAAGGCTGAATGCGGCCGCCTACATCTAACACGGCCGCGTCTTTGGGAAACGGTCCCTCCAGCCAGTGGCGAAACAGCTCACGACGTCTTCTCAGGACCAGCCAGTTGGGGTTCGTGATCGACGGATACAGTCGCTCCCTGCCCGCGTTCTGGAACTCCTTTACCTCATCTTTTGGCGGCATGGGAACTCAGAAATCAAACCAGGAGTGAGCGGCGTCAAATGTATCCCAGATCCTTCAATCTCTGCTCGATGACCCGCTGCTCGGCCTGGTCCATCGGAGTCGCCCGGTCCCGCAGCAACTCCTGCAAGACGAAAATCAGAAGCTCCTCCACACTGGCGAAGCGGGCAGCGAAACGCCGCTCGGCATCCCTGCAAAGCTCGGCGGGCAGACGCACTTCACGCAGCTCGCTCGACATCAGGCGTTTCCTTCCTCGCCCGGAAGCGCACCGCGCACCTTCGACCAGACGGCGCTCGCAATGAGCCGGTCGTCGGCATCGAGCCCGAACGCCATCGCGATGACGATGAAGGCAACATAAGCCAACGCTATCCCGGCTGCGATGACGACCCATTCCGGTCGGACCGCCTTCATGGTTGCTTTCATGATCAGCAGCACGGCGAGATTTCCGCAGACCGGAAGCAACAGCCGCCAATAGCTGCGACTGTAAGGCAGCAACCCCAGGGTGCGCCGGACTTCTGCGAGATACCAGATGTTGGTCACGACGTTGATCACGGCGGCCCCGACCGCGGCGCCGACAATTCCCCATCTTGGAATAAGGACGATGTTCAGCACCAACATCCCGCAGGCCATCACCGCCTGGATCCTGATCAGGCGGCGCTGGTTCCCCGACATAAGCAGCAGATAGCCGACGGAGCCAACCCCACAGTTTATCAGCTGACCCAGCGTGCCAATGACCAGAACCGCCCATCCCACTTCAAAGTCATGGCCGAAAATGCGCATCAGCGCGGGAGCGAAAATGACCATTCCCGCCGCCAGCGGCAAGGTAAGCCCGAGGATCCATTTCGTAAGCGTCTGAAAGATCCGGCCCAGCAGTTCGATCTGCCCGCGCGCATAGAGGTCCGCGATGGTGGGAGAGAAAATCTGGTTCACCGACTGCAAAATTATCGGGACAAACGCCACCAACGCCATGGCCACAGCATAAATTCCGACTTCACGGACATTGAGATAGAAGCCAATCAGGACTTTGTCGGCCTGCGACATCAGATACTCAAGAAAACTTACGCCGAAAACGATGGCAGAAAACGAAATCACCTCGTTCTCGATCGGCGCAAGCCTGCCGGAAAACGCTCGCGCCGGTTCAGGCGTGAGTTTCCAGACCGCAACCACCAGCAGGACAATCACGACAAACGCGCTCGCCACCTGGGCAAAGATGTAACCCCACAGGCTGAGGCCCGCCCCGACCAGCACAAGGGTAAGGACCATGGTCAGCGGGCTGCCGATGAAGTTGGTGATGACGGTGCGGCGCGCCACGTCCTTGTAACCGGTCAGGACCTGGCCGAGGAATCCGGTCAAGGCGCCGAAAATCATGATCAGCGCAAACAAACCCAGATACCGGCTCAACGCCGGAGTGTGATAGAAGTGAACCGCCACCCACGGCCCGGCCAGCAGAACCGCGCCACCCAGCAGAAGATTGAAAATTAATAACAGGAAGATGCTGCGCACTAAAAATCCGCGCAGCAGGTCGAACCTTGCGGTAGCGCTGTAGCTGGCCACAAAACGCACCGCGGAGTACGGCAGGCCGAGCGCATTGAAGATTCCCAGCAACCCCACGATCGTCATGCCCAGGGCATAGATGCCGAGGGCCTCCGCTCCCAAAACCCGGGCGAGATAAATCTTGAAAAGGTATCCGGTTGCCGCGGTAAAAATCGTGCCTGCAAAAAATACAGCCGAGTGGCGCGAAATGTGCCCCATCTGCTGGCGGAAGCTCGGCACCTCCCCGGGCTGGGGCTGAAGCTCCAGGGTCGGTTCAGCCAGCGGAACTTTCTTGGCGGGCAAGGCTCCTGACATATGTGGGGATACGCTAGGCTTTCATCGCTTCCGAAAACGAACCGGTTCGCAAGAGCAGATCCCGCAGTTTCGCAGGGTCCATGGTTTCCCAAAGGGCAGGCCGCATTTGAATCGTCTTGCCCTCTATCTCGAGCAGGCGAGGTATGTCGCTCAACTCGTCAGACGATTCCAGGATGTGGCCTATGCCAAATCTGGAGAACTGCTTAACGTATCCCGAGCTGGATTCCCGCAGCCAAGAACACAGGAACACGGGTATGCCCAGGGAGGCGCACTGCAGCGCCACCGTGGATTGCACGACCAGGGCGAAGCGCGTGTTCCTCCACAGATGCGGCGACGGCGCTCCGGCGATCACTCCGATTCCCGCTTCCTGCCGGGGCAGATATTTTCGCAGAATCCGGCGATGGCCCTTAACACTTTCAAAAGGATGAAGCTTGAAAACAAGTTTCAATCCGCAACTCTGCGCCAGTGCACCACAATTTCGGCAACAGATCGCGGTACACCTCTTCCGCCCGCCATCCGGCGGCCTGAAACGGTTCCGTAAAAAACACCAGCCAGGATTCTGTCGATCGCGCCGCGGGCTTCGCGGTCTGCCGGCGAGGAGGCCAAGCCCTGTCCGCCCAGCACCACTTTTTTCGCAGCGACTCCGCATGACCGCAGCAGGAAGTCCTGCTCTATTTCTCCCTTGGCAAGATAAGTGTCCGCGTGCGCCACCTTCACCGCCATCTTCGAATCCATCGCCCCATGATGGCAGACCAGGGTTGGAATTCCACGATTCGCGGCCAGAATCAGCGGAAGCCGAGAGTAAGGATTACTGTCATCGGCGCACAAACATCCCATCACCGTTTCCGACTCGAACACCCCGTTCCAGGCATCGCGTACCGCGATTCCCCAGCGCATCAAACCTGGTATCCGGTCGAACAACCCGGTCGCATCCGCGGCCGAGTATTCTTGCGCTCCGGCAATGAGACGGAGCTTGAGCGACTCCCAGGCCTGGATCAGAGCTGCGGCTTCCTGGCGGTCAGTGGTTACGAAGTAGGAGTCCAGCGAGGTCGTGTGAATATTCGACGGCAGACCTTTCACACGAGCGCTGTTTCTGGCATAGACCAGCAGAAATTTTTCGTCTGGAAGCAGCGCCGCGTATGAAGCCGCGGTGCGCGAAACATTGACATACGCCGACGGCAACAGCACGACCGGATGTTTCGAGCTCCGTCGCTGGCGGGCCAGTCGTCGTCGCACGAAGTGTTCACGATCGAACTTGTCCTGAAAAGCCTGACTCATCTGCGCCGTGTCCAGCTGGGCGAAAATATCGCGATAGTGTCGCGCCCATCGCATGCCGGGACGAAATCCGGCCGCCAGTCTGACTTCCTTCGTACCGGTAAATGTCCGTAGCGCGGTCGCCAGGGTGCTGGAGCGGCTGGCATAGAGCTCGCAGCCAGCCGGCAGTTCGCGCGCCAACCGGCCTATCAGCATCAGTTGGCGGAGGTCGGGCTCGATCATCAGCGAAAGCACATCCCACCAGTCGATGCCCAAACCATCCACCCACTGGCCCATTCCGAGTTGGAGCAACTCGCGGACGCGATGCAGATCTTCAACGTCCCTGGCGAAATCGTACAGACTGATGACGCGGCCGCCCGTCTGCGCGCCCCAGCGTTCGTAGGTCGCAAGCGGCGCGCGCCCCAGATCAACGACCAAATCCCATTTCCCGTCCGTGCGCTGCGCGGGAAGTTCGTCTTCGGGATGGAGTAACAGCACTCTCATACTTTTGCATTTTCCGCGGAAGGCCGCCCCACCAGCCGTCGCACCCAATGCTCCAGCCGGGGCGAGGCCTTCACCGCGGACGCCGCGTGGTAGCGCACAGTTTCGCGGAGACGCAACGCCTGTGAATTCGTAATTGTAGCGTGCAGGGTCTGGCGATAGCCCGTGGCAAAGCGTTCCTTGTAGCCCTCTTCGCCCAACCCCAGATCCAGTAAATGTATTTCCGGAGCATCACACGCCTGCTCAACCATCTTGGTCAGCAGACAGAAGCCGGGAGAAAACTGCCGCCACTGGGCGTCAAAAGTCGGCTGGTAGTAAAACCAGCTTCCGGCAAATTCGAATCCGTAATTCCACGCTGCTGGCTCATCGCCAACCAGCAGGCGCGTCAACACCAGCCAATCCGCGCCGGAAAGGAGTTCGGCGAGCGTGGCGAGAAAGGTCTGCCGTTCCGCGCTGGCCAGATTGCTGGCTCTTCCACCGGTGAGAAAGCGCGCGACGTGAGCTTCGACAAAGCGGGGCAGGTTCGGCTGGATCGTATTCCACTGCGTGAGATGGTCCACTCGTGACCGGTGCCCGTTTTCTCCAGACCCTTAAGGTAAGTAGCGAAACGCCTTTCGCTTGACGACCGACTGCTTCAGCTCTTGCCGCTCGGCCGCAGAACCCAGCGCGATCTGGGCGCACTGGTAAGCCGGCCGGGAAAATACCAGATATCCATGCTGGCCGGCGGCGTCTTTCATGATCCGCGATGTGGACGAGTCAGCCGGCAAATTTGCCAGCCGCAAAATTGGTATTTGCAACTTCGACAATTCCGCGAGAACAGCCGCCACGAACTCCGCCCGTCGTGCCGGAGGACAGATGAAATCGCAATAGTCAGCCGTGGTCCCGCACAGAAAAGAAACTTGCTTTTCCGCGTTGTCGGTGGCCAGCGCCGCCACGCCTGCCAGCGTCTCCCCTTCGTAGGCCAGCAGCAGTAGGGGTTTCATTGACGCCCGGTAAGCTTGTTCCACAGCCATCGCCCACTCCCAGGTATAGAAAACCTCCGGCCGCTCCATTTGCTGGACCAAGGCATTCCACTCATCGCGGATTCGCTGCTCCAGAGGAATCGCCCGGTGCACGTTTATGCGCAAGGCTCACCTGCCGCGCTCTCCACTTTGCGGAACACGTAGTAGTACCAGTCCGTAACCAGTTCGTGGCTGCGCTGAGGATGATCATCTCCCAGCACCGCGTCTTGCCGAAAATTAAATCTGGTCATTTCTTCTCGGACCCGCTCCGGCGTCCAGCTGTGCGTCATCAAACCGCCGTGAGCGGGATCTAACAGGTAGCCCTCTCCCCGCCATAAAGCTCTCTTCGAGACCCTCCGGCAAAACCGCCCGGCAGATCCCGCGGTCGCACGTAAACAGGAGTGCAACGCCTTCACCGCAGTGAGGGCCGACAGCGTCGCCAAAAATAATACGCCCCGCTCCGAAACCAGTTTTCCAGCAAAAGCGCGCAGCCGTTCCCGGTCCCACGCCGGCCGCACAAAAATGGATCGCGGATTGTGCGAGGAAAATACAAACACTCCTCCCGCCCGCAGCACCCGCTTGCATTCCCGCAGGCATTTCCAACGCTGTTCCTCTGGAAAGAGGTAGTCCAGCCCATTGAAGGCGAAAACGATCGCATCGAAAGACCCGTCAGAAAATGCCGAGAGATCCGAGGCATCGGCAACCATAAATTCCAGTTGCGGGAATTTGTCACGGCAAAGACGGATCATCTCTTCTGAATAGTCCATCCCCACATAGCGAGAGGCCTTCTGGGAGAGATACGGAGTGGTACGTGCGCCGCCAACCCCCATGTCGAGAATCGCCATGCCCGGCGTCAAGTAAGTATCAAAAAGATGACGCTCGCAGGTCGTCAGATAGTCCAGTGACGCGTAGTGCGAAACCACCTCGGGATCGCGGTAAACCAGCCGGTTGGCTGCTTTCGCTTCGACCGGCGCGGCTTGTTCTCGCAATCTCATGACGATCCCGCCACGACTCACTCGGAATCTAGAAAACGCTGGCGCAACGAGCGGTAAAACCCCGAAACGTGGGCTTCGAATTCCCCCAGATTCATGGCGCCGGAAATATGCACTCGCGGCAGCGCAAACCGCGGCATCGGGGCGCCCAATCCACCGCCCACATTGAGAAATGCGCAGCTGAAGCCGGCGCGTTTGGCCATTTCCTGCTCCCGGTCAGTAACGCACGCCAAATCACCGAAGGGATAGGCCAGGGCCCATACCGGCTTGCCAATCACCTGTTCCAGTTTGCAGCGACTCTCTGAAATCTCATTCCACGCGGCCTCGGGCGATATTTGTGACAGCACCGGATGGGTCAGAGTGTGTGCGCCCACGCCCATGCCCGCCACTACCAAGGCCCGCAGTTCCGTAGCATTCAGCATCAGGAACCGGCGGCGCAGGGGATCGGAAAGAAGATGCACGCCCCAATCGTCAGGCAGAGATAACTGTCGTCTTACCTCCTCGATCATGTCCTGCCGCGCATTGGCTTCATATTTGGAAAGATGCTTTACCAGGTTCCACCACAAGGCTCGTTTCTGATCCTGGGTGAGCGCCCGGTCCCGGGAACCGGGGCGGACCATTATCCAGATTGACGACTCTCTTCCTGGTGGCCAGGAACATCAGATACAGCTGTTCGTACCAGAGCATGCTCGACACCTCGCCCAGAGAAGCGCCGGTGACGAAAAACAGGCAAGAGAGTCCGTGCTCCTGCAGCACGGGCACCATTTCAGTCAGAGTGTTTCTCAGGTCATCGTCGCAGGTCAGCAACACGGCGCGCGGAGGCAACTCCTGCTTCGACTCCATCCAACCCAGAAATTGTTCGGGAGAGATAACGTTATAGCTCTTCTTCAAGAGCCGGATTTGCCGGCGAAACGATTCCGCAGTCACCAGGCTGCCATCGAGATCGGGGTCCATCATCTTGTAGCCCCTGGGCATGATTCCGTGGTAAGTCAAAATCGCCGGGCTGCCGCCATTGCGGCTCCGGAGATATCCCAGCTTCGCCAAGCCGGGAAAAACTGCGTGCTTCAAAAGCGGACTGACTACCTTCATTGATTCTCAACTAAATCCCAGCCGAGCGGCGTGCCGCGAGAAATGTCGCGCGCCGCGCGTTTGCCGAGCACCTGGGAGAGATGGCGGGTATGCAAACCATAACCGGGCCGGATGGAGCGGACGTTATGGGTGGTGAATTCCTCTCCCCGCCGCAGGTCCTCGACCACAAAAAGAGACCTCCGGAAAGCCCGGCTGCTGGCTTCCTGCGGGCTCACTCCGAAGTGTACCGCGCCCAGAGCCTGTTCCGTAGTGCGTATGGCCTCGACCATTGCCTTGAACTCCTGCGGTTCCAGGGAGAATTCGCTGTCGGGCCCCTTCAGCGATCGCGACAAAGTGACGTGCTTTTCGATGATACAAGCGCCCAAGGTCACCGCCGCGACCGCTACCGCCGTCCCCATCGTGTGATCGGAGAGTCCGACGGGAACTCCAAAGCGTTTCGCCAGTTCAGGAATGGTGCGCAGGTTCGCTTCGTCAGGTTGGGCAGGATACGCGCTGGTGCACTTCAACAACGCAATCTGGGTTGCGCCCGCCTGCCGCGCGGCCTGCACGGCTTCTTCAATTTCTTCCACCGTCGCCATGCCCGTGGACATGATCATCGGCTTGCCGGTTCTCGCTATTTTCTGGATGAGACCGATGTCCACCAGTTCGAAGGAAGCCACCTTGTGCGCCGGAACATTCATCTTTTCCAGGAAGTCCACCGCGCTGGCATCGAAGGGAGTCGAAAAAAGATCCATGCCGAGATCATTGGCAACCTGTTTAAGTTTGGGCTGCCACTCCCATGGCATGTAGGCCTCGCCATAAAGGTCGTAAAGCGTGCGTCCATCCCAGAGCGTGCCCCCTCCGATGCGGAACTGCTCGCCTGCGCTCTGGATGGTCATGGTGTCGGCGGTGTAAGTCTGCAGCTTGACCGCGTCCGCGCCTGCTTCCTTGGCTTCCTGGATCAGCCTGACCGCGTTCTCGAACTCCTGATTATGGTTGGCGGAAAGCTCTGCGACGACATACACCCGCTGACCCGGCCCGATCGTCCTCTTCCCGATGCGGAGCGTCGCAGTCACTGCGCCCCCATCTTCTCTGCGGCCGGGTGAGCGACCTCATCCGGCAGGAAGGCCGGCCGCCGGCCACTTCGTAAGATTTCCAGAGATCGGTCACCCTCGTTAAGGATCAAATCCAACGTAGAGGCGTAAGCGAGAAAGGGAGGAAACAGCTGCCTGTATTCCGGGTGTTCATAATGCTGAAACACGATGTCCACCCCTTTTGCCAGCAGCGCTTCTTTCTCTTTCAACAGATAAACGGACGATCCGAGCGGCGAGACGTACAAACTTCGCTCCCAGCGACTCGCACAAGTTCGCTAGTAGTTCGGTTCGCTTACCCGACTGCCGCAAGCTGGAAGAAACTACTAGCTTGGTCTCGATCCCCAGTGCCTTCGTGAACCACTCGATCAAGCGGATATTCAGGTCCGCCAGTCGTGTTCCCTCCGGGCAGCTCAGCCGGGAACTCAACTCGTCGAAATAATTTTCAAAGAACTGCGCACGGCGATAGTTATGCTCGACAGCGCGGCAATGGTCTCGCGAAAACTGCGCACTCTCGATTTCCACTTCGTTGATCAACTGATCGCGCCGCCCCCGGGAAATCACCGGTACCGTGAGCCATTGCAGTCCCACAGGAGTTTTGATGCGATTGCGCTGTTGCCACGATCGCTTTTCAAACTGAACATCGTCCAGCAGGACAAACACGTCCACCTGATCGATCAGGTCGAAGTAACCTGATCCAGGGCAGGTACGTTGGCTGGGAAATCGCCACTTTCATTCAGGAGCTCTTATGTTTTGTTGCCAGGACCATGCGTTCCGAGGCTTTTTTAAATCCCAGGGACTTCCAGAGCGCGGCGGCCGCGCAGTTGCCTTCCCCGACCTCCAATTGGATCTTCGATGGAGACGATTTCCGCAATTCCTGCGATCACCATTTCCGCGCAGGCCCGGGCAATGCCCTTCCTCCGGTGCTCGGGGACGATGTAGAGTTCATAAATTGCTCCGGTCTGGCGCGGCAGGAAGCGGTGCTCTTCAACTCCATACAAGATAAAGCCCGCTCGCTTTCCCGCCGCTTACAATCCAGCGCAACGAGTAATTTCGATTCCCAAGAATGTTCTCGAAGTACGAAGCCTTCCAGTCGCGAGCCGGCACGAACTCGGGGTTCAGCTCCCGAAAATGTTGCTCAGCCATGGCGATGAAATTATCCCGGTCACCGCGGTCGCGACCGGCACAAGGTCTGGAATCGCGCTCACTTCACGTCCTCCAAGCAACTCCTGGAGCACGCGCCGCGGCCCTTCTCCATCCACCAATTTTCGCCAATCTCGAACCATCTCGTGCTCTGCCGGTCTGTGAAGCCGCCAGCTCGCCAATGGCAGTCATGAGCCGAGACTCTTCAAACTCCTCGACCGCTCCCAGGTTGTAGACGGCTTCCAGCGCATGCAGTCGAGCAATAATTTGGCCCTGCACTTCGTCCCGAACATAGCTTAAGCTCGGACAGCCCATATAGAGAAGCTCCCACAGCGTTCCGCCAGCGCAAATGACCGCCAGGTCGGAACGCGCCATCAATTCCGGCACATTGGGAGGATCGCGAAACGAGCTCGATGGGTAGAGACAGCGAGTGTCGGCTGCACGTTGCAACTCGGCCAGACGCGGATTGCTGCCGCCTACTACCACCGTCGTCGCCAAACCCGGCGGCGCTGCCATTGCGAAGTGCCGAGATGATCTTTAATGTGAGCCCTCCCGGATCGCTGCCTCCGATCGTAACCAGCAGTCGTTGAGCCTCGAGTGGAGTCGCGCGCTTCTCGTTTCGCCACGCTCAGAATTCCCGTCGCAGCATTACGTAGCGGGTTCCGAGAAGTAACCGTGTATAAGCTTCGCGATTGCTATACGCCACTTCGCTGGCGTCCAGGTTCTGATCCAATACAAGATCCGCGCAGTAAGTCCCGCACCGCCCACCGTCATCTACGACCAGTACCTTCAGTCCTGCGGCCTTCAGCGCCCGCTGATACGCGATGTCAAACTGATAGCCGTCAACCACGATCCAACTGGCTCGATGCGCGGCCGCGAGTTCCACGACCCGGGCGACCGTCCTGCTGGCTGCGCAGGAGTCGCTTCCATGGCGAAGACATCACACTTCTCGGCGCGGAGACGTTCTTCCACCGCCGCGAGTGCTTTCCGCCATGGCGAAAATGCACTCTCCGCCTTCGTCCTGCCAGGCCTGGGCCAGCGCGAGACAGCGCATGACGTGGCCCGTGCCCATGGCGACGCTGGCATCGGCGCGAATGATGAGAGTACCGGGCGGCATCAATGCTCGCGCAGCTGATTTCTGAAGGACCTGCGAATTCAGCTCCGCGAGTTCGGGCTCGCGCTCCATTAGGGCAATCACGTCCTGCCAACGGAAATCGTCGCGGTCGTCGAAGCGGGAGTAGATCGCACGCAGCAAGTCCAGGTCCTCGCGCGTATCCAGGGTCCAGCGATAGTGGCTGTAGTCCACGTCGCCGCTCAGCGAGGCCAGCCGGAAGATCTCTGGATGCTCATACAAATACGGGGTCACATGCTCTCTCTCGTAAGGCTCGCGCGCCTCCCGCCAGGCCCGTTCGAGCGCGGCGGACGTGAACACCTCGGTATCGAGTCCGCGAGGATAGGTGCGGGGAAGAACATTGCTGGCATAGTCGGCGTGCTCGTCCTTGAACACACCGAATCGTCTCATCCACCAGCGTCGGGTCAATCAAAGGACAATCCGAGGTGATGCGCACGACCGCGTCGGCGGGATACGATGCGCGGCACTGGTAGTAGCGATCCAGCACGTCCTCCTCCGAACCGCGAAAACACGAAACTTGCAGGCGCTCGCACTCGCTGACGATCGCTTCGTCTGCGGGCGCTGGTCGTGGCCACGACGACCTTGGTAATCTGCTGAGAACGCTCCAGCCGTCGCACCACGCGGGCCAAGACCGTTGCCCCGCCCAGGTCCATCAACACCTTGCCCGGCAGCCTGCTGCTGCCCATGCGCGCCTGGATGATGGCGAGCGTATTCATGCTTGCCTCGTCACCCCGTCCGGAGAATTTGAGATGCGGTCCCGCTCGCGGGAGAGCAGAAACATCGAGTCAACATTGGCATCCCTGCAGATAAGGCAACTGCTCTACGCGTACCGGATCGAGGTCGTCGAAGAGATCGAGGTAGAGCCCGGCGTAGTCCATTTTCCAGAGCAGTTTCTCGTGGCCGCGATATGCGAACCTCGGTCGGCTGCGGCGAATAGTATTCGAGTCCCCAGATAAATCTTCCGGCGCAGCGATGGATTTCCCGCAGCGCTCGTGGCAGGTCAGCCGGCGCGATGTGAATCAGCACTCCTGACGTAAAAACGAGATCGAAAAAGCCGTCAGGATAGGGGATCTCAAAGGCCGTCGCCAGCGCGAGCTGTGCGCTCTGCAGCCGGGCGCGCGCCTTGCGCAGGGCGTAGTCCTGTATTTCGATCCCGTAAAGGTTCTGGAATCCCATTTCCCGCAACGCGCACAACTGGTTTCCCTCGTTGCAGCCTACTTCGAGGATGCGCGCGTTCCGTGGTATGTCCGCCAGGAAACGCTGGTTGAGCTCGCTCCTGCCGATGCCGTAGTTCTTGCGGTAGAGGGCGTCGAGAGTTTCCGGCGTCAGCGAATTGCGGTCCGTGTATGCGCGTCCAAAATCGCTCCGCCAATGTTCTAACTGAGCTGTCTTCATCTTCCCGGCACGCTGCCTTCGCGCTCAACCTGCATCGCGGAAATGTGACATTACCTTCTCGACCGCACGAATTACGTCTTCCACATCCTGATCGCTCATGCCATGAAACATGGGCAAACTGATCAGCCGCTCGTAAGCATCTTCGGCCACCGGATATTCGCCGCCCCGGTATCCGAAGCGATTGGCGTAGTAGGGGTGGCGATGCACCGGAATGTAGTGCACATTGACGCCGATATTCTCCGCACGCAGCGCCTGGAAAACCTGGCCGCGGTCTGCCTTCAGCTTCACTTGATCAAGCCGGATCGGATAGAGGTGCCACGCTGGATTGACATCAGGTCGAACCGTGGGAGCGATCACTTCAGAGATTTCGCCAAATGCGCCCGCATAACGCTCGGCGATTTGCCGGCGCCGCGACAGATTCGCTTCCAGCTTCTTCAACTGCTGAATGCCCAGGGCGCATGCAATATCCGTCAGCCGATAGTTGAAACCAAGCAGCACCATTTCGTAATGCCACTGACCCGCAGACTGGCGCTGGCGCGCGTCGCTGCTGATGCCGTGGTTGCGAAAGCGGCGCAGCGTTTCGGCGAACTTCGCATTGTCGGTGGTAACCATGCCGCCTTCTCCCGTGGTGATGTGCTTCACCGGATGAAAGCTGAAGATGGTCATGTGCGACAGGCTACCTACCTGACGGCCCTTGTACTCGGCGCCCAAGGCATGGCTGGCATCTTCGATCACCACCAGTCCGTGACGCTCGGCCAGGTCGAGAATTGGTGCCAGGTCCGCGGGATGCCCGGCATAGTCCACGGGCAGAATGGCCCGCGTTCGCGAGGTAATGCGCGCTGCTGCCTTTTCGGGATCGAGATTCAGCGTGTCCGGTGAGACGTCCGCAAAAACCGGAATAGCTCCCTGATAGAGCACGCAGTTTGCCGTCGCCACGAAGGTCAAGGGCGAAGTGATAGCTTCGTCGCCGGCTTTCAGGCCGGCGGTGAAAGCAGCCGCATGCAACGCCGCAGTCCCGGAACTGAAACTCACCGCGTGCTTCGCGCCCGTCCGGGCCGCGAAGGCTTCTTCAAATTCGGCGATCCGCGGGCCGGTGGTCAGCCAGTCCGAGCGCAGGGTCTCGACCACGGCCTGAATATCGGCTTCGTCAATGGACTGGTGCCCGTACGGCAGGAGAGTTTTTCTTACAGGCGTTCCACCCTGGATGGCCAGCACTTCACGGCTTGCCGGAGTTACAGTCATCGCTTTTGCTCGTCAGGCTCGCGCCCGCTTGGGCGGTATCACCCGGAGCTTCTCCGCGGCCGGAGTTTCCCCTTCGATCAGCGCCTGCAACTCTTCCGACGTCAGCCACTGGGCGTTGGAATCGCTGCCGTAGCGGAATCCGTCGGGCAGCGGCTGGCCATCCTTCCAGTTCTGCTGGCTCCACCAGGCATGCGCCGGCTGGATCACATACATGTCATCGAGCTCCACCGTGTTCCGGGCTTCATCTTCGGAGACCAGCACCTCGTGCAGCTTTTCCCCGGGACGGATGCCGATGCATTCCACCTCGCAACCCGGAGCAATGGTCTCGGCCATGTCGGTCAGGCGCATGCTGGGAATCTTGGGCACAAAGATTTCGCCGCCGTGCATTTGCTCGATGCAGCCCACCACGAAGCGCACGCCATGCTCGAGCGTCAGCCAGAACCGGGTCATGCGGGAATCGGTGATCGTGATCTTGCCCCGCTTGCGCTGTTCCATGAAAACCGGAATCACGCTGCCCCGGCTGCCCACCACGTTGCCGTAGCGGGCGCAACTGAATCGCGTATCCTGCGCCCCGGCGTAGGCGTTGGCCTGCACAAACATTTTCTCGGCGCAAAGTTTGGTCGCGCCATAGAGATTGATGGGATTCACCGCCTTGTCCGTGCTCAAGGCCAGGACCCGGCGCACGCCCTGGTCGATGGCGGCATCGATCACATTGCGCCCGCCCATGATGTTGGTCTGGACCGCTTCAAACGGGTTGTATTCGCACGCCGGCACTTGCTTGAGCGCGGCCGCGTGCACGACCACTGTCACTCCGGAAAGGGCCCGCTGCAGGCGTTGCGGGTCGCGCACGTCGCCGATGAAGTAGCGCAGGCTGGGATGATCGAAGCCTGCCGTCCGCATATCGTGCTGCTTGAGTTCGTCGCGGCTGAAAACGATGAGCTTTTGGGGATGGTAGTCGCGCAGCATCACCTCCACGAACTTCTTCCCGAACGAGCCCGTCCCGCCCGTGACCAGCACGACCTGTTCCTGCCAGTTCATCCTGACCCTTTGGATGTCCGGTTTGTGACAGTGCAGCATTCACCGGATTATAGCGGGATCTGAGTTAGCGAAAGTATAGCGCGTTCGACACGATCTGGAGCATTTCGCGTGATCCGCCAGCAAGTCGCGACTCGAAGCACGACAAATCGGCACTTCGCGAGAAATTTAGGCGCAAGAGCCGTTCCCCGCCGGTGCTAGAATGACCAACTAGCGGCTCAAAATATTTTTGGGAGTATGGATGGCTTCGGGTCCCTTGATCCCCGTCAACGGCCAGGTTTTGCGCGAAGTTCAAGCTGATCATCCCATCGAGTTGAATCGCCAGCTGGGACCTTCTGCCTATGCAACTTTACCCGGCCAGGACTCCGCTCTGCGCGAATACCTTCGCGTCCTGATCAAGCGCAAATGGCTGGTTTTCAGCTGTCTGGCAATTATCTTCGGAGTGGTGGCGCTGGCTACCATGCGCAGCACGCGCATCTATGACGCCTTCGGCAGCATCGCCATCAATAAGACCGATCCTGCCATACTCAATCTTAAGGAATCTGCCAACGGCGGCGCCTCGGACTACTACGATCCCACCGACCTCGACACCGAAGTACGAATTCTCAAGAGCGACCTGCTGGCCCTGCAGGTGATCAAGCAGTTGAACCTGGACAAGCAGCCAGAGTTTGGCGGCAGCGAGCCAGCCCCGTCGGACGCTCTGGCTCTCACCACCGACGCGCTGCAGCCGGACTCGGAAAAAACCTCCGCGTTGCTCGCCGGATTCAAGGCAGGCCTTCGAGTCACGCTGGTGCCCAACACCCGGATCATCGAAATTCACTACCGCAGCGCGGACAAGAACCTGGCCGCCAACGTGGTGAACACCCTGATCAACACCTACATCGAGCAGAATTTCAAGACCCGCTTTGAGTCCACCATGCAGGCCTCGGACTGGTTGTCGAAGCAGCTGGTGGACCTCGAGATGAAGGTCCAGACCTCGCAGGAAAAGCTGGTTCAATACCAAAAGCAGCACGAGATTCTGGGCATTGATGAAAAGCAGAACATCACCACTTCCAAACTTGACGAGCTGAACAAGGAACTGACCGCCGCGGAATCCGATCGGATGGAAAAGGAATCGGTCTATCGCCTGGTGCAATCGGGAGATTCCGACACGGCAGCCGCGGCCGCCACCAGCGCCGGCGCCGGGACCGCGAGCTCGGGGCTCATGGAAAAGATGCGCGAGCAGCAGGCCGACCTCAAGATCCAGGTAGCCCAGCTCAGCACGCAGTTCGGGACCTCGTATCCCAAAGTGGTGCAGCTGAATACTCAACTCAAGGAAGTGGATGCCCAGCTCCAGACTGAAATGATCAAGGTGGTTTCACGCGTTCGCAGCGGCTACCTTGCGGCGCTGCAGCACGAAACCATGCTGCGCCAGGCCCTCAACAACCAGAAACAGGAAGCCAACAAGCTGAACGAGAGTGCCATTGAGTACAGTCTGCTGAAGCGTGACGTGGAAAGCTATCGCACCCTCTACGAAGGCCTGATGGAAAAGTTGAAGGAAGCCGGGGTCACCGCCGGACTCAGGTCGAACAATATTCGCAGCGTGGATAAAGCCCGGGTCCCCACGTATCCGTCCGAGCCCAACGTGCCGCGAAATCTTATGTTCGCGCTGGCGCTCGGGCTCTCGACCGGAATCGGCCTCGCCTTCCTACTGGAAGGCATTGACAACACTGTGCGCACTCCGGAGCAGGCACAGGCCATATCAGCACTGCCATCGCTGGGCATGATTCCTCTGGGCTCGAAGGGCAGCATGGAGGCCGCTGCCAAGCGCCTGACGGTGGCATCTTCCCGCGAGGCCGTCGAACTGGTGACCCAGTCGCGGCCTCAATCACAGATGGCGGAGTCTTACCGGGCATTGCGTACTTCCCTGTTGCTGACCTCGCTGGGAGGACCGCCCAAAGTGATCCTGATCACCAGCGCCCTTCCTCAGGAAGGAAAAACGACGACCAGCATCAACACTGCAATCGTGCTGGCCCAGAAAGGCACGCGAGTTCTGCTGATCGATGCCGACCTGCGGCGTCCCAGCATTCACAAGACCCTGGGCATGGGCCCCAAGACCGGACTCAGCAATGTTCTGACCGGCAACGCCACGCTGCAACAGGCCGTGATCCGCTCGAGCATCCTACCTACTCTTTTCGTACTCACCGCGGGCACGCCGCCACCGAATCCCGCCGAGCTTTTGGCCTCCTCCAACATGCGGGACATCCTGGCCGAACTGCGGGAACAATACGACCACATCATCGTAGATACGCCGCCGACTCTCTCGGTGACCGATGCGGTCGTCATGTCCACCCGGGCCGATGCCGTAGTGCTGGTGATCCGCTCCGGGCAAACCACCAAGCAGGCGTTGCGGCGCGCCCGAGACCTCCTGATGCAGGTCAATGCCCGCGTCGCCGGAGTGCTGCTGAATGCCGTCGATCTGACTTCTCCCGACTACTACTACTATTACGAATACCAGGGAAAATACGGCCACCGCTACTACCAGGAAGACGAGCCTATGGATGACGAGGACTCAGTTTCAAGGGCCACATCGAGCGGCGCATAGCGTAGCCAGCGATCGCACGTGTCCGCTTTTTCTTGCAAGTACTGATCCTGTTACCACAACCCATGAGAATTCCGCTCACCAGTCCTGCCAGGAAAGTTTCCCTGGTGCTGGCGTCCGCATTGCTGCTGTCGGGATACCTGTGGTTCGCAGGCCGCCAACTGGGGGGCGCTTACTTTTCCGGACGGCCCGATCTGGCCAGTTTGCAGCGGGCGGTGCGATGGCAACCGGGCAACGCGGACTATCGCCATCGCCTGGGACGCTATTTCTTCCTGATTGAACGAACTCCAGAGGCTGCGGTGGAATCCTTTCGCGCCGCGGTCGGTTTGAATCCACATCAGGCGCGTTACTGGTTCGATCTGGCCGGAGCGTATCAGTTCTTGGGAGACACCGATGCGCAGAAGGCCGCCCTGGAACGCGGCCTCATGGCTGACTCCTCGACCCCCGATCTGGCCTGGGAGGCGGGGAATTTCTATCTGGTACAGGGCGAAACCGATAAGGCGCTACGGGAATTTCGCGTGGTCATGGAAAGCGATCCCTACCTGCCACCGGCTGCCGTGAAGCTTTGCTGGCGAGTCAAGCCCGATGTCGACGCCCTGCTGCGCGACGTCATACCTCCGAACGTGTACGCCACGTTTTTGGATTTCCTCATCTCCCAGAAGGAGACGGCGGCCGCGTTCAAAGTCTGGACTCAACTGGCGCAACAGCACCAGCCCCTTCCGACGCCTCTTGTCTTTCTCTATATCCGCTACCTTGTAGGACAACATGAGGTGGATCAGGCGCGCCTGGTATGGCAGCAGGCTTCCAGCCTGTCCGGGTTGTCGGCCTACCAACCTTCGGCGGGGAATCTCATTGTCAACGGCGATTTCAGTCTGAACGTATTGAATGGCGGGTTCGATTGGCAGTATCACCAGTCGAAGGAAGTTGCGCTGGCTCTCGACCCCACCCAATCGCACGGGGGGCATCGTTCCCTGCTGATTACCTTTGACGCTCAGAAGATCAACGATGCGGGCATCGCGCAACTGGTAGCGGTTCAGCCCTCCACCACCTATGAGTTCTCGGCTTACTTCAAGGCCGGAGATATACAGGGCGCCGGGGGACCGCGCTTCGCCCTCCAGGACCTTTACACTGAGACCACTTATTTCGCCAGCGACGAGTTGAAAGACGCGGACTTCTGGAAAGAAGTAAGCGGCACCTTCACCACCGGACCTGATACGAAGTTATTGCTGTTGCGCATACAGCGTGAGCCTCCCGGAATACCGATCAAGGGCAAACTGTGGATTGACTCAGTCCGTCTCGTAGGCCGCGAACAATGAAGGCAAGAACAGTAACGACAAAGACACAAGACCATGACGCATCCCGATCTCGAGCCTCCGACGTGCTAAACGCATCCACCACTGACGCTGCGGTTCAGCCAGTCCGCGTACCGGCCGCGGACCCCGTAGTCTTCTATGGTGTCTTTGGCCTGTTGCTCTTTGGGCCGCTCGCCTTTGGGGCGGTTGAGCCCTGGTCGATTTTCATCCTGGAAGCCGGAGCCGCGCTTTTACTGCTGCTCTGGACCTTCCGGCAGGCCGCATCCGGCGAGCTGTCGGTCGCCGGGAGTCCGCTGTTTGCACCCGTACTTGTGTTTGCCTTCCTGATCGGCCTGCAACTCGCAACCGGCCAGACCGCGTATCGCTACGAAACGTTTTCCACTGGCCTGCTCTATTGCGCCTACGGCATGCTTTGCTTCCTCGTGGTCCAGATTCTCCGCCGCACGTCACAGGTCCAGACGCTGACGGTTGCGTTCTCCGTATATGGATTTCTGATGGCGGCTTTTGCCTTGCTGCAAAGCCTGTCCGCAACCTCCAAGCTGTACTGGCTTCGGACGCCCCGCATGGGCGGCTGGATCTACGGGCCTTACGTAAATCACAATCACTATGCCGGACTGATGGAAATGCTGGTGCCGATCCCGCTGGTTTTTTCACTCACCCGCGGGGCTCGAGGTCCCCGGAAAGTCATGGCGGGGCTGGCAGCCGCTTTGATGGCCGGTACCATCTTTCTCTCCGGGTCCCGCGGCGGCATGCTCGCCTTCGTGGTCGAGATGGGATTGCTGGCGGTGGTCGTGGTGTGGGGGCAGAAAAGTCGCAAGACGACTTTGGCCCTGGCCACTTTTCTGGTGATTGGAGTGGGGCTGGTCCTCTGGTTGGGTGGAAGCGAGCTTGCCCAACGCCTGGCCACCATTCATGCCGACACCAAGACCGAACTATCCGGCGGCACCCGGCTGGACATTGATCGTGACGCGCTCCACATGTTCGCCCGCAAGCCCATCCTGGGCTGGGGACTGGGCACATTCCCCGATGTCTATCCGCAGTTCCGCAGCTTTCACACCAATTTCTTTATCAACGAAGCCCACAACGACTACCTGCAACTGCTGGTCGAGATGGGAGGCCTGGGTGGCGCAGCCATGCTGTGGTTTCTATGGGCGGTCTATCGCAATGGCCTCAGAAAACTGAAAAACTGGACGGAAGATACCAACGGGGCGGTTGCCCTGGCCGCTCTGCTCGGAGTCACCGGAATCCTGGTGCACAGCCTGGTGGATTTCAACCTGCAAATTCCTGCCAATGCCGCCCTCTTCTATGTGCTGTGCGTGGTGGCTGCCTTGGATTCGAGGTTTGGCAAGTCGCGGCGGAAACCGGTGCGCCGGTTCAATGTTATGGGAGAAACTTCCACTCCAGATCCAGAGGGACAAAGCTAGTACCATGACGATACGAGCGTGACAAAGTAGCGAGGCGTCATGCTGAGCTTGCGAAGCATCTGGCGTGTGGCGGAAATGCAGTTGTGTACCGGCAAAGCTTAGGGCGCGACCTGGCTGACCGGGTTGTTGTCCTGCAGCAGCACCCAGGTCAGAAGTCCACCCACGGCGGCCGCTCCGCCGTAGATAACGGGGGAGAATCCAGCACCGCTCCGCTGCTGGCGGGGATGGCGCCGCCGCCTTTTCTCCTCTTCTTCTTTTTCTTTTCCATGGAGTTGCCTACCGTGGTCTGTTGTCCCTGGGACAGGGTAGAGGAGTTTGACCCGTCGCTGACGGTAACATCGCCCTTTTGGGCCAAGATCTGAACGGTATCGTCCCCGACTTGCTTCACTTCAAATTCTGTCCAGCCGTTCGAAGCGGGAGCCACAGTAAGATCCCCGGTGTGCGTGCTCAGCCCCTTCGAGGTCGCGACCCTCAAACTGCCATGTTCGAGAGCCACCGCCGGGCCTTCAAACTTGACCAGAGAATCCGCCAGGACAACCACATTCGAGCCGGAAGCATTGATGCTGACCACCGAGTCGGAACGAGTCTGTACCAGGTCGCCGGGGAAAACTGCAGAGGTGCGGGGCACCGCGCCGCCATTGATCCAGGCTGCTCCCCGGGCATACAGCATAGCCGGACTGGAATCTGCCGCCCAAAGAGACACGGGCACGACAGCAATCATGGTCCAGCAGGCGACATTACGGAGCCCGGAAACACTCATGCACAACTCCGATCAATTGTGAATCTTGCTGCTATCGTAAGCTTCTGCCTGCACGGGCGTCAACGTTCATATTGCGATGGCCAAGAATACTAAGCCCAAAAAAGTCATCTCCCAAAATCGGCACCGCGCTCTTGCCGTTACTCACGTAACCGCAATGTGCTGAAATCTCTCAACGAACCGCCGCAAATCTGAAAACCTAGGTGGGTCCCCCTCCCGGGGGATGGCGTCACCAGCGTGTTAAAATTCTGCAGCGAAGAAATTATTGTACAAATGACGACATCTTCTGTAGTCACAACGAATTCGGTCTCTGAATTCAAGACCAAGATTGAAACCCGTAAGGCACGCGTTGCCATTATCGGCCTCGGCTACGTCGGTCTGCCCCTGGCCCTGCTTTATACCGACCAGAAGGTCCGTGTCACTGGATTCGACATTGATCAGCGCAAGGTCAAGACTCTAACCGAGGGCGGATCCTACATCGTCCGCATCCTGCCCAGCGAAATTCAGCAGGCTCGTTCTCAGGGATTCGAAGCCACCGCGGACTACGCCCGGTTGACCGAGATGGACGCCATCATCATCTGTGTCCCGACCCCGCTGAACGAGTATCACGAGCCCGACCTCAGCTACATCACGGACACGGCCAAGGCCATCGCGCCGCACCTGCGTGCCGGGCAGCTTGTAGTGCTCGAAAGCACCACCTACCCCGGCACCACCGAAGAGGTGATGGTTCCAATTCTCGAAAAGGGGAACAAGCACAGTCTGAAGGCTTCCCGGGGAGGGCCCTTCACCGGACAGGAATTCTATGTCGCCTTCTCGCCCGAGCGCGAAGATCCAGGCAACACCAGCGTGGCCCGGCGGGATATTCCGAAAGTCGTGGGCGGTCTCGATGCCCAGGCTTCGGAAATGGCCGCCGCGATGTACGGAACCATTTTCAACCGCATCGTGCGCGTGTCGTCACCCGCTGCGGCCGAAATGACCAAGCTGCTGGAGAACATTTACCGCTGCGTGAATATCGCGCTGGTCAACGAATTGAAGATGCTGTCGCTGCGCATGGGTCTGGATATCTGGGAAGTCATCGAGGCAGCGTCCACCAAGCCATTCGGATTTCAGCCTTTCTACCCCGGCCCCGGTCTGGGCGGACACTGTATCCCGGTCGACCCCTTCTATCTTTCCTGGAAAGCCAAGGAATGGGATTTCCGCACCCGCTTCATCGAGCTGGCCGGAGAGATCAATATCGGGATGCCCTATCACGTGCTCGATTACGTAGCCAAGGCGCTCAACCAGCATAAGAAAGCATTGAATGGTGCCAAGGTGCTGGTGCTGGGCCTGGCTTACAAGAAGGACATTGACGATCTCCGCGAATCTCCGTCACTGACCATTATCGAACTCCTGCAACAGCAGGGGGCGGTGGTCAGCTACAACGATCCCTTTTTCCCCACGGTGGGCAAGGGCCGCAAATACGATCTGCAGATGACCTGTACTCCCCTGGACAATCTCGGACAGTACGATTGCGTGCTGATTGTCACCGACCATTCCGACTACGACTATCAACGTATTGTGCGCGAGTCGCAGCTGGTGGTTGACACGCGTAACGCCTTGAAAGGAATCGACAGTCCAAAGATCGTAAGGTGCTGAATCGGCCTTGCCCGAGAATTCGCTCTGCAAGCCAGGTTCAGCCGATTTTTCCCGGAACGACACCTACCTACCCACTGCTATGCAAATTTTTTCCGGTCTCGCGATCGGACTTTGATACCCTGTTTTTTCACAAACCTAACTGGCTGTTACATAAGCGCTTGCTTCGTTTTCCTCGGTGCGGAGTGGCTATATTCGTGCACGGAGAATAGCGAGGCAGTCGCATTTTTTCCGCAACTCTGGGGCCGTACGCTCCCGCGTCGCAGATGCGATAATGTTGCTGAGATAAATCGGCAACAATATCTCGCAATAATCTGAAGATGAGGCAGCTATCTAGGAGTGCCCGACATCAAGAAGGGTAGAAGTTCCCCCCGAGCGGATCAGCATTATGTCTGAGATCTACGAAAACGGCCCCTTTTCTTTGCTTCCCGACCGGCGTCCGCCGTGGAAGCAGTTCATGCTTACCATGGGCGTGCAGGGGATTGCCTTGTTTGTGTTGGCCTGGGCTGCGGTTTTGAACCTTGCGGTATTGGACCAGCCGGTTCGCGACTATCATTTCGTCCGGCTAGTCGAAACTCCGCCTCCCGAAATCCATGAGCCCGCTCCGGTGCGAGAAATTCCTCCGCCGCGCGTGCTTGCGCATATCGAAACCCCGGCTGAAGTTCTTCGCGTCCCCGCGCCCGAAGTAAAACCGAAGACTCCGCCGGAGGAAGCGCTGGTCGCGCCCCAGGTGGCGATCGCAGCCAGTAAACCCGTGCCGCTTCCGCCGACCGGCGCCGGTCATTCCGAAGCAACTGGTGAAGACTCACGTATTTTCCACCGGCAGCTCAGCCGTGCCGACGATTGCCGAGGCCCCGAAGAACGTGCAGACCGGAGGCTTTGGCGATCCCAATGGTGTGCCCGCGCGTGAAACTAATACCAGGGCCGTCAACATCGGAGCCGCGGGAGCGTTTGACTTGCCCACCGGACCCGGCTACGGCAACGGCACCGGCGGCGCCAAGGGCGTCCGTGGAGTCGTGGCCAGCAGCGGCTTTGGAAGCGGCATCGCCACCGGCGACGGCAGCGGGAAAGTAAATACTTCCCGGGGCAATGGCGTACAGAAAAGCGGCTTTGGCGACACTCAAGCCGTCTCCATGGCTCAACTGCGTCCCAAGCAAACCGACGATTCCGCCGGCAAGATGGTTCCCGCCGAAGTTGTTTTCAAGCCCACGCCGGCGTACACGCCAGAAGCTCGAAACCTGCGTATTGAGGGTGAGGTAGTCCTCGAGGTGGTTTTCGAAGCTACCGGCAAGCTTCGGGTTGTGCGCGTGGTGCAGGGCCTGGGCCACGGTCTCGACGAGACCGCCATGCACGCCGCGGAACAGATTCGCTTCAAGCCCGCCAAGCGCGATGGCCAACCCTCCGACTACACCGCCCTGGTGCACATCGTCTTCCAGTTGGCCTGACCACTCTCAGAAGGGTGCCCCGTCCAAGCTCCGCTTGGGCGGGGTTTTTCTTTCAACGCCCGTCCGACATCTTGACCTTACACAAACGTCACCGAGGCTGCCCAACCCTCGTCGCGCACTCTGCGACAGGGTGGGAGACAGCCGTGTCAATCTAACCTGCGAACACCCATCTGAAGTATCTCCCACCGCAAAAACCCCGCCCAAGCGGAGCTTGGACGGGGCACCCTCAAGAGCTTCTCTACTGCACAGCTCCGCCACCCAGGCTCATGCCTCGATCCTGGGGTACCGGAAGGCGCCGTCGGCGCCGCTGGTCAGCGCGGTAAAGTCCGGGTCTTGCATCAGAGAAGCGAAGACCGCGTCGACTCGGGCTTCCATCATTTCTTTTGAGCGCACCGCCTCATAACGCTCATATCCGAAGAAATGGCGTTGAGCATGGCGAAGGCCTAAACTCTTGGTGGTTGGGCTTTTCTACAACCCAGGGTACTGACCGAGTGCCCACCCACCCTTCGCAAAAAATGCGAAGGATAGGGCACCCTCATTTCGATGGCGCGAACAAAGATCAGACGCGGGATGAGCGTGAAGCAGCAGTTATCGTCCGGTCGCAGACCGAGAGTTCGGCGGCAAACCTACAGAGGGTATGGGGAGTCAGTGAGAGGAGTAGGGGGACCCTGAACCTGAACCCGGTTGGTGGCTGGGGGACCAACTCGGGGTTCGAGCCTACTGAATCGCGCTACCGACTGAAGAAAATACGTTATTGGCGTTGGAACCGATGAGCCGAATCGTCCCGACTACGATCACCAGAATCACGGCGAGCATCACCGCGTATTCGGCAACATCCTGTCCCTGATCGTCGTGCCAGATGTGTTGCAGTAACTGTGCCATCGGCGCCCTCCTTGGACCCGTTCGGCCTGCTAGATTCTCTTTGCCTGAGTACACGTCCAGCCCCAACTACTGACGGACACTAAACTCAGAGTTAAAGTCTGGTATTAGGTTATCTGCGGTAAGGCCCAACTGCCAATAGCCCAATTGTGGAAATACATGGCACCAAAGTGCTACGACCTTAGGCGATGGTTTTGAGCGGCAGGCCCTAGATTACAGCAAATAAAGCCAGTTCCAGGCGAGTAGACACACCCAGTTTGTCGAAGATGTTGCTGAGATGGTGTTTGACCGTGTCTTCGCTGATCTTGAAGTACTCCGCTATCTCTTTGTTGGAGTAGCCCGCCACCACGGCAGATACGATTTCCAGCTCTCGCGGCGTAAGCCCAAACTTCTTCTGCTTGGCCTCTTCCCCGGAAGACTGCACCAGGTTCCTCAGGTATTGCACCAGGTTGGACACGCTCTCCCGCCCCACCCAATACTCTCCCGACATTACGGTGTGGATGCTCTTCAGCAGGAGCTGGGTGGCGGAATCCTTCAACACCACACCGCGCGCCCCGAGTTGCAGAGCTTCGACGATCTGTTTCTTTCGGCGGCCGCGGTCAGAAGAATGACCGACCCTACGGGCTGGCCCCGTCGCTGATTTCCCGCAACGCTTCGAGGCCCGGCATGCGCGGCATGGCCGGTCCAAGAGCATGATGTCGGGTTTCAACTGGCGGGCCATCCGTACCGCTTCCGTTCCGTCGCAGGCTTCACCGATAACTTTGAGATCGGACTCAGCCTCCAGAATACGGCGCAGACCATCACGAAAAACAGCACGGTCATCTGCAATGCAGATTCGCAATCGGCTGGGGCTCTTCGATTATCCATACGCCGCTTCCGGCTTTTGCGGGACACTGATCTCGAGCCGCGATCCCTGTCCGGGATTTGATTCTATCGTGAGTTCACCCGCCACTAACACGGACCCGTCCATCACTAAGGGTCCCTTGCCCAGCGCGTCCAACTCCTTTTGCGAAAGCCGTCCGGTGAAGGGAAAGCCGCGCCCGTCGTCTTCAATCACCAGCGTCGAGCGGCCATTTCGGGGCGCTCAGCCGGACCAGCGCGGTGCGGGCCTGGCTGTGTTTGCGGACGTTGACCAGACCTTCCTGCACGATCCGGCTCAATTCGCGGCACACCGGTTGCGGCATGTCGGGCTCTTCGAGATCGGAGGTGAAGCGCGCCGTGATCCCGGTTTCGCGTTGAAACCTTTCCACCGTGTCCGCCAGAAACCCGATGAGCTTCCGGGAATCGATCATCCAATGATTCCATCTCGCTGCATCAGTTCCCGGAGCTTCAGGACTTCCTCGCGCAGAAGCCCGAATGCGCCCCAGTTCCTCCGGGACCAGCTCCGACCGTAGTCGTAGACGACGCCGCAGCACGTCAACTTGCATTTCCACTGCAATAAGCGACTGCACAGCGCCGTCGTGCAGTTCGCGGGCAAAACGGGCGCGCTCCAGTGCCCCGGCCCGCAATCGCAGACGCCGGAGAAGATACACGTTGTACACCGCCGGACCAATCTGGCGGACCAGTTCCTGCAGGAAACGCAGCTCCTCGGTAATCTCAACCGTCAGCGCTGGCTCGAGAAAGAAGATTCGTCCCCACCATTCCTTGCCGAAGACAAAGGAAACCGTCGCACCAGCTGGTTGAAACGATGCCGTTGCGCGAGCTCATCGAGAAATGCCGCAGAGGCGCTCGGAAGTTTCTGTCCGGCGTGGTCGAGGCCCAGCAGCATGTAGCCTCCATTTTTCTCTGAGCGGCCGTTGCGCCACGCGTAGGACGTTTCTGCCGGATAGTCGAACAGGTAGGTCTCGCGATCGGAAGCCGAAGGGTCGAGCCAGCGAAAGAACGAAGCCTCGCCATTGCGCAGCAGCATCTCGCCGACATAAACACGGTGTCCGGTGGGACTCCTGCGAGGCGATCAGGGCCCGCTGCGCGCCGTACATGACCAGCAACTCACCGACAATTTCCTGCAGGGTCCCGCGAGACCAGCTTCGACCCGAACCTTCCCGAGAATGCGCGCAATCACCGCCTTTTCCGAACGTAATTGCTTCTGCTGCTCCGCCAGATATCCCAGGAGCAAGCCCATCACCAACAGATAAATGGATAGCATGAAAAGGCGCTTGGGCTCGAAATCCGAGGCCTGGACTCCCAACTGCGGCAGGCGATCTACGCGCGAGCCACTGGTCCACTCCGCCAAAGAAACCCATGTAAAACGCTCTAGGTGGCCCTCCAGCCACAACAGCGAAATTTCCAATGCGGCGGTGGCACGGTTTCCTCCACACCCCCGCAGCCAGTCGCGGTCGGAGCCAGCACGAACACGAAGAATAGAAGGGTTGGCTGGCCGGTGGCGAAAATCGAAATCAACGCGGGCCAAACGATGTCCGCCGCGTGCACCAGCCGGCGAAAGGAAACAGTTGACTGTTCACGCCGCCGCAGCAGAAGGATGACGACCACGCCCTGGGCGATATAGAACGCCAACAGGCCATAGGCCCAGAAGGAATAGCCGATTTCCCCGGGATCCATGCGGACGGCGACCAGCGCAGAGATAGCGAGGAAAACGCGAGCTGTAGCCAGCCATCGTTCGGTGCGGCGTATTTCGCCGGGATCGATAGGAGCTCTTCTGCCGCCACAGAAACCGATGTCGCAGCTCTTGGAATAACAATCAAGCCTCAACTCACCTGTTCCATGCCAACGATAGTACAGAATGTAGGCGCGAGCGTCCACGCTCGTGCGGCAGCGGCAAGTGACCGGAAGGTGAGAGGACGGGGCTTGGAAACCACGCCGGCCTGCGGCCCCTATTTCATCTGCGCGGGAGGCAGGCCCATCATCGCGCGGAGCTGCTGCCATTGCTCAATCATCCGGGGGTCAACGCGAGAGTTCGGAGGCGCGGCGGAGTGACTGCTCGGGCTTGTGCAGATCGTTGAGTTCTTCTTCACAACATTTCCCGATACCGCCCAGGCGAGCCAATCCTCGGGGAACTGCTGTATCGCTTGTTCAAACAGCAGGCATCGCTTGATCGCACCGGCCTTGTTCATCGAGTGCAAGCGCAATCTGCACGTTTGCCCTGGTCAGATTTCGCGCCACCGGCACATCATCAGGCGCGTTCTGGTGAGCGACAGTGAAGACGGTCATGTCATCCCTCCATGCGCCTTCCTGCTCGACGGTCAACACGCCGAACACCACCGCCAGCAAGGCCGCTGCGGACAGGAAAAGCAATGCGACCCTTCCTCAACAAATGCCATCCGGTGGCGAGAAGAAGCATCAGTCCGCATAGAGGGAGGTGGTAACGGCCATGCAGGAAATCGCCGGGAT
>CAVRZO010000004.1:0-47193 GCA_963725615.1 Terriglobia bacterium | reverse complement strand
TTGTGGCAGCCGGACCTGTAAGCCGAATTCTGTCCGCCGGATTGCTCCGGCGGGACGGTCATTCCTCTGGGCCGAACATTACTGTGCGGCTCAAGCGACCTACCCGGAGGTTGTGGCGCGCCGAGCCGGCACACGCCCCGGGCGAACCCGAGACTCCCTCCCTATTTGGTCTTGCTCCGTGTGGGGTTTGCCCTGCCCGCCGCATTACTGCGACGGCGGTGCGCTCTTACCGCACCTTTTCACCCTTACCTTGGCGTTGCCGCCAGGGCGGTATGTTTTCTGTGGCACTTTCCGTCGAATGAACCCGCCCAAGCAAAGCTTGTACGGGGCACCCTCCCGGACGTTATCCGGCACACTGCTCTGTGGAGTTCGGACTTTCCTCCCTCGCACTTGACGCGGCGAGAGCGACCGTCCGGTCCAGCTGCCAACCCATTCATTGTAACAGTCGTCAGTCGTCGGTCGTCAGTCCTCAGCCGTTCCAAAAACCCGGGCGACGGATTTCACGGATTCACACGGATCAGGACTCTTCTTTTCGGGATCCGTCGAAATCCGCGTAGATCCGTGGCTCGGACTTCAGTTCGGCAAGTTCTTATCCAGATTTTGAATCTTCCAGAAAGCATTGGGCAGGCGTTCCTTGACCGGGGGCAGCGGAGATAGCTTCTGGTGGGGCTCGGTCTGGTACCAGAAGGCTACGCTGGTGTAGTCGTCCTCGCGGTCGTTGGCGTGCCCATGCTCGATAGTTGCGCGAAGAGACTTTTGAAAATAAATCGGGTCTTCGATATGGAAGCGGTACATCGTGTGGCTGCCGGTCCAGTCCCGATTACCCTGCTGCGAATAGCCGATGAAGGGGTAATTAAACTCCTTCTGGAACATCCACGCGTTGTTGAAATAATCTTCCATGCCGGTTCCATTGATGGTGGCGCGAGCGGTGTCGCCATCAATGAAAAACATGTCGTCGCCTTCGCCCCACCATCCGGTCGAGAGCCCGAAGACGTTCAGGATCGTTCCTACATACTGACCCTTGCCTCTCGCTTCCATGAACACGTAGTTATTCCTGCCATCCACGTTCTTGCCACCGGTTTCTGACTCGGGAACGGCGCGGGTCTGTTCGTGCCTCCACTGCGCGTGAAAGCGGCCTTCGGCAGCGACTCTCCGGGTATCCGGGTATTCCTGGTAGTCGATGTGAAAATAAAGGTTCGGCACATCCTGCGTTCCATCATTGCTCAGCGTGATCCGCGCTCCGTTGCCGAACGGCATTTCGAAGTAGCAGTTCATGGCACGATCCTGCACCGTTATCGGCAAAGAGACCCACGATTGATATTTCTGCCCGCGATGTCCGCCCGGAACATCTTCATACTCGAAGCCGGTGCCGAAGAAGTCGCCAATCGGCACCTCGACGCTGGGATCGGCTTCGCCGTCCCAGTACATCCTCAGCACCAGCTCGCGCAGATGAAACGGGCTGGGCGAGTTGATGGTGAACCAGATGTGCCGGATGGAGCCGGCGCCCTTGATATCCGCGAGCGTGTTGGTGGATCCGGCCTTCACTTCCAGCCAGTCCGCATTGCCGCCGGAGCGATCCGCGCTTGAGGCTCGCTTTGAAATCGCGTCGTTCAGGTTGGCCAGGCCATCCAGGGGACCGTTCTGCTGTCCCAGGGCCAAAGCCGAAAAGCACAGTAGAAAGCTGATAGTCCTGATCATGCCAATCCTCCTGGAGAATTGCGGTAGGAACCTTACCACAGAGCCAGAATGTTATGTGCCCGCTCGCAGATACCCTGTAAGGGCCCGCTCCCGGTCAAGCTGCTAGACTTGATGCAGGGCCCGGTTCTCCAGACGACTGACGAACGAAGACTGACGACTGATTCATGACAACCCTCGAGGCCATCCGCATCGCGCTGCTCTCCCTCTGGGCGAACAAGCTGCGCTCCGCTCTCACCTTGCTCGGCGTGGTGATCGGGGTGGCCGCCGTGATCGCCGTGGTCACTTTCGTGAACGGGATCAATGGCTATGTGGCGGAGAAGATTTTCAATCTGGGCGCCGATGTTTTCATCATCAGCAAAGTCACTCCCGTCGTGACCAATGTTGACCAGTTGCTCGATGGCCTAAAGCGAAAAGACCTGACCGTGGAGGACTACCAGGCCGTGCTGGAGGCGTGCAAGCATTGCGCCATGATTGGTGCTTCGATTACGAATACCACCGGTCATGTCCGGTACGAGGAGCAAGCGCTGGCCGATACCTGGATCCGCGGATTGACTCCGTCGATGGCACCGATTCTCGACCTCGATCTCACAGCGGGCCGCATGGTCAATGAGAACGATGAGGAAAATCGTTCCCAGGTGGGGGTGATCGGTACCGACGTGGTGGACACTTTTTTCCCCACGGTGGATCCCTTGGGCAAAGAGATTCGCGTTGAGGGCGAAGTGTACCGGGTGATCGGGGTGGGAAAGAAGCAGGGAACCACGCTGGGGCAGAGCCGGGACAACTACGTGGCGATTCCGATCACTACCTATCTGAAGCAGTTCGGATCGCACACCAGCATTCGAATTTCGGGCAAGGCGGCGGGGGTGGGCACGGAGCTGGATGCGGCGATTGACGAAGCTCGCGCCGTCCTGCGGGCCCGACGCCATGATCTTCCCGGAAGGCCTGACAGTTTTGCCGCGGAAACCAATGCCAGCTTCTTGAGTATCTGGTCGAATCTGAGTGGGACGTTTTTCGTCGCAATGATCGCAATTGCGGCGATTTCGCTGGTGGTGGGCGGCATCGTGATCATGAACATCATGCTGGTGTCGGTGACCGAGCGCACGCGCGAGATTGGCATACGGAAAGCGATGGGCGCGCGCCGCCAGGACGTACTGCTGCAGTTCCTGATCGAGTCCGGAACTATGGCCCTGGTGGGCGGTTTGCTGGGGGTGCTGTTCGGTATTGTTTTTGCCAAGGGCATTACGGCGATCATTGGCATGCCGTCCGAAATCAAATTGTGGGCGGTCGCGGCGGGCCTGCTGGTTTCCGCCAGCGTAGGGGTGTTCTTTGGTGTGTATCCGGCGCGGCGGGCGGCGATGCTGGATCCGATTGCCGCGTTGAGATTTGAATTGTGAAAAAGATTGAATAATTGAGAAATTGGGTAATTTGAAGGCGCAATCGCTTGGCATGAAAATTACCCGGTTACGCAATTCCTCAATTACTAGATTCCATGCCCCATAGAAGCCATTACGGTGAAGTCGTCGAGATGGCGCTGGACACCATCCGCACCAACAAAATGCGGTCGGCGCTTACCGTCCTCGGCATCGTGATTGGCGTCGCTGTCGTGATCGGCATCTCTTCCGTTGTGCGTGGTCTCAACGACAACGTCAGCCAGGTCATCAGCAGCCTGGGGTCGAACATCATTTTCGCGTATCACCAGCCCCTGACATTTGGCAGACCGACGGAAGAGATACGCAAGCGTAGAGAGCTTACGTACGACGATGCGGAAGCGATTAAGCAACTGCCGCACGTAAAGGCAGTGAGCGCCGGCCTGCGGTTTTTTCGCCAGGAATTCGGGACCGGCACTTATGAAGTTAAATACGGAAATCGCAAGGTTAAAAACACCATCCTGGAAGGTAATGCCGGCACCTGGAGGGAGGTCTTTGACTTAGAGATCGCCTCCGGTCGCTGGGTCAATGAGATTGATGAAGAACGTCATTCTCCCGTCATTATTCTAGGCTCTGACACCGCCGTAGAACTGTTTCCGAACCAAGACGCCTTGGGCAAGGAAATCAATATCGATGGCCAACTGTTTACCGTCATTGGTGTCGCGGCAAAGCGCAAGAGTGTGTTTGCGGGTGGCAAGAACCCGGATGACAATATCGTTTACTTCCCGCTCAGCGAATTCCGGAAGCTGCATCCGGAACTGAAGCAGTACTGGATCAGCGTCAAGGCCACTTCGCACGACGACATGCCGAAGGCCATTGACGAGATCCGTGAGCTGCTGCGCCGCCGTCGCAAGGTGGCGCCCAACCAGCCCGATAACTTTGCCGTATTCACCCAGGATTCGATCTCCGAGGTGTGGAACCAGGTCACGGGAGCAGTTTTTGTTTTCATGTTTGCGGTTTCCAGCGTTGGTTTGATCGTGGGCGGCGTCGGGGTGATGAACATCATGCTGGTTTCGGTGACGGAGCGCACCCGGGAGATTGGAGTACGTAAGGCGATCGGAGCGCGCAAACTCGACATTCTGCTGCAGTTCACCCTGGAGGCCGTCACCTTGACCGCGATGGGCGGGATTCTGGGCGTATTGTTTGGAGCTGTCATCACGTGGACGATTTCCGCCATCTGGAGTTCCCTGCCGGCGCGCATGTCATTTTTCTGGGCCGCGTTTGGATTGGGCTCGGCTGCGGCTGAGGGTTTGTTGTTTGGGATTTATCCGGCGTGGAAGGCTGCGAACCTGGATCCGATTGAGTCGCTGCGGTACGAGTAGACTAGCTCCCGCATGATTCACCAATTTCTTTTTGCTCTCGAAATTGTTGCCGTCCTGGGAACTGTTGCGAGTATCGGCTACTACGGTCTTTGCCTTTTTAGCGCGGCCCGATTTCTGGGCGAGCAAAGAGCGGCGGGCGGGGGCGCCCGCCCCACACCAACCTCCCTACATCCAGTTTCCATTCTCAAACCGCTCAAGAGCACCGACCCTGAGATGTATGAGAGCTTTCGCAGCCATTGTTTGCAGGACTATCCCGAATACGAAATTATTTTTGGAGTCAGCGACGCCGACGATCCTGCCATCGCGTTTGTGGAGCGATTGCAAGCTGAATTTCCGCAAGTTCCCATCCGGCTCGTGCTTTGTCTCAAGAGTCTGGGCGCTAATACCAAGGTCAGTAACCTGGCGCAGATGGTAACGGAAGCGAAGTACGAGCACATCGTTGTCAACGATAGCGACATCCGGGTTGAAGCCGACTACGTGCGGAGTGTTGCCGCCCCGCTGTTGGATCCGAGGGTCGGGCTGGTGACTTGTCTCTATCGCGGAGTGGCCAGCGCAAGCCAGGGATCGCGGCTGGAATCCTTGTTCATCAGCACGGATTTCAGCGCGGGAGTGTTAGTGGCCCGGCTGCTTGAAGGCGGCCTTCATTTCGGGTTGGGTTCGACCCTGGCTTTTCGGCGTAGCGATCTCGCTGCCACCGGTGGGTTCGAGGTCCTGGCGGATTACCTCGCGGATGACTACGAAATCGGTAGGCGCATCGCCGGTTTGGGTCTGGGCGTTGAACTCTCCGGGACCGTGGTCGAGACCTTTCTGCCGCGTTACCACTTGAAGCAATTTCTGGACCACCAGTTGCGATGGGCGCGCACGATTCGCGATTCCCGTCCGGGCGGCTATGCCGGGCTAGTGGCAACCTTCGGGCTGCCCTGGGCCTTGCTCGCTCTCGTATGTGCGCGCGGAGCCGGATGGGCGTGGGTGCTGCTGGGTGCCGTGATTGTCATGCGTTACGCCGTCGCTTTGGTTGTGGGGCGAAAGGTTCTCCAGGATCGGCAGGTAACAAAGTGGCTGGCGCTTGTTCCTGTGCGCGATTTTGTGGCGGCGCTGGTGTGGTTGATCGGTTTCTGGGGGCACGCAGTTACGTGGCGGGGGGATTCGTTTAGGTTGAAAGACGGCAAACTGGTACGAATCCATTCGTCGCTTCACTCACCGGCCGGAGATGGCAGCAGCTCGAAGCGGCCGTCAGAATAGAGACGATACCGCCGTCCTCGCCACACGATCGTATTTCCAAAAAATCCAGCCAGCCAGAAGCAGAAGGCATTCACATCCTCGATCGGCAGCAGCAGCCAGTTGATCTTTGCGCGCAAAACGCGCCCCGAAATTGTGTAAGCCGCCAGCAGGCGAACCGCGAACGTCAAGAGCAGCACCGGCCACCAGGGCGGGTTCACGGTGCAGAGCAACAGGGCCAGAGGCAGAGGCATGGTGAACAACTGCCCCACATAGCCTAAGGGGCGGGATCGCCGCGTGCTGCGCGCCCAGCGCAGACGGTGAGCCGCGTTGTGACGCAAATCCACGCTGCCAATGTGATGCTCGATGACATAGGAAGAAAGAATTACGCCATGGCCGGCGTCGGCGGCAAATTTCCCCATGACAAAATCTTCCGCCAGGTAGTCTTTCAGCCGGTTGAAGCCGCCGATAGCTTGCAGTACGCGCCGCCGGGCTGCGATGGTTGGGCCCACCGCAAACTTCATGCCTTCGAGCATGCGTGCCACCAGAATGCCGGCCGCGAAATCTGTGTTCATGCCGATGGCTTCGAGCCGCGACCAGAAGCTGGAGCCGGCCACAGCCCGGTACGGGCAGGTGGCCACGCCGAGTCGAGCGTCCTGAAACTCAGCTGCAACTGTCTTCAGCAGGTCGGGGGTCACTCTGATGTCGCTGTCACTCATCACCACCAGGTCATTCGCGGCGGCGGCAAGCATCTGTTCCAGGCTGTAAACCTTGGCGTTGGGATAAAGAGATTCGCCGGTCACCAGCAGGCGCGACGGAATGCTCTGATATTCCCGGCTAAGACTTTCAACAATTGGTATGGCCGGATCACCCTGGCTTCTCACCGCGAAAAGAATTTCGAAGGCGGGATAGTCCTGCTCGAAAAAAGTTCGGAGATTGGATTCGAGGCCGAGATCGAGTCCGGCCAGCGGTTTGAGGATGCTGATGGCTTCGGGAGAATTCAGCGCCGGTGGCCGAACCGAGAGGTAGCGCAAGGCCGCCACGACCGACAGCAGCGAGTAAACGAGAGCGCCGGCCAGCAGGGCCAGCAGGACGTAGGTCACGCCAGTTCTCTCGGGTGGCGAATCAACGGCGTGCGCTGGCTCATACGAGATTCCTTCGGCGCGGATGTGCCGCAACCCGGCTTGCGGTTATGAGGCGCTACCGCACGAGCGGGACGCTCGCGCCTACAATGACAAAGAGCAATTATATGGGACCGGCGGCTCGTACACGGTCTTATCGCGACGAAGCGGCGGCTGCGGCGGAAGCTTTTTCCCTGTCAAGGACTTCGCGGATCTTGCGCGCCATCTCTTTCAAGGAGAAGGGCTTCTGCAGGAAATGTGTGGTTACGTCAATCTCTCCGTGGCGCTGGAAGGTGGTTTCAGCGTAGCCGGAGACAGACAGAACTTTCATGTCCGGTCGATCAGGTGCCAGTTCTGCCGCCAGCTTCGCTCCGCCCATCTGGGGCATGACCACGTCGGTGATCATCAAATCGATGGGGGCCGTTGTACGCATTCGCGATGGCCAACGCATCGGCCCCATTCGCTGCCTCCAAGACGATATACCCCTGCAAGGTGAGAAACTCGCGCGCGGACTGGCGAACCGCTTCTTCGTCTTCCGCCAACAGCAAAGTTTCGCAGCCTCGAGGGCAACCTTCCAGCCGGAGGGTAGGCTGCAGAGCTAGCCTTGCTTGCCGCGCCCGAGGCAAGTAAATCTTGAAGGTCGTGCCCAGCCTGGGCTCGCTGTACACCCAAATGAACCCGCTGTTCTGTTTCACGATGCCGTACACCGTGGCCAGGCCAAGTCCGGTGCCCTTGCCTTCTTCTTTGGTGGTGTAAAAAGGCTCGAAGATATGCAGCAGATGCTCGGGCGCGATGCCCGTTCCTGAGTCGGTGACGGTCAGCAGAACGTACTCTCCGGGGGGAACGATGGAGTGTTCTTGGACATAAGGCTCGTCCAGTCGCACACTCGCGGTCTCGATCACTATCTTGCCGCCCTTGGGCATGGCATCGCGGGCGTTGGCGACCAGGTCCATCAGGATCTGCTCGATCTGTACCGGGTCGGCTTTCACTTTGCCCAGGTTCTTGCCCGGAACAAATACCAGTTCGATATCTTCACCGATCAGGCGAGGCAGCATTTTGTTGATGTCCTCGATGATCAGGTTCAAGTCGAGAAGTTGCAGAGTTTGCATCTGCTTCCGTCCGAAGGCCAGCAGTTGCCGGGTCAGGTCGGCCGCCCGGCGGGAAGCTTTCTGGATCTCATCCACGTTGCGGCGCAGGGGATGCTGGGGAGCCAGCGAATCCAGCATCAGCTCGGCGTAGGAACTGATGACCATCAGGAGATTGTTGAAATCATGGGCCACGCCTCCGGCCAATTTTCCGATGGCGTCCATTTTCTGGCCTTGCTGAAGCTGGTTTTCCATCCGGCGCCGGTCGGTGATATCGCGATCATTGGAGATGAAATGAGTGATCCTGCCATCGTTGTCCCGCAGCGGGGTGACAGTCTTCTCCGCGACAAAAATGTCGCCGCTCTTTCTTCGGTTCACCATAGTGCAGCGGAAGACGTTGCCCGCGAGAATGGTTTGCCACAACTCCTTGTAGAGGTCCGCGGTCTGCTGGCCGGATTTCAGGACGCGCGGAGTCTGGCCCATCAATTCTCCAGGAGAATATCCGGTCAGCGCCTCGAAGGCTGGGTTCACATATTCGATCACTCCCTCACGGTCGGTGATCATGACCAGGTCCGCGGATTGCTCGACCGCGCGCCATAGTTTGCGGAGTGTATCCTCTGTTTTCTGGCGTTGCCGTTCCTTGCGATACTCGTCGAGCGCATGGCGGATCGTGCCGGTGGCGGCTGGCCGATCGATCCTCGAGGCCTGAGCAAACTCGCCGGCGCCGGCCTTCAGCACGGCGTCCACGGCGGTGTTGTCCATGTGGTCGCTGAGAAAAATCACGGGCGCGCCGCCATGCTTCTGGCGTAATTCGTGCAACAGGCGCAAGGCTGCGCCATCGCCCGATTGGTATTCGCAGAGCCAGAGATCGTAAGTGGTCGGATCCAGGCGTGCCAGCGCCTCGCCGGTGGAGTGCGCGTGGTCAAGGTCCACACGCCCGTCCCCGCTGCCGCTCAACAGGTCGCGCAGATAACTGAAGTCATCGTCATCTCCGACCAGCAGCAGTTGCATGGCTGCACTGCCGATTGCGGCCTTTCTTATGCTTTCCATGGAGTACCGGTTACCGCGGCTACTTGGTACATCGGAGGTCAGAGGCACCGGCATGGCGGGGAGGGGAGCAGTTGCGAAAAGAAGGTGGAATCGGATGTCAAATCGGGACGAGTGCAGGTCCGGGATGGGGAGTCAAACCGGCTTGAGGGTGCAGCAGGCCTTCCTAACACTCGCCTCGCCGGCAGTCTAGGGTGAAAATCCAGCCACTGTTGTTCCCGGTGGGGGCGAATCCAGCACGCATCCCGTTGCATCCGTTATTCTAGTAGTAGACATATGGCGACCCGATCGAAACCTGCAAGTGAATCTGCCGCAACCGGCGTACTCGAAGCCCCCAACGGCGAACGTGAGCGCATATTTGACCCCTTCCGCCACTGGGGATACCTGGAGGCTGATCTCGACCCGCTCGGATTTCTGCCTCCAGTGACGCATCCCAGCTTGCGTATCGAAGGGGAATTGGCCGAGGAGGCCCGCCGCATTTACTGCGGAACCGTGGGCGCGGAATTCATGCACATTACCGACCCGGAACGGCGCCACTGGATTCAGGAGCGCCTGGAAGGGCCGCAGCCCACGGTAGACCAGGAGCGGGTGCTCGACCAGCTTATCCGGGCGGATCTCTTTGAACAGGTGCTGCAGCAGCGCTACCTGGGCAGCAAGCGCTTTTCGCTCGAGGGTGTGACTGCCATGATCCCCCTGGTGGATGAAATTCTGGATGCCGCGGGGCAGCAGGGCGCGGTGGAACTGGTGATGGGAATGAGCCACCGCGGGCGGCTGAACATTATTGTGCAGGTGGCCAAGCGCTCTCCGGAAGAAGTCTTCGCGGGATTTGAAGATGTGGATCCGCGCAGCGTTCTGGGCAGCGGTGACGTGAAGTATCACATGGGCGCGACCGGCGAATACGTGACCCGTTCGGGGACGAAGATTCACATTCACCTGGTCTCGAATCCCAGCCACCTGGAGGCGGTGGACCCTGTGACCGTGGGGCGCACCCGGGCAAAGCAAGATCGCGCTGGACAAGATGGCGATCAGAAATTCGTACCATTGCTGGTCCACGGCGATGCGGCGTTTGCGGGTCAAGGCGTCGTGGCCGAGACCTTGAACTTGTCCGACCTGAAGGGTTTCACGGTGGGCGGCACGGTGCACATCATCGCCAACAATCTGCTTGGCTTCACGACCTTGTACAAGGAAGAGCACTCATCACGATTTTCTGCCCAGCTGGCCCGCCGGCAATCGATTCCGATCTTTCACGTGAATGCGGAAGACGTCGACGCCGTGGTCCGTGTCGGCCGTCTGGCGGCCGACTATCGCTATGCCTGGAAGGGTGACGTGGTTGTGGACCTGATCGGGTATCGCCGCCACGGGCACAGCGAAGTCGATGACCCGACCGTTACCCAGCCGCTGCTCTACAAGGCGATCAAGGACCATCCGCCGCTGTGGGAGATTTACGCCGAAGACATCGGCGCGGAGAATATTCAGCAAAAGGTGGAAAAAGTCCGGGAAGAGCTGGAAGCGGCGCAGAAAAAGGCCAAGAGTATCCGGAAGAAGCCGCTGCTGCGCCAGTTGCCGAACTACTGGAATGACTACAAGGGCGGTCGCTACAAACCTGAGTATGAAGTGGACACCGGCCTCTCGGCGGAAGAGCTCAGCGAAATTACCGCGAAGCTCACGACCTATCCCTCGGACTTCCACATCCATCCCAAGGTCAAAAAGCTGCTGGAGCAGAGGGCTGAGATGGGTACGGGCAAGCGGCTGGTGGACTACGGCATGGCCGAGGCCCTCGCCCTCGGAGGCTTGGTGAAAGTCGGGATCCCGGTGCGGCTGACCGGGCAAGATACCCGGCGCGGCACCTTCAACCAGCGTCACTCCGTGTTGCTCGATATCGAGAACGAGCAGGAGTACGTTCCGCTCGAGCACATTACCGACGGCCAGGCGCGCTGCCAAATCTATAATTCCGCGCTTTCCGAGGCGGGCGTACTGGGATTTGAATATGGCTACAGCCGGGACTATCCCGAAACGCTGGTGATGTGGGAGGCGCAGTTTGGTGATTTCGCCAACGTGGCGCAGGCAGTCATCGATCAATTTGTCAGCGCCGGCGAAGACAAATGGGGACTGCTCTCGGGAGTTGTGCTGCTGCTTCCGCACGGGCACGAGGGGCAGGGGCCGGAGCATTCCAGCGCTCGCATCGAACGCTTCCTGCAACTGGCAGCGCGGGATAATTTCCAGATTTGCCAGCCGTCGAACGCCGTTCAATACTTTCATTTGCTGCGGCGCCAGGCATTACGACACTGGCGCAAACCGCTGGTCGTCTTCACCCCGAAGAGCATGTTGCGCCATCCTGATGCGTCCTCCCCGATTGAAGACTTCACTCACCAGCGCTTCCTCGCGGTGTTGCCGGACACGGAAGTCAGCGATGCGACGCGAATTCTGATCTGCACCGGAAAGATCGTCCACGAATTGCGCGGCGAACGTAAGAAGAGGAATGACAAGACGACGGCGATTGTGGCTGTCGAACAGCTATATCCCTTCCCGGAAAAAGAACTCGAAGCTGCGATCGGACAATTCGCCTCGGCGCGAGAGATTGTCTGGGTACAGGAAGAGCCCGCCAATATGGGCGCGTTGTTCTATGTGTTGCCTCGCCTTCGCCGCATTGCGGGCGAGCGTCCGGTGCTGTCGGTAAAGCGTTCCGCTAGCGCCAGCCCAGCCACGGGATCGGCCAAAGCCCATGAAGTGGAGCAGAAAACCCTGCTGACACTGGGCTTCACCAATAAGACTTAGAGACGGGTGTGACCCACGTTGACCAGTATTCTTCGCTCAGGGGAAAAACTCAGGTCCCAGCAATCCCAGGATAAGCGCGCGGTATACCATGAGGTGTGCAGCTTCCCGTGAACCCGCCGCTATTGCCGATGCTGGCCAAGCGAGTGGGCGAATTACCAGCCGATGGGGATTGGATTTTCGAACCGAAGTGGGATGGCTTTCGCGCACTCGTCTTTCGCGATGGGGATGAGATCCTGATCCAGAGCCGCGACGAAAAACCGCTGAACCGTTACTTTCCCGAACTGCTGGAGCCGTTACGCTTGGCATTGCCAACACGCTGCGTGCTCGACGGAGAGATTGTCATCGTTAAGGACAATGGGCTCGACTTCGACGCACTCCAGCTCCGTCTTCATCCCGCCGCATCGCGGGTGAAACTTCTGTCGCAACAAACTCCATCATCAGTCGTGTTCTTCGACCTGCTTTGCCAGGGCGACCGGGATCTTCGGGGCGAGCCATTTGAAGTCCGCCGCCGCGAGCTGGAATCAGTGATCGCATCGGCTCCGCCGCCCATTCATCTGACTCCGGCAACCACCGACCGCAGTGTCGCCTCCGACTGGTTTCGCCGTTTTGAGGGTGCGGGGCTGGACGGCGTGATCGCCAAGCCTAGTTCAGGAACTTACGAACCAAACAAACGCGTGATGCTCAAGGTCAAGCATGAGCGCGACTGCGATTGTGTGGTTGCAGGATTTCGTTGGTACAAGAAAGGCGATCGCACCCTGGTCGGTTCGCTATTGCTGGGCCTATTTGATGATGCTGGCGCTCTGCAGCACGTTGGGGTTTGTGCGAGCTTCAGCGCTGCTAAGCGCAAGCAGCTGGCCGAATTTCTCGAACCGTATCGCAAAGATGCGCTTTCAGCTCACCCATGGAAAGCCTGGGTCGAGGCTGAAGCCGCGACTGATGACGGCGTCAAGCGTATGCCGGGCGGCCAAAGCCGTTGGAGTCAAGGCAAGGACTTGTCATGGGAACCATTGCGTCCCGAACTGGTAGTGGAGGTTGCTTACGAGCACATGCAAGGAGACCGATTCCGTCACATGGCGCAGTTCCGCAGATGGCGGACCGACAAGAGGCCGAGCGATTGCACCTATGCGCAGCTCGAAGTGGTTCCTCCGCAGGAACTGGAAGAGATCTTTCCACACGGCCGTTAAGCCAGCGGCGGCCGCCTGTCTACTCTTTTTCTTTTTGTTCTGCCTTTTTCTTGCGCCACTGCCGCCATTCACGCGTTGGATCGTCATCGGGGTCGGGAGTTTCCTGCGGCGGCCGCAGCGCTTCGGGCACATGGCGTAGATTGACCCGGATGCGGGTCCAGGTCGAAGATCGGCCTCGCATGGAGTCGACCAGCACGTCGTCCGTGGCGAGGAGAGCGGCGATCTGGGAATATTTGCTCTTCCATCTTTCCAGTCCCGCAAGTGCGGCAGCTTTGTCGGGAGAATTCGCAACAACAATAAGCGGCATCTTCGCTCGTGGCGGCTTCTTTGCTGCTGATCTGGCGCGAGAGGGCATGACGCGGAGCGCTTCCCCTTCCATCTTGCGAAAGTGCGGGGGCCAGGGCGCGTCGCCGAGACCGGCAGCTTCGTCTTTGTCCGCGAGCTCCAGTAATTTCTCAAGCGAACCGGGCTCGGCATCCATATCCGCGTGGGGATCGCCGATCTCCGCAAAGCGCTCCGGTACCGTGAAAATCGTGAAGGCAGCGGGATCACAATCAGGGACTTCGTGCCAGTGCAGCGGCGTCGAAACCCGGGCGTCGGGAAGCGGGCGGACCGAATAGGCGGAGCATGTGGTGCGGTCCTTTGCATTCTGGTTGTAGTCCAGGAAAACGCCATGCCGTTCTTCTTTCCACCATTTCGAACTGGCCAGCGCGGGCGCACGCCGCTCCACCGCGCGAGACAATGCGATGGCAGCGCGGCGTACTTCAGTAAACGTCCAGCGTGGTTCGATACGCACATTGATATGCATGCCGCGTGAGCCGCTGGTTTTGGGCCAGCCGCGAAGTCCCACGTCTTTCAGCAGCGCTTGCACTTCGAGTGCTACGCGGCGCACATCGTCCCAACTCACACCTGGGACCGGATCGAGATCAATCCGCAATTCGTCGGGATGCTCAAGATTTCCGGAGCGGACCGGGTGCGGGTGCAGTTCGATGCAACCCAGATTGACGATCCATGCGAGCCCGGGCGCATCATCGACGACGATTTCCTCCGCGGTTCGGCCCGAAGGAAATGACAGCGTAACGGTTCGCACCCAGGAAGGCCGCTGAGTGGGTGCACGCTTTTGATAAAAGGCCTCGGCCTCGGCGCCGTTGACGAAACGCTTGAGGACAATCGGACGATCCCGGATTCCGGTGAGCGCGCCCTGCGCAACCGACAGATAGTAGCGCACAAGATCGAGTTTCGAGATACGCGCCTGCGACGAGAAATACAGTTTGTCGGGATGCGTTATCTGGACTTCACGTCTCCCGACCGACAGTACCTGACTGGCTGCTTCTTTCGCCATTAAATCAGCCTATCAAAAGAATAACGATCCGCGCCGCCTCTTGAACGGCGACCTTACAGGCTAGGCATGCTTTCCGGCATGGCTGCGCGCCCCTCTGCATTCTTCCTGCCTGAGATGTTACCCTTCCGCTTTGACTTCCATGCCCCGTTTGCCACGAACTCAACCGCTCCCCATCGCTATCGATACCGGCGGCACATTCACCGACTGCGTTTGGGTGGAGCGCGGGCAGGTACGCATGCTCAAGGTTTTCTCCACGCCAGCCGATCCCTCACGGGCGATTGTCGAGGCCATCGTCAAAGTGACGGAGAAGATCGGACAGCCCAAATCCATAGTTCTTCTGCACGGCACCACAGTTGGCACAAATACTCTGTTGCAGCGCAAGGGCGCACGCGTGGCTCTGGTCACGACCTCCGGGTTTGAAGACGCCATCGAGATCGGCCGCCAGGCCCGGCCCAGGCTTTACGATTTTTTCTTCGATCGGGTTGAACCCCTGGTCCCCGCGGATTTGCGCTTTGGCGTGGAGGAACGCATCGCCAGCGACGGCGGCATCCTGCACGCGCCTTCACCACAAGACTTGCAATCTCTGTCAGGCAGGCTTCAGCAGAAGGTTCCCGAGGCAATCGCTATTTCGCTGCTTTTTTCATTCGCCAACCCCAAGAATGAGGATGCCGTAGCGCATGCTCTGGAAAAGCTCGGCCTGCCGCTGTCTGTCTCTCACCAGATTTTTCCTGAGTTCCGCGAATACGAACGCACCAGCACGGTCGTTGTAAATGCTTACCTGCAGCCGGTGATGCAGCGTTATCTCGAGAACCTTGATCGTCGTGCCGGCGCGCGCATTTTTGTCATGCAATCGAGTGGCGGGATCACTGCCCTCAGTTCTGCCGTCCGCGAGCCGGTGCGAACTGTGCTCTCGGGCCCGGCCGGCGGAGTGGTCGGTGCCGCCGCCATGGTGCGCCGCAGTGGTGTCGAAAGGATCATCTCATTCGACATGGGCGGTACCTCTACCGACGTTGCGTTGGTAGATGGCGAGGCCCGCGCCAGCAACCAGGCCGAGATCGCCGGATTCCCCATCGGCGTGCCCATGCTCGACATACATACTGTAGGCGCCGGGGGAGGCTCGATCGCGCGCTTCGACGCCGGCGGAGCGCTGCGGGTCGGCCCTGAGTCCGCCGGAGCCGATCCCGGTCCGATCTGTTACGGTCGCGGCACCGAGCCTACGGTGACGGATGCGAATCTGCTTGCTCGGCCGATTGCAGCCGCAGCGGTTTCTGGGTGGAGACTTCACTCTGGATCTCGAGCGCACACGCCGCCTGGTTGCCGAATGGCTGAAGCACAATGGATCGAAGCTAGCGCCGGAACAATTCGCTGCCGGAATCATCCGTGTCGTGAACGCCACCATGGAGAAGGCCATACGCGTGGTCTCCATCGAACGTGGCTACGATCCGCGAGAGTTCGCGCTGGTGGCCTTTGGCGGAGCGGGCGGCCTCCATGCCTGTGAACTGGCGGAGGCGCTCAGCATCCCGCGCGTGATTGTTCCCGCTTTGCCCGGCGTGCTCTCGGCTTTTGGCATCCTCGTAAGTGATGTGGTGAAGGATTATTCGCGTACCGTGCTTTGGCAAGTTGGAGAGAAGCTTCCCATCGAACGGCTGGAACGCGAGTTTGCCGCACTGCGACGCCGCGCTGAAACAGATTTCCGCGACGAAAAGTGGAAAGGCGCGATCCATCACCAACGTAGCGTGGACGTCCGCTACCGGGGCCAAGGATACGAATTGAATGTGCCGTATACGCGCCAATGTGCTCCGGGATTTTCGCAGCGAGCACGAGCGCCGCTATGGCTATCACTACCCCACGCGCGAAATGGAACTGGTGACACTGCGCCTGCGGGCCACAATCAAGGGAACTACCACAGGCCATCTGGGGACGGGCGCCCCCGCCCGTCGAGGTCGGGCAAAGCCCGGCAAGGTGTCCTCAGACCACGCCCCAGTGTCGTTCTCCGGCAGGAAACTCGAGGCCGCGATCCTCTCCCGGGACTCGCTGGTCGCCGGCAAGCAATATTCCGGCCCAGCGGTGGTCACGGAGTACAGTGCAACCACAGTGATTCCTCCGGGTGTGAGTTTCCAAAAGGACAGAGTCGGAAATCTGATGATCGAAATTGGGGCGTCCCTGAGAAAGTGGCAAGGCCGGTAGTCGTACCCGCCAGATCCTTCGAGACTGAAGTGTCTCAGGATGACGCCGGTGACAGAGAACTTCACAAAAGTTGAGCTGTCCCCCCAGACTAGGCCTCCCACAGGCCCGCCCGCTACAATACCCCTATGAAACCAAGCATCTTTGTGGTCGAAGACGATCCCGATATTTCCCGCCTGGTGCGGCACCATCTGGAAGCGGACGGATTCGCGGTGAAAGTGTTCGCCACAGGAAACACCGTCATCCCCGAGTCTGAACGGCAGCGGCCGGCGCTCTTCATTCTTGACATCATGGTTCCCGGGAAAGACGGCCTCGAATTGTGCCGACAGATCCGGCAAATTCCGGCGCTGGCAGCGACTCCGGTAATCTTCCTGACCGCGAAGAGTGGCGAAGCCGACCGCATTCTCGGACTGGAGCTGGGCGCCGACGATTACATCCCCAAGCCTTTCAGCCCCCGCGAACTGGTGGCGCGGGTCAAGGCAGTGCTGCGCCGCTTCGAGCGGCCGCTGTCGCAGGCGCCGGTCAAGATTGGTGAGATTGAGATCGATCCCAGCGCCATGACCCTGGTGGTGCGCGGGAGCCTGGTAACCACAACCGCTACCGAGTTCCGACTGCTCGACTACTTCGCGCGTCATATCGGACGGGTTTTTACCCGCGACCAGTTGCTCGATTCTGTCTGGCGCGACACCGCCTACGTCACGCCGCGTTCGGTGGATGTTTACGTGCGCCGTATTCGCGAGAAGATCGAACCCGATCCCGAAAACCCGCGCTATCTCAAGACGGTGCGGGGGGCCGGCTACCGTTTCGAGGCCCCGAAGTGAAAGGTCGAATATTCATCAAATTGTTGGCTGCGTTTTCTCTGGTGATTGCCGCAGCCACGGTGATCTTTGATTTCTCGGCCCATCATGCCTGGGAAGGCGCGCTGCTGGCGTTCGTGGTGGCCCTCATCGTGTCCGCTCTCGCGGCCCGGTCCATGGCGCGACGCTTGCAGCGTATCGTTCGGTTCGCCGAAAGGGCGGCTGCCGGAGACCTGGCGGCGCGCATCGAGGAAGCTTCCGACGATGAAATCGGGCAGGTTGCCACCGCGCTCGACAAGACCGCCGGCCGTCTGGAAGAGAGCTTTGCGGCGTTGCAGACCAGCCAGCATCAGCTCGAAACGCTGCTCAACAGCATGCAGGACGCCGTTATCGCAGTCAGTGCGGATGATCGTGTGCAGTGGGCCAACCAGACCATGGACAAGTTGGTTCCGCAACGCACCCGCAACAATGCGCCCCTGGTTGAGACCGTTCGCGATCCCGATTTCCTGACTGCGGTGCGAGGGGCGAGCGAGGCGCGCAAGGTGATTACTGCCCGGGCTGCGTCCATCGTTCCCGGCCGGACGTTCGACGTCACCGCCGCGCCCATGCCGGGCGGTGGGGCCGTGGCGGTGTTGCGTGATCTTACCGAGACCGAGCGAGTCGAGAAAACGCGTCGCGACTTTATCGCAAACGTTTCTCACGAACTGCGCACGCCGCTGACTTCCATTCAGGGGTACACCGAGACTTTGCTCGATAGTGCGCCTAACAACGATCACTCCCGCGATTTTCTTGAGATCATCCGCAAGAGCGCTGTGCGCATGTCCCGCCTGACCGAAGATCTGCTGACCCTGGCGAGGGTGGAATCGGGGGAGCAGCGTTTTGATATCCAGCCCAGCGCGCCAGCCGACCTGCTGCAGGAAGCGGTGGAGAGCTTCCGTGAAATCGCGCGGACGCAGAATGTCGAATTGAAAGTCGCAGACCACCCATCCGCCCAGGTGGGAGCCGATCCCGAGGCCATCCATCAGGTTTTCTCGAACCTGGTGGACAATGCGCTGAAATACGCACATTCGGGGGGACGGATTGTGCTGGGAGCGCGTCCCGTCTCAGCAGGGGTAGAATTTTATGTGCAGGATTTTGGACCCGGCATTCCTTCCGAACACCTGCCTCGCCTGTTCGAGCGCTTTTACCGGGTCGACAAGGCCCGCTCCCGGGAATCCGGCGGAACGGGGCTAGGGCTGGCGATTGCCAAGCATATCGTGCTGGCCCATCGCGGTATCATCCGCGCCCAGAGCGAGCTGAATCACGGATCCATCTTCCTGTTCACACTGCCCCTGGCTTAGGTCTTGGCTGCAAGGCTTCGCCCCGCTGGACCGCCGAAGGCGCCCGTCCCCACGAAGCCAGTGGTGCATTGCCGCGAACGTATCAATTCACATTCTGTTAACCAAACCCTTGAAAAAACAACCTATGCTGCGGTATTGACCATCAATAACAGGAACCGGAAAATAAGTCAGAGTCTGCTGCGGCCAGTTCCGGTCGCTTCCGGAAGGGATCTGCGCATGAGTACGGCTATTCTGAGAAGTCCGGAACCGGAATCCCCCTACGCCTACCTGGTGAAGCGCACCATCGAAGCTTGCCGAGTCGCTAAAGAAGCGGCCGCCACCGCCGCTGAAGGCGTTGCCACCGCATCGAGTCCGTTGCTGAACACTCTTCGTGAACGGGAGAAGGAACTCGACCGCCTCGATATGGAAATAGACGCCGGTGTGACCCAGATCATTACCCAGGTCACCGAAGCGGAGGCCCGCGAGCTTCTGGCTTGTATGAAGTTCATGATCAGCCTGGAGCGTATTGGCGACCTTCTGCTGAGCTTTGCCGGCAGCGCGCAGGCGGTTTGTGCCCGCATCGAACCGCAGGACATTCGCGACCTCACCCACATGGCCACGGTGCTCGAGAAAATGCTGGCAGACGCAGGCACAGCGTTCTCCACCCGTGACGTCAAAAGAGCTGTCGACGTACTGCGCGCCGACGCCGAGATTGACCGCCTGCGGAACCTCATCTTCCTTCGGCACATCGAAAACCCCGAGAACCTGCAGCGCCATGCCAGCCTGCAGGTCATCTTCATGACCCAATCCCTCGAGCGCGCCGGGGATCACGCCAAGAACCTCGCTGAGGAGGTTTGCCACTTCGTCAGTGGCCATACCGTCCGCCATGTCTTGATGACCTACGACAAACCGATTGAACAGATGTTTCTGGATTGGTTGCGCGTCCGCGAAGAACACTAATTCCCCAGCCCTACAGGATTGTTGGTAGGCGAGGCTCTAAGGGGAAGATTTGTCCTAAGGCATCCAAAAAACTCCCGCTTTGTCTTGTGACTCACTCTCGTAAGTAACAGCAAGATGAGTACTCTTACTCTGGCCTCTGCCGTGCTCTAGTCAACTGCGGACATGATCCGCTCGGTCCTAATTGAAATTGGAGGAATCATTATGAAGAAAAATCGCAGCTTGTTGGCCACACTTGCACTGGCGGCGGCACTGTCCCCGGCGGTGTTCGCTCAGCAAGACCAACCCGCACAGCCCAGTTCGCGCGACCCTCAGACGCAATCGACACCTGCGCCGGACGCTTCAGCCGATACCCAAACCCCGAAATCCTTTTCTGGAACGGTCGTCAAGATGGAGAAGCAGTATGTTCTCAAGACCGACACTGCTACCTATCAACTCGACGACCAGGCGAAAGCCAAGCGCTTTAGCGGCAAGCAAGTGACGGTCAATGGCACTCTCGACCAGTCGACCAGCATGATTCGGGTCAGCGACATCCAACCCGCCTCGTAGCGCGCTTCTCGTTGCGGTTGCAGATGGCCTGATCGACGACGGGCCTGCTCCTCCGGGAGCGGGCCCTTTTCTTACTGAACTGAGAACCGAGAACTTGGAACTGATAACCGGTCAGGAAAATACTCCCGCTTGTGACGTCCGTCACATCTTTTATCGATTCTTCAAGTCTAGAATCCGTAAGCGATCAGCGTCGGCGTCCATAACGGGCGGGCATCCCGGCCTTCTACCGAGTCGGCGGGGAGCCGGCGCTACCAACTCCAATGTTCTCCCGCCGTCTTATTCACGTCACGATTCGCCTCCTCGACTGGATTGCGCGTTGCACACTTCCGCCTGACAATCGAGCACAGCATCTGCGGACTGGACGGCGTGGCGAAGAAGATGCCTATTTCTATCTTCGACGGCACGGTTACACCATGGTCGCCCGCAATTTTCGATCGCCCAACCGTCGCGGCGAAATCGACCTGATTGGATGGCATAACGACATCCTCTGTTTCGTCGAGGTCAAGACCCGCACTACCCACGACGTGAAGACCGCGGAAGCCGCGGTGGACCGGGAGAAACGCCACGACCTGCTTGCAGTCGCCCGCGAATACTTGCGCCACATGCCGCCTTCCTGCCCGTGGCGTCTCGAAGTCATAAGTGTTTATTACGAGCCGCCATCACACCAGCCCCAGATCGAACTGTTTCGCAACGTTCCTTCCTAGGGGTAGAATAGCTCCAATCGGACAGTTCACTCCGCGCACCCCAGAGAGGATCGCAACCATTGCCTGAGCTTCGGAAAGATCCCATTGTCGGCCGCTGGGTCATCATTTCGACCGACCGGGCCAAGCGTCCCACCGACTTCGCCCGCGAGGCGGTCAAAATCAGAGGCGGCTTCTGCCCCTTTTGTTACGGCAACGAATCCAAGACTCCCCCCGAGATCCAGGCCTACCGTCCCAACCCCAACGGCGGCCCTCCGCCCCAGCGCGATTCTCCGGGCTGGACGGTGCGCGTGGTCCCCAACAAGTTTCCGGCCCTTGGCATCGAGGGCAATCTGAACCGCCAGGCCGAGGGCATGTTCGACCGCATGAACGGCATTGGCGCGCACGAGGTCATCATCGAAACTCCAGACCACAACGCCAGCCTGGCCAATCTCCCCCCCAAGCGGATCGAGGATGTGCTCTGGACCTTCCGGGATCGCATCCTTGATCTCAAGAAGGACCGCCGCTTCAAGTACATCCTGATTTTCAAGAACCATGGGGAAGCGGCCGGGGCGTCACTCGAACACGCGCACTCGCAGTTGATCGCGTTGCCCATTCTCCCGATTTACGTGACTGAAGAAATCGAAGGCGCGAAGCAGTATTACATCTACAAAGAGCGCTGCGTTTTCTGCGACGTGATTCGCCAGGAAATCGAGACTGGCACTCGGGTGGTCGCGGAAAACACCGACTTCATTACGCTCGCGCCCTACGCGCCGCGTTTTCCCTTCGAGACCTGGATCCTGCCCAAACAGCACGAGTCGGCTTTCGAGAATTCTTCGTCCCACATGTTTGAAAATCTTGCCAAGGCGCTGAAGACTTTGCTTACCAAGGCGGAGCGCGTGCTTGATAACCCGCCTTACAACCTGGTCATCCACACTTCGCCGGTGCAGGACCCGAACAACGACCACTATCACTGGCATATCGAATTCATGCCCAAGCTGACCAAGACGGCCGGCTTCGAGTGGGGAACCGGGTTTTACATCAATCCGACGCCGCCGGAAGAGGCTGCAAAGTTTCTGCGCGAGGCCAGCGTCGAAGAAACCTCGACTTCGACTGTAGGCTAACGCGAGGCCGATCCTCGGTAACCTGCCGTTTGACACCACTGCAGGCCCTCAATAAGATGGCCCGACCCGTGAGGCTTCTATGAGACGTCTGCTTTTCCTGTTGCTGACGCTCGCCTCGTTCAGCTATGCCGCAGCGAACCCTCCCGCGCCGATTCACAATATTCCCAACCGCACGACCATCAGTCTGAATGGTCCCTGGCAGGCCATTGTCGACCCGTACGAGACGGGCCTGAAAGCGCGCTTCTACCTGAACGCCAAGCCCAAAGACAAACATGAGCTCCTCGAGTACGATTTCGACAAATCGGAGGTCCTGAACGTTCCCGGAGATTGGAACTCGCAGAAGAAGGAGTTGTTCTTTTACGAAGGCCCGGTGTGGTACAAGAAATCATTTTCCTACCGCAAGCGGGAGCACATCCGCGTTTTCGTCTACTTCGGGGCTGCGAATTACTATACTCGGGTTTACCTCAACGGGCAGACGGTGGGAGAACACGAAGGCGGGTTCACGGCCTTCAACTTCGAAGTCACAGACAAGATTCGAGCAGGCGATAACTTCCTGGTCGCGGAGGTCAACAATGCGCGCCGGCGCGATGGCGTGCCGTCGGTAAATTCCGACTGGTGGAACTACGGAGGGCTCACGCGGGACGTAGCCCTGGTCGAGGTTCCGGAAAGCTTCATTGAGGATTACTTCGTCCAACTCGCCAAGGGATCGAATAATGAGATCTCGGGTTGGGTGCAGCTTAACGGCTCGATGTCAGCGCAGCAGGTCACGGTTGAAATCCCCGAAGCAGCAGTCAAACAGACCGTTCCCACGGACACGGCTGGCCGCGCGGAGTTCCGCTTTCCTGCGAAGCTTGAATTGTGGTCGCCCAGCCACCCCAAGCTCTACGACGTCATGCTGTCGAGCGGTTCGGACAGAGTACACGATGCGATTGGCTTCCGCACCATCGAAACCCGCGGCACTCAAATATTGCTCAACGGCCAACCCATCTTTCTGCGCGGCATCTCGATGCATGAGGAGGCTCCAACCCGCGGTGGCCGGGCGTTTAGCGAGGAAGACGCCAAGACTTTGCTGGGATGGGCCCGTGAACTGGGCTGCAATTTCGTTCGTTTGACGCACTACCCGCACAACGAAAACATGACGCGCCTCGCGGACCGCATGGGTCTGATGGTGTGGTCAGAAATCCCGGTTTACTGGGACATTGATTGGGAAAATCCCGCTACGCTGCAAAACGCCGGGAACCAGCTCCACGAAATGATTGCCCGCGACCACAATCGTGCGTCCGTCATCTTCTGGTCGCTCTCGAACGAGACTCCAGTCAAGCCCGCGCGCCTCCCATTTCTTCGGCAGCTTGCCGACAGTGCCCGCCAGCAAGACTCCACGCGCCTGATTACCTCAGCGCTCAATCATGTAGACGAAGTCGGCCCCAATGCCCGCGCCCTCAACGACCCGCTGGGCGAATATCTTGACGTGCTGGGATTGAACGAGTATCTGGGCTGGTATTGGGGACATCCCGAAGACGCCGACAACATGCAATGGACGACGCCATGGAACAAGCCCCTCATCATGAGCGAATTTGGTGCGGAAAATCCGTATGGCAGACACGGTGCAGCCGACGAACGCTGGACCGAGGAGTACCAGGCCAATCTCTACCAGCACCAGATCACCATGCTGAAAAAAATTCCATCACTGGCGGGCCTGTCACCCTGGGTCCTGATGGATTTCCACTCGCCGCGCCGTCTGCTGCCCGGCACACAGGATTATTACAACCGCAAAGGATTGGTTTCAAATCTCGGACAGCACAAGCAGGCGTTTTATGTATTGCAGAAATACTATCGGGAACTGGATTCCATCAAATAGGTGGCACGGGCAGACTAGGCTTGTGTACGGTCCAGAAACTCCGAGTGCCACGCCATCTGGATGGCTTCCAGCTTGCCCTCGTTCGACTTCTTGGGATCGTCCTTGAACTCCGGCAGCTCCGTGACCAGCCGGTGTAGATCAGTGAAGCGCACGGCCAGGGGATCCATTTCAGGATGCTGCTCGGAGAGCAGGATTCCGAGGTCTTCCGCATCTTCCCAGGTCAATTCTTTCGGCATGCAATGACTCCTTGAATCAGTTTCCGCTTTCCAGTCTCTAGTTTCAAAACCAGAAGCCAGAAACCCGAAACTAGAAACTGTTCTAGTGTTCTTCTGATACGTAGTTCCGATTCCAGGCGGGAATCTCGACTACGACTTTGCCCGGCTTGTTAATCACCGCCTGACAGCCGAGACGGGAGTTTAACTGTAAATCGGCGGCCATGTCCAGCCGGTCGGCTTCGTCGTCGTCCATGTCGGAAAGATTCTCGGCGCCTTCTTTCACCCAGATGTGGCACGTGGTGCAGGCGCAGTTGCCGCCGCAGGCATGGTCAAGCCGGACGCCATGGTTGAGCGCTACGTCGAGCAGCGATTCCTCTTTGCCATGATCTTTGTAAGGCAGCTTGCCGTGCTCGAACTGCACGGTCTTGCCCTCGGGCAAAAATGTAACCTGCACCGTGTTCTCGCCCGGAGCGTCGACGGTTGCTGCTCCCGCGCCCTGCGTTTTATGTTCTGCCATCACAGCTCCTCATCTTGTTCCGTTTGCGTTCCTTGCCGACTGAAGACTGATTTATTCAAACTCCGCTTTGGCCACGGGATGCGGGGCATCCGGGCCTTCACCCATATCTGCCTGGTCCATTGTCTTTCCTTTGAGGACAGTAGACACGGCGCTGTCCATCATCAGCTCCGCCAGCCGCATCGTGCCCTGGTTCAGCGCGTCGATGGCGTCGCGGATCGCCTGATAGTCGTCTTCGCCCTTCACTTCGTGCAACGACTTTTCCAGCTTGGCGATACGCTTCTTCTCGTCGCTGGTGAGCTGTCCCCAGGCCGGGCTTCTCTTGCCTTTTTCAAGTGCGCCGATAATGGTGCCGGCTTCATTCCGCGCCTCGATCACCTGGCGTTGGCGAAAATCTTCTTCGGCAGAGTCAAACGAATCCAGGATCATGCTCTCGACTTGCTCGTCGGTCAAACCGTAACTGGGCTGGACTTCGATCTCCGCTTCTTTGCCGCTGCGCTGCTCGCGCGCGGAGACGTGCAGAATACCGTTCGCATCAATCAGGAACTTCACTTCCACGCGAGGGATTCCGGCGGGCATGGGCGGAATTCCTTTGAGCTCGAAGCGCGCCAGGGAGCGGCAATCCTTCGCCAGTTCGCGTTCGCCCTGCAACACGTGGATGGCGACATTGGTTTGCCCGTCCACTTGGGTCGTATAGTGCTGTGTGGCGGAAGCCGGAATCGTAGAATTGCGGAGAATGATCTTGTCGGTCACGCCGCCCGCCACCTCGATGCCGAGCGACAAAGGCGTCACGTCGAGCAACAACATGTTCTCCGTGGCATCCGAGCCGCCGGAAAGAATATTGGCTTGCACCGCCGCGCCCAGGGCCACAACTTCGTCCGGATTCAAGTCGGTGTGCGGCTTGCGATGGAACATCTCTTCGACCAGAGCCCGCACTTTAGGGATTCGCGTAGAGCCGCCGACCAGCACTACTTCATCGATCTGTTCAGGTTTCAGGCCTGCATCTTTGAGGGCCTGCTTGCAGGGGCCGATCGTGCGATCGATGATAGGTTGAATCAGTTGCTCAAACTGTTCCCGCGCAATTTGTCTCTGATAGTGTTTGTCGCCCGGCAGTTCCACTTCGAGCGTGGTCGAGGGCTCAGAGGACAGCGCGATCTTGGCTTCGATGACCGCCTTGCGGATGGTCGCGACGGCTTCGCCATTTCGCGAGACGTTCATTCCCATGTCGCCGCGAATGTCGTCGAGAGCGATCGTGATCAGGAGATTGTCGATGTCATCGCCGCCCAGATGCGTGTCGCCGTTGGTGGCGACGACCTCGAAGATTCCGTCGTGCAACTTTAAGATTGATACGTCGAAGGTACCGCCGCCCAGATCGTACACCGCGACAATGCCGTTCTGTTTCTTGTCGAGTCCGTAGGCCAGGGAAGCGGCAGTCGGCTCGTTTACCAGACGGAGAACTTCGAGTCCGGCGATGCGGCCGGCATCTTTCGTGGCTTGTCGCTGGGCGTCGTTGAAGTAGGCAGGCACAGTGATGACCGCTTTCGTCACTGGCGCATTGAAGAACCGTTCGGCGTTGCGCTTGAGCTGGCGGAGGACAAAAGCTGAAATCTCCGGCGGCGTAAAGGTCTTCTCGCCCAGCCGGATCCGCAGAACTTCTCCCGCTTGCAGATCGTCTGCCAGTTGGAAAGGAAACAGCTTCAGTTCCTGCTGAATGTCTTCAATGCCGCGACCCATCAGCCGTTTGATCGAGTAAACCGCGCGCTCTGGAGTCTCGATCAAATATTTTCGCGCTGCGTTACCGACGATGATCTGATCTTTGTCATCCAGCGCCACCACGGATGGCACCAGGTTCACGCCGTCCTCGCCCGGGATCACGACAGGCCGGTCCCCCTGCATGAAAGCCACCAGTGAGTTGGTGGTTCCGAGATCGATGCCGACGATGCGATCACTAGTCATTGAGTAATTGTGTAATCGGTTATTGAGTAATTTTAAAATCGGAGATGAATCGCGCAGTTAATTACACAATTCCCCGATTGCCCAATTACTCAATTCTCCAATGCCTCATTCACGTCCCGTACCAGATTCCTTATGTAGCTACGCCGGTTCAGCAGATCTACCATGCCGTCCAACGCATCGCGGCGCTCTTGAGCGCTGTCGAGGTCAAGTGCCCGATCCCAGTGCTCCCAGTGACTCTGAAGCTCGTCTGCCAGCTCTTCGTACTTCTTCTCGAACTGGGCCTTGTGCGCTTCCAGGTCTTTCGCCAGGGCGGGATCGTCTTCGCCCATCTTCTTGTTCATGCGCAGTTCCTCGAGTTGCATATTCAGTTCGAATACTTCCTCGAGCAGGTCGGGAGGAACAATCTGTTTCTTCACCTCGCCGCTGGCGCGCGCCTTTTCAGTCGCGGTCTTCGACTGCTCCTCGAGTTCCACGCCTTCCAGTCGCAGCAGGTATTGCGTGCGTTTGATGGGATCTTTCAACGTGCGGTAAGCGTCGTTGAGCAGCGAGCTTTGCTCCAGGCTCCACTCCTGCTCGCGCTTGTCGGCGCGGGCACTGAGGTCGGGATGCAGTTTCCGGCTCAGCTCGTAAAAATCCCGCTCCAGGTGCGCGACATCCAGGTTCAGCTTCCGGGGCAGGCCGAAGAATGAAAAGTAATCTACCGGCAGGGGCGGCTGCACTTTGCCGCAGGCGTGGCAGAAGTGGGCGGCGCGCATGTCACCGCAGGACCAGCAACTGGCGGTGGTATCGCCGCTGCCGGCGGCTGCAATCGTCTTGGAGGTATCAATCGCCATGTCTTGATTATGTGGATTGTGTGGCGCGGGCGCCCTCGCCCGCGACCGGCGCATGCGCCGTAAAAACTCTCAGAGGTTTCCAATCATAAGATCGAGGAAGTTCGACCGGAGCGCGGAGGGCATTGCCGCTCCAAGCTCGCGGGCGAGGGCGCCCGCGCCACACAAACTTTACCCTGAGAATGACGTTCCACAGCCACAGGACTTCGATGCGTTGGGGTTGACGAAGACGAATCCCTGCTGCATCAGAGTTTCCTGATAATCCAGGACCATGCCGTTCAGGTAGATGAACGATTTCGGATCCACAAAGACGCGCACATCGCCGAACTGGAAGATCCGGTCGCGCTCGCGGGGTTGAGTGTCGAATCGGATGTTGTAGCTCAGGCCAGAACACCCGCCACCCTGCACGCCCAGGCGCAATCCGCCCTGTTCGGGCGAGATGCCTTCCTTGACGATGGCTGTGCGCACCTTGGCCAGCGCCTTGTCCGTGACCTTGACGCCGCCCTTGGCCGGAGCCGCCGGCTTGGTTGTTTCTTCGGTTGTGGTTGCCATAAGTGATCCAAAATCCACGCAGCTTCAACTGATGGAAGCTGACAGCTTACTTCGCTTCGACAGTTACCGGCTTGGCCGCGCCCTGCTTCGCCTTCCAGTCATGAATCGCCGCCCGGATGGCGTCTTCCGCCAGAACTGAACAGTGAATCTTCACCGGAGGCAGCGCGAGTTCTTTCACGATCTCGGTGTTCTTGATCTGCAGCGCTTCATCCACCGTCTTGCCCTTCACCCACTCGGTGGCGAGCGAAGACGATGCGATCGCGGAGCCGCAGCCGAAGGTCTTGAACTTCGCGTCTTCGATGATGTTGGTCTGCGGATTGACCTTGATCTGCAGCTTCATGACGTCGCCGCACTCCGGCGCGCCCACAAGACCAGTTCCGACTTCGTTGCTGTTCTTGTCCATCGAGCCCACGTTGCGCGGATTTGAGTAATGATCGAGAACCTTATCGCTATATGCCATTTTTGACCCTCTCCTGTAAAAACTAAATTCTTGTCATCCTGAGCGCGCCGCTTTTGCGCGCGAAGGACCTGGGTGAGCGACCGCGCGTCATCGCGCTCAGCGCGATGACAATAACGCGCGACGCGAACATCCTTACTCGGCCGCCCACTTAACGCTTTTCAAATCCACGCCCTCTTTCGCCATTTCGTACAGTGGCGAAAGCTCGCGCAACCGCTCCACCGTCTCGATAACGCGATCGGCGACGTAATCCACTTCAGCTTCGGTATTGAAGCGGCCGATGCCAAAGCGAATCGAGCTGTGGGCCAGATCATCTCCTGTACCGAGTGCCTTCAATACATATGACGGCTCCAGAGTCGCCGAGGTGCAGGCCGATCCGCTCGAAACTGCGATGTCATTGATGCCCATCAGCAACGACTCGCCTTCCACATAGGCAAAACTGATATTCAGATTGCCGGGCAGCCGATGCTCCATGGAGCCGTTGATGTAGACCTCGTCCAGGCGGCCCATGATGCGGTCGCGCAGGCGGTTTCGCAGGCCGGCCAGCGTGCATGCTTCCTTGGCCATCTCCTCCGAGGCGATGGCGCAGGCCTTGCCCAGTCCAACGATTCCGGGGACGTTCAGGGTCCCCGAACGCATGCCGCGCTCGTGTCCGCCGCCATCGATGATGGCGGAAATCTGTACCCGGGGATTCTTGCGTCGCACGTACAGGGCGCCGACACCCTTCGGGCCGTACATTTTGTGCGCCGAGATGGACATCAAGTCGATGTTCATCTTGTTCACGTCAATCGGAATCTTACCGATCGCCTGGGTAGCATCGGTGTGGAAAATCACGCCGCGCTCACGACAGAGTTTCCCGATCTCCGCCACCGGTTGCACCACGCCAATCTCGTTGTTGGCCGCCATGATCGTCACCAGGATGGTTTTGTCATCGATGACGCGCTTCAGTTCTTCCAGATCAATCAAGCCATCTTTCTGAACTGCCATGTAGGTGACGCGGTAGCCATACTTCTCCAGACGCTTGCAGGTATCGAGCACAGCCTTGTGCTCGGTTACCGCGGTGATGATGTGGTTGCCCTTTTCCCGGTACATCTCGGCCACGCCCTTGATGGCGAGGTTGTCGCTCTCGGTGGCGCCCGAAGTGAAAATGATCTCTTTAGGGGTCGCGCCGATCAGTTTGGCCACGCGCTCACGCGCGGTTTCGACGCCCTCTTCTGCAGCCCATCCGAACGAGTGGTTGCGGCTGGCTGCGTTGCCGAACTTCTCCATGAAATAGGGAAGCATCTCTTCCAGCACCCGCGGATCCATGGGTGTGGTGGCATGGTTGTCCATGTAGACGGGCAGCTTGACGCCGTTGGCCGCGGTGCGCTGCTCTTGCGTCTTCACCTCGCTGTGTCCGTTTGACCCCTGGGGGATCGTCTTTACATCCGTGCTCATAATCGCTCTCCTCAGAACCTGCTTATCCAATGGTTACGAATTCCGTTGCATGCCTGGTCTTGTCGGCGCGGGCCTTGTCGCTCGCAGGCGCGGTCTCTTCTTTCATCTCCAGAATAGTGATGCCCCGAAGCAGCTCTTCGATTCCGTGGCTGACCCGCCGCAAAGGCTCCCGGATATTGCAGCGATCGCTCTGATCGCATTCGCCTCGTACGGTCACGCACGAAGTGATGAAAAGTGGACCGTCGATGGCCCGGATCACCTCGAACGCCGAAATCATTCCCGGATCGCGAGCCAGGGTGTAGCCGCCGTTCGTCCCATGCTGCGAATGCAGCAGGCCAGCCTTGACCAGGCGTTGCAGAATCTTGGCCAGGGCTTCCTGGGGAATGTGGTAGGCGTCCGCCACGTCCTTGGCGCTGCATGCTCCCTGCTCGGCATGCTCGGCCAGATGCTTCATGGCCATCAGCCCGTAATCCGCCTTTTTGGTCAGCTTAAGCATGCTCGGCAAAATCCGACCTTTTCAGTCGGATATATCTATATTAGACGCCAACCTGCTTTAATGCAACCTGTTACAGGCAATGGTCGAAAAACGCCAGCAAGATGTCACGGGGTCGTGGTTAACCGCTTGAAGGGCCACAACTTGGGCCGGCATGATTTCGCTGCCGGTGAAGTTGAGACCGGCGGGCTGGAAATTTCGATGGAACGCTTCGGAATAAAGATCAACCGAGGGGCTTGACAACTGGGGAAGGCGGTCTAAAATACCGCCAATTTCCGGCGAAATCCCGGCCGTTCAACAGGGACTCAAGACCCGGATTTATGACTCCATCCTCGCCGTCCCCCACCCCCGAGAAGAGAAGCGACATGGCACCGTGCAAGCACCCGCGCGTGCAAATCGTCGCCCGTGAAGAAGACTCCGAATTCGTTGAATGCAAGGAATGCGGTGAAATCTTCGAATCCAGCGAGTTTAAGGACATGATCATCGAAGACACGAAGTTTCGGAAGGAACCTTGAGCCGTTGTCTTCTGTAGCCGCGAGGGCAAGATGCCCTCGCGACAGCCGGCGGGACGCCGGCGCTACATAACCCCTCGTGACAAAGGTAACCCGGCTAGCGGCCTTTGTGCTTGTTGCGACATTAACAATTTGTTAATGTCGCCCGGGGAATATCTTGTCCGCAAAAAGTCAAACTCCGCTCGTGGCTTTGGTTGTTGACGATTCCATGCTTATCCGGCATACAGTGTGCCGGTTTCTCGAGGAGCGTGGCTATACCGTGGAATCGGCGACCAACGGTGAAGAGGCGCTTCCCATAGTCAACCGCATTCATCCCGACATCATCATCACAGATATGCAGATGCCCAAGATGACCGGGACTGAACTCATAACCGCCCTCAAAGCCCAACCCGAGACCGCTGAGATCCCGATCGTGATCGTGGCCGGCAAGAATAGTGGGTTCGACGCCGAAGAGCACCGGGCCAACTTCGCCATCTTCAAAGACATTGATATTGAAGCCCAGCTCGCGAAAGCGCTCGAAGCCCTGCTTGGAAGCCGGGTCACGAGAGTTAAAGCCGCGGCGAAATAGGGCAGCAATTGGCAATTGGCAATTGGCGCTGAATCTCGCAGAACCTGACATCCCGCTCGTCAACTCCTGGCAGCATCAAGCGTTTTGGCTAATTGCCAATTGCTGCTCCACCCAGCACCATCCCCGCTTCCGCTGAAAAATCCATGCCGGCAAAGTCCCTGGCTAGAAACTTCGGATACGCCGCGGCTGCAATCATGGCCGCGTTGTCGGTCGAAAGCGGACGGGAAGGGAAATACACGGGCAAGCCCTCCATGGCCGCGTCCTGCTCAAAGCGTCGGCGCAGGTCGTTGTTCGCGGCCACGCCGCCGGTGACGAACAGGGTTGCAACGTTGCACGCCCGCGCGGCGGCCAGAGTTTTAGTGACCAGGTCACTCACCAGCGCGCGCTGGAAGGAAGCCACCAGATTGAGGGTTTTCCGGTCGCAATGAAGCAGATAGTCCTCAAGCTTCGGCTTTTCAATTCCGGCCAGAGCCTTTCGGCGCGCCTCAATCGAAGCCTTCATTTCGTGGACCTCTACGTAGCGCAAGACCGCGGTCTTGATGCCGCTGTAGGAGAAATCAAAGCGCGGTTCTGTCGCACTATCGCTCTTGCCTATCTCTTTCCGGTCGCGATGCTTCAGTTGTGAAGGAGGAAAGTTCACCGCGGTGGGATCGCCATGAAGGGAGAGCTTGTCGATGATGGGGCCGCCCGGATATCCCAATCCCAGCAGCTTTGCCACCTTGTCGAACGCTTCGCCGGCGGCGTCGTCGCGGGTGTGACCGATGTTCCGGTAGGACCACTGTTCTTCCCGCTGCTCGGCCAGGTAGAGATGAGTGTGGCCGCCCGAAACTACCAGCGCAAGCACTGGAAAATTCATTTCGCGATTGTTCTTCTGGCGCTCCTCGAGCAGCACGGCATGAATGTGTCCTTCGAGGTGATTTACGGCGATCAGGGGCTTGTCGAGGGCGAAGGCCAGCGCCTTGGCGTATCCGATTCCGACCAGCAGCGCGCCGGCCAGCCCCGGTCCCTGGGTCACAGCCAGCGCGTCGATGGACTGGTAAGTGTGCCCGGCATCGGCCAGCGCTTTGCGAACCACCGGCACAATCGCTTTCAGATGCTCCCGCGACGCCAACTCGGGCACGACGCCGCCATAAGGCTGGTGGGCCGCGATCTGCGAGAAGACGACATTCGAGACGACTTTCTCTCCTGAATAGACCACGGAAGCTGCAGTCTCGTCGCAGGAGCTTTCGATGCCGAGAATGTAGGCGCCAGCCATAGTTTCCAGTTTAAATCACGACTTGGGCAATGGAGGACGGGCGTCCCACCCGTCAGCGGGCTAGCGGGCTGCACGCTTGCTGCACAGGGCGACTACAATATGCGTGATGTCGAGCGGAAACCCGAGCGCGCCACCCGCGACCGAGCCGGTCAGTTCGCTCTACGATACCCGGCTGCCCCAACTCTCGCGCTGGCGGCGCATGCAAATCCCGGTCATCGCCGCGGTGGTCATCGCAGTCATTCGCGCGCTCGGTCCTACGCTGCGTTTTGAAGAGCTGGGAATGCATCATTACCGGCAATGCCGCGCCCGAGGAGTGCCGGTAGTCTCCGCCTTCTGGCATCGCTGCATCATCCCCGCCACCTGGTACTGGCGCAACCGGGGCGTGGTGGTGATGAACACCACCAATTTCGACGGGCAGTGGACTCGGCGTGTGATTGAGCACCTTGGCTTCAACACTGCGCAAGGAAGTTCGACGCGTGGAGGGCTGCGCGGACTGGCGGTCATGGCGCGGCGCATGGAAGAGGGCTTCGACTCGTCGTTTACCATCGATGGGCCGCGCGGCCCGCGCTATGTCGCCAAGCCGGGGCCCGTGATCCTGGCCCGGAAAACGAGCTGGCCGATTTATGTGTTTCATATCGGAGTGGAGAAGGCGCACACCCTGAAAAAAGCTTGGGACCTGATGGCGATTCCGTATCCCTTCTCGCGGGCAGTGATCGTGAGCGCCCCGCTGATCCTGGTTTCGCCCGATGCGGATGCGGAAGAACTCGAACGCAAGCAGGCCGAGATGCAGGCCGCGCTCGAACGCGTCCGCGATGTGGCGGAATCGTGGTTCGGATTGAGTGAGCCGGAACGCGAGGCGCTGCGGGCGGAATGGAATGCCGGCGCCTGATGCATCACGAACCACGTGGGGACAGCCGCCCTCGGCTGTCCGGTCGCCGCAGGCGACCTACGTGCAGCGCAAGAGAAATGTTTGAGACTAAAGAATTCGCCAAACAGATTATTCGCACCCTGCGCGAGCACGGCCACCCGGCCTACCTCGTCGGCGGATGCGTGCGCGATCTGCTGCTGGGGCGCGAGCCCGCCGATTACGACGTCACCACCGATGCTACGCCCGACGAGGTGATGCGGATCGTCCCTGAAACCTACGCAGTAGGCGCGCAGTTTGGTGTGGTGCTGGTGCCGGTGAGGGATGCAGGTGGCAATACCGTCGAGGTCGCTACTTTCCGCAGCGATATCGGCTACAGTGATGGCCGCCATCCCGACCAGGTGCGCTTCAGCAAGAGCGCGCAGGAAGATGTCGAGCGCCGCGACTTCACCATCAACGGCCTGCTGCTCGATCCCATCGGGAACGAAGTACTGGATTTCGTGGGCGGGCGCAAGGACCTCGATGCCCGTGTCATTCGCACCATCGGCCGGCCCGAGCCGCGGTTTGCGGAAGACAAACTGCGCATGCTGCGCGCGGTTCGCTTTGCAGCCCGCTTCGGCTACACCATCGAACCGGAAACGTTCGGTGCGATCCAGAAGCTGGCCGGCGGAATCCATCAAGTCTCGCGGGAGCGGGTGCGCGACGAGCTGACTAAAATGCTTATCGAGGGCCAAGCCCGCCCGGCTTTTCTCCTGCTCGACCAAACCGGCTTGCTCCGCGAAATTCTGCCGGAGATTTCGGCGATGAAGGGCGTGCAGCAGCCGCCGGAGTTCCATCCTGAAGGCGACGTGTTTGTACACACCTTGTTGCTGCTTCAGGAATTGCCGCATCCCTGTTCGCCGACACTGGCCTGGGGAGCGCTCTTGCACGATGTCGGAAAGCCGCCGACCTTCCGCGTGGCGCCCGATCGTATTCGCTTTGATAATCACGTGGACATTGGCGTCAAGATGGCCGGGGAAATCTGCCGGCGCCTGCGCTTCTCCAACGATGCGTCCGAACAGATTCTGGCCCTGGTCGCCAATCACATGCGTTTCGCACACGTGCCGCAGATGAAGGAATCCACATTCAAGAAATTTGTGCGCATGCCGCACTTTGAAGAGCACATCGAACTGCATCGGTTGGACTGCCAGGCCAGCCATCGCGATATGACGTCTTATAACCTTACCCGGGAAAAGATCGCCGCAATTCCTCCTGAAACCATTCGTCCCGCGCCGCTGATTGACGGCGATGACCTGATCGCGGCCGGGTACCGGCCGGGGCCGCGCTTCAAAGAAATCCTTTCTTTGGTGGAGGACGCACAGCTTGAAGGCCGCCTGCAGTCGAAAGACAGCGCGATGGAGTACGTGAAGCGGGAATTTCCTCCGGCGGCCGACAATTCCATCCCGAACTGACCTGCGGCAAGGAAACTGTCAAGCCCCATGCCGTGCGGGTTCCTGTTCAAGCGGTTGAGAGGAAAAGAAATATATCGTCTGTCTTGATGTCCCATTTTCCCGGCGCAGATTGCTATTCTGGAAATATAAGGATCACGAGCCGTTCATCGCCGGCGAACGCTTGGGAATGGTAAAATCATTTTCGCTCCCACCAAGGATTTGATCCGCTGATGAACCGAGCCATGGAACAAGTCGGCGCAGGATTGGAAAAGATTGTTGCCGGCAGTCTGCGGCGATCTCCTGCGGGAGAAGGCCCGCTGCTGGCGTGGGCGCTGGCTTGTGGGCAGGCGGTCGCCGCGCGCACCCGAGCCGTCGGCTTTGCTCAGGGGATTCTTAGAATCGAAGTTCCCGACGCTGGGTGGCGTGCCGAGTTGCAGGCATTGGCACCGCAGTATCTTGCGGTTCTCAATCGTTATGTCGCAGAAAGCGTGAGACGGATTGAGTTTGTGATTGTGGACAAAGCGGCGGGCGAGGGCGCCCGCCCCACACGGACATGAAAGTTACCGAAAACGATGTTGCGTACGTGGCCGATCTCGGCAACCTGGAATTGACCGAGGAAGAGCGCACTCGCATGGTGCGCGACTTAAACTCGATCCTTGGTCACATCGACAGCCTGAACGAGTTGGACACGACGAATGTGCCGCCTATGGCGCAGGTGTCGGACCGGTATGGCGTGGACCAGTCGAAGCAGGGAAGCGAACGCTTTGCCTACGCCAGCCGCGAAGATGTCCTTAACGGATTGCGAAAGTCGCTGCCACATGACGTGGTGCTGGAAAATGCTCCGGACTCGGACGGGACATTCTTCAAAGTCCCGAAAGTGATTGAAAGATAGAAAGAACCGTCGTTGGTCCCTGGCCGTTGGTCTTTGGCCAACGACCAAGCTGGCCAACGACGAATCACTGACCCCATGAATCTGGAGCTGCTCACCATTGATGCCGCCCGCTCCGCCGTTCAGGAGCGCAAGACCAGCGCTGCCATGCTGGCGGAGTCGTTTTACGCGAAGATCCAGAACGACGATCCGAAGATCGGCGCGTTCCTGACTCTTTGCAAGGATCGAGCACTTGCCAAGGCTTTAGAGATGGACGCGTTGGCTGTGAAAGGCGAAGCCCTTCCCCCGTTGGGTGGTGTGCCCGTCGCAATCAAAGACGTAATGGTCACCAAGGGCGTTCGCACTACCGCAGGCTCGAAGATTCTGGGCAACTATGTTCCGCCGTACGATTGCACAGCCGTTGCCCGGCTCGAGGCGGCCGGCGCTGTGGTTTTGGGCAAGTTGAACTGCGACGAGTTTGCCATGGGATCGTCGAACGAGAACTCGGCCTGGAAGCCGGTGCACAATCCGCGCGACCTTACGCGTGTTCCTGGCGGCTCTTCCGGAGGCTCGGCGGCGGCCGTGGCCGCCGACATGGCGGTGGCGGCGCTGGGTTCGGACACGGGCGGCTCAATTCGTCAGCCTGCTTCGTTCTGCGGCGTGGTCGGGATGGTGCCGACCTACGGGCGCGTGTCGCGCTACGGCTTGATTGCGTTTGCGTCTTCGCTCGACCACATCGGGCCGCTGGCGAAGACGGTGAAGGACGCGGCCATCGTGTTGCGGACAATTGCCGGTCGGGATCCCATGGATTCGACTTCGGCCGACGTGCCGGTTCCGGATTATGTCGCTGAACTTGAGAAGCCGGTACGCGGGCTGAAGCTCGGTGTGGCGAAGGAGTATCTGGGAGAAGGCCTGGACAAGGAAGTTCGCAGCGCGATCGAAGCAGCGATTCAGAAGCTGGCTAAACAGGGCTGCGAGATCGTGGAAGTCTCGCTTCCGCATACCAAGTATGCGATTCCGGCTTACTACATTGTGGCTACCGCCGAGGCTTCGTCGAACCTGGCCCGCTTTGACGGCGTGCGCTACGGGTATCGCGCCAAGGATGCGCGTACGCTCTCCGAGATGTACCGCCGCAGCCGGGATCAGGGTTTTGGAGCAGAAGTGAAGCGCCGCATCATGCTGGGCACCTATGCCCTGAGCGCGGGATACTATGACGCCTACTATCTGAAGGCACAAAGGGTGCGCACCTTGCTGACGCGGGATTTCGAAGAAGCGTTCAAGAAAGTTGACGCCATTGTGGCGCCGGTCAGTCCCACGGCGGCATTCAAGCTGGGCGAAAAAGTGGATGACCCGCTGGCGATGTATCTGGCGGACATCTACACCGTGACTGCGGACCTGGCGGGAATCCCGGGAATTTCCGTGCCCTGCGGCGAGACCAAGGAAAAGCTGCCCATTGGGTTGCAGATCCTGGGCCGGCATTTTGACGAGAGCACGATCTTTCGAGTGGCGCAGGCGTGTGAGAAAGCGGCGTAAGTTTTTTGGACCCGTTGCAACACTGAAAATAGTCTAAGGATCTCCAGAAAAGAATCGCCATCGGCCTCGGCCGGTGGCGATTTTGTTTTTTGCGGGCCACGCCAGAGCCGAGCTTTGCTCGGCCGGACAGCCGAGGGCGGCTGTCCCCACGTGGCCCGTGGCACTCACTCCATAAATCCAAATCAAACCCACGATCTAGATAGGGAGAAGCACTCATGAAGTCAACTTCGATGGCGAGAGTCGTATTGGTATTCGTCTTGAGCATTTCAATGATTGCGACGGGATGCAACGCGCAGTGGATTAGCGTCGCACTGGCGGATTTGCCGGTACTTACCCAGATGGCGCTGAACATTGCGGCGCTGGTGGCAACTCTGCAATCGGGAAAACAGCTGAGCCCAGCCGAGGCCCTGGCGATCCAGAACATCTCGGCGGAGGCCAGCAAGGATCTGACACTGTTGCAGTCGCTATACAACGCTTACAAGGCGAATCCCAGCGCGGACGCCTTGCAGAAGATCGAAAGCATGATTCAGGAGACGAACCAGGAGTTGCCGGCGCTCCTGCAGGCGGCCCACATCAGCGACCCTGCGCTCTCCGCTCGAATCACGGCGGCTGTCAATCTGATCCTCACCACCGTGAGTAGTTTCGCTTCGCTGATTCCCCAGACGTCGTCTCCGACTCCGAGGACGGCTCGACGGGCCACCATCATTCCTCAGCCCAAGGACTTGAAACAGCAGTGGAACCAGCAGGTGTGCGGCCCCAGCGGCAATGCAGTACTGGATGCTGCGCTCAGTCAGCGAATATTGCGGTAGTCGGAGGCTCCGGAGACTGAAAACTAAAAACCAGAAACTAGAAACTAGAAACTAGAAACCAGTATTCAGTGACCAGTTCTCGGTTCTCAGTTGCGTCTTGGGCGCTATGGGAAAGTCAGAGCGTAAGAAGAGTAAGCAGTGAGGTTAGCTACTTTCGGCGCCAGCGCACTCCATCCTTGGTGATTTCGACCAGAAGTCCGGCGGTGGTAAGTTCGGCGCGGATCGCATCCGAGGCCTGAAAATTACGCGACCGGCGAGCAGCCTCCATCTCAGCGATCTTGGTTTCGATCTCGGCGTCAGACAGACTCTGCATTCCGACGGCGTCAAGCAGTCCCTGGCTGACATCTTTCTCGCGCCCTTCCGTCTTTGCCCATTCCAGAATGGATTTCATCTTGGGGCCATCGTCGTCGCGCAAGACCGCAAAGATTTCGTCAAATTTGTCGAGTGCGGCAAGCAGCGGTGCAACATCATCTTTCCTCATCTGTCCGCTGTCGATGGCGGCGTTGGCTTTGCGCACCATGTCAAAAATGGCGGCCTGGGCTTGCGCCGTGTTCAGGTCGTCTTCCAGCGCAGCGGTCATGCGCGCTACCGTCTCGGAGGCTAGCGTCGAATCGCTGGCGCCGGGAGGGAATTGGCCGGTCTTCAGGCGTAGTTGAAAGTTCCGCAACTTGTCCACGTTGCTGGCCATCTGTTTCAAGCCATCGAAGGTAAAGTTCAGTTGGTGGCGGTAGGGCACGGAGGCCAACAACAGCCGGATCGAGGAAGGCTTATATCCTTTGAGCGCCAGGTCCCGCAGGGTGAAGAAATTGCCCGCGCTCTTCGACATCTTCTCGCCTTCAACCAGCAGAAAGCGGGCGTGAAACCAGAAGCGGACGAACGGCTTCCCGGTCAGCGCCTCGGATTGCGCGATTTCATTTTCGTGATGCGGGAAAATGAGGTCTTCGCCGCCGGCGTGCAGATCGAACGTTTCCCCCAGTTCCAGCATCGACATGGCGGAGCACTCGATATGCCAGCCCGGCCGCCCTTTCCCGATCGGACTCTCCCAGAATGCTTCTCCAGGTTTAGGCGCCTTCCACAGGGCGAAATCACGAGCGTTATCCTTTTCGTATTCGTCTACATCCACCCGCGCGCCGTCTTCCATGCCCGCGAAATCTTTCTTTGAAAGCTTGCCGTAGCCGGGAAACTTCGCGATGCGAAAGTAATAGGAGCCGTCGTCCGTGCGGTAGGCGAAGCCTTTTTTCTCGAGCTCTGCAATGAAGCGCGCCATCTCTTCGATGTGCTCGGTGGCGCGTACGAGAACCGGTGGCTCGATGTTCAGGATGGAGCTGTCTTCTAAAAATGCCTTCTCATACTTGGCGGTGTAATCTTTGACGCTCAACCCCTCCTGCGCGGAGTTGCGGATAATCTTATCGTCCACGTCGGTAATGTTCATGACGTGGCGCACGTTGAAACCGCTCTGTCGAAAAAAACGGCGGAGGATGTCCACCGCGACGAAGGTCCGGAAGTTGCCGATATGACCATAGTCGTAGACGGTGGGCCCGCAGGCGTACATCCGCACTTCATTATTTTGCAGCGGATGGAATTCTTCTATCTTGCCGGGCAGCGTGTTGTACAGGCGCAGGGCCATAGGATGAAGAAGTGTGCGACAGGATCGTCAATTCTAGGGGGACAGCGGAAACAGGGTCAAATCGAACCACCCGCCGATTTGGAAGCGTCCGGGGAAACGTGGTTGCTGGCCCGCAGTCGTTGACCTACGAGAAAAATATAGTGCACGGCCGAGACCACAGTGAAACCGACTGTGGCGTGGAGAAACGTGGTCTGCGTGATCCAGACCCAGCGATCATGCTTGATTTGAAACAGCATCACGAAAAACACGGCAGCCACCTGGGCAAAGGTGTTGGCCTTGCCGAAGATACTGGGACGGAAGTTGCGCAATCCAGCAATTGCGTAAAGCACCGCGCTGGCAAAGAGAATCGAGATATCGCGGCTGAAAACCAAAACGGTGTACTTCCACGCGATCTTATGCAAAATAGCCAACACCATGAACATGGTGCTGAGCAGAAGCTTGTCGGCGATGGGATCGAGATACTGGCCAAGCACCGTCTGCTGCTTGAGCGTCCGGGCCAGCAGCCCATCCAGGCCGTCACTGAAGCCGGCCAGGACAAATAAGATGAGCGCCCAACGATAGTGGCCGGCAACCAGGTCGATGACGATAAACGGCACGAACATCATGCGCAGCAGGGTCAACTGGTTGGGTGCGGTGAGCAGCTGGGAAAGCTTCATCTTCAGAGATCCACCCGGGTGGAAAGTTGCAGAAGGTTACGGGTGAGAATTGAAGCTGGGTCCAGTCCTGTCTTGGCCGTGAAACGTTGAGAAAGGGAAGGAATGTTGCCGTCCGACAAGTCCAGCTCCAAACGTTCAATGCGATGCATCGGAAAGAAGACTACACCGAAAGAGGGCGGATCGCCCGCTTTTATCATCGAGACAAAATCTTCGAACGAGCCCAGTTCGATGCCGGAAAGACTGATCCCTTGAACGCCGAGAGCAAGAATCGCACCCCAGAACTTCTCCCGAGGGTTACCCAACGTCAATAGCGCCATGGCGCCGGATTGAAACGGATCTCCGGCAGGGCAGATCGGGGACCCGCCTGATGGGGTAGGATGCACAGACGATTGTCGCTTTCAGTGGGCCAATTTTGCAACCCGGTACTGTTGCCACGCTCGAGCCGCTGCTGATCACCGGCTTTGACGTTTTGGTCGAGAACCCGTTAATGTGATCAGTCTTGAATGGATTGCTTCTTACTGTACTTGGGAGGCTGACATGGACAGAAGAGCTTTGTTGCAGTCTTTGCCTACCATCGCGCTGATTCCGGCTGCCGTCTGGGCCGGGTCCGAACCTGAGCAAGCCCGGGCTGCGGGATCGGCATCAACGGTTTATGAGCTTCGCGTTTACCACGCGAACGAAGGCAAGCTGGACGATCTGCTGAAACGCTTCCGCGAGCACACCACGGGGCTGTTCGAGAAGCACGGAATGAAGAACGTGGCCTACTGGACTCCGCTCGATGATCCGTTGAAGGGCAAGACGCTCATTTATATCCTCGCTCATCCCAGCCGGGAGGCTGCGGCCAGCAATTGGAAGGCGTTTGTTGACGATCCGGAATGGCAGAAAGTACGCGACGCGTCCGAGGTGAACGGAAAGCTGGTGGAAAAAGTGGATTCTACCTTTATGGTGCTGACGGATTTCTCCCCAGCTCTGTAACAGAACTTCCATGCCGAAATGGAGGACGGGCGTCTCGCCCGTCCAGGCAGGCGGGACGCCCGGTCTCCAGCGCACAAGTGTAATATGCAGAGATGGCCACTTCCTTTGCTAGGAGGATTCGTTGATCCACAAGCGCAATATTTTCCCGATCGCCTTTTTGTTTGTCTTAGCATTCGTCACATCATTGGCTTCACCGGCTATTGGGCAGGTTGAAACCTGGAAGATTGATCCCGCACACTCCGCGGCCCAGTTCGCCGTCCGTCATATGGGTATTTCCACGGTTCGGGGCGAATTCCGGAAAGTCAGCGGCAGCGTCAGTTATGACCCTGCCGATCCTGGCAAGACTTCGCTCGACGCCACCATCGACGCCACCACGGTTGATACTCGCGTAGACATGCGGGACAACGACCTGCGCAGCCCGAACTTTCTGGACGTGCAGAAGTATCCCACCATCACGTTTAAGTCCAAGCGTGCCGAGCCGGCAGGTCCGGGCAAGATCAAGATCACCGGCGACCTGACGATTCACGGAGTGGCCAAGGAAGTAGTGCTCGATGTCGACGGCCCTAGCGCTCCGGTGAAAGATCCGAAAGGCAACCTTCACGTGGGCGCGTCCGCCAGCACGACGATCAATCGTAAGGATTTCGGCGTGAATGGCGCGCCATCCATGGTGGGCGACGACATATCCATTACCATCGACGCGGAGCTGATTAAGCAGTAGCGTGAGTCAAGGTGCCGGGCTGCGCCGTCAGAAGGTATAGCCGGACGATCCCAGCGCCTGCGGAAGCATGCAGATCAGCTTGCGGCTGCCCGTGCCGTTCAGCGGGCAAACACCCTGGGCCCGGGTTACGACTGGCGCCGCGATTAGCAGTATGAGCGTCCACAGACACTTCCAGTTAGACATTATTGAGCCCGCCCCCCAGCGTGCCCGGAATTTTGCCCCGGCAGGACACCGGAGGTCAATAAAAATAACGGCAACCAACGCGTTACCGACTACAGGGTGGAAGCCCCGCGACCCGTATCTACCGCCCGGTTTGGAGCGATCACGGAATGAAGACACTTTGTGGTTGTGATGCTAGCGCAAGCCGTCGACCAGGTAGAGGTCGGAGAGGTCACGTACATAGGAGTACGCATACCAACGGGCATCGGGTGTGATATCGAATATGTTGGCGACATAAACGCCTGCCCGGTCCGCCGGCACCAGATCTCTCCAGGGTTTTCTTTCACCCGTCACCGTGTCGTAACGATACAGCTTCAGAGGGACTCCCGGATGCTCCGCTCCGATGACATAACGCCCGCTCTGTCCGCCCCACGGGAGAGTGACATCAGGAATCTTGGCTGGAATACTTCGTGGCTGTCCGCCGTCAATGGGATAAAACTTCAGCATGTCGCCTTGCCGCGACACGACTTCTTTCCCATCTTCGGTCGGGAAGCCTTGCACGCCCTCAGGAGTCACCGGAGCCAGGGCTCCGCCGTCCATGGTGGTGAGATAGGATCGCGCCTGTTTTCCAGGCTCCCTTCCAGTGACCAGCAAATGCTTGCCATCGGGAAACCAGACCGCGTAGTCGTAATCGAAGCCAGGTTGTGAGAGGTTCTTCGGCGCCCCGGCGCGAGTGGGCAGCAACCAAAGCTGCTGGGGCTGTCCTGGAATGATGGATGTCACCCATTTAAGATCAGGAGATACGCCATAGGGCGTGCCATCTCCCAGTCGAGTCGCGGGCGAGCCATCGGTCGCGCGCATATAGGCCGAGTACTTTTGACCTCCACCATCGCCTTCCTCGGAGAAGAATATCCACTTGCCGTCGGGAGAAATGCGAGTGACCAGCGACCAGTCCTGCCAACTCATGTCAATTTCCGAGTCGTGACCGGGAAATAATCCGGCAATGCCACGCCGCCGGTTCTCGCGGATGAAGAGCACGCGGCCGTCGGGGAAAATGTCCTGGAGCACAACCCCGCCGGCGCCCGCCCAAACCAGGCGCTGGCGCCCTTCGAGATCAACTGCGAACAAATTGCTGGAGAGGTGGACATTCGAGCCGGTGAACCAAATCTCCTTACCGGAGGGCGCCCATGCCAGTCCGCGAGCATCGGAGAAAGAACCGGTGAGCACCCGGCTCTTGCCCTGGCGATCCACGACCATGATGGTGCCCAGACTGTCCCAGCGAATGGGATGGTGGATGAAAGCCACCATGTTGCCGTCAGGCGAAACGCGCAAGTCGCCGATCCAGCCTTGAGTTTCGTACAACCGCTTGCCTTGGGGATACTCCAGGTTAAAGCTGGTGTTGGTCAGCGTACCCAGCGCAAGGGACTGTCCATCGGGCGACCAGTCGGCGCTGCCCACGGCTTCGTTTATCTCGCGCGGAGAACCGCCGGTGAGCGGCACCCGCGCCAGCGTTCCGCCCCCGGCATTCGCCATCGGCTGAATGTGGTTCAGGGTGATGGCGAGTTCATCCTGCTTGGAGACGGCGAGGATGCTGCTGTTCTTCAGCCCGAGTTCGCGCGACTGGGGAGCGTCGGGACGCGTGGTGTAGAGCTGCAGCGGTTCATCGCCCAGCTGCGCGCTGTACACGATGGTCTGGCCATCGGGAGAAAACCGCGCCGCCCCAACATGGCCGCCCCGGAACGTCAGCCGACTGAAGACCGGAGCAGAAGACTTCCTGGTCGCATGCCCGGCCCAGAACGCCGCTGCAGCCACCAGCAGCAAAGCCGGAATCGCAATGAGCAGTGGAGTTCTAAACTTTGTAGCACTTGTCTGGTGCGATCCCGTCACTGGTTTCGCAGCACCACTGAGAGACGACAGGCTCTCCAGATCGAAGGCCAGATCGCGCGCTGACTGGAAGCGCTGCCCCGGCTCCTTTTCCAGACAGTGCCGGACAATGCGATCGAGGCCCGGTATGACGTTCAGTCCACTCTCGCTTAACTCGGGAGGATCTTCCTTCAGGATGGCGCTCATGGTCTCGACGCCGGTGTCACCCTTGAAGGCGCGTTTCCCGGAGATCATTTCGTAGAGAATCGCGCCCAGACTGAAAATGTCGGAGTGGTGGTCAACGGTTTGTCCCCGTACTTGCTCAGGAGACATGTAGCCCGCAGTCCCCATCACCGTGCCCGGCTGCGTGGGTGTAGGCGCGGCTGCGGTCGCGCTTTGTCCGGAGAGTCCGGCTTCACCGATGGCTTGCTTGGCTAATCCGAAGTCGAGAATCTTTACCCGACCGTCCTTCGTGATGAAGACGTTGTCGGGTTTCAAATCGCGATGGACGATGCCTTTGTCGTGCGCTGCGGCCAGACCGCGCGCCATCTCCACTGCATACTCCGTCACGCGACGCTGGGAGAGTGGCCCGGCACTCATCTTTTCGCGCAGCGTCTGGCCTTCGAGAAGTTCCGACACCAGATAGTGGAGATCACCCTGAGATCCCACATCGTGGATAGCGAGAATGTTGGGATGGTTGACCGTGCTCAGAACGCGGGCTTCATGCTCGAAGCGCTGCAGGCGGTCGGCATCGCGGGCGAAGGTCTCGGGCAAAACCTTGATTGCGACCTCGCGCGCTAAACGGGTGTCGCGGGCGCGATAGACTTCGCCCATGCCGCCGGCACCTATTGAGGATTGAATTTCGTAGGGTCCGAGTTTCGTACCAGAGATGAGCGACATGCGTGCGCCATTATATTCCCTGGCGACGGCCTTGCATCTGGTCCTGCGGCTCCGGTGACGTTGTGACCGCAGATTTAGCCGTCTTTAGCGCGAGGCGGCAGAGCTGTCGTACACAACATTGCCTCCGACAACCGTTTCGAGCACCTGGATGTTTGCGATGTCCTCGGCAGGTATCTGGAGCGGATTGCGGTCGAGCACGATGAGATCCGCGAACTTGCCGACCTCAAGAGATCCGGTCGTCTCATCCTGGTGAAGCTCATAGGCTGCGTCGATGGTCGCAGCCCGCAGCACGGCCTCGCGCGACAAGCCGGGATCGTCTCCCAGGCGGCCGCGATATTCGGGCGGCGCGTTGGGGGAGTTGGTGCGGGTCACGCCGACTTTGAGGGCAAACCATTCGTCCAGCCGGTCCACCGGCCAGTCGCTGCCAAAAGCGATGCGGGCGCCGGCCGCGGCCAGTAGTCCAGCAGGCTCCAGAATTTTCATGCGCGCCGGGCCGAAATAATCTTTGAGCCCCATCGTGTCTCCCGCGGGTTTCTCCCACTGGAGCGACAGCACCGGAATCGTATTCAGCAGCTTGTAGCGCGGGAAGTCTGCCGGCTCGACGATTTCGTCGTGTGCGATAGCGGGACGGATGTCAGCTGCGGGCAACGCTTTCCTCAGCGCCTCGACTCCGTCGAGGCCGGCATGGACGGCGCGTCTCCGTCGGCGTGCATGTGGGGGTCGATGCCGGCGCGGCCCAGTCCTATGAGGATGGCCGCCAGCGGCTGGGCGGGAAAGTAGACAGCGGGTCCGCGGCTCGGGCCGGGCACCCAGCGTGGGTTCGCCGCCGTCCCGGCATTCGTGAGAGACGGCTCCCTCATCGCCCCCGTGAACGCGGCGCAGTGATCACCCCGTCGAGGAAGAGCTCTGCATTTTGGACGGTGATGCCGGGCGCGAGCGGTGGCGACCTCGTCATACTGTCGCAAGCGCGACCACGCGCGCGACCGCGCCGACTGGATCGCCAGGTCGAGTGGGTGCGATTCGCAGCGAAGAGTGCGCCCGCGCGGTCAGGCCTCCGGCGCGGCGCACGGTCGCGAACGCCGCCATGCTCTCGGCCGGCACGGCGGCGTACCGAGAAGGTGGCCAGCCCTGCCGCCTCATGGCTTCGAGCGCGGCCTTCGCGCCCGCCACGTTCCGTTCGCGTACGGCTTCGGCGACAGACTCGAGACACCTCGACGCGGCATCTTCGAGCAGGCCAGGGTTCGCCGCTGGCGTCATGTCAGACCTTTCCGCCGATCGGGTCGGGAGTGCTCGCCGTCGATCTTGGCCAGGGCCAGAGCGCGCGTGTTGGCGAAACCCTGTGTCCGATGAGGAGCGGAGATAATCGGCCGAGTCGTTTCAGCGCATCCAGCGTGGCACGGCTGGTCTTTACGCCGCGGGCGCATGCTTTCCTGAACCAGCTCACGACCTCAGCCAGGCATCGAGATCTTTGGACGAGGTCGTGGTCACGACGAGCCTCCACTCGTTGTTGCAATTCGCCATGGTGAGCGATCCGAAGTTGAGACTGCACTTCAGAAGTTGCGTCCCGAGCTTCGAGCGGGTGCATGTGGTCGTCAACCAGGCCTGGCATCAGAAACCGCCCCTTAAGGTCGACTGATATAGTCGCCGCTCCGACAAAGGGCGTTAATCCCTGATTGCTGCCCACGTAGACAATCCGTCCATCGCGTATCGCGAGCGCCTCCGCGGTTCCATTTCGTGTATCAGCCATGAAAATGGTGCCGTTGTGGTAGACACGGTCGGCGGGACTGGCGCTCGACGAGGAAGCTGCGGCCATCAAGGCAGTCAGAAGAAAACATGCCGCAAGTAACAGCGCGCGCAGCGGTCGCTTCATGGCGATGGCTCCGGTTGTGACCGACAAGTTGGGGAAGATTAGTATTTTCTCCATCTTTAATTGTGTCAGCCTGCTGACCTCAGATCTCTGGAATTTCTCTGCCGGAATATACTATGCCGCCGGCGGCCATAACCGGCAAATCGATATTCTCGCATCGAGCTTGGATGCGTAGTGCGGGTTGCCCACCCGCGCAACAGCGTCGGACGGCTCAATCCCTTCGGCTTCGCTGAGGGCCGGTTCCTCGCAAGCTCAGGATGCCCCCATCATGAGAGAGGGGAGAAATTCAAACTGAGCCTCTGCCCGAACCAGGTAGTGTCCTAAACCCGGAAGTGCAATTAGGACACTACCCGAACGCAGGATCGTTTGCTCGCTCCAAACGTTCCCTGATAAACTCGCAAGTTGTTGTAGGCGCGTAGCTCAGTTGGTTAGAGCGCTACCTTGACA